>NZ_LT907844.1:4383488-5110232 GCF_900215505.1 Cohaesibacter sp. ES.047
TTTGTCTGGTCGGCCTTGCTTGCGAGGCTGCACAGAACCCGTCTCTTTCTTGAGAAGCATCAGGTTATTGACAAACCGTGGTGACACGCGGAAATGGCTGGCGGCTGCCCGATGCGAATGACCGGCATCAACAAATGAAGCAACACGTTCGCGCAATGCAATAGGAAGTGATTTGCCCATGATGATCCCCTTTTCTCAAAGGGAATCACAATTGGCAAAAAATGGGAATCCTGAATCTCATTAACTGCGACACGCTTTAGCCTTTCCAGTCAAAAACGCATAAAAAACGGGCCGCCGCACATGTGGCAACGACCCGTCTCATCTTGTCTTCGATTTATCTGGCTTGCCGAACCCGGCCCGCATCAGATCACCCTGTCGGATGCCTTATCTCAAACTGTCGGGCATGGGCAGGAAATCGAGATCCTCAAGCCCAAAGCCCCAGACTTCGATGGCTGTGTAATACAGCCCGAACAAGACTGCTGCCAGGATCGTGGTTGCCAGTATCTTTCTGACCATCATGGGTTTTGTCGGAGCGCTTTTCGTCGTTCCAAGATGCCGTTCCTGCTCGCTCGAGTCCACTTGC
Organism: Cohaesibacter sp. ES.047; assembly: GCF_900215505.1. Taxonomy (NCBI): domain Bacteria; kingdom Pseudomonadati; phylum Pseudomonadota; class Alphaproteobacteria; order Hyphomicrobiales; family Cohaesibacteraceae; genus Cohaesibacter; species Cohaesibacter sp. ES.047. Next base: position 4,384,072 of record NZ_LT907844.1, read on the forward strand.
GTTTTCACGCCAAACGGAAGCACGAGCAACAAGGCGATCCACCAGATGACAAAGTAGATGGCAAGGCCACTAACCAGACTCATTCAGCAATCCTGTCTGATCCTCAGATCTGTTCCAGCTCAGTAAGGGTGCCGCAGAAATCCTTGGGATGCAGGAAGAGAACCGGTTTGCCATGGGCACCGATTTTCGGCTCGCCATCACCAAGAACGCGTGCGCCTTCGGCTTTCAGCTTGTCGCGGGCAGCAATCAGGTCTTCCACTTCGTAGCAGACATGATGAATGCCACCCATCGGGTTTTTCTCGAGGAATTTCGCAATCGGGCTGTTTTCGCCAAGCGGCTCCAGCAGCTCGACTTTGGTGTTCGGAAGCTCGACGAACACGACTTTCACGCCATGATCCGGCTCATCCTGCGGTTCGGAGACCTTGGCACCAAGGGTTCCGCCATAGGTGGCAACCCCGGCTTTCATATCCGGAACAGCAATCGCAACATGGTTCAAACGACCAATCATTTCCTTCATCCTTTCTCAGTACCGCTTGTGCAGCATCAGGCTCGCAAAGGGAGGGATGCCTGATCAGTCACAAGGAAAATTCACCGCCCTGTTCATACAAGGTTGATCATTACCGATACAACTGGCTTTTTGGACCAGCATTGATTGACCTCAGACCTGACCGATCGACGGACCGCTTCTCGCAAAATATCAACATCTTTACGCTTCTTGGCTGGCATTCCCTTGAGCGCGCCGAAGATTCCGGCCTCTACGATCTCGATAAACAGCCTGTCATCTTTGTCCCGGTCCGGGATTCCATTGAGCGCCATCTGGGGATGTCCAAGGATATCCCCCTGCCGGTTGACCGTGATGGCGACCGCGATGTGGCCCACGAACGACAGCTTGCGTCGCTCCTGAATGCCCATCTCTTCGAATGTGCCAATGAGCGCCCCATCCTTGTAGAGTCGGCCACCCAGATATTCGTCCCAGCTCTTGACCTTACCACCGGCAAGACGCGCCATCCAGCCATTGCGCACATGCAGAACCTCACGCACACCCATATCACGCGCCAGATCTCCATGCGCCTTCAGGTGCATCTCCTCGCCATGAACCGGAACTGAGATTCGGGGTTGCACCCATTCATAGAGCTTGCGCAGATCGTCCCGTTTGGGGTGACCCGAGACATGCACGGGCGCGTCCTTTTCGGTGATCACATCGACATCTAGCCGGGCCAGATTGTTGATTACCTCATTGATGCCGCGTTCATTGCCCGGAATGGCCTTGGATGACAGGATCACCCGATCGCCTTTCGACAGCTGCACATTGGGGTGTTCACCGGCGGCAACACGCGCGAGCGCTGCCCGTTTCTCCCCTTGCGAGCCGGTGAGGATCGCAACGACATTCTCGCGCGGCAGATAGCCATAGTCGTCATCGGACAGAAACTCCGGCACATCCTGCAAATAACCCTGCTCCTGAGCCACCTCAATGAAACGCCAAAGCGCCCGGCCCACAACCACACACTGCCGGTCATTGGCACGTGCTGCCCGCGCAATCGCCTGCACCCGCGCCACATTCGAGGCAAAGGTCGTCACGGCCACGCGATGCTTTGCCTTGGCAATCTGGCGGGTCAGTTCCGCCTCGACCTCTTTCTCCGAAATGGAAGAGCCTTCAGTCAAAGCGTTGGTCGAATCACAGACAAGCGCCAAAACGCCTTCCTTGCCCAATTCGATCAACCGCCCCACATCCGTGGAGGGGCCAACGCCGGGATTGTCATCAAGCTTCCAGTCCCCGGAATGCAAAACAAGCCCAAATTCGGTGCGGATCGCAAGCGCGTTGCCTTCAGGGATAGAGTGGGACATCGCCACGAATTCAACATTAAAGGGACCAACCTGAACGCGGCTTCCCTGCTCCACCCGGGTCACGGGAATGGGTGGGGCGTAGGGTTCGGACTCACCTTTTGCTTCGACCAGATCGGCCACGAAGCCGGAGCCATAAACCGGCACACCCAGCCGATCCCACAAGGAGAAAAGCGCCCCGAAATGGTCTTCGTGGCCATGGGTGATAAAGATGCCATCAATGCGGTCCCGCTCGGATTCCAGAAAACGAATATCGGCAAAGATCAGATCAGCGCCGGGATGCGCCTCATGCGCAAAGGCAACACCAAAATCCACAATGATCCAGCGCTTGTCACCTTCCGGCCCAATGCCGTAAAGCGCCATATTCATGCCAATCTCACCCACGCCACCCAAGGGCATGAAAACCAGTTCAGACGATTCCATTATTCTCTCGTTCCGCGCCCTCAGGGACGCTTTGAAGACAAGCTGGCTCACCGTGTCTGTCCATAGATCAGTGAGTTTGCGCATTCTCGCGACCGAACGGTCTTGAAAGCTGCTCCAGCGCCTTAATGTGTCACGCTGGGCCAGAAAACGTCACCGGCATAGATCACCCGATCACTGCCGTCCGCAAGGCGCAGAACAAGTCCGCCGCTCTCGTCAAGACGTTCGAAAAGGCCCTCGATTTCTTCATTCGGCAAACGCACCACAACCCGCTCTCCGACACCGCGCGCGCGATAAAGCCAATCCTCGCGGATCAGGCCAAGCCCGTTGCCGCGGTCCCAGACCGACAGACGCTCGGCCATATGCGCGGCCAATCGTTCAAACAGGCTTTCTGGTGCAACATCATAGCCGCTGGTTTGCGACAGATCGGCAGCCGAAAGCCCTTCTGTCTTGTCGGGATGCTTGCGGCAATTGACGCCGATGCCGATCACAACGGCCTGTCGCCCATCCCCAAGCGGCATGTTTTCAAGCAGGATGCCGCAAATTTTGCTGTCGCCCCACAACAGGTCATTGGGCCATTTGATGCGCAACCGGGCTCGCACATGGGGCGGCATGACATCCTCGACGGCCCGATGGACAGCAGTCGCCGTCAACAGGGGCAAATGCCCGATTCCCCTCATAGGAGCCGGATCAATCAGCAGGAGGCTGGCAAACAGATTGCCCGGTTCCGATGACCAGGCCCGCCCGCGTCGCCCGACCCCGCTGGTCTGTTCCCCGGCCGTCACCCAGAGATTACCCGCCTCTCCCTTGAGAGCGAGCGACAGAGCATGCTGATTTGTCGAGCCGATAGTGTCAAAGGCGATATGACGATAGGATTCGGGAATTGTTACCAAAGATTGCTCACGAAATTGGTCACCATCCGGTGCTAGGCACTCAAACGGTCGATCATTTTATCAATCCATCACATATGAAGATGCCCGGAGAGACCCCCGGGCAAACCTCTCATATCATAGCCGACCTTATGTGTCTTGTAAAAGACAGGAAAAAAGCGGACCCGTCCGTCAGCCCTAAAAGAAGCTTTTGGCCGCTTCCTCTGCCAGTGCCCGGATCGGTCCGATGTATATCACCATGGTCAGCATGAACGCGCCACTGAGCAGGAGCACCAGCCGCAATTCGCCCGAGGCTTTCTCGAAAACCGGAGCCGGATCATCAAAGAACATGATCTTGACGATGCGCAGATAATAGTAAGCCCCGACAACCGAGGAAAGAACCCCGATCACGGCCAGCGGATAGAGCCCCGCCTCAATGGCCGCACTGAAGACCAGCAGCTTGCCAAAGAAGCCGCCAAGCGGCGGAATGCCTGCAAGCGAGAACATGAGGATCGCCATAAGGAACGCCATCGGCAGATCCGTCCGCGACAACCCGGATAGATCTTCGATCCGCTCGACCATGCCCTCTTCCTTGCGGCGCATCGACAGGACAGCAGCAAAGGCCCCCAGCGTCATGGCAACATAGGTGATCATGTAAACGATCACCCCTTCAACCCCTGCCGCATTGCCAGACGCCAGACCAACGAGCGCATAACCCATGTGACCAATCGAAGAATAGGCAAGAAGACGCTTGATATTGCGCTGGCCAATCGCGGCAAAGGCCCCCAGCACCATCGACAGCATCGAGACGAAAACGATCACCTGCTGCCATTGCAGCTCGATCGGGTCAAAGGCGACATAAACGATGCGCACGATCATGCCCATCGCGGCCACCTTTGGTGCTGCAGCAAAGAAAGCCGTCACCGGTGTCGGCGCCCCCTCATAGACATCAGGCGTCCACATATGGAAGGGAACTGCCGAGATCTTGAAGGTCAGCCCGGCAAGAATGAAGACAAGCCCGAACACGGCCCCGATGCTGGCTTCGTCCACATGCAGCGCTTCGGCAATACCGGGGAAGGATGTCTGGCCCGTAAAGCCATAGATCAGGCTCATGCCGTAAAGCAGCATGCCCGAGGACAAGGACCCGAGGACAAAATACTTGAGCCCCGCCTCCGTGGCGCGCGCGCTGTCTCGTTTGATCGCGGCAACCACGTAAAGCGCCAGCGACTGCAGCTCAAGCCCCAAATAGGCGGCAATCATGTCGTTGGCGGACAGCATCATCAGCATGCCCACGGTGGCAAGCGTGATAAGCACCGGATATTCGATGGTTTCGAACTTTTGCGCGCGCGCATAGGCAACGGACATGGCCAGCGCGAGGCCAGATCCGATCAGAACCAGAATTTTCATCAGCCGGGCGAACGGATCCTGAATGAAGGCACCGTTGAAGGTGGTCACCGTCGTGTTCGGATTGAGTAGCAGAATGGCACCGGCGATAATGAGCAAAGCCACCGCAAGACCGGTCACAACCTGACTTGTGCGCGGACCACCGAAGGCGCCGATCATCAACAGCACCATAGCGCCCACGGCCAGCAGGATTTCCGGCAGGGCCGGCATGAGATCCGGTAGCATCGCCAGTTCAGAGGTCATGTCTCACTCGCTTCAGTTATCGATCACCATCACCCTACTGGGCGAGCATGGCAACCTTGTCCGCAGCCTCGATTGCTGCCTGATAATTGTTGATCAGATTGCTCACGGATGCAGCCGTCACATCTTGGATCGGAGCCGGATAGACGCCGAAGAAGATCGTCAGCACGACCAGTGGTACAAGGATCAGTTTCTCCCGGCGGTCCATGTCAAGAATGCCCTTGAGGCTCTCTTTCTCCAGCTTGCCAAACACCACTCGGCGATAGAGCCAGAGCGCATAGGCCGCTGACAAAATGACGCCCGTAGTGGCAAAGAAGGCAACCAGATTGTTCACCTTGAACACCCCGAGAATGGTCAGGAACTCACCAACAAACCCCGATGTCCCCGGTAAGCCGACATTGGCCATCGTGAAGATCATGAACACCGTGGCAAACACCGGCATCCGGTTGGCCAGGCCGCCATAAGCCGAAATGTCACGCGTGTGAATCCGGTCGTAGACCACGCCCACACACAGGAACAGGGCACCGGACACGATGCCATGGGAGAGCATCTGGAAGATGCCCCCCTGCACCCCTTGCTGTGTGGCAGAGAAAATACCCATGGTCACATAGCCCATATGCGCGACCGAGGAATAGGCGATCAGCTTCTTGATATCCTCCTGCGCCAGCGCAACGAGCGAAGTATAGATGATCGCCACCACCGACAGGGTATAGACCAGCGGCGCAAACATATCAGACGCCAGCGGGAACATCGGCAGCGAGAATCTGAGGAAGCCATAGCCCCCCATCTTCAGCAAGATCCCGGCCAGAATGACCGAGCCAGCCGTGGGTGCCTGAACATGGGCATCAGGCAGCCATGTATGCACCGGCCACATCGGCATCTTGACCGCAAAGGAGGCAAAGAACGCAATCCAGAGCCAGAACTGCATCTGAGCCGAGAATGGATGCACCAACAACTGCACGATATCCGTTGTCCCGGCTTCCCAATACATCGCAAGGATCGCCAGCAGCATCAGCACAGAGCCGATCAACGTGTAGAGAAAGAATTTGAAGCTCGCATAAACACGGTTCTTCCCGCCCCAAATACCGATGATGAGAAACATCGGAATGAGTCCAGCCTCGAAGAACACGTAGAACAGCACCAGATCCAGCGCACAGAACACCCCGATCATCATGGTTTCGAGCACCAGGAATGCGATCATATACTCCTTCACGCGCTTATTGATCGCATTGCGACTGGCAAAGATTGCGGCGGGCATCAGGGCGGTGGTCAGGATGACAAACAGCATCGAAATGCCATCGACGCCCATGCGATAGGAAATCGTCGTAGAGAGCCATTCCGCCTTTTCCTGCATTTGAAAGCCGGTGTTCTCCGGATCGAACTGGTTCCAGATCAAAAGCGATATCAGAAAAGTAACAACAGTGGTCCAGAGCGCCACATTGTTGATGTTGCGGCGTGAAATCTCGCTGTCCCCCTTGACCAGAAGGATCATCAGCGCCCCGACCAGCGGCAGGAAAACGACCGTCGAAAGTAGTGGCCATTCATTCATCAATGTGCCCCCCCGCTCAGCATGATGTAGGTGACCAGCAGCGCCACGCCAATCATCATGGCAAAGGCATAGTGGTAGAGATATCCGGTCTGAAGTCGCACGATGCGACCCGTCAGATCCGAAACCCGCGCAGCGATGCCATTCGGGCCATAATGGTCGATAATTCTTTCATCGCCCCCCTTCCACAGGATACGACCGAGCCACAGGGCCGGGCGAATGAAAACGAGATCATACAGCTCGTCGAAGTACCATTTATTGAGGAGGAACTTGTGAAGCCAGTCGTGACGTTCAGCCAGGCGTTTGGGCAAGTTCGGCTTGCGAATGTAGAACACATAGGCCGTTGCCAAACCAAGAAGCATCATCACAAACGGAGCCAGTTTCACAGCCCATGGGACATCATGGAACACATGCACCAGATCATTCTCCGCAGCGGTAAACAGCGCGCCTTTCCAGAAGTCATCATAGTGATGTCCGTAGAAGAAGCCCGAGAAGACCATGCCCGCAAAGGCCGCACCAACAGCAAGGACCATCAATGGCACGGTCATCACTTTGGGGCTTTCGTGGATCTTGGCCTTGACGTCGGCATTCATTCGTTCACGTCCATGGAAGGTCATGAAAATCAGCCGCCAGCTGTAGAAACTGGTGAAGAGCGCCGCCACCACAGTCATCAGGAAGGCGTAGTTGCTCATCAGGTTTTGTGCAGCAAAGGCACTTTCGATGATGGCGTCTTTTGAATTGAAGCCGGCAAAGCCGATCAGGGTGCCCGGAATACCAACGCCGGTCAGCGCCAGCGTGCCAACCATCATCATCCAGTAGGTGACCTTGATGTGCTTGGCCAAACCGCCCATCCGGCGCATGTCCTGCTCGTCCGACACGGCATGAATGACCGAACCGGCACCAAGGAACAACAGCGCCTTGAAGAAGGCGTGGGTGAACAGATGGAACACCGCCGCCCCATAAGCGCCAATCCCCAAGGCAACAAACATGTAGCCAAGCTGCGAACAGGTCGAATAGGCAATGACCCGCTTGATGTCGTTCTGCACCAATCCCACGGTTGCCGCAAAGAAGGCCGTCGTCGCACCAATAAAGGTGACAAATTCAAGCGCAGTGGGGGACAGCTCAAACAAGGGCGACAGCCGCGCCACCATGAAAACGCCTGCGGTGACCATGGTCGCCGCATGGATCAGTGCGGAGACCGGCGTCGGTCCCTCCATCGCGTCCGGCAACCATGTATGCAGGAGGAACTGCGCCGACTTGCCCATCGCACCCATGAACAGCAAAAGACAGATCGTGGTCAGGGCATCCCATTCGTGACCAAGGAAGACAATTGTCTGTCCCTTCATGGCGTCAGCTCCGGCGAAGATCTCGGAGAAGCTGATCGTGCCGAACAGCACATAGACACCGCAAATACCAAGGGCAAAGCCGAAGTCGCCGACGCGGTTGACGATAAAGGCCTTCATCGCCGCCGCATTGGCCGACGGCTTCTGATACCAGAAACCGATCAGCAGGTAGGAGGCAAGGCCCACCCCTTCCCAGCCAAAGAACATCTGCAACAGATTGTCCGCCGTGACGAGGGACAGCATCGCGAATGTGAACAGCGACAGATAGGCAAAGAACCGCGCACGATTCGGATCGTGATGCATGTAGCCGATGGAATAGATGTGCACGAGCGCCGAAATCGAATTGACCACCACCAGCATGACCGCCGTCAGGGTATCAACCCGGATCGTCCAGTCAATCGACAGATCGCCAGAGTGAATCCAGCTGACAAGGGTGACAATCTCGGTATGCCCCTCGTGACCGATGGCAACAACGAAGAAGGCAATCCAGCTGAGCAAAGCCGCAATCACCAAAAGGCTGCTGGTGATATATTCCGCAGCCTTGTGCCCAATCGAGCGCCCGAACAATCCTGCAATCAGGAATCCGATAAGCGGTAGAAAGACGATGGCCGTATACATGAGAACCCTCAGCCTTTCATCATGTTGATGTCTTCAACCGCGATGGTGCCGCGATTGCGATAGAACACGACCAGAATGGCCAAACCGATAGCCGCCTCTGCAGCTGCAACCGTCAGAACGAGCAACCCGAATATCTGACCCGTCAGATCGCCAAGATAGCTGGAGAAGGCAACAAAATTGATATTGACCGACAAGAGGATCAACTCGATCGACATCAGAATGACAATGACATTCTTCCTGTTGAGGAAAATGCCGAACATTCCGATCACAAACAAGATCGCCGCTACGGTCAGATAATGGCTCAGTCCGATTTCCATCTCTGGCTGTCCCTTCTCCCTGCCCTGCCTTGTGGCAGAGCCAAGCAAAGGGGAACCGGTGGAGCTAAATGCCCCGGCCCGATTCCACCTCCACGATTTCAATTGAATTCTCGACAGTGCGCGCATTCTGCCGCACGATATCCTGACGTTTCACATCCTTGCGATGATGCAGCGTCAGAACGATTGCCCCGATCATCGCCACAAGCAGAATGAGTGCCGCCGTTTCGAAATAATAGACATACTTTGTATAGAGCAGGCTCCCGATGGCCTCGATGTTGGACATCTCCGCGAGCGCCGGCATCGGCTCGCCCAGATGTCCGCTCAGCTCAGGGCTGATCACCCAGCCACCGAACGCAACGAGGAGTTCAGCCAGAAGGACAACACCAACGACAAGGCCAATCGGCATATATTGCAGGAACCCTGCCCTCAACTCGACAAAGTCGATGTCGAGCATCATCACGATGAACAGGAACAACACCGCAACCGCCCCGACATAGACCACCACCAGCAACATGGCGAGGAACTCCGCGCCAAGCAGGACAAAGAGTCCGGCCGCATTGAAGAAAGCAAGGATCAGGAACAGAACGGAATGCACGGGGTTGCGCGCGCCAATGACCATCAGGCCAGAGCCCAGCAGCACCGCTGCAAACAGATAGAAGAATATGCTTTGAAGGATCATGTCACTCTTTTTCCTGTTCCCGGAAGGGAAGTCTCCCCCATATCAAATCCAGTGCTTGTCCCGCTCTTAGCGATAGGGTGCATCCAGTGCGATGTTGCGCGCCAGTTCCAGCTCCCAGCGATCACCATTCTCAAGCAGCTTTGCCTTGTCGTAGAACAGCTCTTCGCGCGTCTCGGTCGCAAATTCGAAATTCGGTCCCTCGACGATGGCCTCCACCGGACAGGCCTCCTCACACAGACCGCAATAGATGCATTTGGTCATGTCGATGTCATAGCGCGTGGTGCGGCGCGTGCCATCATTACGCCGCGGGCCCGCTTCGATGGTGATCGCCTGCGCCGGACAGATCGCTTCGCACAATTTGCAGGCAATGCAGCGCTCTTCCCCGTTGGGATAGCGCCGAAGCGCGTGCTCGCCGCGAAACCGCGGGGACACCGGCCCTTTCTCGAAGGGATAGTTGAGCGTCGACTTGGGCGCAAAGAAATAGCGCATAGCAAGAAAGAAGGCCGAGACGAACTCCTTCAGCATCAGCGATTTTGCAGCCTGTGCAAGTGCCATCTAGTGTCCTCCCGCAACCTTCAAGCCGGCAAAGAATCCGACGAAGGCAAAAATAATCGGCATCGGCACGCGGTAGAAGAAGCGCGTCAGCCGAGCCAGTGTCTCATTGCTCATGGTGGCCAGTTCCGTCTTGCGCCCCATGACAAACCCATCTTCCTGCGCTTTCAGCACAGCTGGCAGCACAACGACATTGGCGACGATCGCTATCGCCAGCCCAATGAATGCTCCCAACCCGCCAGCCATCAAGCCAGCCATCAAGAATGCCTGTTCCATGCCAGTCTCCAGCCGTGTTCAGCCCGCCAAGGACGCGCCCGCCCAATAACCGATGAAGGGAAACAGAAGCTGGGTTCCACACCAGATCCCGAACTGTATCCAGTCACCATATTTCTTCGTGTTCGGATGGTTGGCGAGGCCCTTCTCCGAACGCATTTTCATCCATTTGGCCCCGAGCAGACCGCCGATCATCTTGAAATCGGCCCATCCGATCACACCGCCAATCAAGGCGCCGACCATTCCCGGCAGTGACAAATCAAACATCTCTGCCCATCCTTTAAGGTGCCCAGCCAGCGAACTGCAGAACACTCGCCACCAGCACCACATAAAACAGCGACAACGGCAGGAAAACCTTCCAGCCAAGGCGCATCAATTGATCATAGCGATAGCGCGGCACGAAGGCCTTCACCATCCCGAACATAAAGAAGACGGCACTCGCCTTCAAAAAGAACCAGACAACACCGGGCACCCAGGTAAAGGGAACAAAGTCGAATGGCGGCAGCCATCCCCCCATGAACAGGATCGTCGTCAGCGAGCACATCAGCGTAATCGCGACATATTCCCCCAGCATGTACATCATGTAGGGCGTGGAGCCATACTCCACCATGAAGCCCGCGACCAGCTCTGATTCCGCCTCGGCCAGATCGAACGGCGGCCGGTTGGTCTCCGCCAAGGCCGAGATAAAGAAGACGATGAACATCGGGAACAGCGGCAACCAGTACCAGTTGAGGAAACTGAGCGCCGGTAGTCCGAGGTACGACGCAAGCCCTTCCTTCTGGGCGAGCACGATGTCAGTCAGATTGAGCGAGCCGACGCACAAGAGAACCGTGATGATCACGAAGCCGATGGACACTTCATACGAGACCATCTGCGCTGCCGAGCGCAAGGCTGACAGGAAGGGATATTTCGAGTTCGAAGCCCAACCGCCCATGATGATGCCGTAGATACCGAGCGAAGAGACCGCAAGAATGTAGAGAATGCCGACATTGAGATCAGCGATCGCCCAGCCTTCAGACACCGGGATCACGGCCCAGGCGGCCAGCGACACCGTCACCATCACAAGAGGCCCGAGCAGGAACATAACCTTGTTTGAGCCAGATGGAATCACCGGTTCCTTGAGGATGAATTTCAACAGATCGGCAAAGGACTGCAACAGCCCCCACGGCCCGACCACATTGGGGCCACGGCGCATCTGCACCGCCGCCCAGATCTTTCGATCCGCCAACAGGACATAGGCAACGATCACCAAGAGGACGACCAGCAGAAGCAGCGACTGCCCCACCATGATCGCGCCGGGGATGAGCCAATTGTCGACAAAACCATTCATCAGTCAGCCCCCTACTCCGCAGCTTGCGCCGCGTGCCCCTTTGCCAGCGCGCTGCACTCGGCCATGACGGCAGACGCGCGCGCAATCGGATTGGTGAGATAATAATCAGTGATCGGCGAGACCATGGCCTGCCCCTTGCCGCGCTTGGCCCCTTTGGCCAGCGCCTTGATCGAAGCGACATCACCAACCAGACAGTCATCCAGCTGATCAAGGTCCGGATGATCCGCAATGAGCTTGCTGCGCAGCGCCGCAAGACTGTCAAAGGGCAGCACCTTGTCAAGCTTGGCCGACAGTGCCCGGAGGATCGCCCAGTCTTCCTTGGCATCCCCGGGCGCGAAATTGGCCCGCATCGCCATTTGCACCCGTCCTTCGGTGTTGAGATAAAGGCCAGACTTCTCGGTGTAGGTCGCGCCGGGCAGAATCACATCCGCTGCATGCGCCCCAGCGTCGCCATGGCTGCCGATATAGACCTTGAAGGCATCGCCAAAGGCATCAAAGCTGAGCTCGTCCGCCCCCAGAAGGAACAACAGATCAACGCCGCCCTGCTGCATCGCCCCGATATCCTTGGCGCCTTCTTCCGGAACGAAACCAACTTCGAAGGCTCCCACGGCACTCGCATCGGTGTGCAGCATGGAGAAGCCATTCCAGTCCTCACCCAGCGCACCACACTTGACCGCCAGCTTGGCGGCCTGCGTCAGCACATTGTAGCCGTCATCGTGGTTGATTGCTCCCTGCCCGATCAGGATCAAGGGACGCTCTGCCCCCTCCAGAACAGGGAAGAAATCTCCCTTGCCCTGAGCAAGATCAGCCAGAACATGGGAGCTTGACCCCAGATAATCGTAACCATATTTGAGATCGGCCTGCTCACCAATCACGCCAATGCGTGTACCGCCAGCCAGCCAGCTCTTGCGAATGCGGGCGTTGAGGACAGCGGCCTCCATGCGGGGATTGGAGCCGACGATCAGGATCGCGTCCGCATCCTCGATGCCCTCGATGGTGGCGTTAAACAAATAAGCCGCCCGTCCCATGGCGCCATGCAAAACCGAGCCGTCCTGACGCGCATCGATATTGCCTGACCCCAGCGAGGCCATCAGCAGCTTCATGGCATACATTTCTTCGGCGCTGGCCATAGACCCGGCAATCGCACCGATCCGGTCACCAGATGTCCCTTTGACCCGCTCGGCAACAACAGCAAAGGCTTCGTCCCAGTTCGCAGGCGTCAGTTTGCCGCCCTTGCGCACATAGGGCCGATCAAGACGTTGCGACTTGAGCCCATCCCAGATGAAGCGGCTCTTGTCAGAAATCCATTCCTCATTGACCGCATCATTGTTGTGCGGCTGAATGCGCATCACGTCACGGCCACGCGTGTCCACCCGGATGTTGCTGCCCACCGCATCCATCGCGTCGATGGTCTCGGTCTTGGTTAGCTCCCACGGGCGGGCCGTGAAGGCATAAGGCCGCGAGGTCAGCGCGCCGACCGGGCACAGATCAATCACGTTGCCTTGTAATTCGGACGTCAGCGCCGCTTCCAGATACGTGGTGATTTCGGCATCCTCACCGCGCCCGACAAGCCCAAGCTCCTGAATGCCCGCCACCTCGGTGGTAAAGCGCACACAGCGGGTGCAATGAATGCAGCGGGTCATCACGGTCTTGACCAGCGGCCCGATATATTTGTCCTCGACCGCCCGCTTGTTCTCGGTGAAGCGAGAGCCGCCTTTGCCGTAAGCCATGGCCTGATCCTGAAGATCGCATTCCCCGGCCTGATCACAGATCGGACAATCAAGGGGATGATTGATCAAGAGAAATTCCATCACGCCTTCACGGGCCTTCTTGACCATCGGCGATTTGGTGAAAATCTCCGGCGGCTCGCCATCCCGACCGGGACGCATGTCCGCCACGCGCATCGCACAGGACGCTGCCGGCTTTGGCGGACCGCCCTTCACTTCAACAAGGCACATGCGGCAGTTGCCCGCCACCGACAGGCGCTCATGATAGCAGAAACGCGGGATTTCCGCGCCGGCCTCTTCGGCAGCCTGCAGCAGGGTATATTCACCCGGCACTTCAATCTCGACGCCATCAACGATCAGCTTTGCCATGATCAGCTTTCCCCGCCGTTCGCATTTTGCGCTTTCCAGAGCGACAGAAGATCAGAAACCTCGATCCCGTCGATGGTCATGCCTTCCATCTGGCAGGCTTTGAGGGAAGCGCCGGAAAGATTGGCTGCTTCAACGCGAAACCCTGCCAGATTGGCATCCGTCACCGACCAACCGGACATATTCAAATTCTCGGCTACACAGCCTGAAAAATTGACATCGTCATAGCGGCCACCTGACAGGTTCACATTGTGAAATTTGGAGCCACACAAATTCACGTCGTCGAAGTCAGATCCGGACAGATCGCAGGTCTTCACTTCAATCCGATGATTTTCCTTATTAAGTTTCATCTGCCCTACTCCGCAGCCGCCAGCGGGGCCGCATCCTCTTTCGGATTGGCCGTATACTGATCAATTCTCTGTTCAATCACCGGGCGGAAATGACGGATAAGCCCCTGCACCGGCCAGGCTGCCGCATCGCCAAGAGCGCAGATCGTGTGACCTTCCACCTGCTTGGAGACCTCGAACAGCATATCGATTTCTTTCTTCGAGGCTTCACCCCGCACCATGCGCTCCATGACGCGCCACATCCAGCCGGTTCCCTCCCGGCACGGTGTGCACTGGCCACAGCTTTCGTGCTTGTAGAAATAGCTCAGTCGCGCAATCGCCTTGATGATATCGGTCGACTTGTCCATGACGATGACAGCAGCGGTTCCAAGTCCCGAGCCCAGCTCCTTGAGGCTGTCGAAATCCATCGGACAATCCGTGATCTGATCGGCAGGCACACAAGGCACCGACGAGCCGCCCGGAATCACCGCAAGGAGATTGTCCCAGCCGCCGCGAATGCCGCTGCAATGCTTGTTGATCAGTTCCTTAAAGGGAACCGACATGGCCTCTTCGAAGGTGGCGGGCTGATTGACATGTCCAGAGACGCAGAAAAGCTTGGTGCCGTGGTTGTTCTCGGCCCCGAAGCCTTTGAACCAGCTGGCGCTGCGCCGCAGAATCGTCGGCGCCACGGCAATGGATTCCACATTGTTGACCGTGGTCGGACAGCCATAAAGCCCGACATTGGCCGGAAATGGCGGCTTGAGGCGCGGCTGGCCCTTCTTGCCTTCCAGCGATTCGAGCAGCGCGGTTTCCTCACCGCAAATATAAGCCCCGGCCCCGTGATGCACGATGATGTCGAAGTCATAGCCGTGGATGTTATTCTTGCCGATCAGCTTTTTTTCATAGGCCTGATCAACCGCCGCCTGAAGGCGTTCACGCTCGCGGATGAATTCGCCGCGCACATAGATATAGGCCGCATCCGCGTTCATCGCGAAACCGGCAATCAGACAGCCCTCAACCAGATGGTGGGGATCGTGACGCAGGATTTCCCGGTCCTTGCAGGTGCCCGGCTCGGATTCATCAGCGTTGACGACGAGATATTGCGGCCGCCCTTCCTGTTTGGGCGGCATGAAGGACCATTTCAAACCGGTCGGAAAGCCAGCACCGCCGCGCCCCCTGAGGCCCGAGGCCTTCATCTCGTTGATGATCCAGTCCTGCCCCTTGGCCAGAATGCCCTTGGTACCATCCCAACTGCCGCGCTTGAGCGCACCCTCAAGACCCCAGTCATGCAGGCCATAGATATTGGTGAAGATCCGGTCTTTATCCTGGAGCATCGCGACCATTATTTGCCTCCTTCGCTCTTGCTGGAGTCAACCTTGCCCGCGGCAACGCGCTTGGAAAAGTCCGTATCGCCGCCTTCGGCCAAAACCTTGGACTGCGCAATCCAGTCTTCCCGCTCGATCCGCCCCTTGAAGGACAGCTGGCCGTTGACATAGGCGCAATTCTCGTTGGTCCAGCTGGCGATCTGCGAGAAATGGAAAACGCCCATCGCATTGAGCTTTTCCTCGATCTTCGGACCGATACCGGAAATTTCCTTGAGGTTATCCGCCTGACCACCGGCTGGCGCGTCCAGCAATTGGGGGGCATCCCCCTCCGGGACTTTTTCTGACGGCGTCTTGACCGCCGGTTTGGATTTGGTCTTCGGAGGCGTTTTCTTGGCAGGAGCGCTCTCGGGCTTGGCAGCCTTGATCGGCTTTTGGTCTTCCTTTTCGACCTCTGCTGAAGTGGAAGCGTCGCTATCCGCGTCATCCATGCCTGCGCCAAGGCCGTATTTCACACGCGACCCATCATAAAGCGCTGGATCGGTCAGCGTCACCGGCCCGTCAGCAGGCGCCCCATGAATGCGGCCCTCCTGCTGCGTTCCCGGCGTGATGTCTTCACCCGCGTCAATCTTGCTGATCAGATCTTCGAGAATTTCCGGTGTCAGATCTTCATAGGTGTCCTTGAAAATCTGGATCATCGGCGCATTGACACAAGCCCCCGCGCACTCGATCTCTTCCCACGAGAAATTGCCGTCCTCTGATAGGGCGAAGGGATGAGCGGCGATTTTATTCTTGCAGACACGGATCAGATCTTCTGCCCCGCGCAACATGCAGGGCGTCGTCCCGCAAACCTGAATATGAGCTTTCTTGCCAACCGGCTGCAGTTGGAACTGTGTGTAGAAGGTGGCCACCTCAAGCACGCGGATATAGGGCATTGAGAGCATGTCTGCCACACACTCGATCGCTGGCTGAGTAACCCAGCCTTCCTGCTCCTGCGCCCGCATAAGAAGCGGAATCACAGCCGAGGCCTGACGACCTTCGGGATATTTGCTGATCACATGCTTGGCCCAATCGAGATTCTCGGCTGAGAACTCGAATGAATCAGGCTGTTCGCTGTGCAGGCGACGGACACTCATGTCTGCCGTTCCTTGTGCTTGAACCCCAATCGACCGGCGCGGCCACCGGGGCTTTGTTCAAATTTGCCTGCTTCCCTGTTTAAAGAGACCAGACTGATTTTCCTATTGGCCAGCCGACTAACGGTCGACTTCACCGAACACGATATCGAGCGAGCCCAGAATGGCTGACACGTCAGCAAGCTGGTAGCCACGCGACAGAAAATCCATTGCCGAGAGATGCACGAACCCCGGCGCCCGGATCTTGCATTTGTAAGGCTTGTTGCTGCCGTCCGAGACCAGATAGACCCCGAATTCGCCCTTGGGCGCCTCAACCGCGGCATACACCTCGCCAGCAGGCACATGGAAACCCTCTGTGTGCAGCTTGAAGTGATTGATCAGCGCTTCCATCGAGCGCTTCATCTCATCGCGCCGGGGCGGAACGATCTTGTCGTTCTTTGCCATCACGGGGCCACGCCCTTCCGGCTCGCGCAATTTGGTGATGCACTGGCGCATGATCCGCACCGATTGGCGCATTTCTTCCATGCGCATCAGGTAGCGGTCGTAATTATCGCCATGCTTGCCGACGGGGATGTCGAACGCCATCTCGCCGTAGCATTCATATGGCTGGCTCTTGCGCAAATCCCACGGCACGCCGCAAGAGCGCACCATGCAGCCCGAGAACCCCCAAGCCCATGCATCCTCGAGCTCGACGATTCCGATGTCAGCATTGCGCTGCTTGAAAATCCGGTTGTCGGTCAGCAGACGGTCGATATCGTCAACCACCTTGAGAAAAGGATCACACCAGGCCTCGATATCATCAACAAGGTCTTCGGTCAGATCCTGATGCACCCCGCCAACCCGGAAATAGTTGGCGTGAAGCCGTGCCCCGCAAGCCCGCTCGTAAAAGACCATCAACTTCTCGCGCTCTTCAAAGCCCCACAGAGGCGGCGTCAGCGCGCCCACATCCATGGCCTGTGTCGTCACATTGAGAAGATGATTGAGAATGCGACCAATCTCGGAGTAGAGCACACGGATGAGCGACGCCCGGCGCGGTATCTCAAGCCCCAAAAGCCGCTCGATGGCGAGACAGAAGGCGTGCTCCTGATTCATGGGCGACACATAGTCGAGCCGATCAAAATAAGGCGTCGCCTGTGCATAGATCTTGTGCTCGATAAGCTTCTCTGTGCCGCGATGCAGCAGGCCGATATGCGGATCAACCCGTTCGACGATCTCGCCATTCAGCTCGAGAATCATGCGCAGCACGCCATGCGCGGCCGGATGCTGGGGACCGAAATTGATATTGAAATTTCTAACGTGTGCTTCAGCCATGTAAGTCCGCTCCCCTCCTAACCGTTCGCCTTCTCGTCGCCCGGCAGCGCATAGTCAACGCCTTCCCAAGGGCTGAGAAAATCAAACGAGCGGAATTCCTGCGGCAACTTGACCGGTTCATAGACAACCCGCTTCTTTTCGTCGTCGTAGCGCACTTCATAATAACCGGTGAGCGGGAAATCCTTGCGCAGAGGATGCCCATCAAATCCGTAATCTGTCAGGAGCCGCCTGAGATCGGGATGGCCACTGAACAGAATGCCATACATGTCATAGGTCTCGCGCTCGAACCAGTTGGCACCAGCAAAGACACCACAGATCGACTTGACCGGCTTGCCCTCTTCCGTGGTGATCTTGATGCGAATGCGCATATTCTGTTTCGGGCTGAGCAGATGATAGACCACTTCGAAACGCTCTTCGCGCCCGGGATAGTCGACAGCCGTCAGATCAATGAAGCAGGCAAACTGCAAGCGCGGGTCATCGCGCAGAAACCGCACCACTTCGACAATATCGGACCGGTTGGCATTGACCGTCAACTCACCGAAGGCAACCGTCCAACCGAGTATCTTTCCGCCAAGGGCGGAGGCAATAAAATCCCCGAGATCTCGTAATGTCTCGTCCATCGTTCGCCATCCCGTGTCGGGCCTGTTGGACCCAATGATGTTGTCCTGATTGGCCCGGACCGAGCGGTCCGCGCCTTCAGCAAGCGTTTGTCGCTTCTATCGTTCGATTGATCCGGTACGCCGGATCTTCTTTTGCAGGAGCAGCACACCATAAAGCAGCGCTTCTGCAGTTGGTGGGCAGCCAGGCACATAGATATCGACCGGCACAACCCGATCGCATCCCCGCACCACACTGTAGGAATAATGGTAATAGCCGCCACCGTTGGCGCAGGATCCCATCGAGATCACATAGCGCGGCTCTGGCATCTGGTCATAGACCTTGCGCAGAGCGGGCGCCATCTTGTTGGTCAGGGTGCCTGCAACGATCATCACGTCGGACTGACGCGGCGACCCGCGCGGCGCAAAGCCGAACCGTTCGCCATCATAACGCGGCATCGACATGTGCATCATCTCGACGGCGCAGCAGGCAAGACCGAAGGTCATCCACATCAGGGATCCGGTGCGCGCCCAGTTGATCAGGTCATCGGTCGCGGTAACAAGAAAGCCCTTGTCGGACAGCTCTTCGCGGACACCAGAGAAGAATGGATCATCATGCCCCACGGGCTTGCCCGTCTTGGGGTCCAGCACGCCCTTGGGCTGCTCGGCGACCAGTGTCTGATTGTCTGTAATCAATCCCATTCCAGCGCCCCCTTCTTCCATTCATAGGCAAAGCCGATGGTCAGAACAGCAAGGAAAATCATCATGGAGACAAATCCAAATATCCCCAGATCGCCAAAGGCCACCGACCAGGGAAACAGGAATGCCACCTCCAGATCGAATATGATAAAGAGAATGGCAACGAGATAGAACCGCACATCAAAGGTCATCCGGGCATCATCAAACGCATTGAATCCACATTCATAAGCGGAGAGCTTTTCCGGATCAGGGTTCTTGAAGGCAACGATAAAGGGCGAGATCAGCAAGGCAAGGCCGATGAAGAGGGATATGCCAATGAAGATAACGACGGGAAGATAGGTCCCTAGCAAGTCTTCCATAACCTGACAGTCCTTTCTACATTGGTCTTTCGCCCCAGATGCGGGCGATCCAGCTTTGAAGGATCGTCAGTCAGGCGATAAACCTCTGATGGGTCGCATTTTGGTCAGAATGCATACCGGTTGAAAGCACGCTTAACTCAGTGCAAACGCTTAGGCAAGAGTCGCCCTGCAATTTTGTCACATACCAATCCGATAGTACTGTGAACAAATCACAATCGCCGGATTCGGCCTCATTTCAAAGAAAAATCACTGCAAAAACAATATCAAAATTAGCAGGCAACAAAAAAACAGGAGAAACTCTTGTCGATATGATAACAGGATGGCCCGCACAATTGATCTAGGTTAGGGTCAAACATATATGGGAGCCTATAGGACAGGGCAGTCCCCGACGACGCATATCCGGCGCGGCGAACTGCTAAACCAAAGGATAGTTTTCTTGCTAGTGGATACAAAAAACTGTGAAATTCAGGCCTTTTATCGCTGCAGAAAATCCAGCTTTGATCTTTTTTCAAGCAGTGAATAAATTGCCCGCTATACACTAAAGGATAATGCACCTATTTTGGGTGCGGCAAAGCGCTCATTCAAAACCCACACGACGGTTCAACGTGAAAAGAGGCACATCTAATGAAAACTGCAACAATCGGCTCCGCAATGATCGATATCATTACCATTGTTGCCGACAATGACATTGAACGCATTTCCATGACCAATGCGCACAATTCATTCTTGCTGCTGGAACAGGGGCGCAAGATCGACGCTCACAATATTTCCACCCATGTTGGGGGTGGTGCCATCAATGCCGCTGTTGCGCTGTCTCGCCTTGGGCACGACGCCACACCGCACGTCAAGATCGGTGAAGACATCGAAGCCGAAATGGTACGCCAGCTGCTCAACCGCGAAAACATGAGCCTCGACGGCCTTATGACCACTGACAAGGCCATCACCGGCTGTTCGGTCATCATTGCCTCGCATGACCGCAACGCCTCGATCTTCACTGCCCGCGGCGCGAACTGCCGCGTGACCGATGATGATGTCGTCGAGGGCCTCTTCGATGGTGCCAAGCTTCTTCACATCGCACCCATGTCGAACGAATCCGCCGAAGCATTCCCGATGATTTGCCAGCGCGGTCGCGAATCCGGTGCCTTTGTTGTCGCCAACCCCGGCGAACGCCAGATCAACCGGCGCGGCACTGAATTCCTTGAGGCCTGCAAAGACATCGACCTGATCAACATCAACCGCGCCGAAGCAGAAATCCTGATGCCGATCGTGCTCGAGAACATGGATGCTTCCAAAATGCGCAGCACCCGGGTTGATCCCGACGCGTCCAAGACCCTGCTGTCGCGCGGGCTCATCATGGATCACGTCCACTGCTCTCTGGCAGGCTTCATGTCCTTGCTGATGGAACTTGGGCCCAAATATGTGCTCGTCACCGATGGCACCGGCGGCTCTTATCTGGGGTGCAAGGACGGGCTTTATCACGCACCAATCAAGAAGGCCAAAGTCCGCGGCACCGCAGGGGCTGGCGACAGCTTCACCTCCACCTTCGGCGCTCTTCTGGCTGAGGGACTGGGCGAGGAAAAAGCCCTCCAGATGGCAGCAATCAACTCCTCCTCGGTGGTTGAATATGTCGACACCCAGTCCGGGCTGCTTATGCGCGAAGAACTGGAAAAACGCCTTGAGGAATTTGCCAAAGACCTTCCCGTCGGTTTCTGGCCATGGGTTGACTAAGCAACCATCCCGAACATACCGATCCGGCAAAGCAATAAAAGGGCCTCAGCACGCGCTGTGGCCCTTTTTTGGTGCATTGGCGGATGAGGCCCATGGGGACGCGCGACCGCGCGCACACGGCATCGTGGAGCATCGCAGAAGGCTATCGATATCGAGGGGTTTCGCGCAAGCGCCGGCGCAATAAGCTACGTGCATTTCGTCATATTGGGGAAAGAAAATCTGCCAGAAAAGTGGCGAGAGTGACGGGACTCGAACCCGCGACCTTCGGCGTGACAGGCCGACGCTCTAACCAACTGAGCTACACCCCCGCACATGGCGGACCAGATATTATCGCATTATATCCGGTTGCAGGATCTGGGTGGCGAGAGTGACGGGACTCGAACCCGCGACCTTCGGCGTGACAGGCCGACGCTCTAACCAACTGAGCTACACCCCCAGTACCCGAACCACACGACGTCGTCAAAGCGACATGTTCGTGTGGAGTGGCGCTGAAATACGATGGCAGAGTTTCTAAGTCAAGCGCACAGGGAATTCTTTTTGTGTAAACTTCACACCCCTTTGCCATATCGGCATATTTCTGCGTGTTTTTTCTTGTGTGAAAAAGGACTTATCCAACATTGCGCCGCGCTCGAAACGCCGCCGTCGATCAGCTCGCCAGACTCTGTTCATTGGTGTAAAATGGACGGACGAAATTCTCAACACAGCCGCTTTTGGCCAACAAGGTATAGCGCCTTGGCGATTTCCCCAGAGAATGATCAGGACCGTCATTTTTTTGTTGCATGACCGAGACCCAGCCTCTAAAAGCACCTCACACACGCTTTGGCGTACGGGTGATTAGCTCAGCTGGTTAGAGCATCTCGTTTACACCGAGAGGGTCGGGAGTTCGAATCTCTCATCACCCACCATCTTTTGCTTCGCAAAAGATGGATCAGAGTTCCCAAACATTGCGAACTTTCAGCGGCAGGTGCATTTCCGTAGGAAATCACCGAGAGCCAGCACCCTTCTCTCCGCAAAAGCGCAACACCCTCCCTCACTGCCCAGCATCGTCAGCGACAGGCAATTTTCAATAAAAAGCGCCGAAAGCCTGCCCGCCCCAGCCGCACCACCTAATTGGCAGCTATGCGGGGTAGTTTCAACGGGTCGACGCAACACTTTAATCTATGAGAAGGATTGGAGTGGATGTCATGAAGTACCGCCAACGAACATTTTATACAGATAGTCAAAAGTCAGAGATGTGGGATCGATGGCAGCGCGGAGAATCATTGAGCTCTATTGGGCGCAGGTTTAATCGTGCCTCGTCCTCGATTTATCCGTTTCTGGCGCGCACTGGTGGCATCCGACCAGCCGAACGTGTGAGATCGCGCTTGGCGCTTACTCTTTCTGAACGCGAAGAGATATCGAGGGGCCTCATCACCCAAATGTCCTTGAGGGCAATTGCGCGATCTTTGCAACGCTCAGTATCGACAATAAGTCGCGAGGTTAGACGCAATGGAGGTACCAAGAACTACCGAGCAACGCTGTCAGATGCTGCAGCGTGGGATCGTGCCCATCGCCCAAAACCGTGTAAGTTGGCAGGCAATGACTATCTGTGTCGTGCGATATCTGCCAAGCTGGCGCGCAAATGGTCCCCGCAGCAAATCGCAGGCTGGCTGATGCGTAAACATCCCGATGATGAAGGCAAACGCGTCTCGCATGAGACGATCTACCGGAGCCTGTTTATCCAGACACGTGGTGTACTTAAGAAAGAATTGCTGGTGCATTTGCGAGCGACACGGTCCATTCGCCGGTCTCGCCATGCCACGCTGAAGCGCAGTGGGATAGGTAAGTTCAACGATGCGATTTCGATCCGCGATAGACCTGCAGAAGTCGACGATCGGGCCGTACCTGGTCACTGGGAAGGAGACCTGATCGCCGGCTCCGGCAATAGCTTCATTGCAACATTGGTCGAGCGCCACACCCGCTTTGTGATGTTGGCAAAAGTAAGCAACAAAGACAGTCACAGCGTCATTCAGGCGTTGATCAAACAGTCATGCAAGTTGCCCAAAGAGCTTTATCGTTCGCTGACTTGGGATCGTGGCTGTGAAATGGCTGGACACAAAGCATTCTCCTGGGCGACCAATATTGATGTCTTTGTGTGCGAGCCTCATTCGCCGTGGCAACGCGGTACAAACGAAAATACCAACCGTCTGCTACGTCAGTACTTCCCAAAGGGCACTGATTTGTCCATACATAGTCAGGCAAAGCTAAGCGCTATTGCAAGGCAACTGAACGAACGACCACGCAAAACGCTCAACTACGAAACTCCTGCTGAGCGTTTCCAAGCATGTGTTGCATCGATCAGTTGAACCCACCGGACGTTTCGGTCATTCGCCGCACAAGCAAGAGAAACGCTGCGTCCGACAGCAAGGCGACGGGGCCGCCGCTCACATAGGTGACTGATGCCGCAAATGAATGAGGGGATAAGGCCTTCCCTGCCCATCATGGGAAGACGTTCCCGTGCGGACGAAACCGACCTGCTCATAGAACGCGAGCGCCTCTGGGTTTTGCTCATTCACATCGGCTGTCAGCTCAGGATGGGCCGCGATGGCTCGCGATATGAAGGCTTTGCCGATCCCTTGTCCATGTTGATCCGGGTCGATAAACAGTGCCTCCAGATGACCGTCATGCAGAAACATGAAACCCTGCGGTATGTCTGCGGCATCAACTGAAAGTTGCAGGCTCACCTGTGGAAAGAACTCCATAAGCTCGGCCTCAATGGCCGACTTGTCGACGGGCGCAAGGAAGTGATGAGTGGCGTCGACCGCCCGACGCCATATCTCCATGACGCGCGGTAAGTCCTTATCTGTTGAAGGTCTGAAAGTAAGCATGGTGCTCGTTCACATAACCGTCCCACTGTCCGCAATGGCCTCAAACCAGCAGCCACCACGGAAGGCCTCACGCCACGTGGTGCCTCAAGGACATCAGGAACGCCCGGACGCGTTTTTCAGTCCCCTGCCCCTCAAAGGCCTCGAGCTTGTCCTCGGACCAGCCATCAACCGGGTTCAGATCCACCAGGAGGCCGTCATACACGACCTGCTCCTCGTCGGTCAGCGGCAGCTGAGAAGCCGCCTGTAGCAGCTCCAGGAGCCCGTGGACACGCAACATGATCACGAAGGCGCTGGTCATGTCGCCCAGCAGTTGCGGCTCTGTGCGCCAACTGCGGCCCTTGAAGACCTCTTGCGTCACCCGCTGCCCTGCCCCGTGACAATCATAATGACAACAGCCACGATAGCCTTCTTGCTCGCGTGTCTCATAAATCTTGCACTGGTTGCGCTCTCCAAGCTGCGGACAGGGCACGCCATTGGGCTTTTCTATGGGAAAGTCATCCGACCGGTCGAAGGCCAGTGACACGCAGCATAAAGCAGCACAATTGTTGCAATCAGCGACCAGAAGCGAAGGATCCACCAAAACAGTTCCCTTTCCCAAAATTCGTAACAAGTAAGCGGGCGCTTCATACAGAATGAATCGCGCCACACGTTCAATGATAACGGCCATGGCCATGGAGTCCATGACAGCAAGCCGAACGCAGACCCCATCGACAAGATCAGGAGATCGGTTAACACGAACAAAAATGCCCCCGGCTCGGATGAACCGGGGGCATGTGATCAACCTGTCGCCAGGCGACGGACCGCCTTAGCTGTTGACAGCGTCTTTCAGACCTTTACCAGCCTTGAACTTCGGCGTTTTGGACGCCGGAATCTGGATGGTTTCACCAGTACGCGGGTTACGGCCTTCGGTAGCAGCACGCTCGGTTACGGAAAAGTTGCCAAAGCCGATGACGCGGACTTCATCGCCAGATTTCAGAGTGTCTGCGATGATGTCGAACAGAGCATCCACAGCCTCACCAGCCTGTGCCTTGGTCAGTTCAGCCTTTTCCGCAACAGAAGAGATCAGTTCGTTCTTGTTCATAATTACTTCCTTTTCGGTTCGATTGTGCACGCCGCAGCCTCGCACAATCCGTCACCATTAAGAATCAACACACCTTGGGCAAATACCAGACGCGAGTTGCGACAATCTTTCGAAACCGGATAGAAATCAAGTACAAAACTCGCAGAAAACTGCCATTTTTTGCGGTTTAAACAGGATTTCTCACTTGTTCAACGAAAAAAGGCCCTTCCTGCACAGGAAGGGCCTTTTTCTTCACAAGCCAAGGGGCACGAACAAAGCGCTTCTGAACCTAGTGTTGAAGCGAAGGTGCTTCATCAGACTCAGAATCACTCGCCATGCTGGGGTCAGGCATCTGGCTTTCATCCCACTCAATGGGCTCGGGCATCTCGACCAGAGCATGCTCGAGAACCTGACCAACATTGGAGACTGGGATGATATCCATCTCGTTCTTCACATTGTCCGGAATGTCTGCCAGATCCTTGGCATTCTCTTCCGGAATGAGAACGGTCTTGATGCCACCACGCAGTGCAGCAAGGAGTTTTTCCTTGAGACCACCGATAGGCAGAACGCGACCACGCAGGGTGATCTCGCCAGTCATCGCGACATCCTTGCGAACAGGAATGCCGGTCATGATCGACGTGATGGCAGTTGCCATCGCAATACCGGCCGACGGCCCATCCTTGGGTGTTGCCCCTTCGGGCACATGCATGTGGATGTCTTTCTTGTCGAACACAGGAGGTTCGACACCGAAATCAACCGCCCGCGAGCGCACATAGCTTGCTGCAGCCTGAATCGATTCCTTCATCACATCACGCAGGTTACCCGTCACCGTCATCTTGCCTTTGCCGGGCATCATGACGCCTTCGATGGTCAGCAGTTCCCCGCCGACTTCCGTCCAGGCAAGCCCCGTGACGACACCGACCTGATCTTCCGAATCGATCTCGCCGTGGCGGAAGCGCGGCACACCAAGATAGTCCTCAATGTTGTCCGTCGTTACCTCGACCTTGTCGAGCTGCTTCATGATCAGATCCTTGGTCACCTTACGCGCCAGCTTCATCAGCTCACGTTCAAGGTTACGCACACCAGCCTCACGCGTATAGCGCTGGACGATCATGCGCAGACCATCATCATCAAGGGTGAACTCATTCTCCTTGAGGCCATGATCCTTGCGGGCTTTCGGGATGAGGTGGCGGCGAGCGATCTCGACCTTCTCATCCTCGGTGTAGCCGGCAATGCGGATGACTTCCATACGGTCCATCAGAGGAGCCGGAATATTGAGCGTATTGGCCGTGGTGATGAACATCACGTTCGACAGGTCATATTCCACTTCCAGATAATGGTCCATGAACGCATGGTTCTGTTCCGGATCCAGCACCTCAAGCAGAGCCGAAGATGGATCGCCTCGGAAGTCCATACCCATCTTGTCGATCTCGTCGAGAAGGAACAACGGGTTGGCTTTCTTGGCCTTTTTCATCGACTGGATCACTTTGCCCGGCATGGAGCCGATATAGGTCCGGCGATGGCCGCGGATCTCGGCTTCGTCGCGCACGCCGCCCAGCGCCATGCGAACGAATTCACGGCCAGTTGCCCGTGCAATCGATTTGCCAAGCGAGGTCTTGCCAACGCCCGGAGGACCAACCAGACAGAGAATCGGACCCTTGAGCTTGTTGGTCCGCTTCTGAACCGCAAGATACTCAACGATGCGTTCCTTGACCTTCTCAAGGCCATAGTGATCGATATCGAGGATCTCCTCGGCTTTCGCCAGATCCACCTTGACGCGGGACTTTTTGCTCCACGGAATACCGATCAGCCAATCGAGATAGTTGCGCACGACTGTGGCTTCTGCCGACATCGGGCTCATCTGCTTGAGCTTCTTTAGCTCAGCCTCGGCCTTTTCACGGGCTTCCTTGCTGAGTTTCGTCTTCTCGATGGTCTGCTCAAGCTCGCGCAATTCGTCCGCGCCGTCTTCCGAATCCCCAAGCTCCTTCTGAATGGCCTTCATCTGCTCATTCAGATAATATTCGCGCTGGGTTTTCTCCATCTGACGCTTGACGCGACTGCGGATGCGTTTCTCAACCTGCAGAACGGAAATTTCGCTTTCCATCAGGCCAAGCACCTGCTCGAGGCGTTCCACGATGCTAACGATGCCCAGTATTTCCTGTTTTTCCTGGATCTTGATCGCCAGATGAGAGGCAACCGTATCCCCAAGCTTGGAAAAGTCTTCGATCTGCGAAACCGCACCGATGACTTCAGGCGACACTTTCTTGTTGAGCTTGACGTAATTTTCGAACTCGGTCGCGACAGAGCGGGCCAGCGCCTCGACTTCGACAGCATCGCCATCTTCGTCGTGCATAACCGTCGCTGTTGCCTCATAAAGGTCGTCGCGTTTGGTGAAGTCACCAAGCTTGGCACGATCCATGCCTTCAACCAGAACCTTGACAGTGCCATCCGGCAGCTTGAGCAGCTGCAACACGGTCGCGAGCGTCCCGATCTTGTAGATTTCTTCGGGCGCGGGATCATCGTCGCCAGCGTTTTTCTGGGTCGCCAGCAAAATCATTTTGTCAGACTGCATCACCTCTTCCAGAGCGCGAATGGATTTTTCGCGTCCCACAAAAAGCGGCACAATCATATGAGGAAAGACAACAATGTCTCTCAGCGGCAAGACCGGATAAGTATCGGAAGCCGAACGGCCGACATCCTCGTTGTAAGGTGCTTCGGTCATGCATTCCTACCTTTCTTGGTTGATTTGCCCTTCCGGTATAGACAGGACAATTCTGCGGCCGTAGATGGCCCGCAATCGTTCCGGCACGTTGCCCCACGCTCTTAAGCGAGCCAATGAGGTCATCTCGGTCACCGGTTAAATCGTGCGATTCACGAACATGTATGACTACACGGTACCACCTAGTTGGGGCTTGGTGACAGGCTTTTCAACCCACTCCACAATCCAGTATCGATATTGTGAACAAAGCCCAAGCCAATGCCAGAGCCAATGCCCGAGCCAATGGATTAAGCCTTGAACACATGCCCAATTGCCGGGCACTCAAACGCCCAAAACTCGGGATCCCGCCGCCTTACAGACAATCCTGACTGAGGGTCGCGCAAAGCCCCGAGCGATCAAGCCCGGACAAAAAAGGGCGACCAGAGGCCGCCCAATTCAAATCTCGATTTCGGCGTCCACTGGCTTTCAAGCCGTGGAGGGCTCAGCCTCTTTGTTGATGTCACTGTAGATATACAGCGGGCGCGCCTCGCCGGTCACCACATCACCCGAGATCACCACTTCCTCGACCCCTTCAAGACCGGGAAGCTCATACATGGTATCGAGCAGGATGCCTTCCAGGATCGAACGCAGGCCACGAGCACCGGTTTTGCGGTCAATGGCTTTCTTGGCGACCGCACGCAAGGCTTCCTCATGGAATGTCAGGCGCACGCCTTCCATCTCAAAGAGAGCTTGATACTGCTTGACGATGGCGTTCTTGGGCAGTGAAAGAATAGAGATCAGCGCGTCTTCATCCAGATCTTCAAGCGTCGCCAGAACAGGCAAACGACCGACAAATTCAGGAATAAGGCCGAATTTCAGTAGATCTTCCGGTTCCAGTTCACGGAACAGCTCACCAGTGCCGCGTTCGTCAGCATCCTTGACCTTGGCCGAGAACCCGATGGACGTATCATTGCCGCGCTGGGAAATGATCTTGTCCAGGCCCGCAAAGGCACCACCACAGATGAACAAAATGTTCGAGGTGTCGACCTGAAGGAATTCCTGCTGCGGATGTTTCCGACCACCCTGAGGTGGAACGGACGCAACGGTGCCTTCCATGATTTTCAGAAGGGCCTGCTGAACACCCTCACCCGATACATCCCGCGTGATGGATGGATTGTCCGACTTGCGAGAAATCTTATCGATCTCGTCGATATAGACGATGCCGCGTTGCGCCTGTTCGACATTGTAGTCGGCAGCCTGCAGCAGTTTGAGAATGATATTCTCGACATCTTCACCGACATAGCCCGCTTCGGTCAGCGTCGTCGCGTCAGCCATCGTGAACGGCACATCAAGGATACGGGCCATGGTCTGGGCAAGGAAGGTCTTACCGCAACCGGTTGGGCCAATCAGCATGATGTTGGACTTGGCAAGCTCAATATCTGTGCTTTTCTTGCCATGACTGAGGCGTTTGTAATGGTTGTGAACGGCAACGGCAAGCACACGTTTGGCACGATCCTGGCCGATGACGTAATCGTCGAGCACTTCGCAAATCTCATGCGGAGTGGGAATACCGTCCTTGGACTTGACCATCGAGGACTTGTTTTCCTCACGGATGATATCCATGCACAATTCAACGCATTCATCACAGATGAACACAGTTGGACCTGCGATCAGCTTGCGCACTTCATGTTGGCTCTTGCCGCAAAAGGAACAGTAAAGCGTGTTTTTGCTATCGCCACCACCGGCCTTGCTCATGTAGGTGCCTCTTCTTTCGTTGCCACCAGACCGAACCTAATATCCTGTCTGGCTGTCTAGTTTATGGTGCACAGCACTGGCTGCAAGCAAAATAAACCCGTCTGACTACCGCCAAATGCATAATTTTGCCAAAAAGGCTCAAACACCGGCAGATTTCTAAAAGCATGTACCCCAAAACATCAACATTAACTTAACACTGGTATTTGGGATCGGTCGCGGCAGCCTAGCTTGAATGCCGCCGCATAGAACCGGCCTTAGTCTTTCTTGTTGCCTTCTTCGCCGTTTTCACCGAGCGAAGACCGGTTTTCAACCACCTGATCCACCAGACCCCAGTCAAGGGCTTCTCCAGCGGTCATGAAGTGGTCGCGATCAAGGGTCTTCTCCACTGTATCATAATCCTGATCACAGTGCTTGACATAGACCTCGTTGAGGCGCCGCTTCATCTTCAGGATGTCTTCGGCGTGACGCTGGATATCCGACGCCTGCCCCTGAAAACCACCAGAAGGCTGATGAACCATGATGCGCGCGTTCGGCAAGGCAAAACGCATGTCTTTCTCACCTGCGCACAGCAGCAATGACCCCATCGACGCGGCCTGCCCCATGCAGAGCGTGGCAACCGGCGGCTTGATGAACTGCATCGTGTCGTAGATGGCCATGCCGGCCGTAACGACCCCGCCGGGCGAATTGATGTAGAGCGAAATCTCCTTCTTCGGATTTTCCGCTTCCAGATACAGCAACTGAGCGCTAACCAAGGTCGCCATATGATCTTCGATCGGCCCGGTGATAAAAATCACGCGCTCTTTGAGCAACCGTGAGAAGATATCATAGGCGCGTTCCCCGCGGTTGGACTGCTCCACCACCATCGGGACCAAATTCATTGCAAGATCAATTGGATCCTTCATTGCACTTCCCTTATTCAGGCGGGATGGCATTCCGACTCACCAAACCGCGCCGTTTTTGTCACCGAATTCCCGTCACGAGAATAAGGCAATCCGATGGCAACAAGCCACCATTGAAAACCCAAGCAAATCGCGGGCCAGCCCCGACACATGACCAAGACACACCAAACCGAGGCATTTTGATCACAGGATCTGCATGTAACCTTTGCGACAAAGACGATGCAAAGCCGACATTCGAATCGCCACGACAGATCTTTTGTCACTCCTATCACTCAGAGAGTGAAAAAATTACTGACGTCGCACCACAGGAGCGGCACCTTGGGGAAGAATTCGGTCGGCTGAAATCCTATCCACGTAACATAGGGTCTGACCAGCCCCATTCAACGCACAAAGTGAATAGAAATGGTGAACACTTCCCTTACCGCTCGTTTTTCGCCATTCGTTCAGCCGTGGAAAGCTGCAAAGCGCTTGATTCTACGCGGCTTCTTCGCGCCCAAAATGCGCATCAGACAGTCCACGCAACCACCAAAACGAACGGGATAAAACCGGCAGCCGCTCATTCGCTGATGGCAGACCAACAAATGTCCCTTAAAGAAAAACGCCCACCAGAGCTGGCAGGCGTTTTTCTTATTTCACAAAAAGCAAGGCTTACTCGTCATCTTCAGACGCGAGTTTCTCCAGCTCTTCCTTGGTGACGGTCTTGTCGTCAACCTTCACCAGTTCGAGCAGGTAGTCCACGACCTTCTCTTCGAAGATAGGCGCACGAATGGATGCAAGCGCCTCAGCGTTCTGGGTGTAATATTCAAACACCTGACGCTCCTGACCTGGGAACTGCTGGGCACGCTGCATGATGCCGCGCTGCACTTCCTCGTCAGCGACCTTGATTTCGTTCTTCTCGCCAATTTCCGACAGAACGAGACCCAGACGCACACGACGTTCGGCGATGGATTTGTATTCTTCCTGCGCCTTTTCTTCGGTGGTGTCTTCATCTTCAAAGGTCTTGCCCGCTTCATTCATTTCAGCGGTGACCTGTTGCCAGATGTTGTTGAATTCCTGCTCCAGAAGGGTCGGCGGCACGTCGAACTTGTGCAACTCGTCCATCTTGTCCAGAAGCTGGCGCTTGACGCGCTGACGCGTCAGGGCACCATACTGCGAAACGATCTGGTCCTTGATGATTTCCTTGAGCTTTTCAAGGGATTCAAGGCCAAGCTTGGTCGCAAATTCATCATTGAGCTCGAGTTCGCCCGGCGCCTGAACTTCCTTCACGACAACATCGAATTCAGCTTCCTTGCCGGCGAGGTGCGCTGCACCGTAATCCGCAGGGAAAGAAACCTTCACAACGCTTTCGTCACCGGCGGAAAGACCAACAAGCTGCTCTTCGAAGCCGGGAATGAACTGGCCAGAGCCAATAACGAGCTGGCCGTTTTCGTCAGCACCACCGTCGAATGGCTCGCCATCAATTTTGCCGAGGTAAGACATGACAACCTTGTCGCCATTCTCGGCTTTGCCTTCTTTGGCTTCGAACGGGCGGGAGCTTTCGGCGATCTGGGTAAGACGCTCGTCAACTTCGCTGTCTTCCACTTCAACGACCGGGCGCTCGATTTCAACGCCGGACACGTCTGCCACTTCAAAGCTGGGCAGCACTTCATAGATGATGTCGAATTCAAGATCCGCCTTGCCATCCATGATTTGCTCAGCTTCAGCTTCGTCTTCGGTCAGCTTGTACTGGGGCTGCATGGCAGCCTTTTCCTCACGCTCTTCAAGCGTGCTCCGAGTGGTCTCGCCGATCAGCTCCTGAACGATCTCGCTCATCAGAGCCTTGCCGTGCAGTTTACGAACATGAGATGCCGGCACCTTGCCTGGGCGGAAGCCGTTGATTTTAACCTGGCCCTTGATCTCATCGATTTTGGCCACGAGTTTGGCTTCGAGATCAGAGGCAGGAACGACGACTTTCAGTTCGCGTTTCAGACCTTCGGACAGGGTTTCAGTTACCTGCATATCAATCTGCTTTCGTTCTTGTATTCGCTATGGTTCAGGGCATTCGACCAAGTGTGCCTTACCAGACGATCACTCAAAGAGCCCAAATTCGTTTCGATTGCTGTTGCCGAATGCGCTAGCGCCATGAGCATCAACAAAGACAGGCCGCCATTCATACCGGCAGCCTCTCCCAATCTCCTCCCCTTTTCCAAAACAGTCGGAAAAAGGAAGCCAATGGTACGGGTGGAGGGACTTGAACCCCCACGGCTCGCGCCACCAGAACCTAAATCTGGCGTGTCTACCAATTCCACCACACCCGCACAGCGCAGCGCACAACGCGCCAGCAAATCGAGCGGAGCCTCTATAACACCCGATCTGGAAAGCGCAAAGGAAAATTCACATTCCATCCAGAATTCCCCGTCCCAGCAGGGGAAGTTACCCCCAAAAGCCAAAGAAATTCTGCAATTTTGCCCATTTTTGCGC
The DNA here is from genome assembly GCF_900215505.1 of Cohaesibacter sp. ES.047. NCBI lineage: Bacteria > Pseudomonadati > Pseudomonadota > Alphaproteobacteria > Hyphomicrobiales > Cohaesibacteraceae > Cohaesibacter > Cohaesibacter sp. ES.047. The sequence goes on from NZ_LT907844.1 coordinate 4,416,811, forward strand.
TATCGACCTTTCACAACAGGCAGACTTGGCGGGTGCTGTCAGTCGTCCATGCCGAGCCATTCAGAGGCATTGAAGTCAGACGGGATCAACTCTCCCAGTTGTTCATAGATCTGCGGAAGAAGCTCCGGCAGATCCTCTGCGATCAAACCCGGCCCAAAGGATCGCCCGGCCCGGCCATGCAGCCAGACGCCCGCACAAGCCGCATCAAGGGTCGGCATCCCCTGAGCCATCAGGCCAGCGACAACGCCAATCAGCACATCCCCACTCCCGGCGGTCGCCAGATACGGGATCCCCTGACTGTGGATCACCGCCTGCCCGTCCGGGCTGGCGATCACGCTGTCTGCACCCTTGAGCACAACCACAGCGCCGCTACGCTTGGCCGCAAGTAAGGCACAATCGAGCTTTGACAGCCCCTTGTCCTCACGCACTCTGTGGGACAGATCAGGAAACAGCCGCGCAAACTCACCTTCATGGGGCGTCATGACGAGACAGCCTGAAAGCGCGGCAGGGCTGTCCTTCAAGATCGCAAGGGAAATCTCACCCGCCTCGATCCCGTCAGACAGGCAACTAATGGCATCGGCGTCGATCAGAATCGAAAGATCCTTCTCCAGAGTACGATAGAGCAACTGGCGGCGGCCACTATCAGTACCGAGTGCCGGCCCGGCAACAATCACATCATGGCTTCGGCGTGCGAGCGCCGCGTCAAGCGCATCCGCGTCATCAACAGGCTCGACCATCACCGCCGTCACACAGGAGGCCACAAGCGCCGCAGCATTGGTGGGAGGCGCCAAAGTCACTAACCCGGCGCCGGCCCGCAAGGCAGAACGGGCTGCAAGTCGCGCAGCCCCACTGTGAAACTGATCGCCGCACAGCACCAGACAATGCCCGCGATGAAACTTGTGATCAGCCAGCCGCCCCAACGCGATACTTGCCAGAGGTTTCAGCGCTTCAGGCCAGTTGTCGAGCCACAGGGACGGCGCATTCTCCAAAGCACAAGAGCCGCTCTCGTCGAGAACCTCGTCCTTGATACCGATATCGACACAATCCACATGACCGCAAGAGGCCTTACCCGGATAGAGCAGATGCCCCGGCTTCTTGCGGAAAAAGGTCACCGTGCCATCCGCGCGAACAGCGGCTCCACCGATCTGACCACTGCGCCCATCGACACCGCTGGGCAAATCGACAGAGAGAATCGGCAAGCCGCTCTTGTTGAGCGCATCAACAATCTCGGCCAACTCGCCAGTGATTGGCCGCGTCAAACCGGCACCGAACAAGGCATCAATCACCAGATCGGCGTCCTCCCAGAGACGCGGCGAAATCGAGAACACCTCATCGCCCCACTCATCGGCGGCGAGCCGCGCATCTCCTGACAGCTCCTCCACATCAACCAGGCAGCCCAGAAGGACACTCCAGCCTTCTTCCTCGAGCAATTGCGCGGCAACAAATCCATCGCCGCCATTGTTGCCCGGACCACACAGGATGCAGACCATACCCGAAGCCCCCGAGCCGGTCCTCTCCTCCAAGAGATCGATCGCGGCATCGGCCACGGCCTTGCCAGCCACCTGCATCAGCTCGATGCCGGGCGTTCCACTCTCTATTGTGAGCTGATCAGCTTTGCCCATTTGCTCGGGCGTGAGGATCTCCACGACATGCTCCAGCGCTTCAACCATCAGCTCGCTCTCCTATAGATGTGCTGCCAAATTGATCCACATGGCAGAGTTTGAGGTGGTTTGAGACTAACCACAGCGCGAGCTCAGAACAATCTCCACGCATCCATTCAGGCCGATTTACATCGATATGCACACAAAGAATGCAGGCTGCCCGCTTCGTGATCTTCGTCGCCCCAAAGACAGACCAAGCACAGCAAATGAGGGTAGCAAGTCCAAAAAGAAGCGTCATTTCGCTCAAAAAGCCCCGCCCACATCAAACCGGACCAAAATGCCCTCAAATTATGCAAAAGGCGCCCCGTCACAGGCGCCGAGATGCACAATCAATCCAATTGCGAGGCAGCCAATGCCATACCCGACCGAGAGAATTGTTCACAAATTAATCATTTGCACATTTTTGCATCACATGCTTTCCCCAAAATGCCTGATAATTCGACCATACTCCACTGGTGAAACCGCACGTTTCCTGCTTTTATTTTCACCGACAGGATTGGCACGCAGAATGCATAAAATTTCACAACCTGGTTGGAACGTTGGCCCTATCGGCTTTCGTCGTCAGATTGGCATCGAAAACAACGCCCATCCAGTAAAAAATCGACCACTCGTAAGGTCTGCCGCATAAAGATTGGCCTTGGCAAAAAACCGCACAGGGCGCCCTAGGGCAGCAATTGGGGAAGCTAACAGCTATGAAAAAGATTGAGGCAATCATTAAACCCTTCAAACTTGATGAAGTGAAGGAAGCGCTGCAGGAAGTTGGTCTGCAGGGCATCACCGTCATCGAAGCCAAGGGTTTTGGCCGCCAAAAAGGCCATACCGAACTATATCGCGGCGCCGAGTATGTCGTAGACTTCCTCCCAAAGGTCAAAGTCGAAGTCATTCTTTCTGACGATCAGGTCGATCAGGCAATCGAAGCCATCCAGAAAGCGGCCCAGACCGGGCGCATCGGCGATGGCAAGATCTTCATTTCCTCTGTGGAACAGGCGATTCGCATTCGTACCGGCGAGACTGGCGACGAAGCTATCTGATGGATGCGGACGTCTACGGGTACAGCCCGCAGGCGTCCCCTACCAATCACACACCTTTTCCCGAGCAATATCGGTCGCTAGACCCAAAAAAATCAAACCCAATCAACAGCAACAGGTAAAACCCGAGCGTCCTCCCATGAAACCGAGCACATGCCGCATGACGGAGTGCTGGAACAAGGGGCTTTCGGTCAACAGGCAGTAAAGGATACTGGAATGAGCACACCTGCTGAAATCGTAAAGATGATCGCGGATGAAGAAGTGAAATATGTTGATATTCGCTTCACCGATCCGCGTGGCAAGCTGCAGCACGTCACCGTCATGGAAGACCAGGTAGACGAAGACTTCCTTGAAGAAGGATTGATGTTCGATGGCTCCTCCATCGGAGGCTGGAAATCCATTGAAGCTTCTGACATGAAGCTGATGCCTGATTGCAACAGCGCCTACCTCGATCCTTTCTACGCCGAGAAAACTCTTTGCGTACACTGCACCGTCGTTGAGCCAGACACCGGTGCAGCTTATGATCGCGACCCGCGCGGCACCGCAGAAAAAGCGGAAGCTTACCTGAAATCCTCGGGTATCGGCGACGTGTCCTACTGGGGTCCTGAAGCTGAATTCTTCCTCTTCGACGACGTGCGCTATTCCAACAGCATGAACAAAGTGTCCTACGAAGTAGACGCCATTGATGCTGCATGGAATACCGACAGCGAATATGAAACCGGCAACATGGGCCATCGTCCGGGCATCAAGGGCGGTTATTTCCCCGTGAACCCGACCGACCACGCTCAGGACATCCGGTCCGAAATGCTTTCCACCATGAAAGCACTCGGCATGAAAGTCGACAAGCATCACCACGAAGTGGCGTCCTGTCAGCACGAACTCGGCCTGATCTTCGGCTCCCTGACCCATCAGGCTGACGAACTGCAGAAATACAAATATGTCATCCATAACGTTGCACAGGCATACGGCAAAACCGCCACCTTCATGCCCAAGCCGATCTATGGCGACAACGGCACCGGCATGCACTGCAACATGTCCATCTGGAAAGACGGCGCTCCGCTGTTCGCTGGCGACAAATATGCTGACCTGTCCGACGAAGCGCTGTACTTCATCGGCGGCATACTGAAGCATGCCAAGACCCTGAACGCCTTCACCAACCCGTCCACCAACTCCTACAAGCGCCTGATCCCAGGCTTCGAAGCTCCGGTTCTTCGCGCTTACTCGGCACGGAACCGTTCTGGCTGCGTCCGTATTCCTTGGACTGAAAGCCCGAAAGCAAAACGCGTTGAAGCCCGTTTCCCTGATCCGTCCGCCAACCCGTACCTCTGCTTCGCAGCTCTGCTGATGGCTGGCCTTGACGGCATCAAAAACAAAATCGATCCGGGCCCGGCAATGGACAAGAACCTCTACGATCTGCCTGCTGAAGAACTCGAAGGCATCCCGACCGTTTGTGGTTCGCTTCGTGAAGCCATCGATTGCCTCAAAGCAGACCATGAATTCCTGCTCGCTGGTGACGTGTTCACCAAAAGCCAGATCGAAGGCTACATCGATCTTAAAATGGAAGAAATCGAGCTGTTCGAACACACGCCGCATCCGGTTGAGTTCGCAATGTACTACAGCTGCTAATGTGTTTGGCACAGCCAAACACGCCGCAGTGAACCTCTTGTAAGGACTTCGCAGCGGCAGGTGCTTTTCTCAAAAGCACCGAGAGCAACAACCAAAAAAGGGCCGGCTATGCTGGCCCTTTTTCTTTGCAAGAGGTTATCCATTCCACAACTATGCCAAAATAAAATTCTTCATTTCAACCGAGAGCTTAAAGATCTATCCATAATTTTAGGCGCTCTATTTTGAAAAGATTGACGACCGTAAAAAGCAAACTCTTAAGGATGTAAAATGAAACGCTGGCAACCGCAAACGATCTATGCGGAGCATAAAGATGCACTTTCAAAACTAGATGAGTATATCGATACCCAAATTTCCCCAATAGACACTCTGGCAACCATCGCAAAGAAATTTGTTTCAGAATCCGGAGTAGTTTTGATCGCACACCCTGTTTTGAAACAGACGCTACAGGGTTTTGAAGGGGGCGAAAGCCTCGGAGCCGGATGTTCCTTCGACCTGCTCCATACCAAGGGCCTCGCCAGATTATCAATCCAGCTCCAAATCAAACATGACTATCTTGTACTAGAAACAATTGATACCGAAACTAAAAAACCATCTCGCCGGCACATGAAGGTCGACCTAAAGTTGAGAGAACCCAAAAAATCGAAGCAGGTGCTTCAGAAAATCGAAGCTGGATTTAAGAAATACGATACAGAAACCCTAATTTCGAGGTTCCTCAACAAATTCAAATGAAGCTGCTTTTTCTCACAGCGAGGTGGAAGCTAGATCAAGAGGAAGAACAGCGCCAGAACAAAGGTTGCCGTCACATTGATACCCAACCGCAGACCGATGCTTCCATCATCGCGGATCTGCGCACGATCCGCCCGATAGAGGCTCGATTTCAGTTCGAACACGGACGTTCGCAGATTATCGATATCGGTTTCTACCCGTTCCATGTGGCGTTCCGTTATCCGTTCCCGTTTGCAACCATAGATCGGCAGCCCAGAGCACTTGCCACAAAACACTACCGCTACGAAGGTTAAGAAAGATTAACCATAATTACAGAACTGGACAAATGCAGAGAAAAGTTTGCACCCGGACAAATTGGTCACTCTCCCCGTCTCCGATCGCCCACAGCAGCCGCAGGTAAGGTGACACAAGGTGCTGATCTGTTCTTTGGCCAAACGCCAGCAATTTTCCTGCTCACTCTCTTGACCGGACCATGCTACATGAAGACATTGTGGGTTTGAAATGGCGTATGATTCGACAGGTCAACCGCGCCGAACCTTTTTTGTTTTCTCCAAACATGGGTAGTCAATGTCCGCGTCAGATGATCTCTTTGCTGCAATGCCAACGCCAAAAGGGCCAGACAACAAGACCCAGAAGGCGGCGCACAAACCGGCACAGACAAAACCGACAGCAGCGATCCCGACCGCGGGAAAGGCAGCCCCAACCATTCCTGAAGCCAAGGCTGACTACACAGCAGCCGACATTGAGGTGCTCGAAGGGCTTGAGCCCGTGCGCCGTCGCCCCGGCATGTATATCGGCGGCACGGATGAAAAGGCGCTGCACCACCTGTTCGCCGAAGTCATCGACAACTCCATGGACGAGGCCGTAGCCGGATATGCCTCCTGGATTGAGGTCGAACTTCAGGCCAACAACACCTTGGTCATAACGGACAACGGGCGCGGCATTCCGGTCGACCCGCATCCCAAATTCAAGGACAAGTCGGCACTCGAGGTCATCTTGACCACGCTCCACGCGGGCGGCAAGTTCGATTCCAAGGTCTACGAGACCTCGGGCGGCCTGCACGGTGTCGGGGTGTCCGTGGTCAACGCCCTGTCTGAAAGCCTCGTTGTGGAAGTGGCCCGCAACAAAAAGCTCTATCGCCAGAGCTTTGCCCGCGGCATCGCGCAGGGTCAGATCGAGGAGCTGGGCGACGTGCATAATCGGCGCGGCACCAAGGTCTCATTCAAGCCCGATTACGAGATATTCGGCAAGAAAGCGCGCTTCAAGCCCGAGCAGCTGCTGAATATGGCCCGCTCGAAAGCCTATCTGTTTGGCGGCGTTGAAATCCGTTGGGCCTGCGCTCCCGAATTGCTGGAACACGCGTCTGATGTACCGGCAAAAGCCACATTCCACTTCCCCGGTGGCCTCAAGGACTATCTCTCAGCCACGCTTGGCAAGCAGAATTTCGTGACGCGCGAGATCTTTGCCGGCAAGACCGAAAAGACCGGCGGGCACGGCGCTGTCGAGTGGGCCGTGTGCTGGTATGGTGGTGACGGCTTTTCTCACTCCTATTGTAACACCGTGCCAACCCCGGAAGGCGGTACACACGAAAGTGGCCTTAGAACAGCCCTCCTCCGTGGCCTGAAAAACTATGCGGAACTGACCAACAACAAGAAGGGTGCCCTGATCAGCGCCGACGACGTGATGACAAGCGCCGGCGCCCTGCTCTCGGTCTTCATTCGTGAACCCGAGTTTGTCGGCCAGACCAAGGATCGACTGGCGACGACAGCCGCAACCCGCATCGTCGAGCAGGCCTTGCGCGATCAGTTCGACCACTGGCTGACCAATGCACCGCAGCAGGCCAATCAGTTGCTCGACTGGGTTGTTGACCGCGCAGAGGAACGCCTCCGCCGCCGCAAGGAACGCGATGTAAACCGCAAGTCCGCCGTGCGCAAGCTGCGCCTACCCGGCAAACTCGCGGACTGCTCACAAAACGCCAAGGGCGACACCGAGCTGTTCATCGTCGAGGGCGATTCCGCTGGTGGCTCGGCCAAACAGGCACGCAACCGCAAAACCCAGGCCATCCTGCCCTTGCGCGGCAAGATCCTCAATGTCGCCAACGCCAGCGCAGACAAACTGCACGCCAACCAGTTGCTGGCTGATCTGGTACAGGCCCTCGGCTGTGGCACACGCAAGAACTACAACGACGAAGAGCTCAGATACGACCGTATCATCATCATGACGGACGCGGACGTCGACGGTGCCCATATCGCCTCTTTGCTGCTGACCTACTTCCAGCGTGAGATGCCGCAACTGATTCACAACGGCCACCTTTATTTGGCCATCCCGCCGCTTTATCGTATCTCACAGGGCGGCAAAACCCTTTATGCCCGCGATGATCAGCACAAGGATGAGCTGCTCGCATCCGAGTTCAAGGGCAAGGGGAAAATCGACATCGGGCGCTTCAAGGGTCTTGGTGAAATGCTGCCCGCTCAGTTGAAAGAAACCACGATGGACCCCAGCAATCGGACGTTGTTGCGGGTGCAGATCGTTGACATGGTTCCGGGCGAAACCAAGGAAGCCGTGACGCGCCTGATGGGCAACAAGCCCGAGTCACGCTTTGAGTTCATTCAGGAAAATGCAGCCTTTGCGACCGATCTCGACATCTAGACCGACCCCACGAAGCGCCGGGCACGAGACGCACACAGCTCGAAAGCGGGTTGATGCCGCACGACCTTTGCGCATATCGCTGTTTCTGATGCTTTTGATCACGGCATTCGCAGCACCGGGCCAATCGGTCGCCATCGAAAACAACCTGCCCCCTTATGAACAGAGCCTCAGACGCCTGAGCGCGGTGGTCGGTGCCCTGATGTATCTCGACCCACTTTGCAATGGCAGTAAACCGCAGGTCTGGCACGATCAGATGGCGGCCATTTTGGAAGCCGAAAATGCCGATGATACGCGCCAGCGGCAGCTGACCGACCGCTTTAACAAAAGCTATCGGACCTTCGCCGACACCTATAGCCAGTGCAACGCTCAAGCCAAAAAGATCACCAAGATCTACCATACGGAAGGGCAGAACCTGCTGACCAATCTCAAGCTGAGACATACGCGCTAGGCGCATCCGCAATTAACCATACCGGTTAATTTCTACGGAAAACTTTAACCTTTTGGAAACCTTTGCCTTCATCGACCTGCAAAGCATGTTAGAACCGATACATCCCGCAAGGCACTCTCCACACGAGAGTCTCAACTGCGGGGTCGATGGTCTGAAATCAAAAGAGCAAGGTTCTAATGGGAAATTTTTCGCAAAACAAATCCGGTTGCACCCCCCAGCTAGACACCATCGAAATAGACCGCCAGAAACAAGAGGCCCTCGGCCTCCTCGATGAAATCTGGGATCAGGCCTGCGACGACGGCCTTAATCTCGATTGTCTCGCTCATGCAGCCCTGTTTCAGGCTCTTTCCAGCCTCGTTCTGGTCTATGGCGAGGAATCGGTTGCCCGCATGGTCTCCAAGTTGCCGGAACGGCTGAGATGCGGGGACTACACCCTCGGGCGCAATCTGCAATAACCATCTGTAACCGCCAAAACACAGCGCGTGTCCAATAAGCCACTTAGCCTGCTTTGTCCTTGCAATGGCCGAAGTGTCATAGGACTATGGCTGACCTCAGGACACAGACCGATGGCGGCAAATATGATGCGCTCCCTCTTTGGATTTTTTCTTGTAGCAAGCTCAAGTCTCGGGATGTCCCTCGAGGTACCCGAAGCGTCCGCACAGGGCAGTCAGGTCACCACCGAGCGGATCATCACCCTGCCCCGCTACTCGGCCTCAAGTGACGATATGCCCGCCACGGTCGGCCCCGACGCAGAAGCATCCGCCACCTCCAGGGCCAGCGTCAACGGAGAGATCAAGAGCGAAGCGCCCGTGGTGCCGCCAAATGTCGATGATGTCGAGATTGAAGACATCACAACACGCCCCTCATCGCCTCCTCCTCAGATTTTCCGCGACACAGCAGCCCTCCCGCGTCCTGTCGCGCGCATGTATGACGCGATCTACAGCGCCAGTCTGACCGGGAATATCGAGGCTCTGCGCCTTCCCATCGAGATGAATGAAATGCCGCCAGTGCTCGGTCTTGAGGGCAACGAAGGCGATCCCATTGACCAGCTGCGCGCCCTGTCGGGCGATCCTGACGGCGCAGAAATTCTCGCCATCATGGCCGAGGTGCTGGAGAGCGGCTTTGTCCATGTTGGACAAGGCACACCTCAGGAGATGTATGTCTGGCCTTACCTTGCCAACTATCCCTTCTCGGCCCTGACACAAGCTCAGAAAGTGGATCTATTCAGGCTCGTAACGTCGGGAGATGTGGAAGAGATGCAGGCCATCGGACAATATTATTTCTTCCGCCTCGGCATTGCCCCGGACGGAACGTGGCACTACTTTGTCGCAGGCGATTGAGGCTCTTTGCGATTTAGAGGCGCATCGGGCAGCTTGAACCAGCCCAAGTTTTACCCCATATTGGGGCGACACTGTGCCTTCACACCTTAACGGCACAATCCAAATTGCGGGGGCAATGAGATGGCACGGCGAAGCCGAAGAACCCGGGGAAAGCTCTTGGCCCCGCCACACGCGGACAGACAGCAATTCCACCTCGAGAAAACGGCATCGTCCTGCCCTTTTAACAACAATGCCAGCTATAGTTCGGTTGTCCGCCGCACAATCCTTTTCCAGTTGCGCCTCGCAGCAGATGGCCTTCGTGACCTGCTGCTCAGCCCCATTTGCGTGATCGCGGCGCTTCTCGGCTTGCTCAAGCCGGACAATCCAAGCTGGGCACTGGATCGCCTGATGAGCTTTGGCCGGGTGACGGACCATTGGATCAATCTGTTCGAGCAGAATGAACAATTGCCCGAACAGGAGCGCGCACAGACCAGTGATGATCTGTTCGACCATATGGAAACCGAAGTGAAGCGCCGCATGGACCCGGAAACGGTGCCCGAAGATGTATCATGGTCGAGCGGTCTTTCGGCATTTGTCGGCAAGAAACCAGCCAGCAACTGACCAACACGCGCCAGTCGTCCGCATCGATTTTTGGGTGAGCTTGGGGAAAAGCGACTGATTCACTCTATTTGCCCATCAAATAAACCCTAATCGAGCCATTCCATTGACAAATCGTGACAAAATCGTATGGTTCGGCAGAATTCTAAACGAACGCCGGTGTTTTTGGTGTGTCTGACCCCTGTTGGGCACGAGCAAAAGGCTTCCAAAACATCCGCTAACAATGGTTCCATCAACGGATGAAATTTTCGGATCTAGGCCTGAGTGATAAAGTCCTCGCAGCCGTAGAGGCAGCGGGCTATGTAGAACCCACACCAATTCAGGCACAAGCTATACCCCACGTTCTTGCCCGCAAGGATGTTCTCGGAGTCGCGCAAACCGGCACCGGGAAAACGGCATCGTTCACCCTGCCGATGCTATCGCTTCTTGAGAGTGGTAGAGCCCGTGCGCGTATGCCTCGTACGCTTATCTTGGAACCGACCCGCGAGCTTGCCGCTCAGGTTCAGCAGAGCTTTGAATCCTACGGCAAGAACCACCGTCTGACTGTTTCTCTTCTGATCGGCGGCGTATCCTTTGCCGAACAGCTGAAAAAGCTTGATCGCGGCGCAGATGTCCTGATTGCGACACCCGGCCGCCTGCTTGACCATTTCGAACGTGGCAAGCTGCTCCTGACCGGTGTTGAAACCTTTGTCGTCGATGAAGCCGACAGGATGCTCGACATGGGTTTTGTCCCCGATATCGAACGGATCTGCAAGCTTCTGCCCTTTACCCGTCAGACCGTTTTCTTCTCGGCAACCATGCCCAAGGAAATCCAGACCCTCACAGAGCAGTTTCTGCATAATCCTGTGCGGATCGAGGCGTCTCCTGCGGCATCAACCGCCAAGACGATCACCCAGCGCTTAATCGCCTCGGGCAACAAACCCTGGGACAAGCGCGAGACCTTGCGCTCGCAGATCGAAGGCGCGACCGATCTCAAAAACGCTATTGTCTTCTGCAACCGTAAGCGCGACGTGGCCACACTTCAGCGCTCGCTGTCCAAACACGGCTTCAACGCCGGCTCTCTGCATGGCGACATGGACCAGAGCTCGCGTATGGCGACGCTGGACGGCTTCAAGAATGGCACGATCAGCATTTTGGTTGCCAGCGATGTTGCTGCCCGAGGCCTCGACATCCCTACCGTGAGCCATGTTTTCAACTTCGATATGCCCACGCACGCCGAGGACTATGTCCACCGCATCGGTAGAACCGGACGCGCCGGACGCGAAGGGCTCGCAATCTCCATTGTGACCAAAGCCGACAGAAAATATGTCGATGCCATCGAGAAGCTGATCGATGAAAAGATCGAATGGCTCGGTGAAATGGACTTCACCTCGTCCGAAGGCGAAGACGACACGGCAGCGGATGCAAAACGCTCCCGCCGTGGTGGTCGGAGCAAAAAGGCCAAGAACGACGATCAATCGAACGATAATCGTCAGGCAAAGTCTGAGAACAAGCCCTCGCGGTCCAAACCCAAGCAGAGCGATAACGAACCTGCCAGCAAGCCGGACGTAGCGAAGGACCCCGCTCCCAGAAGCGAGACCAAACGGACAGCGCCCAGTCAGTCACGCGGCAACAACAATTCCCGCCGCAATCGGGATCGCGATGACAAGCAAGTGATCGGAATGGGCGATCATGTGCCAGCATTCCTGTTGCAGCCGATCCGGCCGCCCAAGAGCAGTTCCGAGGGTAGCGAAACAGCCGAATAGATTCAGCTGTTTCCCACCACACCTGCAAAAATTACCTATGGCTGCAAAATTCTGAGACACATTCGCGCTTTAGCCAGAAGATTTTTGCAAAAAAGAAGCAAAAATGTCGACTTTTCGATCAGAAAGTTCCCTACGCAAAATCGCAGAAATCATCGAAAATTTCTCAAGCCTTTGAAAATATGAGGAATTTTCGTTGTATTATCGAGCGTACAAAATCCCCCACTTAACGTCGTTTTAAGCCTTCATCGAATATTCTATTCGACATATTGGGGTAACGAGGGATCGTGTGCTAGCACACTAAGTCGATAGCGATGGAAAACGGCGACTATAAACGCACATACATTTACGGTGAGTCAGCTCTTGGCAATTTGAAGAAAAATCAAATGCCCGCTTATCCGCGCAATTATGAGATCTGGTACACCTATGCAGCCGGCTTCAACCGGGGCCTGAACAAGGCCATAAACGATATTCTGCGAGCCCATGGCACCATCACGCCAGGCCAACTCGACACGATTTATTCCGAACATCTTGCTCCCAACCGCCTCAACGATCGCATCGAGGAGGTCGGCGGCAAGATATCGACGGAACTGCGCTCCATTGTGCGCGAAGTCGAAGAATATGTCAGCACCGCAAGCAACTATGGTGATGCTCTTGTTGGTGCGTCGAAAAACCTGTCAATGACGGAAGACCGTCAGGTCATTCGCCAGATTGTCTCCGAGCTCATCAATGAAACCAAGGATGTGGAAGAGCAGAACCGCGCCTTGAGCGAACAGCTCGCAACTTCGCAGGCGCAAGTCGTGGAACTGCGTGAAACGCTCGATACCATCCGGTACGAGTCCCTCACCGACGATCTGACCACCCTTGCCAATCGCAAGCATTTTGATCGATCGCTGCAACAGGCCATGGAAGAAGCAGAACACACCGGTGATCCGCTGACACTTCTGATGACCGACATCGACCATTTCAAAAAGTTCAATGACACATTCGGACACCAGACAGGCGATCAGGTCCTGCGCCTCGTTGCGATCGCGGTGAAACAGAATGTGAAGGGTCAGGACATCCCCTGCCGTTATGGTGGCGAAGAATTTGCGGTCATCCTGCCCAAGACGAACCTGCGGCAGGCTCTAGCCGTGGCAGAAAATATCCGCAAGGCTGTGATGGCCAAGGAACTGATCAAGCGCTCTACCGGCGAAAATCTCGGCAGGATCACAATTTCCATTGGGTGTTCGAGCTACGCTCCGGGCGATTCGATTCAGGAAGTGATCGAGCGTGCCGACCAGTGTCTCTATGCAGCCAAACGCAGCGGGCGCAATCTGGTCAAGTGCGAAACCGATCCGGACGTGGATGTGCTGGAAACAGCCATCACCACGACAGGCGCGGCATAGTCCTGAAAGACAATGTGAAGACAAACAAAAAGCGGCCCGAGAGCCGCTTTTTTGTATTCGAATTTCTTCTCAAACTCTGGGTCTCAGCCTGATCCAACTCACTGCGCCGCCTTGAGCGCCTCAAGCTTGGATGGATCAACCGGCGTCAGCGACACCGACTCGCCACAGCCGCAAGCCGACGATTCATTGGGATTGTTGAAGGTAAAGCCCGTGCGGAACTTGCCCACCTCGTAGCCCATCTCCGTGCCGAGCAGAAAGAGAACGGCTTTCGGGTCAACAAAGACCGAAACCCCTTTCTCTTCGACCACATCATCGGCAGGATCGATATCCACGACTTTGTCCAGAACATATTCCATACCTGCGCAGCCACCATTTTTCACCCCGATGCGAATGCCCTTGATGGCAACGTCCGAGGATTCCATAATGGTCCGGATGCGCTCCGCTGCGTCATCACTGATGCTTAGTACGTTGAATTTGCCTGCCATTTCCAGCTTTCCTCAACGGTGCGAACAGTCGCACCATTTGTGTCTGTCGAGTTCATGTCTTGCTACTGTCCCTTGATATGGGGTCAGTACCAATTGATCGCAATCTTGGCTTCTTCACTCATGCGATCTGGAGTCCACGGCGGATCAAAAACCATATTGACGGTCACGAGCCCCACGCCAGCGACGGAACTCACCGCATTTTCTACCCAGCCGGGCATTTCACCCGCAACTGGACAGCCAGGGGCCGTGAGCGTCATGTCGACCTCGACATTGCGATCATCATCGATATCGACCCGGTAGATCAGGCCGATTTCATAGATGTCTGCCGGAATCTCCGGGTCATAAACCGTCTTCAGAGCCGCAATGATGTCTTGCGTCAAGCGCTCCAGTTCATCCGCAGGGATTCCCGCCGCCTGCTCAATGCTTGGCATATTCGGCTCGGCAAACTCGGTCTCTGGTTGGGTTTCACTCATCATCTCATATCCGTTTACTTCAGACGCATTCCAATAGGGATCCAGTCGCAACACTGATCAGCCAAAAAAGTCTCTTGCTTTCATCAAGGCCTCTGCAAGGGAATCCACTTCCTGCTTCGTATTGTAAAGACCAAACGACGCACGGCAAGTCGATGTGACACCAAAGCGTGTCATCAACGGCTGCGCACAGTGCGTCCCGGCCCTGACTGCAATGCCCGACCGGTCAATAACCATCGATATATCATGGGCATGAATTCCTTCCATTTCAAAGGAAACGATCGCACCCTTGTTCTTGGCCTGCCCGATGATCCGCAGAGAATTGATCGCGGAAAGTCGCTCGTGCGCATAGGCACACAGGTCGGCTTCATGGGCGGCAATGGCTTCGCGGCCTATCCCTTCCATATAGTCAAGGGCAACGCCCAATCCAATAGCCTGCACGATCGGAGGCGTTCCAGCCTCAAATTTATGCGGCACCTCGCCATAGGTCACACCATCAAGGGTCACGTCCTTGATCATCTCGCCCCCACCCATATAGGGCGGCATGGCATCAAGCAGCTCCATTTTGCCATAAAGCACGCCGATCCCGGAAGGGCCATAAAGCTTGTGGCCCGTGATGGCATAGAAGTCGGCATCCAGATCCTGCACATCAATCGGCATGTGAACAGCGCTCTGGCTGCCATCAACCAGCACCTTGGCTCCAGCCGCATGGGCCTTCTCGATGACCTCCTTGATCGGCACGATGGTCCCCAGCGCATTGGACATATGCGTGATGGCGACGATCTTGGTCTTCTCGCTGAGGAGCGCTTCGAACTCTTCCATCAGGAAGTTGCCCTCATCATCCACCGGCGCCCATTTGATGGTCACACCGAAGCGCTCGCGAAAGAAATTCCACGGCACGATGTTGGAATGATGCTCCATGATCGAGAGGATGATCTCATCCCCTTCTTTGAGCACCATGCCACCATAGGAACTGGCGACCAGATTGATCGCCTCGGTCGAGGACCGCGTGAAAACCAGATTGTTCACCGAAGGCGCATTGAGAAAGCGGCGCACTTTCTCGCGTGCCGCCTCGAAATTGTCTGTCGCCATATTGGAAAGGAAATGCAGCCCGCGATGCACATTGGCGTAGCCCTGAGAATAGCTCTCGGTAATCGCGTCAATCACCGCCCGAGGCTTCTGGGCCGACGCGCCGTTGTCCAGATACACAAGCGGCTTGCCATAAACCTCCCGCGACAGAATGGGAAAGTCTGCTCGAATGGCGTCGATATCATAAGCGGCCGCAGGGGCCAGTGCTGGTGACTGCATGATCCATCATCCTGAATTGGAAGCAGGACCGATCAAACGGTCCTGCATTTTGCACACTCAGTATTCCACGCCAAGACGCTCGGCTACATAGCCTTCCAGCGCTTCAACGAACTGTTCATTGGAGACATTCTCAATCGCTTCTGCAAGGAAGGCGAGAACGAGCATCTTCTTGGCATAGTCGGCCGGAATGCCGCGCGCCTTGAGATAGAAGAGCAGGTCTTCATCAAGCTCACCACACGTCGCACCATGGGCACAAATCACATCGTCAGCATAGATCTCCAGCTCGGGCTTGTTGTAGAAAGCCGCATCTTCGGACAGAAGAAGCGCCTGGCTCATCATTTGCCCGTCCGTTTTCTGAGCAATTTGGCGAACGATGATCTTGCCTTGGAACACGCCTTCGGCCTTGTCATCCATCACCGTGCGATACTGCTCCTTGGAATTGCAGTTGGGCACGGCATGATCGACAAACAGCGTGATATCACTGTGCTGGGTCCCATCAACGATGGTTGTCCCGAACAGCTCGGCATCACTGAATTCGCCTTCGAAGCGCACGAAGGCCTGAGAGCGAACGAACTTGCCACCGGTCGACATGGTGAAATGCTCGAACTTGCACTCGGCACCGAGGATCGCCGTCGTGGACCCGACGTGAATGGCGTCCGCTCCGTCATTGAGCATACGCATCACGTTGACATTCGCCCCGTCGGCGATGCGGTAGTCGATCGCGCTGTTGAGCTGATAGGCATCGTCATCACCGACATAGCTTTCCAGCAAATCGACATGAACGCCCTTGGCCACCACAACGCGGTTGCGAATGGTCGACATGCCACCACCGATCATCACGTTGCGGATTTCGATGGGTTTATCAAGCTCCACCCCTTCGGCAATCTCGATGATCACACCGTCCTGCAACAGGGCGGTGTTGAGCGATAAGGCCATATCACCATCACTGATTTCAGGTGCATCAAGAGCGAATTGCCCCGCCTGCAACGCATCAGAAACCGAGGTGATCCGCACCTTGTCACCGAGCGCATCCAGATCGGACAGATCGGGACGGAAAGCACCATTGGCGATCACCAGACGATTGCGTTCAACGCCCTTGAAGACCCGTGCGGTATCAAGCTGTTCGGACAGTTTGGCGTCATCCACCGGTCCGGCAAGCGCCAGATTGGCTGGCATGACACGCTTGAGATCGGAGTATTTCCACTCTTCGACCCGCTTGTTCGGCAGGCCGGTCTCGGAAAACTTGCTGGCAGCCGCAGACCGAAGAGCCGCGAACCCGGACGTTCCGGGAAGCTCGCTCTGCACGGTCTTCAAAACCGACTCCATGGCCTCGTCCGAGGCCGTCTTTACTACAGGAAGTACCATTGTTGTTCCTCCCGCTTACGCTGCTTCGCCGGTGAACTGGGCATAGCCTTTTTCTTCCAGCTCGAGCGCGAGGTCCTTGTCGCCGGTCTTCACGATCTGGCCCTTGTACATCACATGCACAACGTCCGGCACGATATAGTCGAGCAAGCGCTGATAGTGGGTGATGATGAGCATGGAACGCTCTGGCGAACGCAGGGCATTCACACCATCGGACACGATGCGAAGCGCGTCGATATCGAGACCGGAGTCGGTCTCGTCAAGAATGCAGAGCTTGGGCTCCAAAAGTGCCATCTGAAGGATCTCGTTGCGTTTCTTCTCGCCACCGGAAAAACCGACGTTGAGCGGACGACGCAGCATTTCTTGACTGACATTCAAGCTTGCTGATAGTGCTTTGACTTTCTTCATGAAATCCGGTGTGCTGATTTCGCCTTCCTCGCGCGCGACGCGCTGCGCATTGAGCGCGGTCTTCAGGAAGGTCATGTTCGACACGCCCGGAATTTCAATCGGATACTGCATGGCAAGAAACAGGCCGACGGCAGCGCGCTCTTCCGGTTCCATCTCCAGAACATTCTCACCATAGAAGAGCACTTCGCCCTCGGTGATTTCATAGTCGTCCTTGCCCGCCAGCACATAGGAGAGCGTGGACTTGCCAGAGCCGTTTGGGCCCATGATGGCGTGTACTTCACCAGCCTTGATGGTCAGGTTGATACCATTGAGGATTTTGTTGCCTTCGACTTCGGCATGAAGATTTTTGATTTCCAACATCGCATTGTTCCTTTTGGGGCGTCAGCGTCTCAGCTTTCGCCATCCCAATAATCGTATGCATCGGACAAGCGTCCGATATGTTTGAATTCGGCTTTGTGCAAGGATCCGTCTTCGCTTCGGGCAATGACCACAAACTTTCCAGAATCGGGATACTCGACAACCTCGGGCTGAAGCAGAGTGGATAGAGCCAAATATTTCATTGGCAATGAACCGGTGTTGATGATCTGATGTGCATTCTCTGCTCCACCCACCGGCGCTGCTAGCAAATCACCCGCCTTCACCGCATGAGTTTGATCTCCAAACCGGTAGCTCCCCTCACCTTCAAGGATGAAGAAAGCCTCTTCGTTGCTTGAATGAACATGAAAAGGAACGGCCTTCTTGCCCGGCTCCAGCACAACAATGCTGCATCCGATTTTTTCAAGACCGACCAGAGACCCAAGTCGTGCTCTCAAGCACCGGTACTGATCACCGTTGCCGAATTCTGCCAATTCCAAATCAGCAATATTGGCAATCGGATTTTTCGTTTCATTGGCCATGGAAACACCCTAACCCACTGACCCTTCAAGCGAGATATTGATCAGCTTCTGCGCTTCGACGGCAAACTCCATCGGCAGTTGCTGGATCACATCCTTGACGAACCCGTTGACGATAAGCGCAACCGCTTCTTCTTCACCGATGCCGCGAGCCCGGCAATAGAACATCTGATCATCAGATATCTTGGAGGTCGTTGCCTCATGCTCGAAGATGGCAGATGCGTTCTTGCTCTCGATATAGGGCACGGTGTGAGCGCCACACTGATCCCCGATCAACAGACTGTCGCACTGGGTGAAGTTTCGCGCGTTGGAGGCCTTCTTGTTGGCCGCGACAAGCCCGCGATAGGTGTTGTTCGACCGTCCGGCGGAAATCCCCTTGGAGATGATCCTTGATGAGGTGTTCTTGCCCAGATGGGTCATCTTGGTGCCGCTGTCGATCTGCTGATAGCCGTTCGAGATGGCAATCGAGTAGAATTCGCCAACGGTGTTGTCACCACGCAGGATGCAGCTGGGGTATTTCCATGTGATCGCAGAGCCGGTCTCGACCTGTGTCCAGGAAATCTTGGCATTGTCCTCGCGGCAGTCACCTCGCTTGGTCACGAAGTTGTAGATGCCACCCTTGCCTTCGCTGTCGCCCGGATACCAGTTCTGGACCGTCGAATATTTGATTTCGGCGTCTTCCAGAGCAATCAGTTCCACCACGGCAGCATGAAGCTGGTTCTCGTCACGCTGCGGCGCGGTGCAGCCTTCGAGATAGGAGACGTAAGACCCCTTGTCCGCAATGATCAACGTGCGCTCGAACTGTCCGGTGTTCTGCTCATTGATGCGGAAATAGGTGGACAGCTCCATTGGGCAGCGAACACCCGGCGGCACATAGACGAACGAGCCGTCAGTAAAGACCGCGCTGTTCAGCGTTGCATAGAAGTTGTCAGAAACAGGCACGACCGACGCCAGATACTTCTTCACCAGCTCGGGATGCTCACGGATCGCTTCGGATATCGAGCAGAAGATCACGCCAGCCTTGTGCAGCTCTTCCTTGAAGGTCGTTGCAACTGAAACGGAATCAAACACCGCATCAACGGCAACCCTGGAATACTGGCGGTTTTCTTCCGAAACACCGGCGAGGATTTCCTGTTCCTGAAGCGGAATGCCAAGCTTGGCGTAGGTGCTCAGAAGCTCCGGATCCACCTCATCAAGGCTGTTCGGCCCTTCGGCCACCTTGGGTGCGGAATAATAATAGATATCGTTGAATTTCGGCTTCGGGTATTCGAGCTTGGCCCACGTCGGCTCTTCCATGGTCAGCCAGCGCTTGTACGCTTCCAGCCGCCATTCGAGCATCCATTCCGGCTCGTCCTTCTTGGCCGAGATGAAACGGATGATGTCTTCATTCAAACCGATCGGGGCTTTTTCAGACTCGATGTCCGTCACAAAGCCATATTTATATTGGTCAACGTCGATCTGCTTTACCTGATCGACCGTTTCCTTAACAGCAGCCATGCGCCACTCCATGTTTTGCGGTTTCAAAGACCGCCGGTCTACGGGTCAAACGCCCTGCTCTCTGCTTCATCGATGATCTGATGCTGGCCCATCAGCAAGGTGAAACCGTCCTGGGATGTCCGATTGCAGACTGTAAAACATCCCATTCCACCTTGATATCAGCGTCCCGACTGAGCGGAACCGCCAACACATCCATTCCAATTTCTGCACACATCACGTGCGCTCAAAACTTTCCATTACCCTTATATAGGGATTCCGAAACGACAAACTCAACAATTCACCCGGCTTTTCTTGAGTATTTCGCACATATTTTCTCAAGAGCTCCCAACAAGTGCTCGACATCCGCCTCAGAACTGCTCCAGCCAAGGCTCATGCGGATGGCGCCAGATGCCAGTTCAGCGTCATATCCCATGGCCGACAGCACGTGGGATGCGGACACCTTGCCCGATGAGCAGGCAGACCCGGAACTCACTGCAACACCAGCCAGATCAAGCTGGATGAGCACCGTCTCCCCCTTCAGGCCAGGAACCACAAACTGGCATGTGTTGCCCACACGCGATGCCGCGGCCCCGAAGATTTCCACCTCAGGCGCGATCTCGGTCAAACGGGCCTCAAAGGCGTTCCGCAATTTGGTCTGGATCGCAATGCCATTTTCACCGCTCAGAGCGTCTTTGGCCAGAACGCAAGCCTCGCCAAACCCGACAATCCCTGCGACATTTTCGGTCCCCGCCCGCAAGCGGTGCTCCTGCGGGCCGCCTGTCAACAAGGGTTCCGGCTCCAGCCCCTCAGCGGCCATCACCAGAGCACCAACGCCCTGCGGCCCACCCAGTTTATGCGCGGACAGCGACAGACTGGTGCATCCAAGCGTCTCGATATCGAACGGAATACGCCCGGCGGCCTGTACGGCATCAAGATGGAAATAGGCGTCATACACTTGTGCCAATTCGGCAATCTCTGCGATCGGCTGGATGACGCCGGTTTCGCTGTTCACCGCCATCACGGCGATCAGAGCACGCCCGTGACGGCGGTCATGATCATCGAGCCGAGCACGCAAGGCGCCAAGATCAATGACACCGGCCCGGTCAACCGGAATTTCGCTCCGCTCGCGCACAGAAAAGCGTCCACCGGACAGAACCGACGGATGCTCGATGGCACTGATAAAAAGATGAGAGGCTGAAGCGGGCTGGAATTCCTCTTTCATTCCCTTGCCGAGCGCCAGCATATTGGCTTCGCTCGCACCGGAGGTCAGGATGACATGCCCTGCCTTGGCCCCGACCAGATCGGCCACCTTTGCCCGGGCGGCTTCGACCAGCGCGCGCGCCGCACGCCCTTCGCGATGCACGGACGACGGATTGCCGATGGTGCCATAAGCATCAAGCATCGCGTCCCGCACGGCAGGCCGGAGAGGGGATGTCGCATTGTGATCAAGATAAGCGCGGGTCATAGCCTTGATTATCTACCTTGAGATGCACAGATTAGAGTTTGCCTTTTCGGACCGCACAGACATCAAACACTCAATAATTCGGCCAACTCGTCTAAAAGACTTGAAATGACACTCTTTCTTTGTGCTATGAAGGGCGGACAAATGGATCTAGCCACCTCTAGTTTTGAATGGTTCTAAAAATACGCTATTAAACTTGTCTCTATCAGTCAAGTTATAACCATTCGACACATCGCAGGTAATTTGTATTTACACATATTTGTCCTGCGTGATCGTGGCGCGATCCTGACGAGACAACCATAAAGAGAGGACCGGGCACTCTATGCCAGAGGTAATCTTCAACGGCCCTTCGGGGCGCCTGGAAGGCCGTCTTCATCCTTCCAAAAACCGCAAAGCTCCGATCGCACTCATCCTGCATCCGCATCCCCGCTTCGGCGGCACCATGAACAACGAGATTATCTATCATCTCTATTACATGTTTGCCCGCCGCGGGTTCACGGTTCTGCGGTTCAACTTCCGCGGCGTCGGCCGCTCGCAAGGCACATTCGATCACGGTGTAGGAGAGCTGTCCGATGCTGCTGCTGCGCTCGACTGGGTCCAGACCTTCCATTCCGAAGCACCGGGCGTCTGGATTGCAGGCTTCTCCTTTGGTGCCTGGATCGGCATGCAGCTTCTGATGCGCCGCCCGGAAGTCGAGGGCTTCATCTCGATCGCGCCACCGGCGAACCTCTATGACTTCTCCTTCCTTGCCCCCTGCCCGTCCTCCGGTCTCATCACTCACGGCGGCATGGACAAGGTCGTGCCGCACAAGGATGTTCAGGCCCTCGTTGACAAGCTCAAGACCCAAAAGGGCATTGTCATCGATCAGGAGATCATTCCCGGTGCCAACCACTTCTTCAAGGAAGAGACGGATCAGTTGATCAATGTCTGCGCCAACTATCTTGATCAGCGCATCGGCTTCGACCCGACCCAGCTTGAAGATTTTTCCGAAAGCGATGACGACGAAGACGCCTAGCGTCCGCCTCTGACAGGTTTGGATCAGTCGCAAGAAATCACGGCCGCCTCACAAGGGCGGCCTTTTCATTTTTGTAAAACGCCAGATTTGCAAAAGGCCAGCCGCTCTGAATGCTCCTGATCGGCGTAATTTCCCGGCACATCCACCATGCCAATTGCCCTCACCGCACCTATATCTTGTCGGCAGGCATGGCCATCACACCACCCGGCATTGGCGCGGCGACGCCGGTCGTCCCCGGGAACGTCAGCGGCAGTCCTTTCCGTGAGCGGATCGCCAGATAGGCAAAGGCCTCGGCTTCCAGAGCATCCCCACGCCAGCCGAGCGCATCAGCCCCCATGACAGGCATGTCCAGTGCCTCTGACAATTGTGCCATCATCCAGTCATTGCGTTGCCCACCGCCACATATGATGGCCATCGTGGCAGCGCCGCCAAACCGCACTTCCATATGTTCAAGGCCAAGACAGATCGTCTCGACCGTGAACGCCGTCAGGGTTGCAGCGCCATCCTCCGTCGAAAGCTGCGCCACCGGCTCGATATCAAAGGCATTGCGATCGAGCGACTTGGGCGCCTCACGCTTGAAATAGGGATTGCCCATCAGGCCAAGCAGCGCCAGAAAATCAACCTGACCTTTTGCCGCGATCTGGCCGCCTTTATCCATCGAGACATCCGCACGCGCCCGCACCCAATCATTGATCAGCGCGTTGCCCGGCCCACTGTCAAACGCCATGAGACCACCATCCGCACCAATCCATGTGATGTTGGCAACCCCGCCGATATTGACCACCGCAACAGGCGGCGTCACGGGGATGCTGCTCGCACCAACAAGCGCCTGATGATAGATCGGCACAAGCGGCGCGCCCTGCCCGCCAGCGTCAACATCGGCAGCGCGAAAATCATGCACAACGGGCAAACCAGTCGCATCAGCCAGCGCCTGTCCGTCTCCGATCTGCATCGTGACCCCCGCAGCCGGATTGTGCCAGACCGTCTGGCCATGGAACCCGACAAGATCCGGGCGAAAACCTTCCGCCCCTTTGCCGGCTAACAGCTGCGCGACAGCCTCTGCATGCGCCTTGGTGATCATCGCCTCAGCCTCAGGCAGGCACCCCGGCCTTGCGTCCCGATCCTCAAGCCCACGGGCATCATCAAGCGCCTGACGCAAGAGATCCTGCTCAGCGCCGTCATAGGGCCGAAAGGCCGGCGCGATGGGGCGAACAGCCGCTTCACCATCGCTCTCAATCAGCGCAGCATCGACGCCATCGCAGGAAGTTCCGCTCATCAAGCCCACCGCCAGAATGCTTTTCTTCTGATTTTCTGCCAATTTTCTTCCCCTTCGTGCAAATGCGATGGTGAATTCTCTTCTGAACTTTGCTAGACCAACGATCCTGAGGCTCTTTGCGGTGCGCCCGGCATCGCGTCTTGCGCATGCGACTCAAGAGCCAAGATTAGCAGTAACAACCGTTTAATTAAGGAGAAAAGCGGCAATGACCGCCTTCAAATCCGAATTTCTTCACACCCTGAATGAGCGTGGCTTCATTCATCAGTGCTCGGACCCGGAAGGGTTGGACAAACTCTTTTGCAATGAAACGGTGACTGCCTATATCGGCTATGATTGCACGGCTCCCTCGGTTCATGTCGGCAATCTGGTGTCCATGATGATCCTGCACTGGATGCAGAAAACCGGCCATCGCCCCATCGCCCTGATGGGTGGCGGCACCACGATGGTGGGTGATCCGTCCGGCCGGGACGAGAGCCGCCTGCTTCTGACGCCAGAAAAGATCCAGTCCAACAAGGACAGCATCCGCGAGATTTTCTCCAAGCTGCTGACCTTTGGTGATGGTCCGACCGATGCCGTTCAGGAAGACAATGCCAACTGGTTACTCGATCTCAATTATGTCGAATTCCTTCGCGACATTGGCAGCAAATTCTCGGTCAACCAGATGCTGGCCCGCGATGCTGTGCGTCTGCGTCTTGAACGCGAGCAGGCCCTCAGCTTCCTTGAATTCAACTACATGATCCTTCAGGCCTATGACTACACGGTGCTGAACAAGAAATATAACTGCAAGCTTCAGATGGGCGGCTCGGATCAGTGGGGCAACATCGTCTCCGGCATCGACCTCTGCCGTCGCATGAACGGGGTTGAGACCTATGGTGTCACCGTGCCACTGATCACCAAATCCGACGGATCCAAAATGGGCAAGTCGGTTGATGGTGCCGTCTGGCTGCGCGCGGATATGTACAGCCCCTACGACTACTGGCAGTTCTGGCGCAACGTCAGTGATGCCGACGTCGGACGCTTCCTGCGCCTTTACACCACAATGCCGATGGACGAAGTCCGCCGCCTTGAAGCGCTGGAAGGCAACGAGTTGAACGAGGCCAAGAAAATCCTCGCAACCGAGGCAACGGCTCTAATTCATAGTCGCGCCGATGCCGAACAGGCCGCCGAAACGGCTCGCAAGACCTTCGAGGAAGGTCTGGGCGCGACTGCCAATCTGCCGACCATCGAGATTGCCAAAAGTGATCTTGAAGCGGGTATGGGCATCCTTTCCGCCTTCGTCACCGCCGGGCTTGCAAAATCCAATGGCGACGCGCGCCGGTCGATCAAGGGCGGAGCTCTCAAGATCAACGACGCAACGGTCAGTGACGACAGCACCAGTCTCGGTCTGGAAGACGTCAATCAGGACGGCGTGATCAAGCTCTCTATGGGCAAGAAAAAGCACGTCCTGCTGAAACTCGCCTGATCACTCATTTTCAGCGATGATCAAGGCCCAATATAAAAGGCTCCCCACGCTTGGTGCGGGAGCCTTTTTTGATCTCCGATCCAGATTTCCTCAGCGGAATTCGAAGAGTTTGCGCAAGACACCGGGAGCAAGGATCGACGCCGGATTGACCACCACCGTTGGATTCCCCAACTTGCCCTTGATCTGATAGGTAAGCCCAAGCAGCCCCTCGTTCTTTCGGTTGCCCAACGCTCGACCGATGAGCGGCAGACGCGAGAAGATGTTGTTCACCGTATAGGCAGGAATATAGGTCCCGGACAGCGAAAGCCCCTTGTTGCGCATGTCGATGGTCCCGCTCACGGTAGCGCCCAGCACGGGCCCTTTGAGAACGCCGCTTGTCACGGCATAGATGCCTTTCGTGCCGGAATAATTGATCGTGAAACGCTCGAACTGGCTGTTCACCTGTTTGGTGGAAAGGGTACTCGCACGCTGCTGTGCCACCTCGCCGCTGATATTGAAATCCTTGACATAGACCGATCCGGATATTTCGTCCCAGCCATTGCGCAGCACGACCGAGAGATCAAGCCGGCCGCCGATCACCCGATCAATGACACCCATGAAACGGAACAGAGCTCCCGCATTGCCCGTAGAAACATGCAGCACGGGTTGCTTGGCGGCTTTGGTGCTCACCTCAAGAGAGGATTGGCCATCAAGCAGGCCGCGAACGCGAACGGATTTGACTTTTCCTCTTTCAACGTGCTGGCTGCCTTCAAAATTGGTAATGGTGTGCCCTGACAAGCCAATCACCTTGTCGAAGCTTGCATTGATCACATAGCCCGACTGCATCGGCGGCGCGCCCTCACCCGATGCACCAAGATTGCTCGCAAGCAGTTTCCCCCGCAGATCGAGTATGCTGCCCGTTGCGCGCAGGGTATAGAAGTTCTTCTTGCTCTGAACCACATCAAGTCGCAGGCGATCACCTCGGCTCAACTCAAGCTTGGAGATGGTCAGGCTCTTGAGGCCCTCTTTGGCATGCAGCTCCGCGGCCCCTTCCGCCTTGAAGCCATCGCCGGAAATGCTGATATTCTCAACCGTGACATCATCGCCCGACTGGATGACATCGAAGGTCGCCTTGCCCGATACATTGGGTTTCTTGCGCCAGCCAATTTCATCCATCACCAGTGATGCCTTGCTGAGGTCGACCTCGACCTTCGTCACGCTGCGTGCACCACCGCTTTGGGCAATCTTGACAGCAACGGGACCACGAAGCCATTTGTCGAGATCAAGTCCGAGATTGCGTCGGTCGTCATCGAAGAGCTGCAACTGGAAATTCGAGGCCAGTTCCACCGAGTCGTCTGTCGACGTCGTCAGATCAAGATTTGTCTTGATGCCGTCCATCACCCCATTGCCTGCAATGTCGATGCGCTTGCCATCGGTCCCAATGGTCAGAGTCGCATCCTTGATGCTATGCCCCCGAATGTTGTTCCGGCTCGAGAAATCCTCCAGCGTGATCTTCGCGCTGTAAACGACATCGTCCTGCTTCAAATTCTTGATGAATGGAAAGGACACCTGCACGCGTGCCTTGGCCCTGCCTGCCACATCGTCGGGCGTGTGTTTCTCCTTGGCCAAAACATGCAGCGGCGCACTGTCGACAATTTCACCCAGCGCCTTGGCCGATCCGGATCCTTCCAGCATGATGATCCCGGTTGCCGGTTTTTCGGAATGGTCCGGGATCTCGATCCGGCCTGAGGAAATGGTGAAGGACCGCTCACCCTTGGTGATGAATCGCCCTTTCGTCAGGTTCGAAACAAAAGTTCGCCCTGTCACCAATCCCGTTCCGTTGACACCGACAGCTGGCGGAAAATCACCAAATCCCTTGAACCGCGCATTCTTGACGCCGAAGGTCATGTTGACCGCATCATCGGGCAGCACCAACCGCCCCTGTTCGTTGCGTTTCAGCATGCTCTGGGTCAGCGCGAGGTCAACAGTCGCTCCGGTCAATTCACCTTTTTCGACATTCTCGATCACCCATTTTCGGGCACCATTGGCCACACTGATCGGCCACATTTGGGTCAGCAGATCATAGGGCATCTGAGAGATCACAAACGTCATCCCCGTAGTCAATTCGCCTCCGACCATGGCCATGGAGCCACTGCCCTGAATCGACCCTTCATCCGCCAGCATGGCGACACGATCAATTGTCGCAATGCCGGTGTCCCGACCGATCTTGGTATTGAGGATGAACTTGTTGAGCTTTTCGGGCGGCAAGGGATTGTCCCGTGCAGCAAGGGTGATATCGGTCCCCTCCAGAGCAATGCGGATATCGCCTTTACGAGACTTGGGCCAGATGGCCAACCCCTTGAACGCACCGCCGGTTTCACCAAAATGCACATCACCGCGCGTCAGCCTGAGAGCCCGCAATCTCGGCACCCATTCAAACCGGAAACTGGCCTCATCAAGCAGAGCCGTATCTTTCTCGCCAAAATCAAGCTGCCCTGCCCCAACATCGAGCGCAGCGAGCATGCCAACCAGCTCTCCCTTGAGATCAAAGTCGAGACGTGCCCCACCATAGAAGGGTGAAGAGAACTGAAATCCTGGGCGGTCGTTGTCGAGTTCGGGAGAAAAATCAGCCAGAGCAACATCTGCAAAACGGAATTCGATGGACCGCCCCTCGACACCGCGCTCCTCTTCCGGCATGGGGAATTCAGCCATGGCGAAACCGATGCGGCCATTGCTCCCATCCGCAGCAAAATCGATCCGCCAGAGATTGTCTTTCTCACCAATGGGATTGTAGGAAAACGCGACTTTTTCAAAGGTGCGTGATCGTCCATCAATCGCATCATCGAAGGTCACCTGAGTGTCGCGAATGAGGATCCTTGGCGGCCGCTTTTTCAAGTCATCATCCGCAAGCGGACGGATCGCACGACGCATCGCATAGATGTAGGACACGAACCCCGGTTCGCTTGCGTCATAGAAGATCGCCTCGGAGCGTACTGGCGGCCCCACCACCTCTTCCATGGCGCCGGGATCCTGACCGGCAATGAGAAAGCGTCCGCGTTCATCGCGTTCAACATGCGCCCTCATGCTGGGAATGAAGATCATGGAAGGACGGAATCGCCTGTCGAACAGATCCATCAATCCCGCTTCAAGATCGATGCGGGGCGCTGAAAGAAGAATTCGCTCACCCTCGCGCAGGGTTACATTGGACAGCCTGAGGGCCACAAGACCATTTTCAGCAAGGCTGATCTGGGCATCCTCGATATCCAGCATCTGCCCTTCAGGAAGACGGTCCGCCGCTTCTTCTTCGATTTCCGTGAGAAAAGAGCTGACCGACAAGGGAGAGATCCAAAGACGCAGCGCGCCAAGACCGATCACCAGACAGAGAACAAGGACGAGGCCTCCCAGAACATAAAGGATCTTGCGGACAACTGGGCGACGCTTTTTCCCGTTCGGCCCCTCGCCACCTTCGGAAAGGTTGCCCTTGGCTGACTGTTCAGCGGGTATACCGTTCAATTCGTCAGCCAAACTGCGTCGCCTCCCTATGTTCTTGTCTCTTCCCAAATCGGATTTCAGACGCCATTGCAAGTCCTGAGAACCTGATCACGCTTGTTCTGTTAGGCTAGAATCGGGCCCTTAACAAGAATTATCAAAATCCGAGTTGGTTCGATCAAGGGAATATGCCCAAATATACCGGCTTATCCGGTCTCGAATTGGTCCGGAGCTTCCAAAAACCCGTATCAGGAAGCACAAGCCACGATCCGTGCAAAAGAATGGTGCGAAAAAGGGACGAAAGGATGACGACATGACAGACAAGGCAACAGTGCTGGAACAGGGAGATACCGCTCCGGATTTCTCACTCCCGACCAACGGCTCCGGTACAGTGACGCTCAGCGCTCTGCAGGGAAACCCGGTTGTGGTCTATTTTTATCCAAAGGACAACACGCCGGGCTGCACCACAGAAGCCCTCGATTTCAGCGCCCTCAAGGATGAATTTGCAAGCCTTGACACCACCATCATCGGCATCTCGCCTGATAGCGTGAAAAAGCATGACAACTTCGTCGCCAAACATGACTTGACGATTCTTCTGGCCAGTGATGAAGACACCAGCACGTGTGAAGCCTATGGCATCTGGGGTGAGAAGAAGATGTATGGCAAGACCTTCATGGGCGTCGAACGCAGCACGTTTCTCATTGACAAAGAAGGTAAAATTGCCAAGGTCTGGCGCAAGGTGAAAGTCAAGAACCACGCGTCAGACGTGCTTGATGCCGTCCGGACGCTGGACAAGTAATCCAATGGCAATGCCGGGGAAGACCGTCCAGCGGCCGCCCCGGCATCGCTCTCAAAAAAGCAAGATTCTCATGCCATCCCCTCTTTTTCCTTAACTCTTGCTGCCTTACCGGCCCGGCGACTAAGCTACGGTTTTTACGAAGATTTAACCTTCAGGCATCGCGCCTCAAAACAGCTCAAGTAACGAAATATTAACCATACCAAGGCTTTAATTATCGCAGTCGAAGACCAGTAAACGAGTTGGGCTGCACATGTTGTCAGATGGTAGACGCCGGAATTTCGGTCGCCGAAAGGAGCCGCATCGCATCATCATTGCGCATGGCGATGTGGTACAGGATTTTACCGTACGCCCATGGATCATGTCTTCCGTCTTTGGACTCGGTTTGGTTTTCAGCCTTCTTTATCTTTCCGCCACGACATATTTGGTCTTTCGCGATGAGGTCATCAGCTTCTCGCGCGCCGAACAGGCCCAGGTGCAAGCGGCCTATGAGGATCGCATTGCGCAATTGCGGTCGCAGCTTGATCGCGTCGCCAGCCGCCAGATGATTGATCAACAGGCGATTGAGACCCATGTGCAGCATCTCATGCGCAAACAGGCGGATTTCGAAGCCTACTCTTCCGTCCTTGAACCGATCATCGAAAAGGCGCGCAAGGCCGGTGTCGCCATCCGTTCCGAGTTGAACGTCCCGATCCCGCGCCCTGCACCATGGCGCGAGAAGGAAAATCTCGAAGCCAGCACCAAGTCAGCACAAGTCGAGCAGCCGAAATTGGCAATCGCCAGCGCAAGCAACATCAGCGCCTTTCAATCGCCAAGCCATATCTCTGGGCGGTTCAAGGAACTCACACAGCTGGGCTTCCGATCCTCTCATTCGCTTGATGACACCCCGGACATCACAGGCAGCATCGTGGTTGCCGAAGCCTTGCCGCTCGGGCTGGAACAGCCCAGCATTCTCGACACCCCGGCAGTCGCGGAGGGCAATCAGACGGTCGTCAAGCTCGCAGACGCTGCAAACCGCCTAGAAACGGAAATGCTCGATAGTCAGGTCATCCTGCACAATCTGCTCAATGACCTGCAGCGCAAATCCACGCGGGTTGAAGCGCGCATCGCCAAACTGGGCATCAAGGTTCCTTTGCCATCCAGCGAAAAGCTCTCGATTGGTGGTCCCTTCATCCCAGTGAGCAGCGACATTGATCACGATAGGCTGGCCGAAGACGCAGAGAAGGTCAAACTGGCGCTGGACCGCTTCGTGCAGCTCAAGGATCAGGTCTACCGTCTTCCCATATCCCACCCGCTGCCCACAGGACACCTGAGCAGTCGCTTTGGCATTCGGCGAGATCCTTTTCTCAAGCGCATGTCAATGCACTCGGGCATCGACATCGCGGATAAATATGGAACACCCATCCGCTCCGCAGGCACAGGTATCGTCACCCATGCCGGTCGCAAATCGGGTTATGGTCTGATGGTGGAGGTCAACCATGGAAACGGTGTCGTCAGCCGCTATGCCCATATGAGCAAGACACTGGCCAAGAAGGGTGAAAAGGTCACCAAAGGCACAATTATTGGCAAGGTCGGCAGCTCGGGACGGTCCACCGGCCCGCACCTGCATTTCGAAACACGCGTGCGAAACAAGCCGGTGAATCCCTACTCCTTCCTGATTGCAGGCCAGGAATTGCGTCGCCTCATCTAGCAATCCCAATAGCGTCAAAGGCAGCGCCGGATCGGAACAGGGGTCTTGGCGTCACTACTCTGGATGGCATTGCCGGTTCCGGGTTGATACTCCATACGCATTTCAATGCGCCAAACCAGGATCGTGCCCCCCCCCATATTTGGGCATCCGGCCCCACCGCACAACAGAAACTACACCCAAGCAATTGTTTTTGAATAATTATTCCCTATACCATTCATTTTAGGAGCAACGGAAAATTACGGTATGCACATAACGCATGGCTGTTCAATCCATATAGCGCTGGTTGTTCCCACAGACCACGGGTATTGTCTCAACTGTAAACAGAACAGAGAAACAGAGACAAAAGGAACTGAAAATATGTTCAGTACGATCAAAAAACTCGCAAGCGCCTTCCACATTCCCAGCAATGCCGAACTGGAAGAAGCATACCTGAATGATGCCGCTGACGGCTACGATCTTGAATATCGTATGCGCCAGATCGACCGCGGCAACGTCCGGTTCCAATAATCGGACAGCTTGGCCTTCAGAAAAGGGAGAGTGGCAAACCGATCAAAAGATCGCTGAATTGCCCCAAGGTTAATCAAAACCACCCGATCCGAACCAACGTCCCCCCAGATTTCGGACGAAGGCAAAAAAACAAGTAGATTTGAACAAGCGCGTGTATCCCACGCGCTTTTTGTTTGTCTGGATTCGGGGCACATGTTCCCCACGCTATTTTGTTTTATGAAAAGCCAGTCATCGTGCGCCCGATCACAGAGGTACGAAAAAGCCCGGCTCAGATGAACCGGGCTTTCGAATGATCTGATCTGGCAGCAAGTGGCCTAGACGATGTCCTCGACATTGACACCGTCATCATCCCCATAAGCCCGTTGCGCCAGCGCGGCCTCCATATAGGGGGTCAAAGCGCCATCGAGCACGTCCTGCGGGCTTGTGCTCTCCACGCCCGTGCGCAAATCCTTGACCAGCTGGTAGGGCTGCAACACATAGGACCGGATCTGGTGGCCCCAACCGATATCGGTTTTGGAGGCCGCTTCTGCACTGGCCTTATCTTCCCGAATCTGTAGCTCTCGTTCATAAAGCCGCGCTTTAAGCATGTCCCATGCCTGCGCCCGGTTCTTGTGCTGAGAACGTTGGTTCTGACACTGCACCACAATGCCGGTTGGCTGGTGGGTGATACGCACGGCGGAATCCGTCGTGTTGACGTGCTGTCCACCCGCGCCAGATGCACGGTAGGTATCGATGCGACAATCGCTCTCGTTAATATCGATATCGATGGAGTCGTCGATCACCGGATAGATCCAGATGGAAGAAAACGACGTGTGACGCCGCGCCTGACTGTCGAACGGCGAAATACGCACAAGGCGATGCACGCCGCTCTCCGTCTTGGCCCAGCCATAGGCATTTTCGCCCTTGACCATGATGGTTGCGGCTTTGATGCCCGCTTCCTCGCCTGCGGTTACCTCAAGCACTTCTACCTTGAAACCAGACTTCTCTGCCCAGCGCGTGTACATGCGCAAAAGCATAGAGGCCCAATCCTGACTCTCCGTACCACCGGCACCGGAGTGCACTTCGATATAACAGTCGTTGCTGTCAGCCTCGCCCGAAAGCAGGGTTTCGATCTGCTGGCGATTGATGTCCGCAAGAAGCCCCTGCAAGGTGGCCTCGGCATCGGCCACGATCTCGGCATCATCTTCCATCTCGCCCATTTCGATGAGCTCGATGGAATCCTCAAGATCCTGATTGGCCTTGGTATAGCCATGGATCGCGTTTTCCAGCTTCTGGCGTTCCTGCATCAGCTTCTGAGCTTCCTGCGGATCGTTCCAGAGGTCCGGATCTTCGGCGAGGTTATTGAGTTCTAGGAGACGTTTTTGCGAGACATCCCAGTCAAAGATGCCTCCTCAGCAGAGCAAGACCCTGCTTGATTTCGTCGACTACATTCTGAATTTCTGCGCGCATTCTCGTCTCATTGGCAAGAGGCAAGCCAATCGGACCCTCGGCCCGACCAGCCAAATTACCCCTGAATCGGGAGCAAAAGATGATGGCGGATCAACGGGCTTTAGCCAGACTTCGTCCGCCATCAACTGGATGGGAGGTTAATACAGACCGCCAGTGCCCTGCGTCAAGGCACGTTCGGCCTCCTGTGCAGTGACAGGCCGTCCCATGTCATCGGTATAGCCGATGACAGAGTAGCTGTCCGGCGGTGCTGTGCCCGGTTTAAAGGCCTCCATGATCACGCCGCCATCGCTGCTGGCCGATGCCCGAAGGCCCGTCCGGCGATCAATCGGAATGAGCTGCAAGCCTTCCGGCACCGCGAACGGTTTCTTGGGCTTGTCCTTCAGAGCAACCTTCATGAACTCGGTGAAAATCGGCGCAGCCAAATGGCCACCGGTCGAACCGCGGCCCATCGGGCGCGGACGGTCGTAACCGACATAGACCCCAACCACCAGATCGGGTGAATATCCCACGAACCAGGCGTCCCGCTCGTCGTTGGTGGTGCCGGTCTTGCCCGCAATCGGTTTGCCGACTTCACGCACGACCGGAGCTGTACCGCGTGTAACGACCCCTTCAAGCATGGAAGTGATCTGATAGGCAGTCATCGGATCGAGCACCTGTTCGCGATTGTCGATCACTTCAGGCTCATCCTGATTCTGCCAGCTCTGCACGTTGCAGGCGTCGCAGATGCGCTGATCATGCTTATAGATGGTTTTGCCGTAGCGGTCCTGCACACGGTCGACAAAGGTCGGCGTTACACGCCGTCCGCCATTAGCGAGCATCGAATAGGCCGTCACCATGCGCATGACCGTCGTTTCACCCGCGCCCAGCGCCATCGACAGCACCGGCATGAGATTGTCATAGATGCCAAAGCGTTTGGCATATTCGGCAACAAGCGGCATGCCCATGTCCTGTGCAAGACGCACGGTCATCACGTTACGTGACTTTTCGATCCCAAGACGCAGGGTCGAAGGACCATAGAATTTGCCACCATAGTTCTGGGGCCGCCAGATGCCCTGTCCACCACCCTGCTGGATCTCGATCGGCGCATCCATCACCACGCTCGAAGGCGTGTAGCCATTGTCGAGTGCTGTTGCATAGACAAACGGCTTGAACGACGATCCGGGCTGACGGTAGGCCTGTGTCGCACGGTCGAACTGGCTCTGGTCATAGGAAAACCCGCCAGCAATCGCGAGGATCCGACCCGTATAGGGATCCATGGCAATCAACGCGCCAGAGACTTCCGGCGGCTGCTCCAGACTGTAGCTGCCATCCTCCTCTTTGGTCACATAAACCACGTCACCAGGCGCGAATACATCAGAGGTCTTTCGAATCGCCTTGCCCTTGCGATCGCCCTTGGACCACTTGGCCCATTTCAGATCTTTGAGCGGAATGGTGCCAGTTTCACGCGCCGTAGAGACCTCGCCTGTAGCGTCTTTTTCGGGACGCAAACCAATGGTCGCTTCGTTGTCGCCAGCTTCCAGAACGACGGCCAGCTTCCACTCGGGAACGTCAGAGAGCGGATCGATCTTGTAAAGAGCGGTTCCCCAATCATCGGTAATCGACGCTGTCTTCACGGGACCGCGCCACCCCTTACGGCGATCATACTTGATCAGGCCATCATTGAGAGCCTTGCGGGCTTCAACCTGCAGATCAACATCAAGCGATGTGCGAACCGACAATCCACCCTTGTAGAGCTTTTCGGTTCCGAATTCCTCGTCAATCCATCGGCGCACTTCCTCGGCGAAATAGTCCGCAGCAAATATATGCGCACCACGGGGACGGAACTTGACCTCAAGATCGGACGCCTTGGCCTGATTGGCCTCTTCGATTGTGGCATAGCCATTGTTGACCATCTGGTCGATGACCCAATTGCGTCGCTCGATGGCCTTTTCGGTATCATGGATCGGATGATAGTTGTTCGGAGCCTTGGGTAGGGCCGCCAGATAGGCCACCTCGGCCAAAGTCAGCTCGTGTACGGATTTGTCGAAATAGTGCAGCGCAGCCGACCCGATGCCATAAGAACCGATCCCGAAGAAGATCTCGTTGAGATAAAGCTCAAGGATCTCGTCTTTCGAGAAGGCCTGCTCGATACGCATTGACAGAAGCGCTTCCTTGATCTTGCGCTCATAGGATTGCTCCGAGCTTAGAAGGAAGTTCTTCGCCACCTGCTGGGTGATGGTCGACGCACCGACAGGACGCCGGTTCGATCCATAATTGCGCACGTTGGTCACGATCGCACGGGCAATGCCCATGAAGTCAAGGCCGGCATGATTATAGAAATTTTTGTCCTCGGCAGACAGGAAAGCCTGTTTCACACGATCAGGAATTGCCTGAATAGGTAGGAACAGACGACGCTGTTCTGCATATTCCGCCATCAACTGACCGTCAGCCGCATGAATTCGGGTCATCACCGGTGGTTCGTAATTCCGCAAGGCCGTGAAGTCGGGCAGTCCCGCCATCATGGAGTTGAGGAAGATGTACACGGCGACCGCCACGACGATGAACAGAACTGACCCTGCGGCAAACAAAAAGCCGAAGAAACGCCAAATTATCATATCTGTCCCTATTTTCTCATTCGCTCGGAGTTGCGCAACTGACACCGCAGGGTGCCGCTCTCAGGTCGTTCCATCCCATGCAAAGTCGCAAGCACGAATCATGTTTTTAAGGATTCGGACCCCGCAACGCAGGGCCAAGACTTATTCTGCCAATTTTCAATTTGCAACCATTCCATCACATTGGGGCAGCAAAAGGGCTTGGAATGCCACATATTGGGCACAGTGGCATTGACCGAAACAGCGTGTTATTTTTGCCACACCGCCCCGAGCGCTCGGATTTCAGGTCTTGGCCTGCTTGTCATCCGCCCCGTTCCGCCGCCTCTTGCTCTCTTGATCCAACTGCGCGAGCCAACGGCTCATGGGATGGGTGGAAAGGCCATGCAGAAAGACACTCATCAAGACAGTCGTGAAAACGACCCCGGCAATGAAATCCGTATGCGGAACACCAGCATTGCTGACAATCTCGACGAACACGAGGCTCGCCAGACCGCGCGGTCCAAACCATCCCAAATAGGTCTTCCCGGCCAGTGTTTCACCAGACCAGGCAAGAGACAGAATGATGGACAGGCTGCGCACCACGGTAAGACTGAGCAAGGCGTAGACCAGCACTGTCCAATGCATCACGGGCATCATGATATCAAGCATGACCGCACCGAAAAATACCCAGACAACAAGAGATAACGTCTCTCCCACCTCGGTCGCCCCCTCGATCATACCGTGGGAGAAGCGCTTGGTCAGTTGCCGGAACATCAGCCCGCCACAGAAAGCCGCGATATAGCCGCTGCCCTCCAGTTCCTGTGCGAAGGCAAAACTGCACATCGCCAAGGCAACAACAGGAATCTGCTTCCAGTCGGCATCGACCCAATTAAAGCGCTTGGCCTGCTGCATCAGAAAAACGCCAACCATCGAAACAGCGACACCAACAACGACGCCCAGACCGATCTCGCGCAGAAGGATCACCATCACATCGGTGCCGCTCATCGACGAATCCGGCAGCGCAACAGCCAACTCGATCAGAACCAGAAGGACCGGCACCGCAAGACCATCATTGAGCCCGCTCTCAACATTAAGGCCGGTGCGCAGATAGTTCGGCACCGCCTCGTCATGCAGACATTCCGCACCAAGCGCGGCGTCGGTTGCCGCCAGACAACAGGCAACAATCGCGATTTCCCAGATCGGAAGGTGATCGAATAAAAGCCAGCCGACGGCGGTTCCCAGCAGCATCACCAGAGGCATGCCGATGAACAGCATGCGTTCGGGAATGCGGATTTTGTGCACAAGAGCGGACCGATTGGCCGTGGCTGCATCAGTGAAAAGCACAAGCGCCAGTGTCCAGTCGGCAAAGGTGCGTACACTGTGGGCATTGATGTTGAATTCAAACAACCCAAGGCCCCAATTGCCTGCCAGCAATCCAAAAAGCACAAAGATCATCGGCCCGGTCAGCACCGTCGACGACAATCTGGCCGAAATCAGCGAATAGAAAAAGGCAAAGGCCGCAAGCAGTCCGACATTGGCAATCATGACAATCCTCTCACGGCCATGCGTTCCGCCCGACTTGGGAGGACCGGATCCTATCCCGCGTCCGGTGCAATCAGACCACTGGACTGCGTTGAGCGAC
Source organism: Cohaesibacter sp. ES.047 (assembly GCF_900215505.1). Classification (NCBI taxonomy): domain Bacteria; kingdom Pseudomonadati; phylum Pseudomonadota; class Alphaproteobacteria; order Hyphomicrobiales; family Cohaesibacteraceae; genus Cohaesibacter; species Cohaesibacter sp. ES.047. The sequence goes on from NZ_LT907844.1 coordinate 4,453,755, forward strand.
GCAGAAAGAACGTCCGCATCGATTTCGAAATGGACTCGACCGCCTTTTCTTGCCAGGCTTTCGAAGCCAGCGCCGACTGATCCTTGCTATTGGACAGATAGCCCAACTCCACCAGCACGCTGGGGATGTCCGGTGCCTTAAGCACCTTGAACCCGGCAGAGCGCTCAGGGGTCTTTGACAGTCGGATGGAAGACTTCAGCGCACCAACCAGTGTGCGCGAGTAAAGCGCCGAATGATTGGAGGTCTCTCTGCGGGTCAGATCGATGAGAATGTCCGCGACGACATCATCATCCTTCTCGATCTCAAGACCGGCGAGAAGATCCGACCTGTTTTCCTGCCTTGCGAGACGCGCGGCAACAGCGTCCGACGCCTTGTCCGAAAGGGTGTAGACCGTGGCTCCACGCACATAACTCTGCCTAACCGTATCGGCATGAATAGAGACGAACAAGTCCGCTTTCAACTCCCGCGCAATGGCGACGCGCTTCGAAAGTGAGATGAACACATCTTTCTCACGGGTCATGGCAACCCGAACATGCCCGTCCTTCTCCAGTCGCTTCTTCAGCGCCTTGGCAAAAGTCAGCACCAACTCGCTCTCTTTGAGACCAGAGCGCGATGTGGCGCCCCGGTCAATGCCCCCGTGCCCCGGATCAATCACCACCAATGGCCGTGGGTCTTCCGGGGGGGCCTCATCCACAGCGCTGGACGCTGCAGCTACAGCAAGGCGCTTGTCGTCGATCGTGCCGTCGACATCGACGTGCATCACATCCTTCATGGTCTCCTTGACAAAGACGTCTTGCTCGACCGCTTCAAGTTCGATCAGGATCTTGGCAGGAATATCATCAACCGGCGGGAAGGTCTGGGCCTTGATGATCCGCACAGGGTCGGTCAGGTCCAGAACGATGCGAGAGCGGGAGCCGCTGAAGGAACCAAACCGGAAATTCTTGACCAGCGCACGCTCCACCTGCCCCATGCCATGCTCGACCTCGAAATCCATGCCCGGCAGATCGATTACCAACCGGTAGGGTTCATCAAGGGCAAAGATCGTGAAGTCGACAGGCTGGCTGACATCAATCACAAAGCGCGACAGCTCTTTGGTGCCAGTGGTTCGCACGGCTTCAACGACAACAGGGTCGGAGCCAGACTGATCATCCGCCCGCGCTCCATCAACGCCAAACAACGATACAGCCGCAAGACACACCAGAAGGGTCAGCAAGGCTCTGCCGCTTGCGCACCGGAGCCGTGCGCTGACGTCTGCGAGAATGGATATCATTCGAGCTTTTCGTTTCAAGGATCCGCTCATGCTCAAGAAGTCTCTATCTGCCTTTGAAAGATTTGCTAAACCATAAACACGTCGAGGTTAACCCCATCTTGACAGAAATCACCTAAGAGTGACTCAAGCCTACTGCTTTCATACAGGACTTCGGGTGTCCATATGTATCAAATGCGACACAGATGATGCGTTGCACTTGCATATTCCCGCAAGGAACCCTAAAAAGGCCAATGGGCTATTGTTGCAAAGCAATGATCCGATTCGATGATTTGCATGTTTGACCGAGTAAAATCAGAAGATGCAAATTGACGGCAACCGCACCCGTTTCGACGTGTTCAACGACCGTTGCGACGAAAGGGAGCGCCGACGAATTGTACATGCCAAGCTTTAAGCAAAATGCCTCAGGATATCAGACTGTTATCCTGGAAACATGATTTTTCGCCGCAAGTCCCTTGGCTCTAACAAAGCTTGGGACTTACTGGCCTTTTAGAACCCCCTCCCCGAATGCAGCGTTTTTTCGCATTCGCCGGGTAGCGAATTTCAACAAGAGGACCCCGCCAAGTGATGTGCACAACGACAAGACAGAAGGTCGGAGATCGCTTTGCAGCCATGCTGCATGCCCTGACCAACGGTCGTCGGCACGTCCGTCCACAGGAGAAGGCAGGGTCGTCCCCAGATAAAAGCGGAGAAGCGCGAACCTGCCGAGTGTCGGAAATTCCGGCCAGAACGGTTGTCGGCGCGCCTTTCCGTGGAGACACGTTCCAATGCCAAATCAAATGCTCGTCGATGCGACGCACCCGGAAGAGACCCGGGTTGTTGTCGTACGCGGCAATCGGGTCGAGGAATTCGACTTTGAGTCCGCCAATCGCAAACAATTGCGCGGTAATATCTATCTAGCGAAAGTTACCAGAGTTGAGCCTTCGCTTCAGGCTGCATTCGTCGACTACGGCGGCAACCGTCATGGCTTTCTCGCATTCAGCGAAATCCATCCCGATTATTACCAGATCCCGGTAGCTGACCGTCAGGCGCTCCTTGAGGAAGAAAAAGGCCATCATTCCGACGACGAGGAAGATGAGTCCGAAGCGGCCGAACCAAAGCGCAAACGCTCTTCGCGGTCTCGCCGGAATTCCAAACAGTCCAAGAAGAACAACGGCGACGCCAAGCAGCCAGAAGCAGCAGACAAGACGGACAATCAGTCCGACAGCGACACCTCTGCGGCGGACACCCAGTCTGCTGATACGCCCGATTCGGAGCCTGCGAACAATCCGGAGAACAACGATGTGGCCGCGAGTGCTGCCTCGGAGAGCTCCGATGTTCCGGCCGCTGACGCTCCTTCAGGATCAGACGATGACGACAGCAATCCGCCAGCACAGGCGCACGCAGTCGCCAAGGATGACAGTGTCGAGGTAGACCCTGACGACATCGAGGAAGCCGAGGAACTGGACGACGACGAAAAAGTCCCGTTCGAAGCGCTCGACGACAGCGATGACGATGATGATTCCGATGAGAACGGCGATGTCGAGCATGTCGGTGCTGAAGACGCAATGGAAGAAGTACCGGAGCGCCGCACCCGTCGTCGCGCTCGCCAGTACAAGATCCAGGAAGTCATCAAGCGTCGCCAGATCCTTCTGGTTCAGGTCGTCAAGGAAGAACGCGGCAACAAGGGCGCAGCCCTGACCACCTATCTTTCCCTCGCAGGCCGTTATTCGGTCCTGATGCCGAACACGGCACGCGGTGGCGGCATTTCGCGCAAGATCACCAACGTGACCGACCGCAAGCGCCTTAAAACAATTGCTTCCGAGCTGGAAGTTGCCGACGGCATGGGCGTCATCCTGCGCACAGCCGGTGCATCGCGTACCAAGACCGAGATCAAGCGCGATTTCGAATATCTCCTGCGTCTGTGGGAGAATGTTCGCGATCTGACCCTACAATCCGCCGCGCCGACGCTGGTCTATGAGGAGGGATCGCTGATCAAGCGATCCATTCGAGACCTTTACAACAAGGACATCGATCAGGTTCTTGTCGCTGGCGAAGAAGGCTACAAGGAAGCCAAGGGCTTCATGCGCATGCTCATGCCGAGCCATGCCCGCAATGTTCAGCCCTATCGCGATCCGCAGCCGATCTTCACGCGCATGGGCATCGAAAATCAGCTCGACGCCATGTTCAGCCCGCAGGTCACACTGAAATCCGGCGGCTATATCGTCATCGACCAGACCGAGGCTCTTGTCTCTATCGACGTCAACTCGGGGCGTTCGACCCGCGAGCACAACATCGAGGACACGGCGCTTTCGACCAACTTGGAAGCGTCCGAAGAGATTTCCCGTCAGTTGCGTCTGCGCGATCTGGCCGGCCTTGTTGTCATCGACTTCATCGATATGGAAGAGAAGCGCAACAACCGGTCTGTCGAGAAACGCCTGAAGGATTGCCTCAAGTCCGACCGTGCCCGCATTCAGGTCGGCCGCATATCCCATTTCGGCCTCATGGAAATGTCCCGCCAGCGCATCCGCACCGGCGTTCTGGAAAGCTCCATGGACCCCTGCCCGCATTGTCATGGCACCGGCTATGTCCGAGCATCGGCCTCTGTTGCGCTGTTGATTCTGCGCTCCATTGAGGACCACCTGCTCAAGGGTGTGACCCATCATGTCGTGGTCAAGACCCGCGGCAATGTGGCTCTTTATATCCTCAACCAGAAACGTCAGAACCTGTTCGAATTGGAAGGCCGCTTTGGCGTGAACATCTTCATTGAGGTCGACGATCATCTGGAAGGCAAACATCTGGAAATCGAACGGGGGGATCCGCTCGAGGAGCCAGTCGCTCCCACTCCGACCGTTTCCATGCTGATGACCGACGATCTCGACAATGACGACGATCTCGAGTTCGAAGCCGAAATGGAACGCGAACAGGATGAGGAAAGCAGCTCGAAAAAACGCCGCCGTCGCAGACGTCGCAAGAAAGGCAACCAGCAAGACCTGAGAAATGGTCAGCAGGATGACGATAACGATAGCGATGATGGCGATAATGACACCGACGCTGACGATGACAGCGAAAACGGTGAAGCCTCCTCTGGTCAGCAGGACGCTAGCAGCGATGATGACAATGACGAAAGGCCGAAAAAGAGCCGTCGTCGTGGTCGCCGCGGCGGTCGCCGTAATCGCCGCAATCGCAACAATGACGGTCAGGATCAGACGTCTGACGCTTCAGGCGAAGATGATGCGGCATCCGCAAGTGAAGGGTCGCCCGACAGGTCTTCTGACGACAGCTCTTCTGATGCCAGCTCTTCTGAAGAAAGTTCCTCAGAGAATAGAGCATCTGTGAGCGATCAAAATCCGGACCGGAATGACGCCCCAGAACCGATCATCTCGGCAGAACCGACAGGCGAACTGCCTGACATGGCACCGATCGCTGCAAGTGAAGAAGTCGGCAATGTCACTGAAGAAACAGTGACGCCCGAAATCGCAGCGCCCGAACCTGCATCAGAGGTTATCAGCGAAGCCGCAAGCTCCGAAGAAGCCGCAGCAACTATGTCAGACGTAACGCAAGCAGCCGAACCCGCTCCAGATGCGCAAGCATCGGTCGAGAGCACGGCAGAAAACGAGCAAGACGACGTCAAAGGCGAGGAGGCAGCAGATGCCGACACCGCCCCCTTTCCCGTCGAAAGCAAACAAGAAAAGTCCGAACCAGAGCAGTCAGAAGACAAACGGCCCAAGCGCTCCGGTTGGTGGAATCGCAACGGCTTTCTTTAAACGCTGGTTGAAATTCTGACCCAGACTTCTTGGATCAACACAAAAGCCGCTTCCCTTCGGAAGCGGCTTTTTTTATCCACAAGCGGTCATCTCAATCGGCAGTTTAATCGGCAGTTTAATCGAGAACGCCAAATACCATTCAGAATTGAGTTAACCAGCACTATTACCAATACAAATCCCGTAAAAACCCCTTTCCTTGCGACGATACAAAAGGGTAGTTTTACACACCTACATTTGTACAAACCGGAATTTGAAGCATTCAAAGCAGTTTGGTTTATACTGTTTTCTATTGTGGTTAGCGGGGGTAAGGCGATGACAGATCACCTAGAAAACACGACAGAAATTCGCGACATCCTGAACCAAGCATACAAGAAAGCGGACGCGATGAACGCGTCATTTCTTTGTTACCTCATCATGATGGCAATGCAGGAATGCCATGGGCACCTGATCAAGACCGAAGCGATGACTTCCAACGGATCCAAGCACCCAATCGCTTGATGGCCTCGGCCATATCCACTTCGGTGCCTGCAAAGGATAGTCTGACAAAGCGGTGGCCGCGCGTGATATCAAAATCGGCCCCCGGCGTGATGGCGACCTTCGCCTCCGTGAGACATCGGTTGGCGAAATCCATGGAATCGTTGGTCAGCTTGCTGACATCGCAATAGGTGTAGAAGGCTCCGTCCATGGGCATGAAATCCCCCAGCCCGATCCCCGGCAAAGCTTCCACCAACAGGGCCCTGTTACGGCCATATCCTGCCTTGATCGCTTCAAGCTCCTCAGTGGCATCGAAAGCCGCCATGGCCGCAACCTGACTGAGCATCGGCGCCGAAATATAGAGGCTCTGTCCAAGGCATTCGACCGACCGCCGCGCCTTGTCCGGCAACACCATCCAGCCGATGCGCCACCCGGTCATGCAGTAATATTTCGAGAAGCTGTTGATGATCACCACATTGGGCGAGATCGCGAGCGCCGTTTGTGCCTCGAAGCTATACTCAAGCCCGTGGTAGATTTCATCGGAAATGAACCAGATCCCCAGTTCCTCGCAAGTCTCGATCACCGACTGCAGGGCTTCGGCTTCCATGATCGTTCCCGATGGATTGGAAGGGCTGGCGATGAGCACGCCCTTGACCGAACCCTCCAGATGAGCGGCACGAATGGCGTCGGCGGTCAGACACCAGCGGTCCTCGGCTCTGGTCTCCACTTCGACAACCTCCAGCCCGAGGGCGGACAGAATATTGCGATAGGCCGGGTAGCCCGGACTTGGCAGGATGATCCGGTCTCCAGCCTCAAACAATGCAAGAAAAGCAAGATTGAACCCGGCGCTGGACCCGGTCGTCACAGCGACCTGATCCGGTGAAACAGACACGCCATATCTCTCCATATAGTGCTGGGCGATCCGCTCCCGAAGCGGCAGGATCCCGAGCGCATCGGTGTATCCGATCCGGCCATCCACCAGCGCCTTTTGCGCGGCCTCAAGGACCGGCTGAGGAGCCGGAGCCCCCGGTTGGCCGACCTCCATATGAACGATATCGGCCCCGTCAGCCGCCATGACATTGGCCTTGGCCATCACATCCATCGCCAGAAAAGGCTGGATCGCTCCCCGCTTGGAAATCGTGAGCATGTTTCTTTCCCTTTGGCTGTCTTTTCCCTCCTGTGCCATAATTTCACCCCTGAGGGATGAAACCATCCGGGCCAAACCAAAACGAAGCGCTGATGGTGTTGCTTCAGTCTTAGTCACCCGCAAGTGGGAAAAGGCGGTGTTCATGTTTCTAGGCTTTGGTATCAAGTCTTTGCGAAAACTTCTACCGGTTTGCACACCTGTTGAAGTCAACCGGACAAAACAGCGGATACTCAGGAGCGCATCTCACAGCCTGCTGGCTGCCTTGATCGCGCTTGGCCCTATCCTGCATGCCGCAAGCGCCAACGCTCAGAACAGCAAGCTGCGCCTTGTGCGCGATGCCGAGACCGAAGAGCTGATCAGAGACTACGCCCGTCCAATTCTCAAGGTTGCGGGTCTCAAGCCGGGCAACATCCGTATCCATCTGGTCAATGACAGCCGCATGAATGCCTTCGTCGTCGATGGCAAGCGAATCTTCATCAACACCGGCACCTTGATTGCCGCCAAGACCCCCAACGAAGTCATCGGCATCCTTGCCCATGAAACGGGCCACATCGCTGGCGGCCATCTCGTCCGGCTGCGTCGGGCGGTTGAAAATGCACAGACAATGGCGGTGGTCGGGATGCTTTTGGGAGCAGGTGCCGCCGCAGCAGGCGCTGCCACAGGCAACAGGAATGCCGCAGCAGTAGGAAGCGGCATCATGATGGGCTCCCCCACCATTGCCCAGAATTCCTTGCTCAACTATGCCCGCACCGAAGAAATCGCCGCCGACCGCGCTGCGATCCGCTACCTCGAACGGTCGGGCCAGTCGGCCAAAGGCATGCTGACCACATTCCAGCGCTTTGCGGATCAGGATCTCTTCTCATCGCGCTACGTCGATCCCTATATCCAGTCCCATCCCCTGCCCCGCGAGCGCATTTCACAGATTGAGCGCCTCGCAAAAAGCAGCAAGCACTATCAAAAAAAGGACAGTCCAGCGCTTCAATTCCGCCATGACATGGTGCGCGCCAAGCTGTCGGCCTTTACCCAGCGCGCCAAGCGCGTGATGCGCAAATACAAGGGCAACGATCTCCCCAGCCAATATGCCCGTGCGATCGTCACCTATCGCCTCGGCAGCCACAAGAAGGCTCTTCGGCTCGTTGACAGCCTGATCAAGGCCCGTCCCGACTTCCCTTACTTCTGGGAACTTAAGGGGCAGATTCTGCTCGAAACAGGGTCGGGCGACCAGGCCATTGCCCCGCTCAATCAGGCCGTGAACATGCATCCGAATGAAGGACTTCTGCGCGTCATGCTCGGACAGGCGCTGCTTTCGGCCAAACGCAACCGCAATCCGAAAGCGGCCATATCGCATTTGCGCCGCGGTCTTCAGAATGACCCAGACCAACCCATCGGCTATCGCCTTCTCGCTCAGGCCTATGACCAGATCGGAAAACGGGCCGAAGCCGAAATGGCCACCGCAAACGGCTATTTCGCGCAAGGCGATATCAGCTCGGCAAAAGCCATGGCCACCCGCGCCCAGAAAAAGCTCAAACGCGGCAGCCCCGAATGGGTTCAGGCGCAGGACATCATCGATTACAGACCACCGAAAATCTGAATGGCCAGCAAAGCTCTGGCACCCATGCGCCCCTGTCGACAGGCCGCGGTAAATGGTCACTTTCAAGTGAACAATTTCAGTTTTGTCACCAAATGGGCCCATTCTGGCATAAGGTGCGCCCAAAGAGACAGTCACGACCTCCGTTGACCCGACGGACAAACATCAAGGATGCTATTCCATGCAACCAGTCAAGCACTTGATTGCCCTGCTGCTGTTCGCCATAGCGACCACGGGCCTAGCGGCCGGCAACGCCAACGCCGCCTCCTTCGACGATGCTCAGAAGGAAGAAATCGAACAGATCGTCACCGACTATCTTTTGGAAAATCCCGATGTTATCCGTCAGGTTTTTGGCAAGCTCCGCGAAGAAGATTCCAAGCGTGAACAAGCCGCTCGCGCCGAGCGTGCCAATCGCGCCAAACAGGCCTTGGCCGAAAACAAGGATGAGCTCCTCAATGCCGAGGACCAGATCGTCTTTGGCAACCCGGACGGCGATGTGACCATCGTGGAGTTTCTCGACTACAACTGCGGCTACTGCAAACAGGCCTTCGGCAGCATGTTGTCGCTTGTAGAGAGTGATAAGGATCTTCGCTTCATCGTCAAGGAATGGCCGGTTCTGGGTCCGCAATCCATGGAGGCAGCCCTTGTTGCCATGGCCGTCACGCAAGAAGCGCCGGAAAAATACTGGGACTTCCACAAGGCAATGATGACCTTGCGCGGCACGGCTGACAAGGAAAGCGCCCTGCGTGTTGCCGAAAAACTCGGCCTATCACGAAGCAAGCTTGAGGCACTTTATGAAGACAAGTCGCTGATCAAGCCAATCGAAGACAACTACCGTCTTGCAGAAGCGCTGCAACTGACCGGCACACCCGGTTTTGTCGTTGGCGATGAGGTCATCCCGGGATTTGTTCCGGCCCAAGCCCTTCAGAGCAAGCTGGAATCGGTCCGCTCCTGTGGCTCGACAACCTGCTGATCAGCAAGCGTGATGGCGTTCGGCGGATCGCCCCAAAGGCCCTGAAGCCTGAAGCGAGAGAGCCAGCCAGAGAGCCTGAGACAAGGCATCGGGGGCCGCACCAAGACGCGAGCGACCCCAATCAAGCAATCGATCAGGGAACAACAAACTTGGCCCTGATCGGTTCTCCAGAAAGGCAATCGGCACGTCACCTATAGAGCCGATGACGAAAACAACCATAAAAAGGCCATGTTTTCGCAAAAACTTGCCGATAATTACTGCCCAAAAGTCGGGACATCCCCCAACAACACTTCCCTCTCATCGATGGAAAGCCTATAAAGTTCGGACCTGACGATGGCACGCATGCATTCGTCAGACGAGTGTTATCAAGCGGAAACCTGCATGACCCAAGTTATTTACGTTCTTAATGGTCCCAACCTCAATCTGTTAGGTCAGCGAGAACCCGGCATTTACGGCGCGACCTCCCTTGAGGGCATCGAGGCCATGTGCCTCTCGAAGGCTTCAGAATTGGGTGTTTCCATCGAATTTCTGCAGTCGAACCATGAAGGCGAGCTTGTGGATTGGGTGCAGGAAGCCGGCAGGCGCGCCGCTGGTATCATCTTCAATCCCGCAGCCTACTCTCATACATCGGTCGCATTGCAGGATGCCGTCCGTGCTGTGGCGCTGCCGGTTGTAGAGGTTCACCTGTCCAACATTCATAAAAGAGAGAGCTTTCGCCATCACTCCTTCATCTCTCCGGTGGCTATCGGGGTAATCTGTGGCCTGGGTGCATTTGGCTACGTTGCAGCCCTTGAAGCGCTTTCTAACCATCTCAATGAGGCCGCGAAGGCCTGACCAGAATCATCAACACATTCTAACCGCGCAGAGCATGCCTCGCGCCAAACAATGGAATGCGGAAACATGTCAAAAGAAAAAAACTATCTCGATCCAGATTACATCCGCCAGCTCGCTGAACTCGTCAAGGACAGCGATTTGACGGAAATCGAAATCGAACAGGACGATCTGCGCATCCGGGTTGCCCGTGACATCATCGTGCAGCAGGCAGCAGCCAGCGCACCCATGGCAGCTCCGATTGCCGCAGCGCCAGCAGCACCGGCCGCTTCGGCTGCTCCGGCCGCAGCAGCACCAGCCGCAGAGACGAGCCTTGCCAACGCAGAACGCTGCCCGATGGTTGGCACCGCCTATCTTTCGCCAGAGCCGGGCTCGGCTCCCTTCATCGCGGTTGGTGACCAGATCAAGGAAGGCCAGACCCTGATGATTGTGGAAGCCATGAAGACCATGAACCACATTCCCTCGACCAAGTCTGGCAAAGTCACCGCTATCCTGGTGGAAAATGGCCAGCCAGTAGAATTTGACGAACCCCTCGTCATCATCGAATAGGCAGCCACATTAGGTAAGGTAAACTCATGTTTTCTAAGGTTCTTATCGCAAACCGAGGCGAAATCGCGCTCCGGGTTTTGCGCGCCTGCAAGGAACTTGGCATCGAGACCGTGACCGTTCATTCCACCGCGGATGCGGACGCCATGCATGTCAAACTCGCAGACGAAAGCGTCTGCATCGGGCCACCCTCTGCGCGCGACAGCTATCTCAACATCCCGCAGATTCTGGCCGCGTGTGAAATCACGGGTGCCGATGCGGTCCATCCCGGTTACGGCTTCCTGTCAGAGAATGCGCGCTTTGCGCAAATCCTTGAGGAACACAAGGTGGGGTTCATCGGCCCGAGCGCCGAGCATATCCGCATCATGGGCGACAAGATCGCCGCCAAACAGACCGCCAAACGCCTCGGCATTCCGGTTGTTCCGGGTTCTGAAGGCGGCGTCGGTTCCGTTGAAGAAGCCAAGCGCATCGCTTCCGAAATGGGCTATCCCATTTTGATCAAGGCCGCATCCGGTGGTGGCGGCAAGGGCATGCAGGTCGTCCACAAGGAAGAAGACATTGGCGTTGCCTTCAGCACCGCGCGCAGTGAAGCCGAATCCAACTTCGGTGACGCCACGGTCTATATCGAGAAGTATCTCTCGACCCCGCGCCATATCGAAGTGCAGGTCATGGGCGACGGCAAGGGCCACGCCATTCACCTTGGCGAGCGCGACTGCTCTTTGCAGCGTCGTCACCAGAAGGTCTGGGAAGAAGCACAATCCCCTGCCCTCAATGAGGAACAGCAGAAGAAAATCGGTGACATCTGCGCCAAGGCGATGCAGGGCCTGCAATATTCTGGCGCCGGCACAATCGAGTTTCTTTATGAAAACGGCGAATTCTATTTCATCGAAATGAACACCCGCCTGCAGGTAGAGCATCCCATTACCGAGATGATCACCGGCATTGATCTGGTCAACGAGCAGCTCAAGGTTGCTTGTGGTGCTGGCCTCGATATCAAGCAGGAAGACATCACCTTCAACGGTCATGCCATCGAGTGCCGCATTAACGCCGAAAACCCGGAAACTTTCGCACCATCTCCGGGCCGTATCACCTATTACCACCCACCGGGCGGACTTGGCGTGCGCGTTGATTCGGGTGTCTATCAGGGCTACACCATCCCGCCCTACTATGACAGCCTCATCGGCAAGCTCATCGTGACAGGCCGCAACCGCGTCGAATGCATGATGCGCCTTCGGCGTGCTCTTGACGAATTCATCGTTGACGGCATTCACACCACGCTGCCCTTGTTCCGCTCGCTGGTCGACAATCCTGACATCGCGAACGGTGCCTATGACATTCATTGGCTGGAAAAGCATCTGGGCATGAAATAACCTGCCGGATAGGACAAAAGCTGTTGCCGTGATAGTAAGACCGCACTTCTGGTGCGGTCTTTTTCCATTCCATCGAGCAAAAGCTGATTGCATGTCGGCAAAACCGGTTTATTCTCATGACGGTTTCAATGGCATTCAATACGACCTTGGCAAGCGGACAGGCAGGAGCATAGGATGTGCTGCTGCATGCTCTCTCGACAATCGATCTGACTGAAAAATAGACCAGAATGCGCTCATGACAGACGAGTCCCAGACGTTCGAGATTACACCTCAAATTCTGCTTAGAGCCTATGCCTGTGGCATCTTTCCCATGGCAGAGGATGCAAACGACGCGACAGTCTTGTGGATCGAGCCCGACTTTCGTGGCGTTATTCCGCTCGACAGCTTTCATGCCCCCCGTCGCCTGTTGCGCACCATGCGCAACTCCCCTTTCGACATTCGGGTCGACAGCGCTTTCGGTGCCGTCATGGATGCCTGCGCCGAAGCGGCACCGGACCGCCCCTCGACATGGATCAACGATCAGATCCACGATCTCTATCGCAGCCTGTTCGATATGGGCCATTGCCATTCGGTTGAAATCTGGGATGAGGATCGTCTGGTGGGTGGATTGTATGGGGTGTCGCTGGGAACCGCCTTCTTTGGCGAGAGCATGTTCTCGCGGGAGCGCGACACGTCAAAAATGGCTCTGGTCCATCTCGTAGATCGTCTCAAGGTCGGGGGTTACACCCTGCTCGACGCCCAATTCATCACGGACCATCTCAAGCAGTTTGGTGCGCTGGAAGTGCCCAAAGCCGAATATCACGAACTGCTCGAACATGCCCTGAAAGACGTCGGCGACTTCCATGCCTTTGATCAACAGCCTAACGACAAGGCTGCGACGAACAACAACAAAGACGCCTCATCGGACAACAAAAGCGCCTGAGCGTACACAGATATGAGAGATGACGCATCCCGAGATGGCAGGTGCGGACTGAAGCAAAAGGCAACTATTGTTGTGGCTTGGGAACTTCCGAATTTTCCCGGCAGCCCTCGAGCCAGACATCATAGACCCCGTGCTCGACTGCGTTCAGTCCCGGGCTGGATGCGAACATCCAGCCGGTGAAAATGCGGCGCACCTTGCGCTCAAGCGTGATCTCGTCCACCTCGACAAAAGCCGTGACCTGTTGTCGCTCGGTCTCGGGCCGCGTGTAGCACACACGAGGCGTGACCTGCAGGGCGCCGAACTGGACCGTTTCATCAACATAGACATCAAACTGGATGATCCGACCTGTGATCTTGTCCAGCCCGGAAAAGACCGCAACCGGATTGGCAACCTTCTGTGCCGCCGCCGGAGACCCGAACAGACCACCAAAAGCCAAAACGACTGCGCCAAGCCCAAGCATGGCCTTCGTGAACCATTGGCGGTTCTTCAAACACATCATCGAATTCTCCGACCTCCATGCGTCAGACAAATGAGAACCGGTCCGCATACCGTGGTATCTTCGAACCATCCCAAGCCGCGCCGCACAGGCACCTGATTTATCATCTCGTTCCTATCGCCCTTTGGTGCTCCAAGGCAAGAGTGAACTGGCAAAAAAGCAGCGTCTTGCAAGAGTTGAACTGGATCGTACCGGCAAAGGCAAAAGAAAATCGCCACCCTCACAGCATGGCGATTCTTGTCTAGCTCTCAATTCTGGCGAGACTGGGATTGTCCCCAAGGATATCCTTCAACCCATTTCGCGGGGGTCAAAGACGTCTCTCACCCTTCCGGCGACCATGCTTCATAGTCCCCAGTAGCAACGGGGCGGCTCTGAGGCGACAGAATCGATCCGGCAGGTCGATAGGCTTCATCTGTTCCGGTCCTGTTGGCTTGATGAGGCTTCTGCCAAGGCCAGGACACATAGTCATCCTGACTGGGAGCAACATCGGTGCGGTAATGCAGCCAGCCATGCCAACCGGCAGGCACAGCGCTTGCTTCTGCGTCCTGAGCATAAATGACCCAGCGTCGCTCGCCCTTTCGGCTTCCCGAATAGCTCGCGTTATGCTTGACCGCTTGCTTATAGTATTTGTTGCCGAAGTCATCCTTGCCGACATAGATGCCGCGCCGCTTGGTGTGCACCAAGGTCCCAAGGGTTGCGTTTCCCCACCAAGTGAACAGCAAAAGCAGAAATTTCTTCATGGTGCGCCAACTTTCCTCACGGTTCAGTCAGGGCACTATGACTACAAAATTTTCCTGATGTCCAGACTGCTTTGGTGAAAAGCGGCTTGATCTGTCGGCGCGAGACTTGAGACGCCGCAGCATGAGCATAGGGACCTCAACGGTTGCCGCGACGACTGACGCCGGCATACCGCTTTGAGCTCGGACGAGACGCGCTCTTTGACTTGTCTTCGCGCACCTTTGCTTCTCTGAGATGCTCCGCAATCCGCATGCCGGACGAGGCAAAGGGCCGTGCACGGATCGGTTCTTCTTCGCAGACATCGAGCCCGCGCAGAATCTCGTCCGCCTCACGCTGCGATTCCTTGGCCTGAGGCAAAACCTGCTCGTGGAACTCCCTCGCCTTCTCCAGCGATTTCAACCGCGACTGCTTTTCGAGCAGCACTTCATGCATGCCGTCAATCACATAGCGATCCCCGTCAAGACGCATGACGCGCCGATCACTGCTGAGCGCTCGCAGACGATTTTGCAGCACGGCAGAGGAAAGCGGCTTGGCCAACACGTGGTGCGCACCAATCTCGAACAATTGTGCCACCCGGGCCTGAGTTGCGTGAGCTGTTATGACGATGACAGGAATGAAGCACAGCGGCTCCATCGTCTGTTGCCGGATCAGCTTGATCAACTGCATGCCTGACATCGGCGACATGGCCAGATCGGTCAGGATCACATTCGGCGGCTCTTGCAATATAGCGTGCAGAGCAAGATCCCCGCGATCAAATGATCGCACTCGTGCCACCTTGAGGGCGGATATCATCGATCGAATCATGGTCAGGATGGTCTTGGAGTCATCCACTATGACAATATCTAACGATTCGATATCCAGTCCAAAAGCTGAATGATGTTCCATGCAACCCACCAACCCGTTGTATTATTGAGGCTTATGCCCGTCCGTTGGCAACTATGGCACAGAGCGTTTAAATCACGCTCAAAATGAGGGTGCAAATTGAACTCGAATTTGTCTCTAATTTTAACAGATTTATTGCAGCCCGGATCGTACGTACGAAACTCTAGGCACTTGACGCCGGTAGGGGCGGATTCTTCCTATTCCGCGGGCACATCGACAGGCACTAGATATAGTTTTTAACACAACACACACCACCAGACGTAGTTTTCTTTGCTTGACGCTGCACCCTGCAAAATTCCATACTCCAACCAGTCAAGACAGATGCGTTTCCGGCGGCAATTCCCGGATTTCCTGTTCACAATAGCAAGCCGTAACACCGTGGATCATCCGATCCGGCAGCAAGACCTGCTGAACTCGGACGGTTTTCACGGTCGGGTTTTCTTGTGCTCTGTGTTCATAGGAAATAAGGGAAATACACCAGATATCGTCATTCGACACTGGCATGGACACTATATCTAGAGATATGTTAATATCTCATTAACCACTCAACGGTGTAATGGTGTCCGCAAAACGAGTCCACTGTGCCACGATTCGCGGCGAATATGGACTCTTCGGATTGCAGGATTGCGGATGCACCAGGGCCATGGTCTTCCTCCTTTCTGTATAGGGCAAATGACTGACGGGAAGACTGTCAGCACTCAGATATCTTTAGGGGATACTCAATGCGTGTAGAGCGGCGCTATACCGAAGAAGGCAAATCAGCCTATAACGAGATCGACTTTCGCAAGGCAACAAGCGAAATCCGCAACCCAGACGGCTCCATTGTCTTTAAGCTGGAAAACATTGACGTTCCGACATCCTGGTCTCAGGTTGCTTCGGACATTCTGGCACAGAAATATTTCCGCAAGGCCGGTGTACCTGCCATCCTGAAACGCGTGGAGGAAAACTCCGTGCCGTCATGGCTGTGGCGCTCCGTACCCGATGAAGATGCGCTCGCGCAATTGCCGGAAGAACAGCGCTTCGGTCCCGAAATGGCCGCTCAGCAGGTCTTTGACCGCCTGGCGGGCACCTGGACCTACTGGGGCTGGAAAGGTGGCTATTTTGACACCGAAGCCGACGCACGCACCTTCTTTGACGAATTGCGCTACATGCTCTGCACCCAGCGCGTTGCCCCGAACTCTCCGCAGTGGTTCAACACCGGCCTGCATTGGGCCTATGGTATCGACGGCCCCAGCCAGGGCCACCATTATGTCGATTTCGAAACCGGTCGCCTGACCCGTTCGACCGGTGCCTACGAGCATCCGCAGCCCCATGCCTGCTTCATCCAGTCCATCTCTGATGATCTGGTCAATGATGGCGGCATCATGGATCTGTGGGTTCGCGAGGCGCGCCTGTTCAAATACGGCTCCGGCACCGGCACCAACTTTTCTTCCCTGCGTTCCGAAGGCGAGCCCCTGTCCGGTGGCGGCAAATCCTCGGGCCTGATGTCCTTCCTCAAGATCGGCGACCGTGCAGCGGGCGCGATCAAGTCCGGCGGCACCACCCGTCGCGCGGCCAAGATGGTCGTGGTCGACATCGATCATCCGGATATCGAGAACTACATCAGCTGGAAGGTCAAGGAAGAGGAGAAGGTCGCCGCGATCGTCACCGGCTCCAAGATCGTCTCCAAGCATTTGAAAGCGATCATGAAGGCCTGCGTCAATTGTCAGGGCTCCAATGACGAATGCTTTGATCCGGCCAAGAACCCTGCCCTGAAGCGCGAAATCCGCGCCGCCAAAAAGGCGCAGGTTCCCGAGAACTACATCCGCCGCGTCATCCAGTTTGCCAAACAGGGCTATAAGGATATTCAGTTCGATACCTACAACACCGACTGGGATAGCGGCGCTTACCTGACCGTTTCGGGCCAGAACTCGAACAACTCGGTCCGCGTCACCGACGACTTCCTCAATGCAGTCAAGGAAGACCGCGACTGGAACCTCATCGGCCGCATCAAGGGCGATGTACGCAAGACCGTCAAGGCGCGTGATCTGTGGGATCAGATCGGCTATGCCGCATGGGCATCTGCCGACCCGGGGCTTCAGTATCACACCACCATCAACGAGTGGCACACCTGCCGGGCAGATGGCGACATTATCGCCTCCAACCCGTGCTCGGAATATATGTTCCTCGACAACACGGCCTGCAACCTTGCCTCGATCAACCTGTTGCAGTTCCGCCAAGACGACGGAACCCTCAACGTCGATCAGTTCGAGCACACCGTGCGTCTTTGGACGATGGTGCTTGAAATCTCTGTTCTGATGGCACAGTTCCCATCGCCGGAAATCGCCGAACGGTCCTATCTCTACCGCACCCTTGGTCTTGGCTATGCCAACATCGGCGGCCTCTTGATGACCTCCGGCATTCCTTATGACAGCGACGAAGGCCGCGCAATCTGTGGTGCCATCTCCGCTCTGATGACCGGCACCTCCTATGCCACGTCTGCTGAAATGGCAAAGGAACTGGGCGCGTTCGACCGCTATGAGGCAAACTCCGAGCATATGCTGCGGGTGATGCGCAACCACCGCCGGGCCGCCTATGGCGAAAGCGATGGCTATGAGGGCCTCGACATTGCGCCGGTCGGTCTTGACCACGCCAGCTGCTCCGACAAGACCCTTGTTCAGCGCGCCATCGCCGCATGGGACAAAGCCGTCGATCTCGGCCAGCAGTATGGCTATCGCAACGCCCAGACCACCGTTGTCGCCCCCACCGGCACCATCGGTCTGGTCATGGACTGCGACACCACGGGCATCGAACCGGACTTCGCGCTGGTCAAATTCAAGAAACTCGCCGGTGGCGGCTACTTCAAGATCATCAACCGCGCCGTGCCCAATGCATTGAGCAAACTGGGTTACAGCGAGGAGCAGATCAAGGACATGGAAGCCTATGCCGTTGGTCGCGGGTCTCTCAAGGACTGCAACGCCATCAGCCACAATGCGCTGAAGGAAAAAGGCTTCACCGACGAAAAAATCGCTGCGATCGAAAGCGGCCTCGGCAGCGCCTTTGACATCAAGTTCGCCTTCAACAAGTGGAGCCTTGGTGAGGAATTCTGCAAGGAAGCCCTCGGCTTTGACAGCGAAACGCTTGATGACCCCGATTTTGACATGCTGGCGGCCCTTGGCTTCGGCAAGGAAGAAATCGACGTTGCCAACATCCATGTCTGCGGTGCGATGACCCTTGAAGGGGCCCCTCACCTGAAAGACGAGCATCTGCCGGTCTTCGATTGTGCCAACCCGTGCGGTCGCATCGGCAAGCGCTATCTCTCGGTCGACAGCCACATTCGCATGATGGCCGCATCCCAGCCCTTCATCTCCGGTGCGATCTCCAAGACGATCAACATGCCAAACGATGCTTCGGTTGAGGATTGCAAGGACGCCTACATGTTGTCCTGGCGACTGGCATTGAAGGCCAATGCTCTTTATCGCGACGGCTCCAAACTCAGCCAGCCGCTCAACAGCCAACTGCTCGCCGATGATGACGACGAAGCCGAAGATGTGGTCGAGGCCCTCACCTCGGCATCCACATCGATGACCGAGCGTGCGACCCTCGTCACCGAGAAGATCGTCGAGCGCATCGTCGAACGTCACATTCGCGACCGGGAAAAGCTGCCTGATCGCCGCAAGGGCTACACCCAGAAAGCCCGCGTTGGCGGCCATAAGGTCTATGTAACCACCGGTGAATATGAAGACGGACGCCTTGGCGAAATCTTCATCGACATGCACAAGGAAGGCGCGGCGTTCCGTTCGATCATGAACAACTTCGCCATCGCCATCTCCCTTGGCCTGCAATATGGTGTTCCGCTCGAGGAATATGTCGACGCCTTCACCTTCACCCGGTTCGAGCCTGCCGGCATGGTTCAGGGCAACGCCGCCATCAAGAACGCGACGTCGATCCTTGATTATGTCTTCCGCGAATTGGCGGTTTCCTATCTGGATCGCCACGATCTGGCCCATGTCAATCCGGCCGATATCGAAGCAACAGCCATGAGCAAGGGCAACGCCGAAGGCAAACTCACGGTGCCAATCTCCAAGGGACTGCTGCGCGGCGGGTCCAAACGCTTCAAACTCGTGGAAGGCACCGACGCTGTTGGCTCGCCAACCCAGACCGCATCAGAACCGGCTCCTGCCGTGATGCCGTCCTCGGCGACCATGCTCAAGCCGGACACACAGGTCGAGCATGATCACAATCATGACCACGGCCATGCAGAGGTCGGCTCAACCGAAACAAAGGCAAAGCCTGTCAAGGCCAACCAGATCGCTCTGGCCCGCATGCAGGGGTATGAGGGTGAAAGCTGCTCCGAATGCGGCAACTTCACCATGGTCCGCAACGGTACCTGCCTCAAATGCGACACCTGTGGAAGTACGAGCGGCTGCTCGTAACAGTTTCAGGACAAACCAAAATAGAAAGCCCCGCTCAGATCGAGCGGGGCTTTTTCATTTCTATGGCAGATCTATAAAAGAAACCCGACCTCAACGCTCCGTCAGCGCAAGGCGGGCGCCGAGCATGACGAAGGTCGCAGCAAATCCGCGCTTCAGCCAATTCATAACGGTCGGACGGGTCAAGACCTTGTCCCTGACAGACGCAGCAGCAAGGCCAACGAGCGCGAAAACAACGAACGTCATCAGCATGAACACGGCCCCGAGCGCGGCCATTTCAAACACCGGATTGACCTCATCTACATGAATGAACTGCGGCAGAAAGGCCAGAAAGAAAATCGACAGCTTGGGATTGAGCAGATTGAGCAGAATGCCGTCGCGAATAATCACCAGCGCCGTGCGCCCTTCCCTGTTTTCCGCACCAAGGCTCTCGGCGTCCAGCTGCCCTTTCTCCTTGAGCATTTTGTAAGCCATATAAAGAAGATAGGCGACGCCAGCAAACTTGACGATCTGAAACGCCATGGCGCTGGCATGGAGCAGTGCCGCAAGCCCCAGAATGGCGGCGGCAATATGGGAAATGATGGAAAGCGTGCCGCCGAGCGCAGCAAGTAGGCCAGCGCGAAAGCCATAACCAAGCGTGGTGGCTAAGGTATAGATCATACCGGTTCCGGGCGTGATCACGACAAACAATGAAGTAATGAGAAACTCAATGGACATGGGTGGCTCCGAAAGAAAAATCGATCCCGGCCACTATAGGTCATGAAATGAGTGAAATACAATCACGGTTACCCGGCCGCAAGACCGGATGAAAGCAAAGCCCGATTATTCGAACTCGCACTTGTTCATGGTGCCGAAATGCCGCAATCGCAGCACCTGTTGCCCCTTGATCTCGGCCTCACAGCCAAATCGCGCCCCGACATAGGGGAGGATATGGGCTTCGACCACTGTCTGATCGGACACTGTCTGACAGACCCGCGCGCCAATGGGAAAGCTGCGCTCAATGCGCTCAACAGGAGATTTCATGAAAAGGATAAGGCTGCGATCCGTCACGTTGACAAGACAGGCAGCTTGAGACGATGCCACCTGTGACGCCAGCAGCACAAGCGTTGCCGAGAGCAATATGATGGGTTTCACGAACTGTCCGACAGTCATTTCAGATCTCCTATTCTATTCGACCCGATCGGCCAAAAGAAACCAATGTATCCAGTCATTTTCAGGTTTCCCCCACAGCGACCCTTCGACCATGGCGAAAGAGTTTTATACTCACGTAAGCTGTTGCGAAGCTGACTTACCGCCTCAAGCGTCGTAAGTAACAAATTACTCACCTTAGAGTACGCCTAACTGTGTAAACAAATTGAAAAATTGCATCCTTACAATTTCACAAGAAAAACGCTGCACAATAGCTCGCAACAAATGAAGGATATTGTGTGGCAGATCCGACGAGCCCAAGCTGATAGCCGGAAATCCACCACTATTGAATGATCGCAAAATTGCAACAGCAGGCCTGCAAGTGTTGCCGAAGAAGATTTTCTCTTGACCTTTTTGCAAAAAACGCAGAAAAGGCCAGAGGAAAAGGAGAAAGAACAACAATGAATTCCCCCTTTTCCGTAATTGCACCAAATCAGTTCAATCACGAAACCTACCGCAACGCCGAAGACGCGATTGACCGGTTGCTGCTGATCTATGAATCGCACACCGAGTTTCTGCAGTCCGCATTCGCGCGTGTGGCCAACGGTGATGTACCCATATCGGGACGCTATCGCGCCACCTACCCCGAAATCCGCCTGACCACGGACACCCACGCCCACATCGACAGCCGCTTGTCCTTTGGTCATGTGCCCGGACCGGGGCAGTACACCACAACCATCACCCGTCCCGATCTGTTTCGACACTACCTGAAAACCCAGATCGAACTGCTGCTGGCCAATCACAATGTGGGCATCGAAGTCGGCCCGTCGAACACGCCGATCCCTGTTCACTTTGCCTGGCCCAATGGCATGGATGTCGATGGTTCGTTGCCGGAAACATGGGAGCGTCCCTTGCGCGACGTGTTCGATGTGCCGGATCTGTCCATCACCGATGACGCCATTGTCAACGGCACACAGCATTACGCGCCTGACGAGATCATCCCGCTTGCACCCTTTACCGGACCACGCATCGACTACTCGCTTCATCGTCTTGCCCATTACACGGCGACCCGGCCCGAGCACTTCCAGAATTTCGTCCTCTTTACCAACTACCAATTCTATGTCGACGAATTCGTGAACTGGGCCCGTAAAGAAATTGCCAGTGGCAACTCTGAATATGAAGCCTTTGTCGAACCGGGCAATGTCGAGACTCCACGCGGTGCCACATCGCCTGAGATCGGCTCGCCGCTCGCGCGCCTGCCCCAGATGCCGGCCTACCATATGAAACGCAAGGGACGGGACGGCATCTCGATGGTCAACATCGGCGTCGGGCCATCAAACGCCAAGACGATCACCGACCATATCGCAGTGCTCCGCCCCCATGCCTGGCTGATGCTGGGCCATTGTGCGGGCCTGCGCAACACGCAGCGTCTTGGCGATTATGTCCTCGCACATGGCTATGTCCGCGAGGATCATGTTCTGGACGCGGACTTGCCCACCTGGGTGCCCATTCCGCCCCTAGCCGAAATTCAGGTCGCACTCGAAAAGGCCGTCGCCGACATCACTGGCTACAGCGGCTACGAGCTCAAGCGGATCATGCGAACCGGGACCGTCGCAACGATCGACAACCGGAACTGGGAATTGCGCGACCACCGGGAACCGGTGGAGCGCCTGTCCCAGTCTCGCGCCATCGGGCTGGATATGGAATCGGCCACGATTGCCGCCAATGGATTCCGCTTCCGCGTTCCTTACGGCACGCTTCTGTGCGTCTCGGACAAACCACTTCATGGCGAATTGAAGCTCCCCGGCATGGCCAGCTCATTCTACAACGAACAAGTCGGCCAGCATCTTCAAATCGGCATCAGAGCGTTGGAAGAGCTGCGCAAGATGCCGATAGAACGCATTCATTCTAGGAAACTGCGCAGCTTCGCAGAAACGGCCTTCCAGTGATTGCGAACTGATCATCAAAAAGAAAAAGCGGCCCTCAGGAGCCGCTTTTTTTATTCTGAAAAGCAAATGAACAAGAGCCTCGGCTGCGCAATCAGGCAGCGTTCACGGCTTCATCCAATTCCTCGGGCGCCGCGTCCTTCTGTGAGGCAAGGGCCCGGGAAGCCTTGTACAATTCGGCAAACGATGAGGCGGGTAGCGGCGGCGCGAAGAGATAGCCTTGCGCGGCAGACACACCCATTCGGCGCAATTCGACCACCTGCCTCTCGGTTTCGATGCCCTCAGCAATCACTCCGATGTTGAGGCGAGCGGCCAGCTCAATCAATCCCTTGACCAACTCGGTTCCCGCAAGTCCCTGATCGATGGCATCCACCATAAGCTTGTCGAGCTTGAGAATATCAACACCGATGCTCGTCAGATTGTACAGGCCACTGTGACCCGATCCCACATCATCGAGAGCGATTTCGGACCCCAATGCCTGAATGCGGCTGATGATATCCTTGGCCAGGGTCAAGTCGGTAATCGGAACCCGATCTGACACTTCAAAGATCAGATTCGTGTAGCCAACCGAGCTTTCGCCGAAAACGCTCTGGACGTCATCGACGATGGCCTCGTCAACCAACTGGCTTGAAAAGAGATTGAACGAGACTTTCAGATCGCCACCACCATCAATGAGCGGGGCAATCACGTCCCTTGCATCTTCCATGATCCGGTTGGTGACTTCTCGCGTGACCCGATAGTTCTGAGCCAGCGGGATGAATTCGTGTGGTTGAACGACAGTGCCATCTGGCTTGTTCCAGCGTGTCAGCACTTCGCATCCCGTGATTCGGCCCGTTTCCAGACACACGATCGGCTGCATGAACGGCACAAATTCTCCATTGTCCAATGCAGCCAGAATGCGATCCCCCTCGGTCGGACGATACCGCCCAAGAAGAAATCCACCAACCAGCGCAATGGCACAAAGAATGAAACCGAATGCATTGATCATCTTGCGCGGTTGATGCGCAATGACATCAAGCGCAGCCTTGGAGACCGAGATGTTGACCTCGAACGGCATGAACTCGGACATGGCGCGAACATGGACAGAGGTCTCACCGCTTTCCAACGCTTCCAGAATGTACCATGGTTCGTTGTTGCCCAGAGACAGCATGGCAACACGGAAGCGGCGCAATTCGTTGCGAACAGGATCGATACGGATCAATTCGCCGGGCACCCGGGCCACCAGCCGGCGACCGTTGGTGATATGGCGAATAACCAGAAGAGAGGCCATCTCGCCTTCTTTCCTGCCCTCGGAAAGCGACAGCATCACCTCCGGATCATTGGTATCGTATGTCGACAAAAGCCCCTTCTGACGGGACGACTGACCAAGATCGGTGCAAACCAGATTGCCATTGCGATCAACCAGACCGATGGTGTCGATCCACGGGGTCGACCTGACGGCGTCACTGTAAAGGTAACGATGATCATGGGTGCAGGAAAGCCCCGACGAATTCGCAAGATCGTTCAACACCTTGATGGTGGTCTGCGTCGCCTCCGAGGCACGCTCCAGCATCAATTGCGCAGAAACATTGAGTCCTTCTTCGACTTCGGAGCGTGTCTGCCAATCAAGTACGCCGCGCGCGCCCATAGTGAGAAGCAACGCGCCCAACACTCCAAACGACATGTAGCCAGCAATTTTCGTGGCATTCCTAAACATGAATCCCCGCACCCCTATTCCCACCACCACTATACCCCACGAGCGATGAAAATTCGGTTGACATATTTGGCCTTAATATTCCGAGCCGAGATCTGCACAAACCTTCAAGCAAAGGCTTCGCGGTTCCTCTCACCAAAGGCACCTGTCGACTAGGCGCTAATCTCTTTGGGCATCGTAACGCTGTTGTCCGGCCCCAAAACGGTTGGAAGATCCTCAGGCGACTGATGACGAGGCGACTTGCCCAGTTTCTCAACCAGCTTGAGATAGGCAGAACTAGGAAGCGGAGGCGCAAACAGATAGCCTTGCGCTTCATCGACCCCCGCCTTGCGCAGATAGGAGAGCTGACCCTCGGTCTCCACCCCTTCTGCCACGACCACCATCTTCATCCCCTTCGCCATGGCACTGAGGGAATCGACAATGGGTGAGGTTTCGCTCTCAGCCGTGATGCTGTCGACAAACAGTTTGTCGATCTTGATGATGTCCATCCCGAGCTTCTGCAGATAGGCAAATCCCCCGTGGCCCGTCCCGGCATCATCCAGAGCGACCCGCACACCGAGCCGCTGCATCCGTTCTATGATAGCGCGAGCCCGGTCAAGATTCTCGAGCGGCTGGCGCTCTGTTACTTCAAAGACCAATTGCTTGAAGCGAACCCCGGAGTTGCCAAAAGTCCGTTCAATCTCGCTAACGATCTCGATATCATCGAAATGCCGGTTGAACAGGTTGATAGCGACCTTGAGATGCGGGAACCGCGCATAGGAATTCGACAATTCCACAGCGACCTGTTCCATCAAAAGGCTCGTCATTGGCAAGGCCAGTCCGGATGCTTCCGCCGTGTCGATGAAGTGGCCCGGCGGAACAATCGAACCATCGGATTTACGCCACCGCACCAGCACCTCGCATCCAGCAAGACGTCCGCTCTGGATATCGATGATCGGCTGATAGAACGGCACGAACTCCCGCAGCTTGATACCCTGCTTGATGCTGATATAGGGGCTGGGCTTGCGCATGCCCAAGCGAACGCAGAAAAACAGGATGAACACCCCGGTCAGCGCCGAAAACCCATGAATCACATTCATGATACCGTCAAAGGATTGCCAGACACTGGCAAAGGGGACCGAAATCGACACACCGATTGGGTAACGCTCAGAGGTCTTGCTGAGGGTCACAAGATCCCCCGCCCAAATCGGATCTTCCTGAATATCTGCAAACGGAGATGCCTGTCTCAGTTTTATCTCGGGTGATGTTTCAGCGATCACCGCTTCGTCGGCCAGTTTCACCGACATCCTATAATCGGAACCAAACTCGGTCTGCATGGAATCAAGATCGAATGATTCAGCAAGAATGAACGCACCAATCGAAACACCCTCTTTGATCTTCCAGGTGACGAGCAATCCATTTTTGTCCGTAAAGCCATCCACAACTGCAAAATAGTGCAAGTGAGGGACAGTTCCGGAAGCACCACCCGAAAGAAGATGGAGACGCGAAATATCCCGGATGGACGAGCAGTACATTTGATTTTTGTTGTAGATCAGGCCGATGTTATGCATATCGCCATGGCGCAGGGTCATCTCCCGAAACGATGCCTGAAGCGAAGCGTCACAGGCTGGCACGTGATTTTGGTGCGGCAAAGTAGTGAAAACGTCGACCGCGACCTGAATCAACCGTTCCGCATTGGCAAGCGATCGGGAGGCCGTCTGTTCCAGATTCCACACGGCCCGCGACTGCACATAGTCGCGCATGAGCACATGGGCAAGGAACATCGGTGCGAGACCGAGAACAACGCCCAGTAACATCAAAATGACCGATCGGATTCTGTTTCTCAAAGATTTGCTTCCCTATTGACTAAGCGACTTTAGGAAAAGACCCCTAACATTGCTTTAACCATCCGATTGCAAACAACAATTTTAAACGTGATAAGCACATTTCGATATCGGAACAGACGTGATAGGACTGGAGCAAACAACGTCCTGACAAGACAGGCATACAAAACTGATACATCCTGCCTATTGTCTTTTCCCCAGGACCGACACAGACTTCGTAATCTCGCAATGTCCCGCCCACATACTGCCGCTGGGAAACGGCGCGCACTGCGGGGCAACAACCGTCATTTCCGAAGCTTGCCGAGTCATTTCGTGCGTCTTGTTGCCACATTTCTCCGCAATGCTCCGCGCACTCCATTCACACGGAGCAAGACCAATTGGTCGTTCACTCTGCTCACTGATAGCCAAAAAGGCAATTTGCTTATGAAGCGCCACAGCTGGACCATTTCTTTCCTTCTTATTTCAACCTCATTGGCTCACGCCCAGAGCGGAGCTGAAGAGGCATTTTCGGAACTCATCCGGGACCTCAACCAGAGCGGCCTGTTCACCGCCGAGGTTGGATCCATGCACTATCAGGAAGATGGTGATGTCCTGACGGCTCAAAATGTCACCTACAAGTTTGACTGGTCACTCCCCGGTGACCTGATGTCGCTTAATGATGACTTGCTGAAGCTCGATGATCAAAACAAAGCCGATGGCAGCAAAAGCAGCGCTGCTTCGGACGGATCGAAAGAATCGGACGAGAAAGAAGATACCGAAGGCCACATATCCATGACCATGACAGTGCCAACGATCACGGCAACTGGCATGAGACTGGAGCTTGATGGTGTTTCCTACGACACGATGAGCTACGAAGGACATCAGTTCCTTGTCACCATCGATATGCCCGGCACCGACAACGACGCGACAATCAAGGGAACGGGCCTTGGCAAGGACGAAATGGTCAATGGCTATCAGCCATTTCTTGGCAAATTCGAAATCGCCTCTGACCGCCCGATTGGCAGCGTACTGGACTATATGCGTCCGCTGTTGCTCAAACCGCACCTCGACGAATACACCTCTGCAGGCTACACGACGACCCAACTCACAGGCAAAGGCGTGGTCACCGAAGAAGCCGAATTGGGGCCTCTGACCATGAAGAACATGCGGGACGGCAAGATCGAGAGCTACGAACTGGCCTATCAAAAGGGTGAGATGCCGCTTAGAGCCATGATGGCGGGTCAAACCGAGAGCGACGAGACACCCGATCAATCCCTCAAAGGGATACCTGAAAAGCTGACCTACGAAGTCGGAAAGACGACTTACAAGGATTACAATATTGCAGCCATGTTGGCCGCTATAGATCCCAACCTGTCGGCTCAAGACGACAACGCGATGGTTCTGTCCGAGGTCAATACCGGTCCGATCACAATGACCGCCACGGACCTCTTCGAATTTTCGATCGCCCCGTCGGTGATGAAGGACTTCGCGCTCAAGCAGCCTCAGACCTACATCGTTCCCCTGATCGATGAACTCATCGCCAAGGGTCAGTCACCGGAAAATCTGCCCGCTGAACAAAAACGCGCCCTGTTCCGGGCCGGCTTTGATCTCTTGCGCGGATTTAGCCTCGGGCTGAGTGAAAATGGTGAAATAAAAGCCAAGGGCACCATGCCCGAAGGCAAGTACAAGGGCCAGACAATCGAAGCCAGCATCGGCAAACTGCACGTTTCCGATATCAGCGCCGAAGGTGTTGGAGAAGTCTCCCTGTCAGGCGTAACCTATGGCGGTCCTCCGAGCATTCAGCTGTCCCTTGGACGTCTGGCGCTCGAGAACCTCGAATTCGCCAACTACGACGAAATTGAAAACTTCTTCATGCGCCGCCTTGAGGGACAGGATCCAACATCCGCAGAAATGGCAAAGATCGCCCCTGAAGGCTTTGACATTGCTATCAGCGATCTGTCCTATCAGGACGCAAAAGACAACAAGGTTAGCCTCGCGTCGCTTAAAACCGGCATGAAACGTCAAGGCCTTGCCATTCCGGCACTCTTCACGTCCAAGATCGACGAGCTGACGATTTCCAAATCACTGCTTCGCCATCCCCTCGCGTCGGTGCTGATGACCCAGCTTAATCTTGATAGTCTGACATTTAACCAAGACATCAAGATCGCCTGGGATGAAAACAGCGAAACCGTCAATGTGGATCCCCTTTCCATCGAGTTGATGCAGATAGCCAAACTGTCCGGTAACTTGGGCTTCGGCGGCATCATCCGGAACTATCTGGACAATCCGGAAATGGCGCAAGCGGCCATGATGACCGGCACGATCCAGCCTTCCAACCTCACGCTTGCTGATTTGGGCGGCCTTGACAACCTGATCGATCTGGCTGGCGTCACCACCGGCATGGGCCCCGATCAGGTGCGCGAATTCGCATCCAGTCAGGCTCAGGCGACCCTGTCTGCCTTTACCAAGCCCGACTTCGCCAAAGCGGTTGGCGGCGAGATCCGCGCCTTCCTGAGTGATCCCAAAAGCCTCAAGATCATGCTGAACCCGGGCGCACCCGTCCCCGTGATGCAGGTCCTGGCAGCAATGTCTCAGGATCCGGGCACTATTCCCGATCTGCTCAACATTGGTGTAGCAGCAAACGAGAATTAACCGAATAGCAGGTAAGAAGTCTGCATTTCGACATCATCAGACATAGAAAAAGGCGGCTTCGAAAGCCGCCTTTTTTATTGAATTCAGAAACTTGCAGAATTTTCTTATTCTGGAAGATTAAGTCTCAAATGCAGATCACGCAGCTGCTGATTGGTTGCGTCGCTCGGCGCGCCCATCATCAGGTCTTCGGCCTGCTGGTTCATCGGGAACAGTGAGATTTCGCGCAAGTTGGGCGTGCCGCAGAGCAGCATGATGATGCGATCCATACCAGCAGCCATACCGCCATGCGGAGGCGCGCCATACTGGAAGGCCCGATACATGCCGCCGAAACGCTCCTCGAGAACCTCTTCACTGTAACCGGCAATCTCAAATGCCTTCTTCATCACCTCGGTCTGGTGGTTACGAATGGCACCAGAGCCGATCTCGTAGCCGTTGCAGACGATGTCATACTGATAGGCATCCAGTTCAAGCGGATCGGTGTTTTCCAGCCCTTCCAGAGCCCCTTTGGGCATAGAGAACGGGTTGTGGCAGAAGTCGACCTTCTCTTCGTCGTCATTCCATTCGTACATCGGGAAGTCAACGATCCAGCAAAGGTCGTAGCGATCACGATCAATCAGATCAAGTTCTTCACCCACGCGGTTACGGGCGCGGCCCGCAAAATCGCAGAATTTCTTCGGATCACCGGCAACAAAGAAGCAGGCATCCCCGGCATCAAGACCAAGCTGGGTGCGGACTGCTTCGGTGCGTTCCGAACCGATGTTCTTGGCAAGAGGCCCTGCCCCTTCCAGAGATCCGTCTTCGCCCTTGCGCCAGAAGATATAGCCAAGGCCGGCTTGGCCTTCGCCCTGCGCCCAGCTGTTCATGCGGTCACAGAAGGTACGAGCGCCACCGGTTTTCGCCGGAATGCCCCAAACTTCGTTGGTGCTGTCTTCGAGCATACGCGCAAAGATCTTGAAGCCTGAGCCGCGGAAATGCTCGGAGACTTCTTCCATGACGATCGGAATACGCAAGTCAGGCTTGTCAGAGCCATATTTGCGTAGCGCTTCCTTGTATGGGATGCGCGGGAAGTCCTGCGTGACAGGTTTGCCCTCGGCAAATTCTTCGAACAGGCCGCGAATGACCGGCTCCATCGTGTTGATGATGTCTTCCTGCTCGACGAAGCTCATTTCCATATCGAGCTGATAGAACTCACCCGGCAGGCGATCTGCACGCGGATCTTCATCGCGGAAGCAAGGCGCGATCTGGAAATACTTGTCAAAGCCAGACATCATCAAGAGCTGCTTGAACTGCTGCGGAGCCTGCGGCAGCGCATAGAATTTACCCGGATGAATACGGGATGGAACGAGGAAGTCGCGCGCCCCTTCCGGAGAAGACGCGGTCAGAATTGGCGTCTGGAATTCATTGAAGCCGATCTCGTTCATCCGGCGACGTGCAGACGCCATAACTGCCGAGCGCTTCAGGATGTTTGCGTGCAAGGTTTCGCGGCGCAAATCCAGAAAACGATACTTGAGGCGAATATCTTCAGGATAATCCGGCTCACCAAACACCGGAAGCGGCAGCTCTTTGGAAGCGCCAAGAACATCCAGTTTGGATATGAAGATCTCGATCTTGCCGGTTGGCAAAGTCTCGTTGATGGTGTCCTCGCTGCGCGCCTTAACTTCGCCCTCGATCCGGATACACCACTCGCCGCGCACTTTTTCTGCAGCGGCAAAGGCTGGCGAGTCGGGGTCGGCCACGACCTGAGTGAGGCCATACTGGTCCCGCAAATCGATGAAAAGAAGACCACCATGGTCGCGGACCCGGTGAACCCAACCGGAAAGGCGAACGGTTTCGCCCACATGGCTCTCGCGAAGATCGCCACAGGTATGGCTGCGATAAGGATGCATGAACAGTACCCTGATGCTTGAGAGAGCGCCCGCACGATCGCCGGACCGGGGAGCTTTCCTCTCCAATGAAATTTCGAACCGACAGATCGGCTTGCTCTTAATAGAGCGCCATCTCGTCGTTTTCAACGAAAAACGGGCGCAAAAGCGCCATGGCGCCCGCCCATTGAACAGTCTGCGCGGACCCTGCTATTTGCCTCACAAGGTGTCAAGCCAATCGGCACCAAAGTTGCCACTTTTCCCGGCTTATGCCCAACTCGGCCCCAAGGGATGAACACAAACCAGCCATTTAGAGGCTTGCATAGACGGTCATAATTCGGGATGGTCAGGTTTCTGGCTGGGTGTTCGAGGGAAATCCCCATTTGCACTGAAATAGACAGAAAGAGTGCGCGACAAGCCCGGAATTGTTCTATATAAGCGAATTAGCAATGAAAACAATCACGACAACTGCCGAATTGGCAGACGCTTGCACCAGTTTCGCCAAGCATCCGTATGTAACAGTCGATACGGAATTTTTGCGCGAAACCACCTATTGGCCAAAGCTGTGCCTGATCCAAATGGCAGGGCCTGACCTTGCCGTTCTGATTGACCCCCTTTCCGACAGTCTTGATCTTGCGCCATTCTTCGAATTGATGGCGGATGAATCTGTTGTGAAGGTGTTCCACGCCGGTCGACAGGACATCGAAATTATCTATCATCTGGGCAGGCTCATCCCCGCCCCGATCTTTGACAGTCAGGTCGCCGCAATGGTGTGCGGCTTTGGGGATTCCATATCCTACGACCAGCTCGTGCATCGGCTGACCGGTCATCACATCGACAAATCCCATCGCTACACGGATTGGTCCCGCCGACCGCTGACCGAAAAACAGCTCAACTATGCCCTCGCGGATGTCACGCACCTGCGAGACGTCTATCATGCGCTGAGGGCCAATCTCGACGAGCAGCAACGCACCTCCTGGGTGCAAGAGGAAATGGAAATCCTCACCTCGAAGGAAACCTATCACACCGAACCGGTGAACGCCTGGAAGCGCATGAAACTGCGAATCCGCAAACCACGTGAGTTTGCTGCGCTCAAGCGCCTCGCAGGATGGCGCGAATCCGAAGCGCAGAGCCGTGACGTGCCGCGCAACCGCATCATGAAGGACGAGGCAATCTTCGAGCTGGCCGTACAACTGCCGCAATCACCCGAGGCCCTGTCTGCCCTCCGCTCGATTTCAAAAGGCTACGAACGCTCAAAGGCTGGTCTCGATATTCTGGCCATGACGCGCGAGGTTGCAGCCCTGCCCAACGAGGAGCTGCCGGACGTTCCGAAAGGCAAGTCCCAGCCGGAAGGCTCTGGCGCGGCTGTTGACCTGATGAAGGTGCTGCTCAAGCTGACAGCGGAGCGCCATGGCGTTGCTGCCAAAGTGATTGCAACGGTGGATGATCTGGAAAAGATCGCCTGCAGCAATGAGGCAGATGTCGCGGCTCTCAAGGGCTGGCGCCGGGAATTGTTCGGTCAATATGCCCTGAAGGTGAAAACCGGCGAAATGGCCCTGCGTCTGGAAGGCAAGAAAGTCGGTGTTATCGACTGCGAGCCACCGGAACTGCCCGTTGCCAAAGCATCCGCCAAACGCAACCGAAAATCCAAGAAACAGGGCGCGCCGGCTGAACAGAGCTGACGCGGTCCCTAACGTTCGTCCGAAAAATCGCCCAGAGTGTCGAGATCGGGGTCTTCCTCGAACTCGATCCGCTCCGCGCCCGTGAGCTTCTCATAGGGCAGATGATGGAATCTGTCGACCAAAGCCTCCCACATCTCGCTCAATAGGCGGACCGACACGTCGGGATCTTTCAGAACCGCGCGAATTTCGAGCAGTCTGTCTTCGTCGATCTTGTTGTAACACAGCGCCATCTCGGCTGGTTGCGCTGCTTCAATCCGCGTCACTTCTACCCAGCCCGCACGATTTTCGCCCACCCCGAGCACGCTCTTGGCCATGACATAATCCTGAGCTGGCGGGAATATATCTGCTGCGACCTCTCCCAGAGTGACATCTTGCCAGCTTGGCCAGACCTGCCGGACGAAAGCGTCGCCCATTTCTTCAGAATCAATTTGGCACCAGCCGATATCAGCCTCGCCATCGGCCACAAGATCATCCTCATAGGTAACCCGAACCTCAACCAGATAGCGATAGTTCAAGATGTCGATCTTGCCGTCGACGACAGACGCCGGATCACTGGCGACATAGAGGATATATTCACCGTAAGGTTCCCGGCCATGGTAGCAATCTATCGCTGATGCGGCGTCGCCCTGCCCCGCACTTCCATGCACGGCCCGACCGTGTACAACGGTCCAGTTTTCTTCTGTCGATCTTGTGTCAGTCATACAGTCTCTTGTTTCCAGCCTTCCAATGATTTTGGCGGCACGCGCCGGTCCTTGGCTGTTTCTCGCGTTTCCGTCCGCGCGGCGCAAACAGCCAATCATCCCTCACCGCTCTCGACGCGGCTGTCATATCCCATCAGCCTGACAAAACTGGAGAAACGACGCTCAAGCTTATCGTGCCGCAGCAGGTCCAGTTCAGGAGGAATATGCAATGTTGCAACATCATCTTCCAGCGTGACGGAAAGGCGTGGCAAGATGCCGGGCAATTCCCCCACGGCCACATGCGCAAGACGCAGAGCGGCGCCCGTTGTTCGCGCCAGCGACCGCAAATGCAGGCTGCTTACATCCCACATTCTAAGACTCATATTCGAGCCCGACAGCCCTTCGTGGCGGAAGTAATTCGACATCGCAAGATAGGCCCGCCCCGGATGGTCGATACCGATAAAGGAACCATGTGCGATGATATTGAGGCTTTGCGTACCGCGATAGTCTGGATGGGCACGCCAGCCGATATCAGCAAGCAGACAGGCAGCACGCCTGAGCTTGCGCTCATAGGCGCTTTCTTCGATAGCAAGAGCTTCGAACACCCCATCAAGCCAGTCGGCAAGCTCATGGGCATAGAAGGGAGATCGCGACCGCAAAACACACAGCTCCTCACTGGCGACAAGAAGCGGATCCTGCGCCTGCACGTCCTCGGGCAGCTGTTCGAACAGATGACCTTCGCGGACACCGAGTGAGGAAATCACCACACGTTTTGGCTTACCGCGTTTCAAGACCTCATGTAGAACCGCCGCACCATAGGGCAGCAGATTGCGCCGTGCCTTGGAAACAGCACCAATACCGGAAAAATCCTCGATATCATCACGCATGCACTGGCGGCAGAATTCCATCGCTTCTTCAGCATCAATCGAATAGTGATGCATCACCTTGAGCGGATATCCGACCGACGCCATATGCAGTTTGCCCAGCGCTCGCCATGTGCCACCTATGGCATAGAAGGTCTTGCCCTCCAGCTTGTCGAGTGGCTTTGATTCGGAAAGTTCGGTCTTGGCAATTTTCTGGGCCTGCTTAAGGGAACCGCCCGAGGTATCCTGAATGCGCAATCCGCCCAGCGGATAGGTGGAGCCTTTTCCAAGCTCGGCACCCTTGACCGTAATCATCTCCAGACTGCCACCCCCGAGATCGCCAACGACCCCGTCAGGATCGCGAATGGCGGAGACAACCCCCATTGCCGATTTTTGGGCTTCTTCCTCACCGCTGAGCACCAGAGGAACCACCCCGCAGATCGCTTCGACCTCGGCCATGAAATCCGCACCGTTGCTGGCGTCACGCGCGGCCGCGGTCGCCAGCACATACAAAGTCCCGACATCCGCATGATCAATCATGAAACGGAACCGCTTCAGGGCTTTCAGTGCGCAGGCAACGGACTTTTCATTCAGCTTGCCGGTTCCGGCAACCCCTTTGCCAAGGCCACAAAGCTGTTTTTCATTATACATCGGGATCGGGGCCCGCGACGCGCGCTCATACATGACGAGACGCACCGAGTTGGACCCGATATCAATGACAGCGACAGGGGCAGATCCCGAGATCCGGCCCTGGTTCCTGAATTTGTCGAGCTCGAATTTATCGCTCGATTCGGTCTGTGAATGCTCTTGGAGCGTCATCTTTTAGTGAATCACCTCGACCCGAAAGACTGGGGTTGGTCATGAAGAAGCTATGGGCGTTAAACGGCTCCTCACCCTCGGCGGCCTGAATCCGGCGGGAAGACCCGTCGGGCAGAATGTCCCAACTTTGCTGATTATCCATGATGTTGGCAACCATGATCTGGTCCAGAATCTGGGCGTGCACAGTCGGGTTTTTGATCGGCGCATAAATTTCACAACGGCGATCAAGATTGCGTGGCATCAGGTCTGCAGATCCGATCAGCACGA
The DNA here is from genome assembly GCF_900215505.1 of Cohaesibacter sp. ES.047. Classification (NCBI taxonomy): domain Bacteria; kingdom Pseudomonadati; phylum Pseudomonadota; class Alphaproteobacteria; order Hyphomicrobiales; family Cohaesibacteraceae; genus Cohaesibacter; species Cohaesibacter sp. ES.047. Next base: position 4,488,541 of record NZ_LT907844.1, read on the forward strand.
CGGCATCAGTGTTCGGCAGTTCCTTGCCATTGCCAAAACACATGATGCGCGAATGCTCTAGAAAGCGCCCGATGATAGATTTGACGCGAATATTGTCTGACAGGCCGGGCAAATGCGGACGCAGGCAGCAAATGCCGCGAATCACCAGATCGATTTTCACACCGGCCTGACTGGCGCGATAGAGCGCATCAATCAACACTGGATCGACCAGCGAGTTTGCCTTGGCCCAGATCCGCCCGGGCCGCCCTTCGCGCACATGTTCGATTTCCTTGTCGATATACTCAAGGATGGTCGACCGCATCGTGTAGGGCGAGACAAGAAGACTGTTGAGGTGATCCGGTTTGGCGTAACCGGTGATAAAATTGAACACCCGCGCCACGTCGCGCCCGATTACCTCGTCGGCGGTAAAGAAGCTGAGATCGGTGTAGATCTTGGCGGTAATCGGGTGATAGTTGCCGGTCCCGATATGGCAATAGGTGACGAGCTTGCCATCTTCACGGCGCACCACCATGGACAGTTTGGCATGGGTCTTCAGCTCGATAAAGCCGAACACCACCTGCACCCCTGCGCGCTCCAGATCACGGGCCCAGCCGATGTTGGCCTCTTCGTCAAAACGGGCCTTGAGTTCCACCAGCGCCGTCACCGATTTGCCTGCCTCGGCAGCTTCGCAAAGTGCGCGCACGATGGGAGATTTCTTGGACGTGCGATAGAGAGTCTGCTTGATCGCGATAACACTGGGATCGCGGGCCGCCTGTGTCAGATACTGCGCCACCACATCAAAACTCTCGTAAGGATGGTGGATCACCAGATCCTTTTCCCTGATGGCGGCGAAACAGTCGCCGCTATGCTCACGGATCCGTTCAGGGAAGCGGGCCTTGTAGCGCTCGAACTTCAATTCGGGCCGGTCGATATCGACAAGCTGTGAAAGGTCGTTGAGCGCCAGCGGACCGTCGATAACGACGATCTCGTCATCCTCGATATGCACCGCTTCAGCAACGAACTCGCGCAAGGACTGGCCGGTGCTCGATTCAATTTCAAGGCGAATGATAGACCCGCGGCGGCGGCGTTTGAGCGCCGTCTCGAAGTGCCGCACCAGATCTTCCGCTTCTTCCTCGATCTCAATATCGGAATCGCGAAGCACCCGGAATGCGCCCAGATCGGCAATTTCGTATCCCGGAAAGATGCGATCGAGAAACAATGACACAACCTGCTCAAGTCGAATGCCGCGATAGGTACTCTCCTGCCCTTCTGCTGCAGGAAGCTCAACGAAGCGATCAAGCGTGTGCGGCATGCGCACGAGGGCCGCCATGTCTTCACGCCCTTCCTGACCCTTGAGATGCAGCACGAGCGAGAAGCTGAGATTGGGAATGAAGGGGAACGGATGTGCAGGATCACAAGCGAGCGGTGTCAGCACCGGGAAGATGCTTTCAAGGAACACCTGTTCCAGATAGGCCCTGTCAGTATCAGTTAGATTCTCACCTTCGATCAGGTAGATCTGCTCATCTTCCAACGCACGCCTCAAGCCTCGGTAAATCCCCAACTGACGATTGACCAGATCATTCACTGTGGTGTTGATCTTGACCAACTGCTGGCCAGGATCAAGGCCGTCCGCACTGACGCTGCCAACCCCTTCGCGTTTCTGGCCCTTGAGGCCAGCCACGCGCACCATGAAGAATTCATTCAAGTTGCTCGCCGAGATCGACAGGAAACGCAGTTTTTCAAGCAGCGGATGATTGGGGTTCTCGGCTTCTTCCAGAACGCGCTCATTGAACCCGAGCCAAGACAGCTCGCGGTTGACAAACCGCCCCGGACTGCGCATCAGCGCCTCGATTTCCTCATCGGTCGGCAACAAGTCGTCCGCCTGCTCATCCATGGCACCCTGATCGCCCTGATGCGGGTCATCATGAGGCTGATGATCTGGTGCGTTTTGATCCGGAGAGTGGTTTTCGAAATTATCTGACATTGAGAAGTGCCCGCCGCTTTGTTGACCCGTAAATGGTTCCGGCGCGATGTCTTGCCGGTCCGGTTGGGTTTTACCGTCCAATCCCCGTGCTTGCTGAAGCGCCACTGACGCTTGCGCACCGGGGCGCGAAATCCAGTTCGGACCGCAAGGCAAAGCCCCTCGGCCCTCGACGCCCATCAAGAACCCAAACCTGTCGCGAATCAGAAACCATAAGCCGCACATGACACGCTGAGGCCTCCAAACATTGCACCAAGGGTTCCCGGCATCAAAGATCAGCCATTACACGGACACCATAGCATTCATATGACGGATCCCACAATTCACCTCACTCATATCAGAGTTTCCGTCCAATGGGCAGATAGTTGGACAAAGCAAAGACAAATCAACACCTTTGGCTCATCGCCCGTCTCTGATATTCACAAGCAGGCATCGAAGCATTCTGGAATTTCGCGCTTTGCAAAACGCCACGACGCCCCTAGAGGAGCCCTTCGTCGAGTTCCTTCATCACGCTTGCAACAAACGGACGCGTGATCGTGCGCCGTCGTGCAAGCGCTTCCCGATCAACAGCCTCGACAACCCGAAGCGCCGCCGCAATCGAACGCTCCATGCGCAAAACGATATACTCGATGACACTTGGATCAGGATCGAGCTGACGATCGGCAAAAAGCTTGACCAGCACCGAACGCAACAGCTCGTCATCGGGCTCGTAGATTTCAAGCGGCGTTGTCAGGCGCAAGCGCGACATCAGATCAGGGAGCGCCACACCCCACCCATCCGGCCAGTTTCGGGCGGTGATCAGCACATAGGCGCGCGCCTCCCGGGCCGCGTTGAGCAAATGAAACAAAGCGACGTCATCCCGCTCCCATCCATCTGCATCTTCCAGCACCACGGCACCACAATCCACCAGTGCAGTCGGATCGCTGCGGTTGAGTTCTTCAAGCGTGATGACCCGGGCATTGCTCTTTGCCGCCCAGATGCGGGCGAGGTGTGATTTCCCTGCTCCGACCGGACCAGCCAGAAGCAGCCACAGCGATGGCCAATCCGGCCAAAGGTCAATCATGTCAAGCGCAGCTGCATTGGATGGCCCGCGCAGAAAATCTTCGCGCCCCATTGCCGTCTCGTGCGGCAGCTTCAGTGGCATTTGCTCGCCCAACTTAGTGACTTCCAATTCTGTCTTGCGCAACGCGCATCATCCCTCGGCCTGTGTGTCATGAGACGGCGCGGCATTCAACCCGTCACCTTGCCCGCGATACATCGAAGAGTGCATATATTTGTCAAGAATATAGCGGATTATAACACCGATCGCAGCAGCTGTCGGCACCGCGATCAGCATTCCGACAAAGCCGAACAGCGAGCCGAAGGCCAAAAGCGCAAACATCAGCCAGACTGGATGCAACCCCACCCGCTCTCCGACCAGCCGGGGCTGGAGGAAATTGCCCTCAAGAAACTGACCAACGGCAAAGATGGCCAGCGTAATCCCGATGGGAACCGGATCAGGCCAGTACTGCACGATAGCAACCCCCAGCGAGACCACCAAGCCAAGCGTCGCACCGGCATAGGGAATAAAACTGATGATGCCAGCACCCAGACCGATCAGCAGGCCGAAATTGAGGCCCAGAATGGACAAAGCAACAGCGTAGAAGATCCCCAGAATCAGCCCGACAATGATCTGTCCACGCACGAAGCCAGATACGCTGCGGTTGATCTCGTTGGCAAGGTGCCGGATCGTGTCGACATGATCACGCGGCAACCAGTGATCGACGGTCTCGACCATCCGGTCCCAGTCGTGAAGCATGTAAAAGGCGACAACGGGCGTGATGACGATGAGGGCCAGCATGTCAATCAGGGCCTGACCGCCATTCCAGATCGACTGGATCAGCTTACCAATCCAGGACGCCCCCTGCCCGACGAGGTCCTTCACGTTGTTCTGCAAGCTCGAAGCATCAAAATCGGACAGGAAGGACGGCATATACTTTGAGCTCGTCTTGATCAGCAAGTCCTGCAAGGACGCGATATAGCCGGGCAAATTATCCGCAAAGTCTGTCATCTGTTGCGCCAGCGTCGGCACGATCATCACCATCATCAGAACAAAAAACAGAACGAACAGCAGCAGAACCGACACCGTTGCCCAGATTCGGTTCATACCAAGCCGTTGAAAGAAGTCCGCAACCGGGTCAAGCATGTAGGCAAGCGCCATGCCTGCGACAAAGGGGAGAAGAATGCCGCGAAATAGATAGAGGCACAGGATAACCACAGCGAGAGTGATCATCCATATCGTGAATTGCTTCTCAATTGACATTCACTCTCTCCTGATCATGGGGCGGGTTCGCCTGCCCCGGTTTCTATACCAGCTTCAGATTGAACGCAAAGCGGTGTTTTCAGTTCCTCGACCCATGATTGTCGTCCCTGTCCTTGCCCTCGGCTTCGGTGCCGGCCTGATCCAAAGGGGCCATATGCCCGATCCACTCCACCAGATAGGACACCGCAGACAGTATGGTCAGTCCGACCACCAGATAACCGAGCATAACCGGAAGCTCGCCCAAACGAACATCAAATCCCAGCAAGGCCATGACGGTGGCAGCATAAAGGATCTGGAACATGGTGTTGGCCTTGGAAATCAGAAGCGGTTTCATGGTCACCGGCTTATCGAGCATCCATGACAGCACAACCCCCCCGACGATCAGAATGTCCCTGCTGACCGCAGCAATCACGATGAAGGCGGGGATCACCTTGAGAAGACCGAGGGTGAGAAAGATACTCACAAGCAGGGCCTTATCGGCAATCGGGTCCAGATGAGCACCAAGCTCGGACTGCGAATTGAATTTGCGCGCAAGAATCCCGTCAACACCGTCGGAAATACCGGCGATGAGAAAGACCCAGAAGGCACTGGCAAATCGACCATCCACCAGAAGCCAGATCACAACTGGCACCAGAAACAAACGACCGATCGTAATAATGTTTGGCAAGGTCACAGAATTTTATGCCCCTTCTCGTGGCAAAGTACAATCAGGCAAACAGCCTGTTGCAGATTTGACTGAAACCAAAAACATGTGTCACCGCTTCAGCGTTCCAGCTTTTCATCTCTGCGACAAGACAATTCAAGCCCAACTTGAGCATCACACAGACTCTTTCCAAGCCTTTGCGCCGCAAACCGACAACCAATATGAGCTTTTTGCCAGAACGCCAGTCATAGGGGCTTGCATTTGCCGCAAATTTCGTGTGTTTCAGGAAAAACTCCAAGCATAACGATCAAGAACTATCACGGATTCGACATGACCGATCAGCCCAATGACAACAAGGCCCCTGTTTCGAACCATCTCACCTATGCAGACGCAGGCGTGGACATCGATGCGGGCAACGCGCTGGTCAACGCCATCAAGCCGATTGTCAAATCCACGACTCGCCCGGGTTCGGACACCGATATCGGCGGCTTTGGCGGCCTGTTTGATTTGAAGGGGGCCGGTTTCAAGGATCCGGTGCTCGTGGCCGCAAACGATGGTGTCGGCACCAAGCTCAAGATCGCCATCGAGACCGGCAAGCATGACACGGTGGGCATTGATCTGGTTGCCATGTGCGTCAACGATCTTGTTGTACAGGGCGCAGAGCCGCTGTTCTTCCTTGATTATTTTGCCACTGGCAAACTCGAGGTCGAGGACGCCACGAACGTGGTTGCCGGCATCGCCGAAGGGTGTCGTCAGGCCAATTGCGCATTGATCGGTGGCGAAACCGCCGAAATGCCGGGCATGTATGCCGAAAAAGATTATGATCTCGCGGGCTTCGCGGTTGGCGCTGCCGAGCGGGGCACCCTGCTGCCAACGGGCGTGAGCGAAGGCGATGTGCTTATTGGCTTGGCCTCGTCTGGTGTGCATTCCAACGGCTTTTCTCTTGTTCGGCGCATTCTGGAAGCCAACGACCTTGGCTTTGCCGATCCTGCTCCGTTTGCCGAGGGCAAGACCATCGGCGAAGCACTGCTTGAACCGACCCGCATCTATGTTCGCCCGATCCTTGCGGCCATCCGTGAAACCGGGGCGATCAAGGCTCTTGCCCACATCACCGGCGGCGGCTTCCCCGAAAACATCCCCCGCGTCCTGCCTGATGAGCTCGCAGCGCACCTTGATCTTGCGGCAATCACGCCGCCCGCTGTCTTTGGCTGGCTGCAAAAGCTGGGCGGTGTCGCGAACCCTGAAATGCTCCGCACCTTCAACTGCGGCATCGGCATGATCCTTGTGGCCGAAGACGACAAAGTCGACGATCTGATGGCTGTCCTCTCGTCTGCCGGGGAAACGCCGATGCGTCTCGGCTCACTCAAAGCCCGGGATGGCGATGCCGTCATCTATGACAGCATGATCAACTTCGGAGTCTGAGACCATGAGCGGAAGGAAGAAACGCACCGCCATTCTGATCTCTGGCCGCGGCAGCAACATGACCGCCATTCTCAAGGCCGCCCGCGACCCTGACTATCCTGCCGAAATCGCGCTGGTTCTGGCCAACAACGCCGACGCAAAAGGCCTTGCAACGGCTGCCAATGAGGGCATCAAGACAGCCCATGTCGATCACCGCCCCTTCAAGGGTGACCGCGAAGCCTTTGACGCGGAAATCCAGAAGGTGCTGGAAGCCAACGACATCGAGCTTGTCGTGCTGGCCGGCTTCATGCGAATCCTGACCGCAAGCTTCGTTGAACGCTGGACCGACAGGATGCTGAACATCCATCCCTCTCTGCTGCCCTCCTTCAAGGGCTTGCACACCTACGAACGCGCCATCGAGGCCGGCTGCCGCCTGTCCGGGTGCACGGTCCATTTCGTCCGCGCCGACATGGATTCGGGCCCGATCATCTGTCAGGCAGCGGTCCCCGTGATTGATGGCGACGACGCCGACAGCCTGTCCGCCCGCATTCTGGTTGCCGAACATCAGATCTATCCGCAAGCCCTTGCTCTGGTTGCTGGCGACCGGGTTACCGTTGACGGTATGCGCGTCACGATTCGCCATGACGAACCGGTTGATGGTAGCGTCCAACTTGTCAATTGACGCTGGCTCGCAGCCGATGACAAGGACACACAGGAACCTCGGATCATGCAAAAAAGGCTCGACAAGGAAATCGTGATTGCGGGACTGGCGCGCGATTGCGCCCACTCCCTGCCCGGCCTTCTCGCTCAGCTCGAAGCGCTGGCGGACCGCTTTGAAAAAAGTCATTTCATTTTCCTTGAGAACGACTCGCTGGACGATACCAAGGCGGTTCTCAGTGCCTTTGCTGCCTGTCACGACAACGCAACCATCGAGTTTCACGACCGGATCGGGCGCAAGCACCCCAAACGGACAGACCGACTGGCCCAATTGCGCAATCGCATCATCGAGATCGCCACCGACAAGACCACAAACCTTGATGATGCCTATCTGTTGCTGCTTGATATGGACGGTGCCAACTCCACCATCGACAAGGACCGCATCACGGGCTACGTCGAAGGTGACGACGGCAGCTGGGCTGGCCTGTTTGCCAATCAGAAGACCGATTATTGCGATCTCTGGGCCCTGCGCCACCCTGAACTGTGCCCCTATGACATCTGGAAAAAGGTGCGCAACCGACCTGCTGACATGGACAAGCGCGAGGCGATTGACACCTACATCACCGCCATACGCTTCACCCTGCCCGAAGACCGCGGCCTGATCGAAGTGGAAAGCGCATTCGGCGGCCTGGGGCTTTATCGCCTCTCCGCCCTTGAGGGATGTCGCTACATCGGGCTTGATGCAGATGGCAACGAGATCTGCGAGCATGTCGCCTTCAACCACCAAATCGGCGAGAAGCGCGGCAAGCTCTATATCGACAGCGGACTGATCAATGCGCTTGGCACCGAAGCCCATGCGCCAGCCAAAACGAAATGGCAAAAGAAGCGCGACAAATTCAGGCTTTTCCTCAAGCGCTTCTTCTAAGCAGACCCTGAACCGCCCGAACTGAGAGGACAAATGGCATGAGCAAGGACATCACTGATGAAGATCAGTGCCGATTTGTTTCCAGCCGCGGCATTCTCAAGTCTACCAAGACCCATGTCGCCGAGCCGAAATCCTCAATGCGCAAGATCCCGTGGGAATTTGCCAAACGGCTGAACAGTCGCGCCGAGGTAATCTATCTCACACCCGAAATGCTGCCAACTTTCGCAAAATATCACCTTTGGCGCATCAGAACGCCATTCACACTCGTCACGGGCGATTCCGATTGGGGTGTTAACGAGCGAGATTTGACACCAGCGCTTTTGAACAAGCTGCTGAACAATCGCTACCTCGACCACTGGTTCGCGCAAAATCTGGATCACCAGCATGCCAAGCTGACGGCCATTCCCATCGGACTGGATTACCACACCCTATCCCATGCCGACGGCAAAACCACCGGCCACGACTGGGGAAACCGCGTTGCCCCCCTTAGGCAGGAACAGGAAATCTGTCAAATCCACGCAGCCGCGGGGCCAATCGATCAGAAAAAAACTCAGGCTTTTTCCAACTGGCATTTCGCTGCGGACCGTGGTGATAGACAACAATGTCTGTCTGAATTCCCGGCAGAAACAGCCTTTTACCAAAGCACCTTCCTGACCCGGCGAGAAAGCTGGCAGCTCAATGCATCCTTTGCCTTTACAATCAGTCCGCTGGGCAATGGCCTCGATTGCCATCGCACCTGGGAGGCTCTGCTTTTGGGGTCCATACCGGTGGTGAAATCCTCACCGCTTGACTCGCTCTACCAGGACTTGCCGGTTGTTATCCTCGATGAATGGTCCGACTTTACCACCGAGCGCATGCATTATGAGCTGGAAAGGGCGAGCCATAACACATATGACTTCTCAAGGCTCCATCTCTCCTATTGGCTGGATGTCATCGCAAAAAGACAGCCAGCTGTTGCAGAGCGCATGACCATCGACGCATTCAGGCAACAGACCGCCGCCTATGGTCGAGAGCTGGAAAAGAAGCATGGTTCTGAGCAAAGCGCATGACCGGCACCGATCAACCAATTATCAATCAAACGCCCAATTACCCGCTCCGAGAGACAAAACGATGATTGCAAATTACCATAGCAGAAACCGAATTCTTGTGACGGGCGGAGCAGGTTTCCTCGGCTCGCATCTGTGCGATCGCCTCATCAAGGAAGGGGCAGACGTCATATGCGCCGACAATTTCTTTACCGGCAGCAAGGACAACGTCAAGCATCTGTTCAACAATCCGAACTTCGAGCTTTTGCGCCATGACGTGACATTTCCGCTCTATGTCGAAGTAGACGAGATTTACAATCTCGCCTGCCCGGCGAGCCCGATCCACTATCAATATGACCCTGTGCAAACCACCAAGACCTCGGTGCACGGCGCCATCAACATGCTCGGACTTGCCAAGCGCGTTGGTGCGCGTATCTTTCAGGCCTCGACCAGTGAGGTCTATGGAGACCCGGAGGTTCACCCTCAGAATGAAAGCTATTGGGGCCGGGTCAATCCGATCGGCATCCGATCCTGTTATGACGAGAGCAAGCGCTGCGCTGAAACGCTCTTTTTCGACTATCACCGCCAGCACGCGCTCGAAATCAAGGTTGCCCGCATCTTCAACACCTATGGCCCACGTATGAGTGCCAATGACGGGCGCGTCGTCAGCAACTTCATTATGCAGGCACTGAAAGGCGAACCCATCACGATCTACGGAGATGGTAGCCAGACGCGCTCATTCTGCTATGTCGATGACCTCATCGATGCCTTTGTCCGGATCATGAAAACGGACGACAGCTTTACAGGCCCTGTGAACATCGGCAATCCGACAGAGTTCACCATGCTCGAGTTGGCCGAAAACATCCTCGAACTGGTCGACAGCACGTCCGGCATTTCTTTCCACCCCTTGCCGCAAGACGACCCCAGACAGAGAAAGCCCGACATCGGCTTGGCCAAACAGGTGCTTGAGTGGGAACCAAAAGTGCCGTTGCGGGAGGGATTGAAGGAAACAATCGACTATTTCCGCAGCACCCTGAAATAAACAGGAAACGGTGGGAAACCATCTAGAAAAGCGCGATATGTCCGTTCCAACACAACTTCTTGTTCTAGGATGGCCGAACGGGTATCAAATATTGCCCTGAAGCTTTCCCGAACAGCCATCGGAGTCTGCCATGTTCGACTATGCCCGCGATTTTCTGAGATTTCTGGTCTCCCCCCCAAAGGAGCAGGCCAAGGCGCTCGCTGTCATCAAGCGCATGCGCTTGGGCAGGCACTATCTCGGCAAATGCGGCTACTGGCGCTCTCTGCTCACCGGACGCAGTATCGATCAGGATGGCAATCCGATTCCTTGGATGAACTATGCGATGGTTGGCTTCCTCAAGGAGCGACTGTCGAGCAACATGACCATGTTCGAATATGGCTCGGGCTATTCCAGCCTGTTCTTTGCCAGCTATTGCCGCTCTGTCCTCTCGCTGGAACATAACAGGGACTTCTACGAGCTGTTCCATGGTCAGGCCCGTGCCAACAACGACATTCGCCTTGTTGGCGACAGCATCGAGGACTATTGCGGCTTCATCAAAGAGGGCGACACGCTCTATGATGTCATCGTGATTGACGGTCTGCACCGCAATGAATGCGCCAAACAATGCCTCGACAATCTTACCCCCAACGGCGTGATCCTGTTTGACGATATCAACGAATATGCCTGGGATGAGGGGATCAGGCACCTCAAGGAAATCGGCTTCAAGCAATTGACCATGGGCGGATTGAAGCCACAATCCTATGCCGGTGCCAGCACCTCTGTCGGGACTATGGAGAATTTTGTGCCCTGGCGTGGTAACTCTAATATGAGGAGACCCACGTATGAGCATCGACAAAGCCCTTTTGGATCATCTGATGGAAGGCCGCAAAGCGGGCGATCTGTTCGGAGAGGACGGGATTCTGCAAGAACTGACCAAGGCGCTGGCCGAACGAGCCCTGAGCGCCGAACTGGACGAGCATCTGACCGAAGAACGCGCCGATGCGCCGCCTGAAGGCGCGAACCAGGCGCCAAATCGTCGCAATGGCCGCAGCCAGAAGACGGTGACCACCGACAGCGGGAAGGTCATTCTCGACATTCCCCGTGACCGCAACGGCAGCTTTGATCCTCTGCTGATCGCCAAGTATCAGCGCCGCTTTCCCGAGTTCGACACCAAGATCATCAGCATGTACGCGCGCGGGATGACGACCCGCGAGATCCAGGGGCATATCGAGGATATCTATGGTATAGAGGCGTCCCCGAGCCTGATTTCGGCGATCACCGATTCCGTGATGGAGGAAGTGACCGCCTGGCAGAACCGCCCGCTGGAACCGTGTTATCCGATTGTGTTCATGGACGCGATCCGGGTCAAGATCCGCACCGACGGCGTGGTTCTGAACAAGGCGGTTTTTGTGGCCCTGGCTGTTCTCCCGGACGGCACCCGCGACGTTCTGGGGCTTTGGTTCCAGGCCAATGAGGGTGCCAAGTTCTGGGCTAAAGTTCTCAGCGATCTGCGCAACCGTGGCGTTCAGGACATTCTCATCGCCGTCGTGGACGGTCTGAAGGGCTTCCCCCAGGCCATCGAGGCAGCCTTTCCTCAGACCCAGGTCCAGACCTGTATCGTGCATCTGCTGCGCCATTCCATGAGCTTTGCCAGCTACAAGGATCGCAAGGCCGTCGCAGCGGCTCTTAAGGCTGTCTACACCGCTGTGGACGCAGCAGCCGCGGAGACTGCGCTGGCGGAGTTCGAAAACAGCGACCTTGCCGCCAAATACCCGGCAATCGCGCCGAGTTGGCGCCGGGCCTGGAACGAGGTGATCCCGTTCCTCGACTATCCGCCCCAGGTGCGCAGGCTGATCTACACCACGAACGCCATTGAAGCACTGAACTCGAAAATCCGCCGGGCCGTTCGCTCCCGCGGGCATTTCCCCAGTGACGAGGCAGCTGCGAAATTGATTTATCTCGCCCTGAATGCTACTTCTGTGGAATGGAAACGCTCCGTGCGCGAATGGCACTCAGTGAAAAGCCAGTTCGCAATAATGTTCGAAGATCGTTTCCAAATGGCGTAATCAAAGCGCCAGGGCACAAAATTCTCCATAGTCCCGGGGCGTATTTTTCCGTTCCATGCAGTCTGTCTATCGCAAAGACAATGTTTTCGAGCTTTAGGACGCTCGGAATACGCGCGAAGCGATACGAGGCCCCCACAGCGCAAGCACCTGCGCCGCGTAACCATTCGATGCGTTCTTGCTTGTGAAACCGTCTGGTTCGGTATAGAGAGGCAATCGAACCGACTGGACCTTGCGGTACCCAGTTGTTCAGCGGAACTTGCCACGCATCCACCCGAAAAAGAAACGCCCACTGACATGACCCTCGATACCTGGTTGCTGTTCGTCGCTCTATCGATCCTGCCTGCTTTCAGTCCCGGTCCCGGTCTGCTGTTCACCCTGTCCAACAGCTTGCGCTATGGCAGCCGCATCACCTTCTGGTCTGCATTGGGTAACACACTTGGCATGGTCATCATCGGTGCTGGCGTTACATTCGGACTGGGCGCTCTGATGGCTGCATCAAGCGTTGCCTTTCTGGCACTGAAGATCATTGGCGGTCTCTATCTGGTTTGGCTGGGCATCAAGACATGGCGGGACCGGTCCGAGCTCGAAGCGGATCTGAGCCTCGCCCTCCCCCCGAAACGCCGGAGCATCTTTCTCACAGCCCTCGGTGTCGCCATTACAAACCCCAAGGCAATTGCTGTTCAGCTGGCGATCATTCCCCCATTCCTGCATGAGCCATCGACCCTTTACCGCGATGGCCTCATCCTTGCCGTTACCTATGCCTTGGCCTGCCTTGTCAGCCACATCAGCGTCATGCTGTTGTCTGGCCGCTTAAGAGGCTTCTTTGCCAACGCTCTTCGCATGAAATATCTACGCCGCGGCATTGGCCTTACCTTCATCAGCTTTGGCGCAGCCCTCGCAGCGTCCTCCCGCTAGAAACAGGCGCGGCGGGGAGCAAGCCTCCCAGTCAGAAAATAGCCCATCAAAACAGAAAGGCCACCAGCGCAATGCTGATGGCCTTATTCATGGAAACGCGTCCGTTATGCAGCGTATCAGCCGACGATTTCGTCGTCTGTGAAGAAGAATTTGATTTCTTCTGCAGCGGTTTCAGGTGCATCGGAGCCGTGCACGGAATTCTCGCCCATGGACAGGGCAAATTCCTTGCGGATGGTCCCTTCGGCGGCTTCCGACGGGTTGGTGGCGCCCATCACTTCACGGTTCTTGGCAATGGCACTTTCGCCTTCCAGCACCTGCACGACAACCGGCTCGGAAATCATGAAGTCAACAAGCTCGCCAAAGAATGGGCGATCCTTGTGAACCGCATAAAAACCGGAGGCCTGTTCCTTGGTCATGTGGATGCGCTTGGAAGCGACGACGCGCAGACCTGCCTCTTCAAACTTGGCGATGATCTTGCCGGTGAGGTTCCGCTTTGTGGCATCCGGCTTGATGATTGAGAAGGTGCGTTCGATAGCCATCAGAATTCCCTGTTTACTTGGCGTTTTGGCGTGAGATTTCATCCTGTCCAAGACATAATGAAAATCAACGCGCCACGATTTACGCGTTCTATAGCGAGCTGCGCCCTACCCTGCAACCCCAATCTGCAAAAAGGACATGGCTGTTATGCGCTATACAAAGCCTTTTTGTCGCGACCGCTGAATTTTTGACCACCTTGAGAAAAAGGTCAGGCCTTGGCGGCACGCCCCAATCCGCCATGAAGATCGAGACAGCGCTCGAACCACATTGCAACCGGATCATCCCTATCAAGCAACTGGGCATCGGACATCAACCGTGGCCACTGCAAGGATCCAAACAGGCAATAGTCTGCATAGAGCGGCATGTCACCGCCAAGGAATGGTTGTTTGTAAAGGGTCGTGCGGAAGGGACCAAGGCTCTGCCGGAACGCCTCGATCCGCTCGGGCGTCTGCTCCTGAACCTCTTGCAGCGGCCGCCCGAACCGTGCTTCACGGCTCTCGCGGAAATAGGGCTGATCAGCGGGATCGAGTTTCTGATAGATGTCATGGATGATCATGCGTGCGATCTGCCCTTCAATGAAGCTGCCTGCCCAATAGTGAATGAAACGCGACAGCGCCTCGCCCGCTTCACCGCCAAACAGGGTCGGGCGGTTGTCGTAGGTCCGTTCGAGATAGAGCGCGATGGCAAAGGAATCCCGGACCACCATGTCCCCATCGGCAATCACAGGCACACTCTTTTGTCCTCCACCTTCGATCCGGGCAATGTCCGTAAAAAGGGTCGGCACGACCTCTACTTCCAGCCCCTTGTGCGCCAGCGCCATGCGTGTTGGCCAACAGGCGGGAGAAAACCGCACAGCCCGGTCTTTGGCGCACAGGTCATAAAGCTTGATAGTCATGAAGGCCTCCTCTTAGGCAAAGTGTCTGTACCCTTGTTGTCGTTGTTGATGCGGGCTTTTAAAAGGATGTGATCAACTCAGAAGATGCGGGGCGAGCATCCTGCAAGGGTTGATGAGGTATGGCCAGTCTTTTTCCAGCAACACTTGCTCCCTATCCCCATCGTCAAGCGAACGAACGTTTCACAGGCCGATTTTTTTAAACGGGCATCGCGGCGCCAATCCGATTGCCAAGCAGAGCGAAATAAGGCACAACGCCCCCATCATGCTGCATATTAATAATCTCACCTACCGTATTGCTGGCCGTGCCCTCTTCGAGGAAGCAACCCTTGTTGTGCCCGAAGGGGCCAAAATGGGCCTTGTTGGCCGCAATGGGACCGGCAAAACCACCCTGTTCAAGCTGCTTGTGGGCGACATCGCGCCTGAAAGCGGCACAGCGACCATCCGCAAGGGCGCGCGCGTCGGGCAGGTCGCACAGGAAGCCCCGGCCTCGGACGAAAGCCTGCTCGCATTTGTCTTGAAGGCCGATCTTGAACGAACAGCCCTTCTGGCCGAAGCGGAACTGGCCACCGATCCGGCCCGCATCTCTGAGATCCAGCTTCGGCTTACCGATATCCACGCCCATTCCGCCGAGGCTCGCGCCGCGACCATCCTGCATGGTCTGGGCTTTGATGCCGAGGCGCAGAGCCGCCCGACCAAGGATTTCTCGGGTGGCTGGCGCATGCGCGTCGCGCTGGCAGCGATCCTCTTTTCCGAGCCGGATCTGTTGCTGCTCGATGAGCCGACCAACTATCTCGATCTTGAGGGCACCTTGTGGCTGGAGAGCTATATCAGCCGCTATCCCTACACGGTGATGATGATCAGCCATGATCGCGACCTGCTCAACAAGGCTGTGGATCACATCGCCCATCTTGATCAGCTCAAACTGACCAGCTATCGCGGCGGCTATGACAATTTCGAGCGCACACGCCGCGAAAAGCTGGAGCTGCAACAAAAATTGCGATCCAAGCAGCTTGACCAGCGAAAGCATCTGGAAAGCTTCATCAACCGTTTCAAAGCCAAGGCCACCAAAGCCAAGCAAGCGCAGAGCCGCGTCAAGGCGCTTGAAAAAATGAAGCCAATTGCAGCGGTTGTAGAAGATCACATCAAGCCACTGTCCTTCCCCAATCCCGAAAAGATCATGGCCCCGCCGATCATTCGAATGGAGAAGGCGTCGGTGGGATACGAGCCCGGCAAACCGATTTTGCGCAATCTCGACCTACGCATCGATCCCGATGACCGGCTTGCCCTGCTCGGGGCCAACGGCAATGGCAAGTCGACCTTTGCCAAGCTGATCTCTGGTCGACTGGACATTGACGACGGCACGATTTTCCGAGCCGGCAGACTCAAGATCGCCTTCTTTGCTCAGCATCAGCTGGATGAATTGAAGCCGACCCAAAGCGCCTATGAGCATGTCCGCCCGCTGATGCCCGATGCTCCCGAATCCAAGGTCCGAGCCCGCGTCGCGCAAATGGGACTTGGCACCGAAAAGATGGACATCGCAGCACAGAAGCTCTCTGGCGGAGAGAAAGCGCGCCTTCTTTTGGGGTTGGCGGCCTTTGATGGCCCGCATCTTCTCATTCTTGATGAGCCAACCAACCATCTTGATATCGACAGCCGCGAAGCGCTGGTCCACGCCATCAACGAGTATCAGGGCGCAGTGGTGATCATCTCCCATGACAGACATCTGATCGAGGCTTGTGTCGATCAGCTCTGGCTCGTGCATGACGGCTCGTGCAAACCCTATGATGGTGATCTGGAAGACTATCGCCGCCTCCTTTTGTCCAGCAGCAACAGCCCGGACAGCATGCAAAAGGAAAAGAACGGTAGCGCCGAGACCAATCAAACTGCCGAAAAGCGACGATCCGCCGCTGAAAAGCGCAAGGAGCAGGCACCGCTGAGGCGCAAGATTCAGGCCGCCGAGCGCGACATGGACAAGATCCGCGACCGCATCGAAAAGATCGATGAAATGCTTGCCGACCCGGATCTCTATGCCAAATTCCCCGAAAAGGGTGCCAAACTCTCCAAGGACCGCTCTGACCTCTCAACACTCTTGGACAAGATCGAAGAAAAATGGCTGGAAATGTCCGAGGAAATTGAGGACTAGCGCCGAGCCATCAGCCCATAGCCACGCCAGCAAAGGAAGCAAGGATGCCACAATCCCTATCGCTCATCGCCATTGTGGTGCGTGATTACGATGAAGCCATCGCCTTCTATACCGAGACACTCGAATTCGAACTCATCGAGGATACCTACCAGCCAGAACAGGACAAACGCTGGGTGGTGGTGAAGCCAAAGGGCGAAGGCAACACGTCCCTCCTGCTTGCCCGGGCCAGCAATGATCATCAGGCCAAATATATCGGCGATCAGGCTGGCGGACGGGTGTTCATGTTCCTTGAAACAGACGACTTTTGGCGCGATTATGAGCTTTATAAGGAGCGGGGCATCACCTTCGTTCGTCCCCCGCTCGAAGCCGACTATGGAACGGTTGCCGTGTTCGAAGACCTTTACGGCAACCTCTGGGATCTCGTTGAGTATTCCGACCAATCCCCCTTGCAAACCATAACCCGCTAGCCTCGATCCTTGCGTGCACTGAGCAGCGGCGCGATCTCTGTTGGCTTGTTGGTCCAGACATAACCGTCAAAATGCTCCGGCACAGTCTTCAGCATCGCGGCATCATCAATGCCGACCGTTCCCGGGTCTCCCTTCTCGTAAGGCCCCAACAGGATGACATCCGTCCCAACCGCCCGCATGCGCTCGGTGAATTTATGCGGCCAGCCCCAAAGCCATGGCGCGTAATTATTCGGAAGGGAAAGCTTGGTGTTGTGGCAGCTTTCCGGCACATAGCCACTCCAGCCCCAAAGCGCATATTGCTTGAGACAGGAGAACAGGATCGGCTTTGAATAGCCGGCCAAATCCTTATCCGCGCCCAGCGCAGCAGCGACCGATTTCGGACTGCCATAGACCGCCCAGACAGCCTCACGCCAATCTTGATTAAGCTTTATGTCTTTGGCCATTTCCTGGCCTTCTTCAGGATCGTTGCTCTTGAAGTTGACCAGAAATCGCTTGTCTGGAAAGGCGTCAAACACCTCATGAAGCTCAGGCATTACGCCGACAAACTTGCCCCGAAACGGATAGGTCTGCCCACCATTCGCTGTGTAGCCATAGCCGATATCAAGCTGTTTCAGCTCTGCCATGGTCTTGTCCCGGATTTTGCCTTTACCGTCGGTGCGACAATCAATGGTCCAGTCGTGAAAGACAGCCCAGCGCTTGTCCGCCGTCAGATAGACATCAATCTCCACCACATCCGCGCCTGCGTCGAAGGCCGCCTTGATCGAAGGAAGAGTGTTTTCCAGATATCCATGGGTTGGTTCATCAATCCTGTCCGCCGTGCAGGTCTTGGACTGAAGATTCCGGCGATGATAGGTCTGATGCAAACCGCGATGGGACAGGATCTTCGCAGAGACCATGGGGTCACCACCGAAAAAGACTGAACTATTGTTGGCCCAGACCGCAATTACGATGAGCAAAAAGAATAACAGCAGACTTTTGAACATTTTAAGGCCCAGCGCGTTGAAGAATGTGTGTGTGAGAAATACATAAAAGAGGAATGAGACGATATGCGGACGAGAATGCGACCGTCCCCAATTGCATTGCCCCTCCAGATATGCGGAGAATTCAAAACCCCACCAGCAAAAGACCCGGGAGATTAGAAGAAAATGAAATCTGTCACCATCGGAACATCCGAAACCGTCCCCGCATTGGGTCAAGGCACTTGGTACATGGGAGATGACGCCAGGAACAAGGACGACGAAATCGCAGCCCTCAGGCGCGGTGTCGAACTGGGTATGACGCTTATCGACACCGCGGAGCTTTATGGCTCGGGCCGCTCGGAGACGCTCGTTGGCGAGGCCTTTAGCGGCATGCGCGACGACGTGTTCCTCGTCAGTAAAGTCCTGCCCTATAACGCCAGCGAAAAAGGCACCATTGCATCCTGCGAAATGTCACTGAAGCGCCTTGGCACAGACCGGCTCGATCTATTTCTTTTGCATTGGCCAGGGACCCACCCGCTTGAGGAAACCGTCGAAGCGTTTGAAAAGCTGCAAAAGGATGGCAAGATCCGCTATTGGGGCGTGTCAAACTTCAATTCCATGGAAATGGCCGCCCTTAGCAGTGTTTCAGGAGGCGACAAGGTCGCAACCAATCAGGTGCTCTACAATCTCACCCGCCGGGGTATCGAATGGGATCAGCTACCGAGCGCGGAGCGCAAGGGCTTGCCCACCATGGCCTATTCGCCCATTGAACAGGCCCGACTTCTAGCTGATTCCAAACTGCAGACACTGGCCAGTGATCTTGGTCTGACAACGGCCCAGCTCGCCCTTGCCTGGGTGCTGCGCCGCGAGCATATGATCGCCATCCCCAAGGCCGGCAAGGTTGCTCATGTGGAAGAGAATGCCAAGGCGGCAGAAATCGAACTGACGCAAGACACGCTAGATACGCTGGACCAAATGTTCCCGCCCCCGACCGGACCGTCTGGCCTCGATATCCTGTAGCAGGCGGGCATTCACGCGTCAGGGCGTTGGGTCAGGCCTTCTTGTCCCAGCCCCCACGCGGCGTCTGCTGCCAATAGGTGACGGGAAAATCCGCTTCCTTAAGGGCTTTCCAGCTTCTCCGGGCGGCCCCCACCGCATCATCGCTACCGCCATCGAACATCACGATCGCGCGCTCAAGCCCTTCTAGAAGAGCAAGATCCTCTTCAGGCCGCGCACCGTCGACAAAGAAACGCACATGCGCACCATTGGCAGCACGAACACCCTGTGAAGAAATGAGGATGGGCTGCTTTTCCGCAAACCCGGCACTGGCCAGCCCATGCGCCAGAAAGCTGTCCTCTCGCCAACTCCACAGATGACCATCAAGAGAGGTGGCCCTCTCCTCGCTGCCAGTCTGGACAAATGCCGTCCATCCACGCTCGAGACATTTTTCGAGCAACAACGGCAAGGCGGCCTCAAGGGGCTGCTGCTGGAGATGGTAAAAATGGATATCTGCTGGCATGAAAAGCCTGTCCCGCTGGCGGCCCGCTTGATCGGGCCAGTGGCTTGGTTGGCGATTCAAAAGACCGCCAGCCCTGATCTAGCATGAGAGACCACGCAAACAAAAGGCCCGCATATGCGGGCCTTACGTTTTGATCCTGCGATCTTGGTCTGGCCTTAGGCTTCGTAATTGTCTTTCACCAGACGATCAAGCAAGCGCACCCCATAGCCGGAAGCCCAGCCTTTGGAAATGTCGGTCTTGGGCGAATCCATCGCCGTGCCCGCCACATCGATATGAACCCAGTCCACATCGCCGACAAAGCGCTTGAGGAACTGTGCGGCAGTGATTGACCCGGCCATGCGGCCACCGGAGTTTTTCATATCGGCAAACTTGCTGTCGATCAGCTTGTCATAGGCTTTGCCGAGCGGCAGGCGCCAGACAGTTTCACTCGTCACCTCTCCGGCCTCGCTGAGCTGATCGCAAAGCGCATCACTGTTCGAGAAGATCCCCGCATGCTGATTGCCCAGAGCCACCAAAACCGCACCGGTCAACGTCGCAAGGTCGATCATGAAGCGCGGCTTGAACTCTTCCTTTGAATAATGCAGCAGATCGGCAAGCACCAGACGCCCTTCGGCATCGGTGTTGATGATCTCAATTGTCTGGCCCGACATCGAGGTCACGATATCGCCCGGACGCTGCGCGTTGCCGTCGGGCATATTCTCAACCAGCCCGATGATGCCAATGGCATTGACCTTGGCCTTGCGGGCACAAAGCGCATGCATCAGACCGGTGACGCAGGCCGCGCCGCCCATATCGCCCTTCATGTCTTGCATTCCGCCCGCCGGTTTGATCGAGATGCCGCCGGTGTCGAACACGACGCCCTTGCCCACGAAGACCACCGGAGCCTCACTGTCCGCGCCACCCATCCATTTCATGATGGCAACCTTGGGCTCACGCACAGAGCCTTGGGCGACACCAAGAAGCGCCCGCATGCCAATGGCTTCAAGCTCGGCCTGCCCCAAGATCTCAACCTCGGCGCCAACCGCTTCAAGGGCCCTGGCTTTGGCGGCAAATTCTTCTGGCCCCAGAACGTTCGCTGGTTCATTGACCAGATCACGGGCGAGAAGCGTTCCATCGGCAATCGCTTCATCGATTTCCCACGCAGTGGCTGCTTCATCGGCATGAGCCGCCAAAAGCGTCAGGACAACCGCATCCTTGACCTCTTTGGGCTCGCCCTTCTCCGTCTTGTAGAGATCAAAATCATAGGCCCGCAACTTGGCACCCATTGCAATCTGTGAGCATGCGTCGGCTGGCATGTCCGAGCCGTTGGCTTCCAGAGCGACCGAGGCGAGCTTGGCATTGCCAAGAGACCCCATCACACAGCCGCCAAGGCGGACATAATCTTTCTCGGCCAGATCATCATCGCCAAGGCCAATCACAATGATCCGATCCAGATCGAGGTTCGCAGGCGCAAGGATCGACAGTGATTTGGCAAGATCACCCTTGAAGTCGGCCGCCTTGATGGCACGGTCAATCGCGCCAGAGCTGGCATCATTGAGCGCGCCTGCTACACCGCTCAGTTCAAGTGACTTGTCAACGAACACAACCGCAGTGCCGGTATCTGGAGTTGCAAGGGTTTTAAAGGAAATCTCGGGAAGTTTAGCCATGAATTCTTTGTCTTTCTGATTGGATTGGCCGGTGTGAAACAATGGGAGGATCGGTTCGACCACCGGTGAAATGCGTCACTCTCAATGTGTAGCTTTGTTCCGCCAAGTTCAAGTCGAACGACAAACTCGCCATCAACTCTTGTGAGATGAGAGCAAGCAAGCTATATCCGGCTGCAGGTTCGTGTCCCAATTGGCCGACGCGACATCACGAATTCATCACAATGTTCGGTTAGCCAGAGATCGAGCACATCTTTTCCGGCCGTCAGACAATGAAACTGATTGAACGTTATATCTTTTCCCGGGCTCTCACGGCCTTCCTGATGACGGTAACGGCACTGACCGCAATCGTCTGGCTGACTCAGGCCTTAAGGGACATGGACCTTGTCACGGCCAAGGGACAGACTCTTCTCATCTTTTTCTCCATGACGTCGCTGGTGCTTCCCACTCTGGTTATGGTCATCGCACCCTTTGCGGTGTTGATCGCTGTGGCCCATACCCTTAACAGTCTCAACGCGGACAGCGAACTTGTTGTTATCAACGCGACAAGCGCGCCGCCATGGGTCGTGGTCAAACCGATCCTCGTGCTGGGACTGGTGTCAACACTTATGGGTGCCACTCTGTCGCTTTATGCCGCACCCACAGCGCTCGGATCCCTGCGCGGTTTCATCACGCAAGTTCGCGCGGATCTGGTCGCCAATATCGTCAAGGAAGGCATCTTCACCGAGATCGAGCAAGGCATGACCTTCCACATCCAGAAACGCGAGCCCAACGGCATCATGCGAGGCCTGTTTCTTTCAGACGAGCGCGATCCTCAAAAGCAGATCGTCTATTCCTCCGAATTTGCCCAGATCGTTGAAACCACCGAAGGCACCTTCCTGAAAATGGATAGGGGCACCATCCAACAGCAGCGCCCGCGTTCAGAGGGTAAACAGGATGGGGATCAAACGGGAGAAGTGGGCAGCCCAGACTTTTCGTCGGTCAACATCATCAATTTCGACACCTACGCCATCGACCTGACCAAGTTCACCGGCGTTGACGAGAACCGCCCCAGCTTTTTCAAGCCACGAGAGCGCCCGACCTGGTATCTGATGTACCCCGACACCAGCGATCCCTATTATGAATCCCAGATCGACGGCTCTCGGGCAGAGCTCCATGATCGGTTCACCAATCCGCTCTATAATCTGGTGTTTGCAACGGTGGTTTGTGCCTTCCTTGCGCAGGTGCGCACAACGCGCGAGCGTCGCGGTCATGCCATCATCGTTGCAATACTTATTGCTGCGGGCATCCGGCTTGCTGGATTTGCGGCCACCAGCACAGCAATCCAGACCCCCTACGCCGTGCCGTTCATGTATGCGCTTCCCATCTCGACCAGCATCATCGCGCTTTGGATCGCCCTGACCGGCAAACGAATGACATTTATTGACAATTTGATTCGCTGGATGGAGTTGTTAAACGACCGCATTTTGAATATACTAAACAAACTGCGACGCAAGCAAGAATCACCGAGCGTCGTTTAGGGCGATAAAGGCTCGTTTTGGCCGTTCCTACTCCCTACGCTAGAATAGAAAAAGGTTATAATAACCAGCGTCGCGACAGCCCTTCTGGCTCAGCGAAAACGCACTGAAGAGCCCGACATATGTTGCCAAGTATCATCTCCCGCTACATTGCCGGGCGTTTTCTATTCACCATCCTGACGATTTTTCTTTGCTGTTTTCTGCTTGTGCTTCTCATCGACTTTGTCGAGCTCATTCGCCGTGGCGGCAACAAGGAACAGGCCGACACGCTGAGCCTATTCCTCATGTCCCTCTACAGAGTCCCCGAGCTGACTGAGCGCATCCTGCCGTTTGCCACCCTTTTTGGCTCGATTGCCGCTTTTCTCAATCTCTCGCGCCGCCTCGAACTTGTGATCGTGCGCGCGGCGGGCATGTCAGCATGGCAGTTTCTCACACCAGCCCTGTTTGTTGCCGCTGCTCTGGGGATCTTTGCCTTTGCCGTCTACAATCCCGCATCGGCCTTTCTCAAGGACAAGTCTCTGGAAATTGATGCGCGCATATTCGGTGCCAGCTTCTCCAGCAGTGGTCAAACCGCAAGTCAGGGCTGGGTGAGACAGAAGGGCGAGGACGGCGATTCGATCCTCAAGGCCCTCACCAGCTATGACAATGGACGCAAACTGGGCGGCGTTACGGTTTTTTCCTACGACCAGTTGGGAAACTTCGTTGAGCGAATCGACGGCAAAGCTGCTGAGCTTGAAGAAGGCTACTGGCGTCTATCCGACGTACTCGTTACATCGGCCAAGTCGGCACCGCGTCATTTTGAGACATATCTGGTCAGTACGCATTTGACCCCGCAGGAAGCCAGCGAGACGATCGCCAACCCAGAATCTGTGCCCTTTTGGCAACTGCCCCACATTATTGATCAGGCTGCCCGCTCAGGACTGCCAGCTTACAAATATCGCCTCCAATATCAAACCCTTCTGGCGCGTCCATTGCTGTTGGCTGCCATGGTACTGATTGCCGCAACCGTCTCTTTGAAAGTTTTTCGGTTTGGAAATGTGGGTAAAATGATTCTTAGTGGTGTTCTGGCAGGCTTCGTGCTTTATGTTGTCACCGAACTGGCCAAAGACTTGGGAAATACAGGACTGGTTAACCCAATTCTGTCAGCTTGGCTTCCAGCGATTGTTGCGTCCCTTCTGGGATTCTCGATTTTATTATATCAGGAGGACGGATAAAGTATGCGCGGTACCGTCCAAAACACGAATCGACCCAACTCGATAACGCGGCGGAATTCTTTGGTCCGGCTGCGCGCGTTTCTGCTTGGCTCCTCGCTTCTTCTCCCCCTTCTGCCCGCTGCCCTTTACCCCGCACAAGCACAGTCGCTCACCTCGTCTTTCGGCCTCGCAAAGCCGGACGAACAGACCCGCATGCTCGTCGAGGCCGATCAGATGGTCTATGACTATGATCGTGAGCGGGTATCGGCTGTCGGCAATGTTCAGATCTACTACGGCGAATATGCGCTGCAGGCAGACAAGGTCGCATACGATCAGGGCTCGGCTCGGCTTGTGGCCGAAGGCAACGTTCGCATCACCGAGCCGGACGGCAATATCGTCACGGCCAACTACGTGGACATAACCGACGATTTCCGCACCGGGTTCGTGCGTTCCTTGCGGGTTCAGACACCGGAACGAGCACGCTTTGCTGCAGATCGGGCCGAACGTCAGGACGATGACATCACGGTCTTCGATAAAGGCGTCTACACGACCTGCGAACCGTGCCGCGAAAATCCCAAGAAATCACCACTCTGGCAAATCAAGGCGTCACGCATCATCTACAACGCCAAGGACAAGATGGTCTATTACAAGGCCGCAAAATTCGAGTTCCTCGGTGTTCCGCTGCTCTATACACCCTATTTTGCCCATCCGGACCCCTCGCGCAAGCGCGCCTCGGGATTCCTGACACCCAAAGTCGGGTTTGATGAAAGCCTTGGGTATTATGCCAGCACGCCCTATTTCTGGGCGCTGTCTGACAGCTATGATCTGACGCTGGCGCCGACCTATTACTCGCAACAGGGCTTTCTGAGCACGGCCATTTGGCGCCAGCATATGGGCACCGGTGTCTACAAGATCCGCGGATCGGGCATTTTCCAGAACGATCCCGATGCCTTCGCCGGCACCAGCGGCGAACAGGATTTCCGCGGCGCCATCGACAGCACCGGCGAATTCAACCTGTCGAAAAAATGGAAGTTCGGTTGGGATGTCTCGGTTCTGTCCGATAAGCGCTTCCTGCGCGACTATGAGCTGATTGAAGACAGCGAAGACAAGCGCTCAACCATTTATCTGACCGGCCAGGGTGAGCGCAATTATTTCGATGCGCGGGCGAATTACTACAACATCATGACCGACAACCTCAGCCAATCAGAACAGGCTGTCATTCATCCGTCCGTGGACTACAGCGCCTATTCCAAGCAGCCGCTCCTTGGCGGTGAGGGTCGGTTGCAGGTCAACTCAACCAGCCTGACACGCGATTCCAGAAGTCAGGACACTGTCGGCGGCGTTACCCGCACCGATGGCGTCATGGGTACCTACATGCGCACCAGTGTCGAGGCCAGTTGGAAACGCCGGTTTGTCGCCCCGGGTGGCCAACTCATCACCCCATTCAGTTCCTTGCGCGGCGATGTCTACTGGATGCCAAGCAAGTCCGGTGCACCGGCCGCTTTGGTTGACGAAGACACCGCATTCCGCGGCATGCCAACCATCGGGATTGATTACCGCCTGCCCATTCTGGCAACCGCTGGCAACACATCGCATATCATCGAACCGATCGGCCAGGTTATCCTGCGTCCCAACGAAACACGCATTGGCGAGTTGCCCAACGACGATGCCCAAAGCCTGATCTTCGATGACAGCATCCTGTTCGATCCCAACAAGTTCTCCGGCTATGATCGCATCGAGGGTGGCTCCCGTGCGAACGTCGGTTTCCAGTATCGCATGCAGATGGCCAACGGCTGGTCCGTCAATGCCCTCGCCGGGCGGTCGTTCCAGCTGAGTGGCGTCAATTCCTTCTCTCAGAACGATCTGACCAGCACGGGCCTCGACAGCGGCCTCGACAAGAAAGTCTCCGATTATGTGGCCCGCGTCGGGATCAACTCGAACGATAAAATTTCGGCCCTTGCGCGTGGCCGGTTCGATGCCAAAACCGCAAAGCTCAAATATGGTGAAGTGGCGGCAAGCGGCACCTATAAGCGCTATTCCGGCTCACTTGGCTATACCTACGCGGACAAGCGCCCCTCGGCAGGCATCAACGAGATCCGGCAGGAAATCACATCGACCGCTGCGATGAAGTTCGACGAATACTGGCAGGTTTCCGGTGCCACTCGGTTTGACATAGAGAATAATGCCTTCGTCAGCAGCGCGGTCGCACTGAAATATGATGATGAGTGTTTCGCGATCAGCCTGAGCTACTCCAACACACGTGACAGATACACCGATCTAACAACCGACCAGACTGTCAGACTGCAATTTGACTTCAAGTCGCTTGGTGGCGGTGAAATCAATCAGTCCCTCGTCAATGACTAAAACTGTCTTTTGGTCTTCTCTTTGCCCCATTTTACCGGTAGTTGAGTAAAAAGCCGTGTGTTTTAGCACATCGGAAACAAACGAGATGTGAGACGACACAGAATGCCCGTCGCGACACACGCAACAAACGAATGATGACGAGCCGATTTATGTTCAACGACACCATGCCAAAGAAGACTGTGATTTTTCTGCTAACCGCAGCCATTCTGATAACCGCAGGGATGGTCACCAGGTCCTATGCAAGCCGCATTGTCGCGGTGGTCAACCGCGCGGCCATAACGGATCTGGACGTTACGCAGCGCCAGAAGCTCGAACGCATCCTTTCTGGCGGCAGACAGCGTATGGGCAAGGGCTCGGCCCTCAACACGGTCATCGATGACAAACTCAAGCTGTTTGAGGCACGGGACCGCAATGCAACCGCATCCGACCGGGAAATTGACGCCGCCCTCGACAACATGGCAAAAAGCGCCAAAATCAGCCGATCGCGTTTGATCAATGTGTTTCGCTCAGGCGGTGTCAGTGAGAGCACGCTCAGGGAGTGGCTGAAAACACAGATCTCCTGGCGAACCCTCATCCGGGCCCGCTACAACGCACAGATTCGCGTTGAGGAGGCCGAGATCGCAAACGCATTGAGCGAAATGAACGAAGATAAAGATAAAGTCGAGAACGCGGTACAGTTCGACATCACCAGCGTCACGTTCGTTACCCGTAAGAAGGCTAACAATTCCGAGCAGCGTCGACGTCTCTCTGATGCCAAGCGTTTCCGCACGATCTTCAAGAGCTGCGCAACAGGTCTTGACGCCGCACGTCGGTTGACGGACGTCGCAGTAGTCCGGCTGGGCCGCCGCGATTCGACCGATCTCAACCCCGAAATGGCAAAAAGATTGTTCGACACCCCACTCAACAGTTTGACACCCCCGACGAAAATCGATAACGGGTATGAGATGCTGGCTGTCTGCGGCAAAAAGGATCTGGGGAAACGTGCAGCTATGCGCAGTGAAGTCGAGTCTGAGCTCAAGAATGAGCGCGGCGCGGCCCTGACTCGGAAATACCTTCAGGAACTGCGCTCACGTGCGATCGTTGAAAAGCGCTGACAGCCATCGTTGGCACACACGAATAATTTTCCATAGACGCAGCACAAGCGCGTTGGTGGCGTGTGGTTCCATGCCCCGACATGGACACGGGCTGCCTTAAAAGATTTGAGCTGGATATAATCATGCCTTCAAAATACGACATACTTGCGCTCTCAATGGGCGAACCAGCCGGTATCGGACCGGAGATCGCTCTTAAAGCTTGGATCGACCGAGAGCGCGAGGGCATCGCGCCCTTCGTGGTTTTTGGCGATCCGGATCTGCTGATCAGCCGCGCCCGCATGTTTGGACTGCAGGTGCCGGTAAAAACCTGCACCTTGGAAGAGGCTTTCGACGCCTTCAATCTTTACCTGCCGGTCATCCCGCTTGAAAACAAGATGAATGACGCCCCCGGAGAAATCGAAGTTGCCAATGCCCCGGCTGTGATCGAAGCCATCGAAAAGGCAACCGCCGCAGTCCTCGAAGGAAAAGCCAAAGCGGTCGTGACCTGCCCGATTCAAAAAAGCAGCCTCTATGAAGCTGGCTTCTCATTCCCGGGCCACACCGAATTCCTCGGCGCCCTTGCAGAAGCCGCCACAGGCGAGCCGGCCAATCCGGTCATGATGCTTGCCGGTCCATTGCTCCGCACGGTTCCGGTTACGGCGCACCTACCCATCAGCAAGGTGCCAGAAGCCTTGACGGCTGAACGGCTTGAACTGGTCGCAACCATCACCGCCCACGATCTGGAAACCCGGTTTGGCATCACTCGGCCACGCCTCGCCGTGGCGGGCCTCAACCCGCACGCCGGTGAAGCAGGCGCGATGGGTACGGAAGATGCGGAAATCATCGCCCCGACCATTGAAAAGCTCAAAGCCAAGGGCCTTTCGGTCACCGGCCCTCATTCCGGCGACACACTGTTTCATGCCAAGGCGCGCGAAAACTATGATGCCGCCATCGCGATGTATCATGATCAGGCACTCATTCCGGTGAAAACCATTTCCTTCGATGAAACGGTCAACGTGACGCTCGGCCTGCCGTTCATTCGCACCTCGCCCGATCACGGCACCGCGATTGACATTGCCGACAAGGGTGTCGCTAGCCCGGCAAGCCTGATCGCCGCACTCAATCTGGCTGGTTCGCTCAAATCCTGATCGAGCCTATGCTCTGCCGCAACAAACTGGCAATCGGGATACAAAGACAAAGACAAGGCGCGCAACCGTCATGGCACAAATTGATTCTCTCCCGCCGTTGCGGGACGTCATTGAACAGCATGACCTGCGCGCCAAGAAAAGTCTTGGTCAGAACTTTCTTCTCGACCTCAATCTCACCTGCCGCATCGCGCGTGCGGCAGGCACCCTTGAGACCCACACGGTCATCGAGGTGGGGCCCGGTCCCGGCGGCCTGACCCGTGCCCTGCTCCATGAAGGTGCCAAAAAGGTCATCGCCATCGAGATGGACCGACGTGCCCTTGGAGCCCTCAACGAAATCGCTCATCACTATCCCGGACGGCTCGAGATCATCGAAGGCGACGCCCTCAAGGTGGACATCAAAAGTCTGGTTCCGGAAGGGCCGGTTCGAATCGTTGCCAACCTGCCCTACAATGTCGGCACCCAGCTGTTGCTGGGCTGGCTCGAACAGGATCCATGGCCGCCCTTCTATGACAGCCTCACCTTGATGTTTCAGAAGGAAGTGGCCGAGCGCATCATCGCGACACAAGAGGACAAGGCCTATGGCCGTCTTGGCGTGATCGCCGGATGGCGCTGTGACGCAATCAAGATGTTCGACGTCTCGCGTGAGGCCTTCAGCCCGCCTCCCAAGGTGACATCATCAATCGTTCACCTGACACCGAGACAGGCTCCCCTGCCCTGCACGTTGAAATATCTCGAACAGGTCACGGCTGCCGCCTTCGGGCAACGCCGCAAGATGCTGCGCCAAAGCCTCAAGAGCCTTGGCAGTGATCATCTGTCCCTGATTGAGGCAGCCGGGCTAGAGCCAACGCAACGCGCGGAAACTGTCCCGGTCGAAGGGTTTGTGGACATGGCCAATGCGCTGGAGCGCCTCAGAAGCGCCTGAGGCACTCACGCCGCACCCTGACCGGTCACAACAAACCCAGAACAGAAGCCAAGGAAAGCCTCAGGCCTAGCTCAGCATCGTTTCCACGAACGACCGCGCACCGATCACGCGCTCACGCTTGTGCCGCTCGGCTTCGACAATCGCTTTAACGGCAGCGAAGGCCCTTTCCAGATCGTCATTGACGATCACATAGTCATATTCGTCCCAATGACTGATCTCGACGCGCGCATTCTGCAACCGGCGCTCAATGACCTCATCCGCATCTTCGGCGCGGCGGATCAGGCGGCTTTTGAGTTCCACCATCGACGGAGGCAGGATGAATATCGAGACCACATCCTTGCGCGCCGCCTTCTTGAGCTGCAGCGTTCCCTGCCAGTCAATATCGAACAGAACATCGCGCCCCTGAGAAAGGGCCTCCTCGACCGGATCACGCGGCGTGCCATAGAAATTGGCATGCACTTCGGCCCATTCCAGAAGATCCCCGCGGTCACGCATGGCATGAAACTGGCGCTCTGAGAGAAAATGATAATGCACACCATCAATCTCACTGCCCCGCTTCGCCCGTGTCGTCGCGGAAACGGACAGTTCGAGATTGCGTTCGCTGTCAAGCAGATGCCGCGCTATGGTTGACTTGCCCGCACCGGACGGGGACGACAGCACCAGCATCAACCCCCGGCGGATCATCTTCGGTTCGCTCATCAGTGACTACTCCACATTCTGGATCTGCTCGCGCAGCTGTTCGATGGTCGTCTTGAGTTCAAGCCCAATGGCCGTGAGGCTCGTGTCATTGGACTTGGAGCACAGTGTGTTGGCTTCGCGGTTGAATTCCTGCGCCAGGAAATCAAGCTTGCGTCCGACAGGACGCTCCTCCCTGAGAAGGGATCGAACGGCTTCACAGTGGGCATAGAGCCGATCAAGCTCCTCGCGGATATCCGCCTTGCCCGCCATCAAAACGGCTTCCTGATACAGCCTGTCTTCATCAAGCCCCTTGTCGGCCTCGATGATCCGCGCGATCTGCAATCGAAGCTTTTCGCGTATGGCCTCGGCTGACCGGGCGGGACAGTCTTCCGCCGCCTTGGTCAAAGCTTCAAGTTCCTCCACCCGCTGCACCAAAATCTGCTCGAGCGCCGCCCCTTCCGACTGCCGCATTTCCTCCACATCGGCAATCGCAGCCTTGAAGCTTTCAAGCAGCGCAGCATTGAGGGCCGTCTTGGTCTCCTCGGACTGGTCATCCTCAACCGGCTCCAGCACACCCTTGATGGCCAGCAAACCGTCAAGACTGGGCTTGCGGACTTCGATGCGGTCTTCAATCTTTTTCATGGTTTCAAGAACAGCATCAAGCACCTGCTCATTCACCTTCAAGCTCGACGTGCTCGTCTCCTGTTGGATATTGAGGCTAATAAAGCAAGATCCCCGATTGAGTCGCTCGCCCAAAAGCTGGCGCAAGGGGCGGTCCAGATCGTCGAAGCCCGATGGAAGACGCAATCTCAGGTCAAGTCCCTTGCCGTTGACCGTCTTGATCTCCCAGATCCATCGACAGGTCTGAAAACTGCCGCTGACCCGGGTAAAACCGGTCATGCTCACTAACGCCATGTGCTGCTATCCTCGCCATACATGCAGACGGGGTCTCCCCCGCCAACCAGAATCGGGATCTACCATCGAAAACACCTGATCCCCTGTCAAGGACAGTGCCTCGTCTGGTTCTTCAAGTCCTTGCAAAAGATCAAAATATCAACAACTTGCGGAAATACATCCCGTTTATGGCCGCATAAGAAGCCCTGACAAAGAAAGGCCACCGCACGCGCGATGGCCTTTGCCTTGATGCCTTTGTAAACCTCTTGAAGGGCAGACCGATCATTCACTCTGCTTCTTGAGGCCTTCGATCCGCTGCTTCTCGATCGCGCGCCAGCGCTTGACGTTGATATTGTGCTGCTTGAGCGTTTCCGAGAAGACATGCCCTCCCGTTCCATCCGCAACGAAGAACAATTCGTTGGTTCGGCTGGGGTTGGCGACCGCTTCCAGAGCAGCACGCCCCGGGTTGGCAATCGGTCCGGGCGGCAATCCGTCGATCTGATACGTGTTGTAGGGTGTCGGCTTATCGAGATCAGAGCGGAAGATCGGACGCCCCGAGGGCTTGCCCTTGCCGCCAAAGATGCCATAGACCACCGTTGGGTCGGTCTGCAGACGCATTCCCTGATTGAGCCGGTTGACGAACACCCCGGCAACGCGGGTCCGTTCGGCAGCCATGCCGGTTTCCTTCTCGACAATCGACGCCAGCGTGACAAATTCCCGTTTGTCTTTGAGCGGTAAATCAGGAGCACGACGTGCCCAGATCTCATCAACGGCTCGCGTGTGAGAGGACTTCATGCGCTTGAGCATTTCGGCACGCGTCGTACCACGCGAGAATTTGTAGGTCTCCGGCAGGACCACACCCTCTTCGGGCACGTCCTTGATCTCGCCAAGAAGCACATCATTGGTTTTGAGTACCTCAACAACCTGATACGAAGTATAGCCTTCTGGAATCGTCAAGGAATGCAGGATCGACTTGCCGGATGTGAGAATGCTCATCACTTGATGCATCGAGATGCCCGGACTGAAGAGATATTCCCCGGCCTTCAGAGCACCTTCCTGCTGATAGAGCTGGACGCCGTATCTGAAAATCGTCTGATTGCTGATGACATTCTGTCGCTCAAGGATACCCGCGATGGTCGCAAGGCCAGTACCACGACTGACAAGGATAGTCTTCTCCTTGCGCAACGGCCCCGGCTCCAGAAAGGTCTGCTTGCCGTAATAGACCAAACCGCCAGCGGCGATCACCGCAAGGATGAGCACTGTCAGAATGAAGTTCATGAAGACCACGACCGGGTGGCGCACAGCCTTGGACCGATTGGGCGGCGGCGGCGGCGTATCAGGCTCGATCGCCTGTCTGGCCCCCTTGGGAGACTTGATGGCAGCACTGTCAGCCATCGGCGGCGGAACGGGCGCGCCAGTCCCCCGCACATCCGCGTCAGCGGATTGTGGCGTGGTTTCTTCAGCGGTAGCCTTGTCAGTCTCATCACCGCTCGTTGTGACGACCCCAGAGTCTACCTTCGCATCTGATTGCGCATCAGACGCCGGAGCATTGTCGGCGTCTTCGACACTGTCATCAGCCGCGCTAGCCTTGTGATCCTCTGCCTTGTCATCATCGCGCGACGCGGCAGGATCAACATCATCCGAGACAGTGCTCTCCCCGGTTTCCTCACCGGCAGAGGCGTCGGCTGAGGTTTCCTCGCCAGCAGCATCCGTGGCTTCCTCTTCGGGCTTCTTCGGCGCCTTGTCCTTGTCGTCGGTTTCTTCAACCATCTCGGCCTCAAATCTGTCTGGTTTGACCGGCGTTCGCCTTCCGGGCGCTTCACCACTTCCTTTACCGAATGTCTCCCGCGCGAGCAGAAGACGATCATCCGGCGCGCTCGATAACCGAGCGCAGAAACGGCAAAAAGCCCTCGATAGAACTATTCTTGAGCCTGCAAGGCTCTACGGGTCATTCATGGCAAAAAAGAGACGATATCCACACCATCTCAGACGGGTACCCACGCCTCAAATTCATTCAAACGCACGAAACACCAGCGACGCATTGGTCCCGCCAAAGCCGAAGGAGTTGGACAAAACAACCTTGATGTCCATTTTCTTTGGTTTGTAGGGCACAAGATCGATTTTTGTATCGATGGACGGGTTGTCAAGGTTCAGCGTCGGCGGAGCAACCTGATCGCGAATGGCGAGCAAGGAGAAGATCGCTTCGACCGACCCCGCAGCCCCGAGCAGGTGCCCGATGGCTGACTTGGTCGAGGACATCGTCAGACCATCAGCCGCATCGCCAACCAGACGTTCAATGGCATGCAGTTCAATCTCGTCACCGAGCGGAGTGGACGTGCCGTGAGCATTGATATAGTCGATCTCATCCGGAGCCACATTGGCGCGCTTGAGGGCGGACGTCATGCACCGGAAGGCACCATCACCATCTTCGGCCGGAGCCGTGATATGGTGTGCATCACCCGAAAGGCCATAGCCGCTCACTTCAGCGTAGATCTTGGCGCCGCGCGCCACGGCATGCTCATATTCCTCGAGCACGACCACACCGGCCCCTTCGCCCATGACGAAGCCGTCGCGATCCTTGTCATACGGACGCGAAGCCTTTTCCGGTTCATCGTTGAAGTGGGTCGACAAGGCACGGCAGGCATTGAAACCGGCCAAAGAAAGACGTCCAACCGGAGACTCGGTGCCACCAGCAACCATCACGTCAGCATCGCCAAGAGCGATGAGACGAGCAGCATCGCCGATCGCATGGGCACCGGTGGAACAGGCGGTGACAACCGCGTGGTTCGGCCCTTTGAGACCATGACGGATGGACACATAACCCGATGCCAGATTGATGAGACGTCCAGGAATGAAGAACGGGCTGATGCGCCGCGGACCTTTTTCGGCAAGATCGTAGGCGGCCTTCTCGATGCCAAGCAGCCCGCCGATGCCGGACCCAATCATAACGCCGGATGCAATCTGGTCTTCATAACTCTCGGGCTTCCAGCCAGCATCTGCAATCGCTTCATCAGCAGCTGCGATTGCATAGAGGATGAAGGGATCAACCTTGCGCTGTTCTTTAACTGGGAGCGTATCGTCAGGATTGAAGGTGCCATCGGAACCATCACCGAAGGGCAGTTGGCAGGCGATCTGGCAGGCAAGGTCATCGATCTCGAAGCCACTCGCTTTCGATGCACCGCTTTTTCCTGCCAGAATATTGGACCATGTCGTTTCGACCCCGTTACCCAACGGACTGACCATACCCATGCCGGTCACGACAACTCGTCTCATCCTTAGTCTCCGATCATTCCTGTAATTTTGTAGTCCTGCCTCTACCTGAGTTCACTCGGGGGGCAAGTGAGATATGACAACTTTATTACCGCAAATTTCGGGAGAAGTAAGCCCTATTCGTCACTTATTCATGCTCTGGCTAGTCCGATTGACCATTCGACCTGTGAAGAAAAGCCCGAAACAAAAAAATCCGAAAGGAGTTACACTCCTTCCGGATCCATTCGATCAACACGGCGTGAGAATCACACCCTGTCAAAAATAATTAGCCTGCAGCTTTCTTCAGGAAGGAGACAGCATCACCAACGGTCTGGATGGTCTCTGCAGCATCGTCTGGAATTTCGGTACCGAATTCTTCTTCGAAAGCCATAACCAGTTCAACGGTATCAAGGCTGTCTGCGCCCAGGTCGTCAATGAAGCTTGCAGAATCGGTGACCTTTTCAGCGTCTACGCCGAGATGTTCGATCACGATTTTCTTTACGCGTTCAGCGATATCGCTCATGTTCTTTCCTCAAAGTTACTATTCGATCAAGTTTGGAAAAACAGCTTGTTTTGGCCAATCGCCGCACAAATCAATTTCCCGAGTTCGTACATTGCCAATTGGCCCACCAGATCCACCATCAGATCTTCAACCGGGCACCTGGCTGTTAAACCGCTTCCAAATCAGCCCAAAAGCTGGCTTTCACCGGAATTCGCGCGGTTCGTATCATACTTTGTCGCGCTTGAGAAGATCAGGAATTGCCCACAAAAGCAATTGTCTTTAACTTCGCAAGGCTTTTCCAGTCCAAAAAACCAGCGACGACGATCAGATCATCGCCATACCGCCGTTGACATGCAACGTCTGGCCGGTGACGTAGGCAGCCTCGTTGCTGGCAAGGTAGACAGCCGCAGCTGCGATTTCTTCCGGCGTCCCCATGCGCGATGCAGGAATGGAACCATTGATGGCTTCCTGCTGCTTTTCATTGAGCTTCTCGGTCATCGCTGTGCGGATGAAGCCCGGTGCAATGCAGTTGGCCGTGATGCCGCGTGCCGCCACTTCCTGAGCCAGCGACTTGGTCATGCCGATCATGCCAGCCTTGGCCGCAGCATAGTTACCCTGCCCCGGATTGCCCGTCACACCAACGATCGAGGTGATCCCGATGATACGGCCAAAGCGGCGCTTCATCATGCCCCTGAGAGCCGCACGTGACAAACGCATCGCGGACGTCAGATTGACATTGAGCACCTGCTCCCAGTCTTCGTCCTTCATGCGCATGAACAGGCCATCGCGCGTGATGCCAGCATTGTTGACCAGAATGTCGAGCTGCCCCATGGCACCCTCGGCATCCGAGACCAGACCGGCAACGGACTCCGGATCTGACAGATTGGCCGGTGTCACGAACAGGCGTTCTCCACCCAGTTTCTCAGCCAACGCCTCGAGCACCTCGACGCGCGTCCCGGACAGCGCGACCGTTGCACCCTGCTGGTGCAAAGCGGTGGCAATGGCTTCGCCAATCCCTCCACTTGCTCCGGTAACCAGGGCACACTTTCCGCTCAAATCAAACATGATGACTCCCAAGTCTTTTCTGTCTTGTTTCTTCTGTCTTGCCAATGGAGCAAAGGGCCTTGAGCCCCACCTGGCGAGGCTGGCTGCCGCAAGGTATCAGACCAAAGGCGGCAGCAAGCTGTCATTCTTCAATATAGGCTTGTTTCGGACTTTACCAAAGATTCAGGCAAGCTTGGCCATTGCGGCTTCGATGTCGCCCGGTTCGCCAACCTTGACGGTGCCGATGCCTTTGACGATTCGGCGCGCCAGACCGGTCAGAACCTTGCCGGTGCCGACTTCGAACAGGCAATCAACCCCGTTGTTGGCCAGCCAGGATATGGATTCGGACCAGCGTACCATGCCCGTGACCTGTTCAACCAGATGCTTGCGAATGGCTTCAGGGTCGGTGATCGGGCTCGCCAGAACGTTGGCCACGAGCGGCACGCTCGGTGCATAAATGCTCACTTTTGCCAAAGCATCGGCCATGACATCAGCCGCAGGCGCCATCAGGGCACAATGGAATGGAGCACTGACCGGCAGAAGAACTGCCTTCATCGCGCCTTTTTCCTTGGCCAGATCAGCGGCCTTCTCAACCGCGCCCTTGGCCCCGGAGATCACTACCTGCCCGGTCGCATTGTCGTTGGCAACCTGACAGACTTCGCCATCGGCAGCTTCGTCGGCAACCGCCTTAACATCCTCAAGGCTCATGCCCAGAATGGCAGCCATGGCGCCCTTACCGACCGGCACGGCCTTCTGCATGGCTTCGCCGCGCGTGCGCAACAGACGGGCAGTATCGGCAAGGCTGAGCGCGCCAGAGGCGGCAAGCGCAGAATATTCGCCAAGTGAATGCCCGGCAACATAGGCCACCTGGTCTTTGAGTTTGAGGCCCTTTTCTTCCAGCACCCGCATCGCGGCAATGGACGCCGCCATCAAAGCGGGCTGAGCATTGCGTGTGAGGGTCAGGTCTTCCGCCGGGCCATTCCACATGACATCGGAAAGTTTCTCGCCAAGAGCGTCATCGACTTCTTCATAGACTGCCCGTGCAACCACATATTCATCTGCCAGTGCTTTGCCCATGCCAACGGCCTGACTGCCCTGACCGGGAAAAGTAAATGCAATGCTCATTTCGTTTCCAACCTTGTTTTTCTTCTTGCTGTGAAGGGTTCAATTCGCGATATGGGCCTTCACGGCTCGCGTACGATTTGTTAGATCACTTGGCGGCAATGATATCAGAAGTCAAGCCTTGCCAGAACCAATCCGCCGTTTTCCGCCACTTTCCACCCCGTTTGAGGCCTTTTCCCCCAAAGGCCGTAGAAACGGCAACCAGTGCTCCTTTATAGAGGTCTTTGGAAAGCATAAAAGTCGGCAAAAAGGACAGCCTTCAAGTCTCGGTGCGTTCACATCGAATGAACTGCCTGCTATAAGGGCACCAAAATGGCACCTTTCCACCAATGCCTGCGATTTGCCCCAAATTCACCCCGAATTCCCCTTGCACATTGGCAAAAATCGTCTATAAAGCGCCAATCAGCATGGCGAGGCCGAGGGCTGAACGGAAGACTATTGCCTGAATTTCCTGATATCGGAAAAACGCGGCTTGGTAGGAACAACCATTGTTCCGACTTTCGGTGTCCTCGCTCTATAAAGCATGTATTTCTCAAAGAAGCCTTGTCTATCAAAGGCTTTTTGGAGGCTTCGCGCCGGTCGGGCTGATAAGTTGAAACCAACAGACAAGGCAGGAACTATGGCGCTTTACGAGCACGTTTTCCTTGCTCGCCAGGACATTTCTCAGCAGCAGGTTGAGGCACTGGTCGAGCAGTATAAGACCCTGATTTCCGAATATGAAGGCACCGTCGGCAAGGTGGAATTCTGGGGTCTGAAATCCATCGCATACCGCATCAATAAGAACCGCAAGGCTCACTATGTTCTGATGAACATCGACAGCAAGCCCGATGGCATTGCCGAGATGGAACGTCAGATGCGGATCAACGAAGATGTCATGCGCTTCATGACCATCCGCGTTGACGAGCACGAAGAAGAGCAGTCCGCGATGATGCAGAAGCGCGACCGTGATGACCGCCGTGGCGGTGATCGTGGTGGACGCGGTGATCGTGGTGGCCCTCGTGGGGACCGTGGCGATCGCGGTGACCGAGGCGATCGTGGCGATCGTCGTCCGCGTCGTGAAAACACCGAAGAAACAGCAGCTGAGTAAGAGGAGCAAGAAATATGTCTGGAGCACGTCGTCCTTTCTTCCGCCGTCGCAAAACTTGCCCATTCTCCGGCGATAATGCACCGAAAATCGATTACAAAGACATCCGTCTTCTGCAGCGCTACGTTTCCGAGCGCGGCAAAATCGTACCAAGCCGTATCACGGCAGTCTCTGCCAAGAAACAGCGCGAACTGGCCCGTGCCATCAAACGCGCTCGCTTCCTCGGCCTTCTGCCTTATGTCATCAGCTAATCGCTGACTGACCTTGAAATCCCGGGATGGGCGGCTTTCCGCCCTTCCCGACGCTCCCCAAACGGAGCACCCAATAAAGACAGACAATCGACCGTTGGGACAGGCATTGCGACCTGACTCTAACCGCCAGCAAAGACCCT
This sequence comes from Cohaesibacter sp. ES.047, assembly GCF_900215505.1. Lineage (NCBI taxonomy): Bacteria > Pseudomonadati > Pseudomonadota > Alphaproteobacteria > Hyphomicrobiales > Cohaesibacteraceae > Cohaesibacter > Cohaesibacter sp. ES.047. Next base: position 4,526,800 of record NZ_LT907844.1, read on the forward strand.
AAGGGGCAAGCGGGACAGCCAAGCGAATGAACCATTTTCTGATCATAGGCATCATCGCCGGTCTTTGTACCGCGCTGCTCAACCTGTCCGGTTATGCCGGAGGGGTGGTTGGTCTTGGCTTCATACTGGTGCTGATCTCCCCCCTTCCCCTGATGATTGCGTCCCTTGGATGGGGCACCTTTGCCGGACTGGTCGCTGTTATCACGTCGGGCCTCGTACTTGCCATCGTCATCGGCCCACTCGCAGGTCTGCTGTTTGCCGTCCTGAACTCGCTGCCCGCCTGGTGGGTCACGCACCTCATCGGCCTCAGCCGGGCGATGAAGACCGAAGAGGGCGAAGACGATGTCCAGTGGTATCCGCTCGAGCGCCTGCTGATCTGGATCGCGGTCATCGCGATCCTCGCGTCCATGGCCATGTTCGTGCCATTCGGGTTCAGTCTGGATGCCTACCGGGATACCATCGCCACCCTGATGCAGCAGGTCTACAATGCCCAGCAACAGTCGGCATTAGAAAATTCCGGCGTCAACATTGATGATCTGGTCACTCTCATCAGCCGCCTCGCGCCGACAGCTTCGGCTGTGATGATCGTCATCAGCACAGCAATCAATCTCTATCTGGCCGGCAAGATTGTTGCCAAATCCGGACGGCTCAATCGCCCTTGGCCGGATCTGCATCAACTGACCATGCCGGTAACAAGCGTCTATGTCTTTCTGGTGGCACTCGCCGGATTGCTGCTCTTGTCCGGACTGCCCGGTGTATTTTCCCAGATCGTCGCTTCAAGCCTCGGCTCTGCCTTGATGCTGGTCGGCCTGTCTGTCATGCACTGCCTCTCCCAAAATACCCCGGCCCGAACCGCTCTTCTCTGGACGACCTATATCCTGTTGGTCGTATTCCAGTGGATCGGCATCATTCTGATCATTCTGGGTGTCAGCGAAATTCTCGTGAATGTCCGGTCCCGGTTTTCTACCCCACCTTCTGGTGGTGGCGGACCTCAGGACGGACCCAATCAATCCGGGCCCTAGGGCCTGATCCCGAAATAAGAAACAAGAAACAACAGCCGCCTCGGGCGGCAAATGGAGACCAAAATGGATCTGATTCTTCTTGAACGCATCGCGAAACTCGGCCAGATGGGCGAAATCGTCAGTGTACGTCCCGGTTACGCGCGTAACTTCCTTCTGCCGCAGGGCAAAGCCATCCGCGCATCCGCAGCCAACAAGAAACGCTTTGAAGCAGAGCGCGCTCAGCTGGAAGCCCGCAACCTGGAAGCACGCTCCGAAGCAGAAACTCTCAAGGAACGCATTGGCGCCAAGACCATCACCGTCATTCGTGCGGCCTCCGAAACCGGCCAGCTTTACGGCTCCGTTTCCACCCGCGATCTGGCCGACGCCCTGACTGCAGATGGTGTCTCCTTCTCCCGCAACCAGATTTCTCTGGATCGCCCGATCAAAACTATCGGCATGCACGATGTAACCGTGATTCTGCACCCTGAAGTCGATCTCATCGTGACCGCCAACGTCGCTCGTTCTCAGGACGAAGCCGACCGTCAGTCTGCTGGTGAAGATCTGACCCTGACCGAGCGTGATGCTGGCTTCGAATTCGAAGAGGATCTCGAGCTTGACGAAGAACTGCTCGAGGAAATCGAAGGCGAAGAAGCCTCTGACGACGCAGCCGAAGACGTTGCTGAAGAAGACGCTGCAGAAGAAGAAGAAAAATAAGCGATCTATCGCGTTCAAATCTGCAAGGCTGAGCCAATGCAGAGCCTGAAGCATCAAGGTCCGGAGCTGTTGTTCCGGGCCTTTTCTTTTGCACGACTCGCCCCGGTTATCTGGCCTTTTCCGGGCGAGCGATTCTCTCGCCAAGGACTCGAATACGGCAACAGAGTCCAGCGAAAGAAAAAGAAAAAAACTTTCCGCTGTTGATTGCCGTGAATTGCAATCACTGCGCTTCAATTCCAGTGCATCCTGTGACTATCTTGTTCATCACGTTGAAATGAGGATGAACATGGAAATTGCTGCAAAACGCGATAGCGCGGACTCTGTTGCCGCGCGTCAAGCACCGCACAATCTGGAAGCGGAACAGCAGCTGTTGGGCGCGATTTTGGTCAACAACCAGACCTATGATCGCGTCGAGGCCTTTCTCAAGCCGCACCATTTCTATGATCCCAATTTGCGCGAGATTTTCGAGAAGACGGCCCAGCTCATTCGGGCTGGCAAGATCGCCTCGCCGGTGACGCTGAAAACCTTTTTCCCAGCCGACCACATGGTCGCAGACACCCCCATCGACATCTATCTGCTGCGCCTTGCCTCGCAAGCAACCTCGATCATCAACGCCGAGGATTTCGGCCTCCTGATCATGGATCTTGCGACTCGGCGCAACCTCATCGACATCGGCACCGATGTGGTCAATGTCGCCTTCGATGCACCCATTGACACCCCGCCGCGGGCCCAGATCGAGGATGCAGAAAAGCGTCTGTTCGAACTGGCTGAAACCGGCGGATCAAACGGCGGCTTTGTCTCCTTTGCCGCAGCGGCAACCGAAGCAATTGAAATGGCGGAGGCCGCCTACAAGCGAGACGGCCAACTGTCGGGCATCTCCACCGGCCTTAAGGATCTCGATCAGAAGATGGGTGGCCTGCAGCATTCGGATTTGATCATCCTCGCCGCCCGTCCCGCCATGGGCAAGACCTCTCTGGTCACCAACATCGCCTACAACGTGGCAAGTGCGTATAAGGCCGAGGAACAGCCCGACGGCTCCATGAAGACGATGAACGGCGGCGTCGTTGGCTTCTTCTCGCTCGAAATGAGTGCCGAACAGCTCGCCACCCGTGTCATCGCCGAACAGGCCATGGTGTCGTCGGAAAAGATTCGCCGAGGCAAGGTGGATCAGGAAGAGTTTTCCCGCATCGCCCACAAGGCGCAGGAAATGCAGATCACCCCACTGCACATCGACCAGACCGGTGGCATTTCCATTGCCCAGCTTGCCGCGCGCGCCAGACGGCTGAAGCGCCAGAAGGGCCTCGATCTTTTGATCATTGACTATCTGCAGCTGTTGAGTGGCTCTTCGTCCAAGGCCTCGCAGGGCCGCGTGCAAGAGATCACCGAGATCACCACCGGGCTCAAGGCCCTCGCCAAGGAACTGGCCGTTCCGGTCATCGCCTTGTCTCAGCTTTCCCGTCAGGTCGAGTCCCGCGACGACAAACGACCGCAGCTCGCCGACCTTCGTGAATCCGGCTCCATCGAGCAGGACGCCGACGTTGTGATGTTCATCTATCGCGAGGAATATTATCTCGAACGTCTAGAACCCAAGCCGGGAACCGAGGAGCACTTCACATGGCAGTCCGAAATGGACCGAGCCATGGGCAAGGCCGAAATTCTCATCGCCAAGCAGCGTCACGGCCCGACAGGTGCCGTTCCTGTCGCCTTCCAGCGTGAATTCACCCGCTTCTCCGATCTCGCACGCGAAGACTATCTGCCCGATAATTACGAATAGGCGCGCCTCGTGATGCCACCCTTTTAAAGGGACAGGGCGCATCAACGCCTTGCTGCCTCAATCGCAATATGCTTGCATGGCGCGAACCCGTATCAAGTCCGATTGCGGGTTGGCAATCAGCATCACCCTGCGATCCCGTCTTTAGAGGGCCTAGTCATGAAAATCTTTCAACACGATGCCCCCAACCGATCTAGACAGCACACACAGATCTATGCAGTCTACGAGTTGGCCTATTCTCTGGTGGATTTAGGCGCGGCCCTGCTGTTTATCATTGGCTCGGTGATGTTCTTCTACCATAGCTGGCTAATCCCCGGCACATGGTGTTTTCTGATCGGCTCGGTGCTGTTTGCTGTGAAACCATCCTTGCGCTTTGCCCGAGAAGTGCATTATCTGGTTGTGGGCGACCGAGACGATCTGGCAGACAACACCAGTGACTGAAGCCCCTTTCGCTCATACCAAGCCGTCTCAATAATCGGAAGATGCTCTGGTTTCCTTGATACCCCAAAGGCCTTGTGCTGACCAAAGCGCAAGACAGCTAAAGCTGCCCGAGCCGGAAAGTCGAAATCACATGACGCAGGATCCAATCTCCTCCCGCCTTGCCCCACATGTGAAACATCTGTCTGCTGGTGATGCGGCCATTGCCGGCAGTCTGTTGACCATCGATCTTGGTGCGCTTGAGATCAATTACGCCGATTTGGTCGAAAAGAGCGGCGAGGCCGAATGCTCCGCTGTCATCAAGGCTGACGCCTACGGCACCGGGCTGGAAGAAGCGGCAAAGACCCTGTGGCAAGCCGGATGCCGAACCTTCTTCGTTGCCCATCCTCAGGAAGGCGCCCGTGCCCGCAGCACCCTGCCCGACGCCACCCTTTATGCGCTCAATGGCCTCGTTGGCGATGATACGGACGCCACCATGTCCTACTACCATACGCACCGGGTTCGCCCGGTGCTTGGCTGCTACGAGGAGATCGACCTGTGGTCCCGCTATTGCAGATCAATTGGCGAGGCATTGCCCTGCGGACTGCATTTCGACACCGGGATGAACAGGCTGGGGCTGAGCAAGAAGGCGGCCCACAAATTGTCCGACGCATGGACAACGCAACCGCCCCCCTTCACCCCGACACTCATCATGAGCCATCTGGCCTGCGCCGATGATCCGCACCATCCGCTGAACAGCACGCTGCTTGACCGTTTTCGCGCCATCCGCGCCCTCTTCCCCGACATTCCTGCCTCGCTCGCCAACTCGGCCGGTGTGTTTTTGGGCCCCGACTATCATTTCGACCTGACCCGCCCCGGCATCGCGCTTTATGGCGGTCTGGCGACCAGCAACCGCCCCAATCCCATGCAGACCGTGGTGACCCTGAACAGTCGCGTCCTCTCCACCCGCCACGTCCCTAAGGGACAATCGGTGAGCTACGGCGCGAGTGAAGTCACCAAGCGGGACAGTCGCCTTGCAATCATCAACATGGGATATGCCGACGGCTATCTGCGCACCGGCTCCAGCAGCGACAAGCGCAAGGGCGCGCGCGTCTATATCGAGGGCTATGAGGCCCCGATCATCGGGCGCGTGACCATGGACCTGACGATCATCGACGTCACTGACATACCGGAAGACGCAGTGAAGCGCGGAAGCTGGGTTGAGCTGTTCGGCCCTCACATGCCCATCGACGAAGTGGCTGCAATTGCCGGCACCATCGGCTATGAGCTTCTGACCAGCCTTGGCTTGCGTAGTCTGCGTCGCTATCTATAAAGATAAACCGGTTCCGATTCGATGGCGCAGCATCCCTTGATGCAACGAGCCAGATGCTCAGAAAGCCCCTCCCAATGGCGCGCTCCAAATCCACTTTCGTCTGTCAAACTTGCGGTGCAGTTACCAATCGCTGGGCTGGCCGCTGCGAGGCGTGCGGCGAGTGGAACTCGATCATGGAAGAAAAGGAAGGCGCCGGCATCGGCGGCTCCCCCAAGACCGTCCGCGGCAAGAGCGGCCGAATTGTCGAGCTTGTCTCCCTGTCCGGCCAGGAGCAGCCCGCCCCCCGAATCACAACCAACGTCGCCGAACTGGATCGCGTCACCGGCGGAGGCTTCGTCAAGGGATCGGTTCTCCTGCTGGGCGGAGATCCGGGGATCGGCAAGTCCACCCTGCTCATTCAGGCATCGGCTGCACTGACCAAACGCGGCCACCGCGTGGTGTATATCTCCGGCGAGGAAGCCATCGATCAGGTTCGCCTTCGCGCCGCCCGTCTTGGCCTTGCCAAAGAGACTGTGGAACTTGCGGCCGAGACGAGCGTCGAAGACATTCTGGCCACCCTCACCGCAGGCCCGCCCCCTGAAATGGTGATCATTGATTCGATCCAGACCCTGTGGACCGACAGCGCCGACAGCGCACCGGGAACGGTCACGCAGGTGCGGGCATCCGCACAGGCCATGATCCGATATGCCAAGCAGACCGGCGCAGCGGTGATCCTTGTGGGGCACGTCACGAAGGATGGACAGATTGCCGGGCCACGCGTTGTGGAACATATGGTCGATGGTGTGCTCCAGTTTGAAGGCGACTCCGGCCATCAGTTCCGCATCCTGCGCGCCATCAAGAACCGCTTCGGTCCCACCGACGAAATCGGCGTGTTCGAGATGACAGGCGGCGGCCTCAGTCAGGTTGCCAATCCATCGGCCATGTTTTTGGGCGAACGCAATCTTTCTGCGCCGGGTGCAGCGGTCTTTGCCGGCATGGAAGGCTCCCGCCCGCTTCTGGTGGAAATTCAGGCGCTTGTCGCCCAGTCACCTCTGGGAACACCGCGTCGCGCTGTGGTTGGCTGGGACACAAGCCGCCTATCCATGATCCTTGCTGTCTTGGACGCCCATTGCGGGGTGCGCCTGTCTGGCCATGACGTCTATCTCAATGTCGCAGGCGGCATGAAGATCAGCGAACCGGCAGCAGATCTAGCAGTTGCCGCAGCTTTGGTCTCGTCTCTTGCTGGCGTGGCCTTGCCATCCGAAGCGGTCTATTTCGGCGAGATCAGCCTGTCCGGAGCGATCAGACCAGTCTCCCATGCGCCAACGCGCATCAAGGAATCAGCCAAATTGGGCTTTTCGAGTGCCGTTGTTCCCGAAGGGGTGCTCAAATCCGTCAAAACACCTGAACTCGAACTCTCAGGGCTTGAAGGCCTCACCGATTTGGTTGCACGGATCGCCGTCGGCTCGAACCTCAATCCCACAGACAATCCTGAGGATTGATAACAGGTGCAAAAAACCTTGCTCTTGCCAACTTCGCACCCTATAGAGGGGCAAAGCGGCACTTGCAGTTTTTCGTATGCAGGTGTTAAAGAGCTTTTGCAGTCCAGGCCAGATAACAGGATCGATTTCTGATGCCCATCGAACTCCTAGATGTCATTTTACTTGTCGTCTTGCTGATTTCGGCTTTCCTCGCCATGATTCGCGGCTTCGTGCGTGAAGTCCTTGCGATCGGCGCCTGGGTTGCGGCCGCGTTCGCAACGCTGAAGCTTTTCGACGTGGTTCTGCCGATGGTCACCCCCTACTTGACGCAACCCCTTGTTGCTCAGGCCGCAACGGCTTTGGGGATCTTTCTCATCACACTCATCGTGGTGTCCTTCATCACCATCCAGATTTCCGACTTCGTGCTGGACAGCCGCATTGGCGCCCTTGACCGGACGCTGGGCTTCGTTTTTGGTGCCTTGCGCGGCGCGATCCTGATGGCCGTCGCCCTGATCTTCTTCAACTGGTTCGTTCCAGAGGACAAGCAGCCCAACTGGGTTGCTCAGGCCAAGTCCAAGCCATTTCTCAATGAAATGGGAGACAAGCTGATCAGTCTGTTGCCCGAAGATCCTCAGGAACAGCTGATGGAAAAGATCCGCCAGCAGCGCGAAGGCACGCCTCCGAACGAGGAAGCCAGCTATTCGAACGACGAACGCGATGCCATCGGCGAGATTGCCAGCACCACGGCAAAGCAATAAACGTTGCAATGAATCGCCCTTCTATACATTTGCGTAGCTGACGAAGCCGCATGGGTATGGTAGGAACACTCCATGGAATTGGCGGGTATGTCCCGCCATTCTTCGTTTGTAGATCAGTGCATCCATTTTGCGCTCAAAAGCGCAATTGGTGCTCTCATCAGAAGATCAAATGACACCACGACATCCCTCGGGTTCCCCTATTCGATCGGAGCAGTCGGGTTTTTGAAGGACTTCTCGCCCATGTCTGAACAGAGACAAAACCCCACGTCTCAAGACTTCTCAATGATTGAAGACGACAGCTCGGCCTCCGCTGCGCTCTGCGCGTCGGAATCAGGTTCCTCCTCTGAGCTTCATCAAGACGACGACTGGAACGGCGAAGGAGATACGCTGCACGAGGAATGTGGCGTGTTCGGTATTGTTGGCGCGGATGATGCCGCCGCCCTCACCGCTCTGGGCCTGCATGCGCTGCAGCACCGCGGTCAGGAGGCTGCCGGCATCGCCACATATGATGGCGAGCATTTCCATCTTGAACGCCGTTTTGGCCTCGTGGGTGATAATTTCTCCAATTCGGACGTGCTTGAGCGCCTGCCCGGCAACGTCTCGATCGGTCACAACCGCTACTCGACCGCAGGCGGCGCTGGCCTTCGGAATGTCCAGCCTCTGTTTGCTGAGCTCGAAGGGGGCGGCATCGCCGTTGCCCACAATGGCCAGTTTACCAATGCCATGACCCTGCGCCGCTCGCTGATCAAGCGCGGCGCGATTTTCCAGTCCACATCGGACTCCGAGGTCGTTCTCCAGCTGATTGCCAAGAGCCGCGAATCCGACATCATCGACCGCTTCATCGACGCCATCCGGCAGATGGAAGGCGGCTATGCTCTGGTTGCCCTGACGCGCAAGAAACTGATTGGTGCCCGCGACCCGCTGGGCATCCGTCCGCTTGTGCTTGGTGATTTGAACGGCTCACCCGTGTTTGCCTCAGAGACCTGTGCTCTTGACATGATCGGTGCGAAATTCGTGCGCGAGGTCAAGAACGGCGAAGTCATCGTTTGCACCAAGGAAGACGGCATTCGAAGCTTCCATCCTTTCGCTGAACGCCCCGCACGGCTGGATATCTTTGAATATATCTATTTCTCCCGGCCCGATTCCTTCATCGCCGGTCGCTCCGTCTATGAAGTGCGCAAATCGCTGGGTGCCGAACTGGCCAAGGAATGTCCGCTCGATGTGGACGTGGTCGTGCCCGTGCCCGATTCCGGTGTGCCTGCCGCTCTTGGCTATGCGCAGGAAATCGGCATCCCGTTCGAATTGGGCATCGTCCGCAACCACTATGTGGGACGAACCTTCATCGAGCCGACCCAGCAGATCAGGGCCCTCGGGGTCCGTCTCAAGCACTCCGCCAACCGCTCTCAGGTCGAAGGCAAGCGCATCGTGCTGGTCGACGACAGTCTGGTGCGCGGCACGACTTCATCCAAGATTGTTCAGATGATGCGCGATGCTGGCGCCAAGGAAGTGCATATGCTGCTGGCCAGCCCGCCGATCACCCATTCGGACTTTTATGGCATCGACACGCCCGACCGCAAGAAACTGCTCGCCGCCCAGATGAACTTGGAAAGCATGCGCAAATATATCGGAGCGGATTCTCTGGGCTTTGTCTCGATTGATGGTGTCTATCGCGCCTGCGGCTTTGACCGCCGCAATCCCGATGCCCCCCAGTTCACGGATCATTGCTTTACCGGCGACTATCCGACAGATCTGGTTGATTTCGAGGGCGAAGAAAATCATCGCGCACCGGGCCTTCTCAAGGACTAGGGCCGGTGCCGCGTTGGCACAGACTTGAAGAGATAAGGGAAGGACCCAAGCACATGACCGAACAACGCCTCAAGGATCGTCTGGCCGTCGTCACAGGTGCCTCTCGCGGGATAGGCTGGCACGCGGCCCTTGCTCTGGCGCGCGAAGGCGCACACGTGATCGCCATTGCCAAGACCGTTGGAGCACTGGAAGAACTGGATGACGAGATCCAGAAAATGGGTGGCTCGGCCACCCTCGTTCCGTGTGATCTGATGGACTACGACGCCATTGATCGTCTGGGCGCGGCAATCTTTGAACGCTGGGGCAAGCTCGATATCCTGTTCGGCAATGCCGGTCTTCTTGGCGCGGTCACGCCCATCGGACATCTCGATCCGGTGAAGGATTGGGACAAGGTGCTTGGTGTCAATCTCACCGCCAACTGGCGGCTCATTCGTTCGCTTGACCCGCTGCTGCGTCAGTCAGATGCGGGTCGTGCGCTCTTCATGACCTCCGGTGCCCCCCATAAATGCAAACCTTTCTGGGGCGTCTATTCGGTCTCCAAGGCTGGCCTTGAAGCGCTCGTACGGACCTATGCCGGAGAAACCGAAAAGACCAGCGTTGGCGTGAACTGCTTCAATCCGGGGCCTGTTCGTACAGGCATGCGCGCCAAGGCAATGCCGGGCGAAGATCCGATGACCCTGCCGCATCCCAGCGAACTTGCACCCTATATCCTCGATTGCCTCTTGCCAGAATGCAGCGACAGCGGCCGCATGTATGATTTCCCCTCCAAGAGTTGGAAAGATTACGGCAGCCCGGTAATCGACTAGCCCAAACGCTGTCTCGCGCGACTCGCAAGAGTTGCACCCGCGAGCCAACAGCTGGCATTGAGCCGAAATAATCCCGAATCAATCTCTAAAGAAGCCCCATTAAGAGTCTGTCTTAATGGGGCTTTCAAAATATGTTCCATAACCTATTCGGCGACTTCTAGTTCAGCACCGCGACCGGGCAGGTAACCGGAGCGATCACTCTCGACCGCCTTGCGCAGCCGCTCCTCGGCTTCGCTGGCCTCGCGCTGACGATCCCACATCGAGGCATAAAGTCCCTTCTGTTCCAGAAGTTCGGCGTGACGTCCGCGCTCGCGAATGCCTCCATCCTCAAGCACGATGATTTCATCCGCCCCGATCACCGTCGACAATCGGTGAGCGATCACCACCGTCGTCCGGTTTTGTGACACCTTATCCAGCGCCGTCTGAATTTCCTGTTCGGTATGGCTATCGAGCGCCGACGTTGCCTCGTCGAGAACGAGGATCGGCGGAGCCTTGAGGATGGTCCGGGCAATGGCCACGCGCTGCTTCTCGCCGCCTGACAGCTTCAGCCCCCGCTCCCCAACCTCGGTATCGAACCCGGCGGGAAGGCGCGCGATGAAATCGGACACCTGCGCCATGCGAGCCGCTTCGACAATCTCCTCACGGCTGGCATCAGGACGCCCATAGCCGATGTTGTAGGCGATGGTTTCGTTGAACAGGACCGTGTCCTGCGGAACCATGCCCACATTCTGACGCAGGCTGTGCTGCTCTATATCGCGCAGATCCTGTCCATCAATCGTGATGGACCCACTCGTCACATCATAAAAGCGGAACAAAAGGCGCGATATCGTCGATTTACCTGCCCCGGACGGCCCGACAATCGCGACCGACTTGCCCGCTGGCACTTCGAAACTGATCCCCTTGAGAATCGGCCTGTTGGCATCATAAGCGAAATGCACGTCATCAAACCGGACGGTCCCGCCTTTAACGTCAAGCGGCTTGGCATCGTCCTTGTCCGTCACCTCGGGCGCTTCGCGCATCAGCTCGAACATGGATTCCAGATCCACCAGCCCCTGCTTGATCTCGCGATGCATGGAGCCGAAGAAGTTGAGCGGAATGGCAAGCTGCATCAACAGCGCATTGATCAGCACGAAATCACCGACCGTCTGCGTTCCGGTCATCACCGCATGGGCCGACAGCGCCATGCACAGCGCCATACCCGTCGAGAAAATAGCGATCTGGCCAAAGTTCAACCACGTCAGCGACACCCAGGTGCTGATTGCGGTTTTCTCATAGACCTTCATCGACTGGTCAAAGCGATGCGCTTCGCGCTCTTCGTTGCCGAAATACTTCACGGTTTCGAAGTTGAGCAGACTGTCGACGGTCTTTGAGTTGGCGTCATTGTCGGATTCATTCATCTGGCGGCGGATGTCGATGCGCCAGGCCGTTACCCGCACAGTGAAGGCGACATAGAGCGCCACCATGGTCACGACGATTACCAGATAGATCACATCGAACTGGAAGGCGATGACGGCAGACATCATCACGAACTGCAACAAGGTGGGAACGGCATGCAGAATGGTGTGACGCACCACCCCTTCGATGCCGCGCGTCCCGCGCTCGATGATCCGAGACAGCCCGCCCGTGCGCCGCTGCAAATGGAACCTGAGAGACAGGTTGTGCATGTGGCGGAAGGTCTTGTTGGAAAGATTGCGCACCGCATGCTGCCCGACCCGTGCAAACAGGCCATCCCTGAGCTGATCAAAGCCCACATTCATGATCCGGCCCAGGCCATAGGCGGCCACAAGCATGATCGGCACACTAAGCCAGCCCACGGGGCCCACGCCATCAGGCGCAGCGGGATCTGACAGGGCATCCGTCGCCCATTTGAAGGCATAGGGCGTCAGAACATTGATCAACTTGCCCAGAAACAGGGCGCTTAGAGCAAAAGCAACGCGTTTTTTGAGGTCTGCCCGATCTGAGGGCCAGATGTAGGGCCAAAGATTGCGCAGGGTTTGAAGCGACGAGGCTTCCGCGTCAACCGACGCTCCAGTGCGCACGTAAGGCTCACTGGCATATCTAGAACTTCTCATTATGACTTGGTCCTGAGGTCTTCCCCGGCAATCGACGCATGGTCATAGGCATCGATCAGCCATTGGGATTAATCTGCATGGTTTTTGAGGCTCCGATCGTGGAGCCCCTTGAAGAAAGCGCTGTTGGCGCCGAAAAACTGGTCCAGTCGATCAAAATCGACTTTGTAACGACTCTGCTGCCCGGCGGTTTCCAAATGAATGAAACCGCATTCCCTGAGCACCTTGAGATGCTGGGAAACGGTCGACTGCGCCAACGGCAGGGTAGAGCAGATATCGCCACAGCAATGGCTGTTCTGAGAGCTGAGCTTCTGGAGGATCATCAGGCGGGCGGGATGGCCAAGGGCCTTGAACCCGCGGGCCAAAGGATCGAAATGATCACAGCACTTCTGATGCCCTTTCGGTCCTGGGCCATGATGCGCTGTGTCTTCAGCTGCACTGACGCTCACATCCGCCAGATCGATGGTGACTTGATCCACCGGATTCTGATCGCAGCAGCCGTTTCTTTCGCCCATCTCTCCCTCATCTCATCTATCGTGTTTGTACGATGAATAAGGGATCCGGGATCACTTTGCAAGGTTTCATCGAAAAAATACGATGAAACAAAAACCCGAACGGCCCGAAAATCACTCTCCGGGCCGTTTGAATTCTTGACTGTTGAACGAAACGAGTGGACGACGGTCCGCTCGTCACTCAGGCGCGCCTTTACTCGGCGGCATCCTGATCGAGCATCGCGGACTTATCGCTCTCATCGGGCGACTCGACCGCATCAAAATTGTTATCCCAACCGTCCTCGCCCTGCGGCAACTTGAAAACCTGTCCGGGATAGATCCAGTTGGGATCGCGGATCTGATCGACATTGTTGTCAAAAATCGTCGAATACCGAATGCCCGCACCATAAACCCGGCGCGCAATCTGCCAAAGATTGTCACCGCGTCTGATGATGACCTTGCGCGTCTTGACGTCGGCCAACTCGGCATCAGCACTCATCGACTTGGCTGTATCGTCGCTAACACTGCTCTGTGCCTGATCCTTCTCAACATCGGCATTGCTTTCGGCAGACGCCGACACGATCGCCTCAGGCGCCGCCTTGGAGAAGGACACTTCCGCACGCTTGGTAACAGCACCGGTGACAGGATCAATGAGATCGACACGCGCCTGATGATCACCAACCTCCAGATCAAGCTCGCCATCAAACAGGAACCGACCCGTCACGCCGCTACGACTGTCCGAAATGGACTGGTTGTCGACATAGAGGCGAACCACAGATCCGGCAGGTTCCGCCGCACCGGCAACAAACAGGGTGTCACCTTCGATTTCAACCGCTTCGATGGAAACCATAGATGGTAAAGCCGGCGCTGGGGTCTCTTCTGACTGAGCCTTGGGCTCTTCAACCTTGGCAACTTCGGTCGGCTCAGCCTTAGGCTTTGCCTCCGCTGCTGGCGCATTCGTTGCCGCAGTGCCTTCCGAACCGCTTTCGGCCGTTCCTGTGCTGTCTGCATCGGAAGCAACCGTCTGCTCTGTCTGTTCTGTCTGTTCTGTCTGGGCAGGTGCCTCTTTGGCGACAGGTGCAGTCCCTTCGTTGTCAGTGTCCGTGGTCTTTTCCACCTTGGCCACTTCAATAGGTTTGGACGGATCCTCGTCAGGTTCTACAACATTGGAGAGCACGCGAGAGGCCTCACCCGGCTTTGTCTCAAGGACAAGCAATTCACCCTTGCTTTCCTCGGGCATGGCCACCGTCACATTGCTTTCCGATACAATAGTTTTACCGCCATCTGCGGATTTCGCAGCAAGCGACAGATCGGACACACCCTGCTCGAGCGGTTTTTCAAGCATCATCACCCAGTCGCCATTGGCATCCGCCTCGGCCTGTGACAGAACCATGTCGCCATTCTTGAGCTCAACCGTCCACCCCGGGCTTGCCTTGCCAGCAACGAGAGTTTGACCATCCTGCTCAACACGCACGATATCAAAGCTGGGCTGTGTACCCGTTGCCGCGTCGCTTACTTCTTCGGTTGCATCGGGGCTTGAAACGGATCCGCCATCGGGAATCCCAACCGCGTTGCCTTGATCGCTGGGCGCAGCAGCAACCGGCTCCGCCGCTGGTTCGCTGGACATCTCATCGGTTTTGGAAAGGCTCGCGACATCGGTCGTGCTTTCGTCCAAAACCGGTGGTTCAGATTGAGGCTCGGCAGCATTTTCAGCAGTATCATCGGTTTTTTGGGGTGCCGAATTGGCCGGCTCGGTGGGTAGATTGGTTTTACTTACCGTTGCCACAGGGGCCTTCGGCTGAGGATCTTTTGCACCAATCCCCAATTGGTCACCGAATACAAAGATGCCGACAACGACGGCGATAACACCACCACCTAGGGCAAGAAAAGGAGCTGCAGATTTCATGCTTCAGTCACACTTCTGTTTAGCCATCCCGGGGTTGAGCATCAGTCTTTTCCAACAGGTTCATGCATGAAGATTTTCTCTCTTCGCATGATTTTTCTTGCTGTTTTTTCAAAGGCCAGTCACGATTGCATACCCACACACGCCGCGGAATCGAAGAATTTTATTCTTATCCTACAGACAGGTAGCCTTTTTTAAGGATTCGAGCAAGGCTGCGCGGCTAATTGCCTTTACTGGCGCAACCCATTTTGAACCGAACGCAACAGAACGAACATGGCTTTACTGAAAAAAATTTGCGTATACTGCGGATCCGGCGCCGGCATTGACCCCGCCTACTCCAACGCTGCCAAGGTGCTCGGACGCTCCATGGCCCGCAACTCTATCGACCTTGTCTATGGCGGCGGCTCAATCGGCCTGATGGGCATTACCGCGAAAAGCGTGCTCGATCATGGTGGCCAAGTGACAGGCATCATACCATCTTTTCTGCAGGAACGCGAGGCGATGCTGGACGAGGTGCAGGAGCTGATCATCACCGAGGACATGCATGAGCGCAAACGCAAGATGTTTGAATATGCTCAGGCATTTGTGGCACTGCCCGGCGGCATAGGCACCCTTGAAGAGCTTGTCGAAATGCTCACATGGGCGCAATTGGGACAACACAAGAAGCCGGTTCTGCTGGCCAATATCAATGCCTTCTGGGATCCCCTGATAAGCCTTCTGGACCATATGCGCGAAGAGGACTTCATCCGCAGTGGCATGGATGTTTCGTTCCTCTCCACATCCGATCCCGAAGAGATCGTTCCCCTGCTGATCGAGGCCTGCAAGGATTTGCCGGATGATCTGCTATCGCAATCCACCGATGCACCCGATCTCAACCGCTTCTAGAAAGACTTTCAAAGGGCTCGCCGCAGGCCGGTCGGGACGTTCGACTTTTCCACATTTTAAACCTGCAAAGCCGGCGGGCGCGGTTCCCTGCGTCTGCTCCGATAGGCGTCATAGGAATAGATCAACACCGACAGCCAGATGAGACCAAAGGTAACCAATTTGCCCGCTGGCACAGTCTCGTTGAGCAAGAACACCGCCACGAGGAACTGAAGCGTCGGGTTGAGATATTGCATGATTCCGATTGTCGACATCCTGAGCCGCCGCGCCGCCATGGAAAACCAGATCAGGGGAAAGGCCGTCAGAATCCCGGTTATCAGAATGAGAACGCTGATCATCGGATCTGAAAGGCTGAGATGTCCCAACCCTGACGATTGCAGATAAACAACATAGACAAGCGCGAAGGGCGCAACGATGATCAACTCGATCAACAGCCCCAGATTGGCTCCAACCGGAACAATCTTGCGCAGATATCCATAGCTGCCGAATGTAAAGGCCAGCAGCAGTGAAACAATCGGTATCGTCCCCAACAGAATTATCTGCAGGGCAATGGCGAGGAACGCAATGACAATGGCCACGAGCTGCAACCGCGAGGGACGCTCTGATAAAAGCAGATACCCGGTCGCCACATTGACCAGAGGCACGATGTAGTAGCCAAGGCTTGCCTCTGTTGCCCGGCCATGGCCGACTGCCCACACATAGGTGAGCCAATTGCCGCTGATCAGAAATCCTGTCAGCGCGAGAATGCCGAACACCTTGGGTTGACGTAGCGCAGACCAGACCTCTCTCCAGCGACCGAGCAGCAAAAACCAGATCGTCATCATGGCCAACGACCAGACGATCCGGTTGGCGACCACTTCCACGGACGGAACTTCGGCCAGAAGCGAAAAATACAGTGGGAACAAGCCCCATGAGCCATAGGCAGCAAGCGCAAAGAACAGACCGTTGCGCGTCTCCTTGGTAGAATCAGCTGAGAGAGCGGACGCGGTTCCGCCCAGATTGATGGGGTCTTGGCTCATGGCGCTTCAATTCCGGCCCGCTGAACAACACGCTCCAGCAACGGCACTTTATCAGGGGTATTTGAAAAGCTTATAGGTGATGGAATCCACCAAAGCCTGGAAGGAAGCATCCACGATATTCTCGGAAACCCCAACTGTAAACCAGCGATGCCCATGGCCGTCGCGACTTTCGATGAGAACACGCGTGATTGCGCTCGTGCCACCATTGAGGATACGCACCTTGTAGTCTATCAGCTCAAGGTTCCGTATCTTGTCCTGCAACGGCCCCAGATCCTTGCGCAAGGCAAGGTCGAGCGCGTTGACCGGGCCCTGCCCTTCGGCGACGGACATTTTGCGCACCCCATCAATGACGAGCTTCACGACCGCTTCAGACTGGGTGACCAGATCGCCGCTCGAATCAAAGCGCCGCTCCACGCCAACGCGGAAACTCTCAACTTCGAAATAGCTCGGCACATGGCCCAAATGACGACGCGCGAGCAATTCCAGAGACGCTCCGGCCCCCTCATAGGTGTAGCCATTCGCCTCGCGTTCCTTGACGATGGACAGAAGGTCTGGCAGGCGCGGATCACTCTTGTCGACCTCAATTCCCATGCGCCGCAATTCATCAAGCAGATTGGACAGCCCCGCCTGATTGGACACCAGCACCCGACGACTGTTGCCGATCTCCTTGGGGTCAACATGTTCATAGGTGTGCGGATCCTTGAGCAGCGCGGACGCATGAATCCCGGCCTTGGTCGCAAAGGCACTCGCCCCGACATAGGGTTGATGCCGATCCGGGGCGCGGTTGAGCAATTCGTCAAATCCGCGCGCAATGCTGGTCAGGCTGGCAAGACTATCGTCAGAAACCCCGATCTCGAACCGGCTGGCAAACTCTGGCTTGAGCTTGAGCGTCGGGATCAGCGAGACCAGATTGGCATTGCCGCAGCGTTCCCCAATCCCGTTGAGTGTACCTTGAATCTGGCGCACCCCTGCCCGCACGGCGGCCAATGAATTGGCCACGGCCTGTTCGGTGTCATTGTGGGCATGGATGCCAATGTTGCTGCCCGGCACCCGATCGAGCACATCGGTTACAATATCGAAGACTTCGTGCGGCAGGGTGCCACCGTTGGTGTCGCACAGCACGATCCAGCGCGCCCCGGCTTCATAAGCGGTTGTCACACAGGCGAGCGCATAATCCCGGTTGGCCTTGTAGCCATCGAAGAAATGCTCGCAGTCCACCATGGCTTCCTTGCCTGCAGCCACGGCGGCCTTGACCGACTCGGTGATGCCTTCAAGGTTTTCCTCGTTGGTACAGCCAAGCGCCACATCGACATGATAATCCCAGCTCTTGGCGACATAGCAGATCGCATCGGCAGGCGACTGCAACAGCGCCTGCACACCGGGATCATTGTCCACCGACCGCCCCGCCCGTTTGGTCATGCCGAAAGCAGTGAACATCGCCTTTTCGGTGCGTTTCTCGGTGAAGAACTGATCATCAGTCGGGTTTGCGCCGGGATAGCCCCCTTCCACATAGTCGACACCCAAATCGTCCAGAATGCCTGCAATGGCGATCTTGTCTTCAACGCTAAAATCAAGGCCGTTGGTCTGGGCACCATCGCGAAGGGTGGTGTCAAACAGGTAAAGACGTTCTTTTGCCATCAGTCTGGTCCTGGGTAAGATTGAGTGTCATTGATAAAGAGGCCGGAACACTGTCGCGCCCCGGCCCATTGGTCTCATTGCTAGCGTTCAAGCGTCCAACTTGTCTCGAACACCCCGGTTTCCTTGTTTTTGCTGTCCATGAGCACAACACCCATGGCAACAAGGGTATCGCGCAAGGCATCAGACTTGGCAAAATCCTTGCTGTTGCGCGCGTCCAGCCGTTCGTCAACCAAGGCCTGAATGGCCGCCTCGTCAACGTCAGCCGATCCTTTGGGGCGCCAGTTGGCCCAATCCGCTGGATCCTGAGCCAGCACACCGAACAATTGCTGCAAGGTCGCCTTCAGCGTTGCCGCAGCCTCATCATCTCCACCCTGTGCCTTGGCACGCAGGGCATGCAGTTCGGCAATTGCCTTGGGCGTGTTGAGATCGTCAGCAAGCGCAGCAACAACCGCATCGGAAGGCTCGGAAGGCTCGACGCCAGCGGTCAGCACATACCATTGATCGAGCATGCGCTTGGCATCCTTCACCCCTTCGGCAGTCCAGTTGAACGGCTTGGCGTAATGGGTGGTCAAGAGCGCAAGGCGGATCGCTTCCCCCGGCCACTGGTCAATGAGATCATGCACGGTGGTGAAGTTGCCCAGAGACTTGGACATCTTCTCGCCTTCCACCTGAACGAAGCCGTTGTGCATCCAGACATTGGCCATGCGCTTGTTGCCATGGGCGCAGCAGGATTGGGCGATTTCGTTTTCATGGTGCGGAAAGCTCAGATCGACGCCGCCGCCATGGATGTCAAACGTTGCTCCAAGATGCTTCTCACTCATGGCCGAGCATTCGATATGCCATCCCGGACGCCCCGCACCCCATGGGCTGGGCCAGCTTGGCTCGCCTTCCTTTGAGGGCTTCCACAGAACGAAATCCATGGGATTGCGCTTGTAAGGGGCCACTTCGACACGGGCACCGGCAATCATGTCATCGACGGATCGACCGGAAAGCGCGCCATAATCCTTCATGCTGTCGACCGCGAACAGCACGTGTCCTTCAGCAGCATAGGCATGGCCCTTTTCGATCAGCGTGCCGATCATCCGGAGCATCTCGTCGATATGCTCGGTTGCCCGCGGCTCGACACTCGGGCGCATCGCACCCAGTGCATCCATGTCCGCATGATAGATCGCGGTGGTTTCATCGGTGAGCGTACGGATTGAAATGCCCCGTTCGGCAGCGCGCGCATTGATCTTGTCGTCGACATCCGTGATGTTGCGAACATAAGTGACATGCTCTTCGCCATAAACATGACGAAGCAGGCGGAACAGCATGTCGAACACCACGACAGGACGGGCATTGCCGATGTGAGCGGTGTCGTAGACGGTAGGCCCGCAGACATACATGCGGACATTGTCCACATCGATCGGCGTGAAAACCTCTTTCTTCTTCGTCAGACTGTTGTGGAGCGTCAGCTGCACATCATGCTTGGCCATAAACCCAATTCCTCTTTGCCCGCCCAATCGGCGGGATATCCAGACAAGAAACGCACGTCAGGGCGCAAAGCACCCCAAACAACCGCACATCAGGCGTTGGCCGGAATTCGTTTCTCGATTTGTCGGGGATGAGCGAAACGGCACCAGCCAGCGAGATGCTAGTGGATAATAATCGAACCAATAATGCAGCAGTTGGTCAGAACGTCCGTTTTCATGGCGCCACAATGGCCAAATTGTCAGGGCGCGTCAACCGCAGATTCCCTCAAACCAGAGCTTTTCGTTCCGCTATCCACGTGGCATTCCCACCCCGGCGCATTCATTTAGATGAACTCAACATGAATGCCTGTCTCAGACTTCATTCACACGGCCCGCGCTAATGTGTCTCTACCAATCGGGCGATGCCTGAAAAGACTGGGTCCGTCGCGATGGATGAGCGCAGATCCGTCCTTTAAGGCCAGACACATTCGAATACGGCAAAGACCCCATCCCAAAGACATCTGATGTCTTAACCAGTCGCACCCACTCTTTGCCGCATGGAAGCTCCTGACAGATTGCTGTCGGGAGCTTTTCCAGTTTCTGGGGCCGGGTTTTCCGGCATAACGCTGCACCGGATCTCCCTGGTTTCATTTCTCGTTTCAAATTGACGTCCAAAAGGATTACCTTACGGAAGGGAATCAAAGGGCGTACCGGTCCACATCCGGCCGTCCGAACAGACAGCTTCAAGCGGATCCAGTTTCACGCAATGAAAAAGGGTTCACTATTGGTAAGAAAATATTGTAGTGTCAGACCCACTTATTTTATCTGTGGGCTGGTATTCTAGGCTCTAGAGCATAATCTGGACAACACGTAGCAAATTTAATGGTCTCACGAACTGACATGGTCCATGCGACCTTCTCGGAAACAAACATGAATATTCAAGATCTTGAAAAAAACTCTGAGGAAGCCGCAAGCTTTCTGAAACTTCTGGCTTCTGGCCCAAGACTTCTCATTCTTTGTCAACTCATCGAAGGAGAACAGAACGTCGGCACTTTGGCAGAAAAGACCGGATTGCGGATGACGACCGTGTCCCAGCACATGGCATTGATGCGCGCTCAGAGCATCGTGAGCACCCGCCGCGAGGGCACAACGATCTTCTACTCGCTCGCTAGTCCTGTCGTCGAAGAAGTTCTTGCAGTCCTTTACAAGGGGTTTTGCGCCTAGTCTCAATCGGCATACCCCGGCTCACAAGCGAAGACGGTCCACATGGCGCCAGTTATTGAAGAAGTTGCCTTTTTCGATCCGGCCTGTTGCCTTCCGGGCTTGTCGGGAGAGGCGCACCTAAGCTTTATTGACAGCGCTGCGCCGTCTCAGCGGCTGGGTCGATACAGCTTTCTGTCCTTCTCCCCATTTGGCATCTTCAAGGTTACCGGCGGGATTGCGCACTGGAACGACGAGCCGCTGGACGGACGCCCCTTCCCTGCCCTCAAGACCCTGCTCGAACGCTTCCCCCTCTCACCTTCAGACGACGGTCTCCCGCCCTTTCGCGGTGGTGCGATGGGATACATTGCCTATGAAGCGGGGGCCCTTCTGGAGCGCTTGCCAAAACTGCCAATTTCGACAAAACACGGCCCCGAGATGGTGCTGC
The DNA here is from genome assembly GCF_900215505.1 of Cohaesibacter sp. ES.047. Lineage (NCBI taxonomy): Bacteria > Pseudomonadati > Pseudomonadota > Alphaproteobacteria > Hyphomicrobiales > Cohaesibacteraceae > Cohaesibacter > Cohaesibacter sp. ES.047. The sequence continues at coordinate 4,547,967 of NZ_LT907844.1, forward strand.
CCTTCTATGATGTCGTTCTGGCCATCGACCATTTTGCTCCGTCCGAACAGGGAACAACGCGCCCCCGTAGCTGGGTCATATCAACCGGCTTTCCGGCAGAAGACAGCGAACGCGGCAACCGCGCCAAGGAGCGTCTTGACTGGTTCATCAAAAGGCTCGAAACCGCCCGTCAGGCCCATTTACCTCAATCACCACCGGCCATTCGCGGCTGGTGCTCGAACCTCTCCCGCCCCGCGTTCAAAGCCGCGGTTGAGCGCACACGGGAGTATATCCGCAACGGCGACATCTTTCAGGCCAACATCACCCAGCGTTTTTCCGCCCCCCTGCCAGACGCGCCGGAGGCAACGCCCCTCGCCTATTACTTGAGCCTGCGCACTCACAACGCCGCTCCCTTTGCCGCCTATCTTGATTGCGGCGACCACGTTGTCGCCTCCACTTCCCCCGAGCGCTTTCTCACACTCGACACGCAAGGCAACGTCGAAACCCGGCCCATCAAGGGCACGGCACCGCGTATCCTTGACGATCCGGCAAAAGATCGCGCCGAAGCCGAACAGCTGGCAAAAAGCGAAAAAGATCGTGCTGAAAACACCATGATCACCGATCTGATGCGCAATGATCTGTCGCGGGTCTGTCGGGCGGGCACCATCAAGGTGCCTGAGCTTTGCTGCGTCGAAAGCTATGCCCGCGTGCATCATCTGGTCTCCACCGTCACGGCTGAGATGAAACCCGGTCTTGGGGCTGTCGCCCTCATCGGGGCTACCTTTCCGGGCGGCTCGATCACGGGTGCGCCAAAAATCCGCGCGATGGAAATCATCACCGAGCTCGAACAACTGCCAAGACGGGTCTATTGCGGCTCAATCGGCTATATCGGTTTCGATGGAGCGATGGACATGAACATCGCGATCCGGACCATGTTGTTCGAGGAGGGCCGCGCCCAGTTCAATGCCGGGGGCGGCATGACCATCCTGTCAGATCCCGACGCGGAATATGAAGAGAGCCTTCACAAGGCAGCCGCGATTTTCAAGGCGCTCGGTACGTCAGTCGAGGACGAGCGGTACAATCTCGAAACCAGTCACGAGGGCGACCAAGAGGATGGAACGGCGCGATGATCCTCATTCTCGATAATTACGATTCCTTCGTCTACAATCTCGCCCGCTATTGCGAGGAACTGGGCGAGGCCGTCACCGTCTACCGCAATGACGCCCTAGGGTTTGACGACATCGCTCGCCTCGAACCCGACGCCATTCTCCTGTCTCCCGGACCCGGGCGCCCAGAAGACGCCGGCATCATGATCGATTTGATCAAGACCTTCTCCAGCAGGTTGCCCATCCTCGGGATCTGCCTTGGCCATCAGGCCATCGGGCATGCCTTTGGTGCGAAGGTCGTGCGCGCAAAGGAGCCGATGCACGGCAGGGCCAGCATGCTGGTCGAGACATCTGGGCCCCTTTTCGCAGGCCTGACAAACGCAGGCAAAGTGGGGCGCTATCACTCCCTCATCATATCCGATGAAGACCGCCCGGCGAGCCTTGAGGTAACCGCTCGCTCGGAGCGTGGTGAGATCATGGCCCTCAAGCATGCGACACACCCCACATACGGGCTTCAGTTTCACCCCGAATCCATCCTCACCGACCATGGCTATGCCATGCTGCAGAACTTCCTCAAGACCATTCAATCCCGATAAGGCCCGCGAAGACATGTCCAATTCTACCCCGCTCCCGTATCTCGCCATCAGCATCAACGGCCAACTGTTTCAAGGCGAAGAGATTGACAATGCGGGGCTTTCGCCCACTGATCGCGGAGCGCTGCTCGGAGATGGCTTGTTCGAAACCCTACCGATCCTGCAAGGCAGAGCCCTCTGGTGGGACAGACATTGCCGCCGGCTGGCGGATGCAGCCAACAGCATCGGCCTCCCCCTCGACATCGATCACATCGATGAAATGGTCAAGCAAATGCAAGGGGTCGCTGGCGGGGCCAACTGTGCACTCCGCCTCACCGTGACACGCGGTGTGGGTGGACGCGGCCTGTCGCTCCCAGAGGCTCCCGCGCCGACCATCATCTGCAGTCTCAGCCCTCTGGCGGTCAACTTTTCATTTCAGGATGTACGCCTTGCGACAAGCACCATCCGGCGCAATGAACTCTCTCCGACTTCGTCGCTCAAGAGCCTTGGCTATCTCGACAATATCCTTGCAACCCGGGAGGCCCAGTCAAAGGAGGCCGACGACGCATTGCTGCTCAACACGCGCGGCAATGTCGCCTGCACCACGATCTGCAATCTCTTCATGCTGATGGGTGATCGCCTCATCACCCCACCGGTTCGTGACGGTATCCTGCCCGGTATCCTGCGTGAGGTGCTGCTTGAGGAAGCCCCGGCCCTCGGATTGAGTGTTGAAGAGGCGTCGATCGAGCCCGAGCAATTGAAAAAGGCTGATGGCCTTTTCCTGACCAACAGCCTTCGAATCATGCGCCGCGTCACCCATCTCGATGGCAACGCTGTGGGAGACACTTCAACGCCAGATGACACAATTACGCGCCTGCAATATCACCTGCGTGATCTGATCATCACCCAAACCGGGATCGCTCTGGGTTAAGGAACCGGCGGCGAGCCGCTTTCGCAGTCCTAGTCGTCCAACCAGTCGGCACAACGGGGCGCTTCTGCGCCACCCCACGGCATGATCGGCACGGTAGACGTCGAGTTTTTCGGGCTACCCTCGATCAGCTTGTCCGAATAGATGAGATAGACCAGAACATTACGCGTCTTGTCACAGCCGCGCACGATGCGGGTCTTCTTGAACAGGATGGACCGGCGGGTGCGGAACATTTCATCGCCCTGCTCGAACTTTTCCTTGAAAGACACCGGCCCGACCTGCCGACAGGCAAGCGACGCGTCCGAGACTTCTTCGGCAACACCGAACATCCCCGAAAGCCCGCCCTTTTCAGGTACAGTAAAGTGACAGGCAACCCCATCGACCAGCGGGTCATCAATGGCATAGGTGGCGAGCTTATGGTCCGGGGTGAGAAACTTCCAAACTGTGGACTTCTTGAAAATCAGCTCTGGCTCTTCTGCTGCAAGAGCGCTTGATGCGATGATGGTCATGGACAGAAATGCGGCCAAAAAGCTGGCAGCGATGGTGCGAAGCATAGTCAAACCCCGTTTAAAATCGATTGGAAGCCTTTTCGGCCTTGAAAGGGACAGTCCCAACGGGCAACCAACAGCGTCAATCCGTTGAACCCGCTCACTGTGTCGTGATTACATATAAGATGTATCGTCCAGATTGCGAGCATTCGATTTGTGCGCTTTTTGCAGAGCTCGATGAAAGCTATGCACCGAAACATACCTGTCATGCCGCCCAATTGGGGGCCCTCGCCTTGCATGACCGGCCATAGTAAACTAGAAAAACCCCAAACTTAGCGATTTTTACGGATAGCAATTTATTTTCGAACGCACACGCGCCCTCGAACAGGAAGACAGTATGAAATCAAAGACCTCCTCATTGGCAGGGCTGGGTAACCGCCTTGGCACGGTTCCGTCGTTGTCACAATTGAAGACAGACACTCTTTCGGGCCTAACGGTTGCCTTGGCACTCGTCCCTGAAGCCGTAGCCTTTGCCTTTGTCGCTCAGGTCCACCCGCTTGTCGGCCTTTACGCCGCCTTTATCGTTGGCCTTGTCACCGCTGTGCTTGGCGGTCGTCCCGGTATGATTTCGGGAGCAACAGGCGCCCTTGCGGTGGTCATGGTCGCCCTTGTCGTCAACCACGGCGTCGAGTATCTGTTTGCCACGGTTGTCTTGATGGGCATCCTTCAGGTTTTTGCCGGCATCATGCGGTGGAGCAAGTTCATCCGGATCGTGCCCCATCCGGTCATGTTGGGCTTTGTCAATGGCCTCGCCATCGTCATTGGTCTCGCCCAGCTCAGCCAGTTCAAGGTCAAGAACGCAGCAGGCGAAACCGTCTGGATGACCGGCACCCCGCTTTACATGATGCTCGGACTGGTGGCACTCACCATGGCGATCATCTGGCTTGCCCCGCGCATCACCAAAGCCATACCGGCACCGCTGATCGCCATTGTTGCAGTCTCGCTGATTGTTATCGGCTTTGATCTGCCGATCCCGCGTGTCGGCGATCTCGCAACGATTTCTGGCGGCTTGCCCGAGTTCCATATTCCGATGGTGCCGCTCAATCTCGAGACCTTGAAGATCATCTTTCCCTACGCAGCCATTCTCGCTGCCATTGGCCTGATCGAGAGCCTTTTGACACTCAATCTGGTCTCTGAGATGACCGATACCCATGGCGGCACGGCCAAGGAAAGCATCGCTCAAGGGATCGCGAACTTTATCACCGGCTTCTTTGGCGGCATGGGTGGTTGCGCCATGATCGGACAGTCAATGATCAACGTGAAGTCCGGCGGTCGCACCCGGTGGGCGGGCATCGCCGCTGCTTTGTTCCTTCTCAGCTTCATCCTGTTTGCCTCCGGCCTCATTGAGCAGATCCCGCTTGCCGCACTGGTCGGCGTCATGTTCATGGTCGTGATCGGCACCTTCGCCTGGCGCAGCCTGAAGATCATGAAGGACATTCCGCGTCACGATGCCTTCGTCATCATTCTGGTAACCGCCGTCACCGTCTATTCGGACCTTGCCGTTGCAGTGGTCGTCGGGGTGATCGTCTCGGCCCTGGTGTTTGCATGGCAGGCCGCCAAGCGGATCAACATCAAAGTTGGTGTCGAGGAGCATGGCTGGAAGGTCTATGAGTTGAGCGGCCCGCTCTTCTTTGGCTCGATTGCCAATTTCCACGAGCTGTTCAGCCCGAAAACCGATCCCGAAGACGTGGTTATCGAATTCAAGAATTCCCGCGTCTGGGACCATTCGGCTCTTCAGGCCATCGATAGCCTTGCAACCAAATATGAAGAACAGGGCAAACAGCTGCACCTGCGCCATCTGTCTCCGGATTGCGCGCAGCTCCTGCGCAAGGCCAACAAGTTCATGGAAGTCTCGGTTATCGAAGATCCTCATTATGAGATTGCCGTCGATTATTCCGAGCTGTTCGGGCACAAGCATGCACCGCAGAACTGACCGCAGCAGCCGGTCATGATCGATAGATACGAAAAACCCCGCCGAACCACGTTCGGCGGGGTTTTGTATTTTCACATAGCCCAGCGCCTAGGCTGTCACGGCGTCGCCAAGTTTGCGATAACCACTGCCATGATAAAGAAGGGGCGCGCCTTCGCGATGCTCCAGATCCACTACCCGGCCGATGAGGATGACGTGATCTCCCCCCTCGACAATGCTCTCGACCTCACAGTCGATGCGCGCGAGAAACTCGTTGAACAAGGGCGCTCCGGTCTTTCCTGACTGCCAGTCCGTTCCGTCAAACCGGTCTTCGATCATCGGCATGGCGAACCGATCAGACAAAGCCTTTTGATCCTCGGCAAGAATGGTGACGCCGTAGAACCCGCTTTTCTTGAAAATGTCGAGCTGATGGGAAGACTTGTCCAGAGACCACAGGACGAGCGGAGGATCCAGCGACACGGAGTTGAAGCTGTTGATGGTCAAACCATGCGGGTTGCCATGCTCGTCAAGTGTGGTGGCAATCGCAATGCCCGTGGCAAACTGGCCGAGAGCCTTGCGAAACTGATCTGGTTCAATCATCAAATATCCGAATTCGGTTGGGCCGGGGGCTTTCCGGCCACTCGTATCAATCGTTTAAGCTGTTAGGGTCTCTTAGCGCACTTGCCCCAAGCCTCACAAGCACAAATCCGGGCAAACCCATGCAGCGCAGCTCATGACAAGAATTGATCAACCGACCTGCACTTTTTTGCGGGGACGCAACAGGCTGAGCATTTCCTTGTTGCCACAAAGAAGCAATAATTGCTCGGTAACTTCTCCTGATTCTGAGATGCGCATCAGCAACGAGCGCTGATATGGTCGCCATCAGAACGCCATGGCAAACACCGCGTGCAGCCATCAAGAGCAAACTGGTTTAACCTGAATATGACGTTTCGTGCCCCCTTCGCTGGACTAATCCTTGCAGCACTTGTGTCGCCAATCGCGGCAGAGGCACAGACCTCATGGTCCGACAATGCCCGTTATTGCGCCCAGCTGGAGGGCGAATTGGCCAAGCTCCAGCGCGCCGGCAACTCGCGCTCCAATGTCAATTTCCAGAAGTATGACGCCGCAATTCACAAGCAACAGGCCGAAATCGACAATGCCAACCAGCGCGCCAAACGCGACGCTTGTTTTGGTAGCCGTGGTTTCCTGTTTCGCCGCTCTCCCAAGGCGAGCTGCCCGGCCCTGATCAAGCGCATCGACAAAATGAAACGCAATCTGGCGAGCCTTGAAAAGAAACGATCACGCTATGCGCCCGCTCCGCAAAATGCCGCCCCGCTGAAGGCATCCATACTGCGCCAGCTCGCCGAATCCGACTGCGGTCAGCAATATGAGCGCTTCGCGTCCGTTCGACCGGTCCGCAAGAGAAGAGGCCTGTTCGGCGCCATTTTCCAACCACGCTCTGCCGTCGTGCGCGAGTATAATGGCCTTTACGACATCCCCCAGGTCGGCACCTATCGAACCGTATGCGTGCGAAAGTGCGACGGCTTTTTCTTCCCGGTGAGTTTTTCAACCACCGAAAGCAGCTTTGCAAGAGATGAAGGAAAGTGCGCGGCCAGTTGTCCGGGCTCCGAAGCCGAGTTGTTCGTCTACAAGAACCCCGGGGAGAACCCGGAAGACATGGTTTCCCTCAGCGGCCAGCCCTATCAAACCCTCGATACGGCCTTTCTGTACAAGAAAGAGTTTGTCAATAACTGCTCTTGTCAGTTGCCCGAAAGCCAGCTGCAGTCCATTACCGATCTCGACAAGCCTAGAAATTCGCCAGGAGCCCTAGATCAACAGGCCCTTCTTGATCAGTTGCAATTTGACGGCCGCAAAGCACCTGCAAGCACCTCCACGGCACCCGGAATTCCGCTACCGCTTCCCAAGCAGGCGTCAATGATCGACCCGGACACCAAAGCGATGGCACGCCTTGGCATCGACTTCGCCCCCTACCAGCCGCCTCAGGTCAGCTCAGCAAAGGGGCTTGTCAAGACCGCAGATGGTCGCTCGATCAGGATAGTCGGTCCGAAGTTCTTTGGTAACCAAGAATAGGCAGGAATGCGGCAAGTTCCGGCCCGTGGGACCGCCCTGTCAGTGCGACGCGCAGTGGCATGAATAGCCCCTTGCCCTTGCGGCCCGTTTCTGCCTTGATGGCAGTCGTCCAGCTTTTCCAGGTCGTCTCGTCCCATGGCTCATTCGGCAGGAGTTCGAGGGCCTTGGCGTAGAACTCGGCATCGTCCCCGGATTTGCCGATAGCATCATCGGGCAGACCGGTCTCGACGATATCCCACCAGACCTTGGCATCCGGGAGCCGCTCGATGTTGCCGCGGATCGCCAGCCAAAAGGCCTCCCCGCCGTTCACACCAAGGGCTTCCAGCCTGTCAGCCACCGCATCATATGCCGTTTCGTGCAAGATGCGGGCATTCAGGGAGCCCAGATCGGCCATATCGAATTTCGATGCGGAACGGGACACCTTATCGAGTGCAAAAAGCTCCGCCAAAGCCGTCATGTCAGCAAGCGGCTGCACTGGTTCGGAGGTTCCGATCAGCACTGCAAAAATGGCGACGGCCAGCGACTCGTAGCCATCCTCACGCATGCTGCGTAACGACAATGATCCAAGCCGCTTGGAGAGCCCCTCCCCGGTTGCACTGGTCAGCAGATTATGGTGTGAAAAGGCTGGAGCCTTGCCGTTCAAAAGCTCGAAAAGCTGGTTCTGAACTGCCGTGTTGGTGACGTGATCATCGCCGCGGATCACCATTGTGACCCCCATGTCGATATCATCAATCACCGAGGGCAGCGTGTAGAGGTAGGAGCCATCCGCACGAATAAGCACCGGGTCAGAGACACTGTCGCATTCGATGGTCTGGGCTCCGCGCACGCCGTCTTGCCATGCAACGGTCTTGTGATCGAGCTGGAACCGCCAGTGCGGCTTACGGCCTTCCGCCTCATAGGCCTTGATCTGCTCATCCGTCAAAGACAGGGCAGCACGATCATAGACCGGTGGCAGCCCCCGCGCGCGCTGGCGCTTGCGCTTGCGATCCAGCTCATCTGCGGTTTCATAGCAGGGATAAAGCCGCCCCATGTCCTTGAGCTTCTGCGTTACCTCGTCATAGCTCGCCATGCGAGCCGACTGCCGTTCGACACGGGCCGGTTTGATCCCCAGCCAGTCGAGATCCGTAGCAATCCCTTGGGCATATTCGTCCCGCGAGCGTTCCTGATCGGTATCATCGAAGCGCAGAATGAACGCGCCGCCGGTCTTGATCGAAACAAGCCAGTTGATCAGCGCCGTGCGGGCGTTGCCGATATGGATGTTGCCCGTAGGGGACGGTGCAAAGCGTACGATTTCAGGCATTTAATGCGTTTCCTTGATTCTTTTTCGCAACAGGTCCGTCCGCGATCAATCCCGATCCCTGAACCCGTTGGTGATCGGATAGCGGCGGTCGCGGCCAAAATTGCGCTCACTGAGCTTAACGCCCGGAGCCGACTGCCGGCGCTTGTATTCGGCGATATATAAAAGATGCTCGATGCGGTGAACCAATTGCCGGTCATGGCCACGCTCGACGATTTCATCAACGCCCATTTCCCGCTCGACGAGACATTCCAGAATGTCGTCCAGCACCGGATATTCCGGCAAGCTGTCCTGATCGGTCTGGTTCTCGCGCAGCTCCGCCGTCGGCGCTTTGGCGATGATGTTGGCCGGGATCACCTCGCCTGCGGGGCCGAGCGTGTCGTCCGGTTTGTTTGCATTGCGCCATGCCGAAAGGTGATAGACCTTCATCTTGTAAAGATCTTTGATCGGGTTGAAGCCCCCGTTCATATCGCCATAAAGGGTAGCATAGCCGACGGACATCTCGGATTTATTGCCGGTCGTCACGACCATATTGCCAAACTTGTTCGAGATTGCCATCAGGATCGTTCCGCGTGAGCGCGACTGGAGGTTTTCCTCGGTCACACCCTCATTGGTGCCTTCGAACAGGCCGGAAAGCGCGTTGGCGAACCCTTCAACCGGCTCGACAATATCGACGATGTCATAGCGGACACCGAGCGCCTTGGCACAATCCGCCGCATCCTTGAGGCTCTCGCCCGAGGTATAGCGATAAGGCAGCATGATACAGTGAACCCGATCCGCCCCAAGCGCATCGACCGCCAATGCGGCGCAAATCGCCGAATCGATGCCGCCAGACAGCCCCAGGACAACCCCGGGAAAGCGGTTCTTGTTGACATAATCCCTAAGCCCCAGCATGCAGGCCGACCAGGCGCTCGCATCCTCATCCATCACCGGATCGATGCTGCTCTCAAGGTGCCAGCCATCTCCCTCACGACGGGCGGTGATGACACGCTGATCCTCGACAAAGCCCGGCATCTGCATGGCAAGGGACCGGTCGGCATTGAGCGCAAAGGACGCGCCATCAAACACCAGCTCGTCCTGACCGCCCACCTGATTGAGATAGACGAGCGGCAGATTGGTTTCGACCACCCGCTGGATCGCCACCTGCTGGCGCACATCCCATTTGTCGAGATTGAACGGCGAGCCATTGGGCACAACAAGGAACTCCGCCCCTGTTTCCATCAGGCACTCACAGACCTCTTCAGCCCAGATATCCTCGCAAATGGGCACGCCAACACGAACACCGCGAATGTCGATCGGTCCCGGAAGCGGCCCTGCGGCGAACACCCGCTTTTCGTCAAATACGCCATAGTTTGGCAGATCGGCCTTCATTCGCACGGCCTTGACGACACCATCATCCAGGAGGCAAACCGCGTTATAGAGCTTGCCATCCTCCACCCATGGCGTCCCGATCAGAATGGCAGGCGCATCACCGGCGGTAATGGAGGCGAGCTCTTCAACCGCCGCACGACAAGCTTTCTGGAATGCCGGTTTGAGCACCAGATCCTCGGGCGGATAGCCAGATACGAACAGCTCACTGAGCACGAGGCAATCGGCATCCTGCCTGATTGCCATCTCATGGGCCGTGCGGGCCTTTGCAGCATTGCCTGCAATGTCGCCAAGGGTCGGATTAAGCTGGGCAAGGCTGAAGACGAGCTTGTCGGTCACGAGATAGATCCTGTCTTGCTTGGTATTTCACGGCGCCATGCGCACACGTTCTCTGAGAAAAAGGTATAATGGCAGCGCCAATGATAATCCAACGCAAAACGTTGATGGAATGATCAACCACCAGTTTCTCACATCTTCTCTGCGGGCGTCGACCACGGCCCAAACCCAGAAAACCAAAATCGAAATCAGTAAATCGGCTGTAAATCCTGCAGCGACGGGATTGGCGATGGTTGAAGTCACAAAGAGCGGAAGATCAACGCCCTCCTCGAACAAGAAGGCGACAAAGCCAAGCCACGGCACAATCGTGCCGACCACGCACATGAACAGATAGAAGATAATCAGCAAGCGGTTTGGCGGGCTGATACGATCTTGTTTTCGGGCCATTTTGGCATCTCCATTCAAGGGACAGAAAAGAGAAAAGCCCGACCAGTTAGGCCGGGCTCCTCAACAAGATAGGAAACAAAAAAGCAATCAGGCAATCGCCAGTTTGCCGTTGTTCTCGCCATTGCGGCTAGCACGCTGCTTCTTGATGTTGTCGGCAATCAGGAAGGACAACTCCAGCGCCTGATCGGCATTGAGTCGCGGATCACAGGCCGTGTGGTAACGGTCGGACAGATCGTCCTCGGTGATCGCATGGGCGCCGCCTGTGCATTCGGTGACATTCTTGCCGGTCATTTCCACATGGACACCGCCAGCATAAGTTCCCTCGGTCAGATGAACTGCAAAGAAGCTCTCCACCTCCTTGAGGATCCGGTCGAACGGGCGGGTCTTGTAGCCATTGCTCGCCTTGATCACGTTGCCATGCATCGGATCGCAGGACCAGATGACCTTCTTGCCTTCAGCCTTGACCGCTTTCACGAGGCCCGGCAGGTAATCGAACACCTTGTCAGCCCCAAAGCGGGTGATGAGAGTCAGGCGGCCTGCCTCGTTGTCCGGGTTCAGCACGTCGATCAGACGCAACAGATCATCGGGCTCGAGCGAAGGACCGCATTTCAGGCCAACGGGGTTTTCGATGCCGCGGAAGAATTCCACATGGGCATGATCGATCTGGCGGGTCCGGTCCCCGATCCAGAGCATATGCCCCGACGTCGCATAATAATCGCCGGTGATGGAATCGGTGCGCGTGAAGGCCTCTTCATAGCCTAGCAGTAGAGCTTCGTGACTGGTGAAGAAGTCTGTCGAACGCAACGCCTCGGTTTCTCCCGGATCGACACCGCAGGCCCGCATGAAGTCCATGGCCTCGGAAATGCGATGGGCCAGTTCCTTGTAACGATCACCCTGCGGGCTACCCTTGAGGAAGTCCAGCGTCCACTGATGCACATGATCAAGATTGGCAAAGCCACCCTGAGCAAAGGCACGCAGCAGGTTGAGCGTCGCGGCCGACTGGCGATAGGCCATCTCCATCCGGTGCGGATCCGGAAAGCGGCTGCTCTCGGTAAAATCGATATCGTTGATAATGTCGCCCCGATAGCTCGGCAGTTCCACACCGTCAACAGTCTCAGTCGACGAGGAACGCGGCTTGGCGAACTGCCCTGCAATACGGCCAACCTTGACCACCGGCGATGCGGCGGCATAGGTCAGCACCGCGGCCATTTGCAAGAACACGCGGAAGAAATCGCGAATGTTGTCTGGGTGATGCTCCGCAAAGGCTTCGGCGCAGTCGCCACCTTGCAGGAGAAAGCCATTACCCTCAGCAACCCGAGCCAGCTGCGCGCGCAGCCTGCGGGCCTCGCCAGCAAAGACCAAAGGCGGATAGGTGGCAAGGCGACCCTCGACAGATTTCACTGCTTCAAGGTCTGGATAGTCAGGCACCTGAACGATCGGTTTAGAGCGCCAGCTGTCCGGGGTCCATGTCTTGCTCATATTACCCTCTTTTCACTTCACTTATCGCCGGGTTCTTCCCGGCTTGAGCCCTTTCCATAGCTTCGTCAACAATCACGCAGGCTGGAAAGGCCCAGTTTCATACTAAGCAACAAAGCCCGTTTTCAAGGGAGCACGGGAATTGTCGGAGATAGAACAACCGGCCACGAGTTGTCTGTCAAAGGCCGGTTGCGAGGCTGTTATACACATCTGCCTTGCGGGATTCCACTCATGTTTGCGCGAAATTCCCGAAAACGACTTAATCCATTGGTCCCAAGCGAACAGAAACCAGGTGCAAGACAAAGCCCTGAAAACCGGACCGGGAATGGATCGGGGTCCGGCGATCAGTGTCTAGTGAATCTTGCGCTTGGCGGCCTTGGCAGCATAAGGGTTGTCCCCCTTGCGCATCAGCATGCGCACCGGCACCGCGGGAATCTTGAACATGTCCCGCAAGTCGTTGAGCAGATAGCGCGTATAGCTGTCCGGCAAGGCTTCTGGCCGGGAGCACATCACCACGAAGGTCGGCGGCCGTGCCTTGATCTGGGTGGCGTAGCGAATCTTGATCCGGCGTCCACCAACCGCCGGCGGCGGATGGGACTCGGTCGAATGCTTGAGCCAACGATTGAGACGCGAGGTTGATACACGGCGGTTCCAGACTTCGTAGATATCAAGAACCGACTGCATCAACCGATCCAGATTCTTGCCCGTCAGGCCGGAAATCGGAACCAGCGGCACGCCGCGCATCTGCGGCAGCAAACGCCCCGCCTTCTCTTTCAGCTCAGCGAGGGTCTCCTGCGGATTTTCAACCAGATCCCACTTGTTGAGAGCGATGACAATCGCGCGCCCTTCGCGCCCAACCAGATCGGCGATCTGCAGATCCTGCTTTTCAAAAGGCTTGGTGACGTCGAGCGTTACAACAACGACTTCAGCAAACTGTATTGACCGCAGGGCGTCAGAGACCGACAGCTTTTCAAGTTTTTCCTGCACCCGCGCCTTGCGCCGCATGCCAGCCGTATCAAACAGCTTGAAGGTGCGATCCCGGAATTCCCAGTTGACCGAAATGGAATCCCGCGTGATGCCAGCCTCAGGACCGGTCAGCAGACGCTCCTGTCCGATGAGGTGGTTGATCAACGTCGACTTGCCCGCGTTGGGACGCCCGACAATGGCCACCCGCAAGGGCTTGGCCGGATCATACAGCGGGGCCTCGGATTCATCATCCTCGATATCCACGTCGACCGCCGGTCCCTCATCGTCGGCCAGAAGTGCATCCAGCTCCGGATCGGCCGCTTCCGGCCCGAGCGCGGCAAGAATCTTTTCCTCCAGCTTGACCAGCTCTTCATAGATATCGGCCATGCCGATCCCATGCTCAGCCGAGACCGCGACAGGCTCGCCCAGCCCTAAAGAAAAGGCTTCATAAAAGCCTGCATCAGAGGCACGCCCCTCAGCCTTGTTGGCAAGCAGGATCGTCGGCTTGCCAGACTTCAGAACCATGGAGGCGAAATGCTCATCCATGGGCGTGACGCCAGCGCGGGCATCCATCATGAACAACACCACGTCCGCCATCGCAACGGCTTCCTCGGTCTGCAGACGCATGCGGGTTTCGAGCGCATTCTCATCGGCAACTTCAAGACCGGCGGTATCGATGATATTGATCGCAATATCACCAATCGTCGCTTCGCTTTCGCGGCGATCGCGGGTCACCCCCGGCCGGTCATCCACCAGCGCCAGCTTCTTGCCGACCAGCCGGTTAAACAGCGTCGACTTGCCAACATTCGGTCGGCCAACGATGGCCACATTCAGTTTCATTTCTCGTCGTCCAAACTAGCAAGATCCTCGCTCTGTCTTTATCGCCCGTTCAGACGGCGACTGGCGAACAAGGATCGGTTGCCAACAAACGGGGCACAAACTTGCAAACCCCATCAAATAGCACAGAACCCCGAGGGTGTCGAAACTCCCCCGGGGCATTGATGAATATCAGACCTTTTTGGGGTCTTGTGTGTCAGTTATAGCCCGACAGGCGTCCAGAACCGCTGAGCGTGATCAGACGTCCACCAACCGCAATCGGTGCAATATAGACGGGATCATTGATATCCCGGGTCACGCTGATCTGGCCGGTTTTCGGGTCCACCCCGGCCAATTGCCCCTCGCTCGAAGCGAACCACAAACGGCTGCCAGCAAGGATCGGTCCGGCCCAGGTCGATCTTTTCTTCTTCTCTCTAATCGATGGCAACTTGCTTGACCAGCGAATTTTGCCATTCTTGCGATTGAGGGCAAAGACGCGATCATCCAGATCGATCACGAACATACTGTTGCCGGACACGACGGGAGCATGGCTCGACCCGATCGAGCGATCCCACAAGCGATCACCGTCCTTCAACCGCAACGCGGCAGTGTTGCCGCTGACGCTTGAGACATAGGCAACGCCGTCATCGATAACAGGCCCACCAGCAATCGAGGAAATACCAGAGACAGCGAACCGGCGCGTGCCCCTGACGACCGTATCGGACCAGATCATTTCGCCGTCATTGAGATTAAGCGCCACCAGCTCGCCCGACGTTCCGGTGAACAGGACGGTTTTGCCACTGACCGCAGGCGCAGCCGCGCCGACCAGTCCAGTGCCTTCAGGAATGCCATTGAATGCCCACAGCTCGGTGCCGTCGGATACACTGACCGCATAGATCGAGTTGGTCGCCGTCACAGCCAAGACCTTGTCGCCCACGACCACAGGAGCCCCGCGCGCAGGCGCATCAAGCTGGAACGTCCACAAGCGACGGCCCGACCCACCTTCCAAAGCGATCAACTCACTGAAGCCGGTTGCCGCAAACACCCGGGCGCTGTCCATAGCGACAGCACCACCCGGCGCAATACCCTTTTCATTTTCAGGTCGAACAGAGACCTTCCAGATGCGGCCACCGTTGCTCGCATTGATCAGCGCAACCTCACCGTTGGGAGAATAGACCGCAACACGACCACCATAGGATACCGGGCGGGCACCAGCGCGAGCGTTGTCTTCACCACCACGAATGGCAGCTTCGGCACTCCACACACGCGAGCCCTGCCCGCTATAGGAAACGTTTGGTGGATTGTTGGTCAGCGGACCACCAACCTGCCCCCAGGAGGTAAAGGCAACCGCCCCACCGATGGAAACAGGTGAGGAATCCTCGGATTCGATCGCTTCATCCGTGGCGAACATTGACTGGCGCTCACCGGGAAGGATCACTTCCTTCTCCTTGAACGGGTTCACACTGTCAGCAACGTCGGTAACACTCGCACAGCCCGCCAACAGTCCAGCAACAATCAGGGTTGCCACAGACAGGGAAGCAAAAGAGCGACCGGCTCCTTTATAAAGAGCGCGCATTTGCGTCATTAACTCGTCTCCTTGGCCTGCGGTGCGATCTTGGACCGCAGGAAGCCAGTGTAGATTTCCGCGCGCTGGCGCATCTGGGACGGGGTTTCCGCATCCGCCGCGATCCGCTCGGCAATGGGAAGCGCCTTGTCAAACGCCCCTTGTTCGATATGGGCGAGCATAACCAGCTCACGGGCACTGTGACGATAGGCATTGTTGTCCATCAGCCCCGAGAGCTGAACGATCACCTCATCCGCCTTGCCCTGATCGAGCAGCAACATGTTGGCACGAATGCGCGCCAGATCCTGAATCACGGACTGAACGTCGGCATCGGAGGCAACCGAATTATAGATGGAAATCGCTTCGTCGACGTCCCCCGTCGAAGCCTTTTCGGCTGCGATGCGCATTTCAGCAAGCATCGGATATCCGCCACTTCCATCAGCCGCGAGCGCTTCCAGCGCCTCAACGGCCTTTGCCTGCTCGCCTGCCTCCGACAAATCCAGAGCAGCAACAAGAGCATCCCCGGACTGGGCCGCCTGCGTTTGGCGCCAATAGTCATAGCCTTTGGACGCGGCGGTCCCAACAACGATCAGAAGGGCAAAGCCGATGACGAAGGGGCCAAACCTGTCCCACAACTTCCGGATTTGCTCATTGCGGATCTCTTCATCGACCTCGCGAATAAAATCGGACTCTGACATTCTTCCTCACTTGTCGTGGCCGCGACGCACGGGTCGCATCTCACACTACTCTTAATCGTTGAAACAGGACTGGCTGTCCCGTATCTGATCGTTTCTGCTTCGTCGCCCGGCTCACAGCGGGCGTCAAGGCCAATTCCGTTGCCGGACATTAGCGGCTCAGATCGCAGGACGCAATCACCCCAAGCCCTTTCAGCGGTCGATCGCGCCGGTTTATGACAGACAAATGCACACTTGTGCACCCTAGTGCCGCATGAAACACCGCGCACACCCCAGCACCTTGGCAGACAGTCCGCCGGTCACGTCTATGTCCGAAGCCATTGTGGCAGCATTTGGATCAGCTTAACGCACTCAGCCGCTTTTATCAGTCAAGACACAGAAATCAGCCCAGTGGCGCAACATCAAACAGCCATTCGTGAAGCCAGAAGACCATGGCCACATAGAAGACAAGACCGAGCACAACGGCGAGAATGTCATATTTCACTTGCCCTTGCGGTATAACCACAAGACCAGCCCGAATGCGCCGCTTGAGCGAGATGCGATAGGAGACGGCAAACAACAGGAAGAAGACAAACAGCATCACATCTGCAACCGACCCGTTTGCGATCAGATGCGCCAGCGCCCAGATCTTGATTGCAACGGAAAAAGGCGACGTCAGCCATTGCTTCAACTTGCCCGCAAACGGAGCCGCAAATCCGATGATACAGGCGAACAGCATCAGAGTTGCCGCAAGGTGACGCGTCCAGATCGGCGGATACCACAGCATGATCTCGTTGCGGCTATCGAAATAGCCCTTCAAGATAAGAGCGATGGAGACCAGCGCAACCACCCCATGCAGCATGCGATAGCCCATCAGCCCCAACCGGGAGGTCAGCTTTTCCTTGGTTTCAGGCGATTGCGGAATGAGGTGAATGGCCAGGAAGAGCACGAAGCCAAGAATCATGAACAGCATGAGGATGATCCAGTCAAATGAGAAGACAGTCTGTAAGGCTCGCACGCAAGCAACACCGCGTGTCTGGTCATCACCGGAAGACATCCGTCAGGTCACAGCGAGCCGTAAAAAGCGATAGCGGCTGAGCCGGTCAGAGTCAATTGTTGAGCACCAAGCTCCAAATATTTGACTTGCCCGTTTCCGCGGCTCAGCGCATTGCCCAAGAAAAAATGACACCCCCTCGAAACTTGAGGTTGCACGGGGCCAAACATCAGCATTTTTCATACAGACCGTGGCAAATCGCCTACATCCAGCGATTTCAGCACAAAATGTTATTGACGACACCCGTGGCTTCGCCCACCCTGAAGATCTGCAAAGATAAGTAGACTATCGATCCCGTCCGCAACCCTAGAGTTTCGGCAAAAGAGCGCTCTGACCAATGAGTTCTCAGGCCAATGTACGGAAAGAAACAGTCATGCCTATTTCTCTGAAAGACGCCATGCAGCTTCTGGAAGGCAAACGCATTGAAGTCAGCGTCCTGAGCGAGACGACAAAGCAAGCACGCGCGGTTGTCGAGCTGGACCAACCGAGTGTCGGTCGCCTGTCCCGAATGGATGCGCTACAGAGTCAGGCCATGGCTCAGGAGGTTGAGCGCCGCCGGGAGCTGGAATTGCTGCGCATCGAACAGGCGGTCAAGCGGCTGGAAAGCGGCGACTTCGGCTACTGCATCGAATGCGACGCCGAGATACCGCTCAAGCGACTAGAAATAGACCCCACAGCAACGCACTGTGTAAAATGTGCAGAGGCTGAGGAAAAGCGGAAGAAAAACTGAATAATATCCCCGCTATTCAAGTTGAAACGCAGTCCCTACTCCGATTGAACCACTCAACGGGCAGAATCTTTCCGTTGAAACGCGTTTTTTATTGCCAAACCCACAAATTCTGGCGTTTCATATAAAACGCATTTCAAGAGAATAATAATTCGCCTAGCGACATCAGTCATTTGTCTCATCCAGTGGTTCGGGAGTTCTAAACATGTTTCACACATTCGCTTCGACTAGCCCCCAATGCTTTCTGCA
This sequence comes from Cohaesibacter sp. ES.047, assembly GCF_900215505.1. Lineage (NCBI taxonomy): Bacteria > Pseudomonadati > Pseudomonadota > Alphaproteobacteria > Hyphomicrobiales > Cohaesibacteraceae > Cohaesibacter > Cohaesibacter sp. ES.047. The sequence continues at coordinate 4,566,014 of NZ_LT907844.1, forward strand.
TACAAAAGCCCGCGTCCTTGTCACGCTGTTGGCGTTGGTCCTGCTTGGTCCGATGACAACCACAGCGTCCGCAGGTCGCGTTGGCGTCAAGATTGACCTGAGCAGTCAGAAAATGTACGTGACAGTCAACGGCTTTCGCCGTCACACATGGCCGGTCTCGACTGCCCGGCGCGGCTATCGCACCCCCATAGGCAGCTTCAGACCAACCCGCATGCATGCCAAGTATTTCTCCAAGAAATACCATGGCTCCCCCATGCCACACTCGATTTTTTTCCGCGGCGGCTATGCCATTCACGGCACCGGTGCCATCAAGAATCTCGGCCGACCCGCATCCCATGGCTGCGTCCGCCTGCATCCAACCAATGCGCGCAAGCTCTTCGCACTGGTCAAAAAGAACGGCCCCGCCAACACCCACATCAGCATTCGGCGATGACAAAAAGCAGGCTGCCTGCGTCTCTGGTCAGCCTGCAGGGTCACGAAAAACATGCAAAAAATGCGCAAAACTGGGCTTTTATCTGAAAATTGAGGGATTTACAGAACCCAAATTAGGGAAAACTAACTATTTATTATCAAAAAATTAAATATATACAGGATATTCTAATTTCGTCTCAATATGACACCTTCTCCTCCCTCGGTGTCAGACCTCCCAAGAGACGACACTAGGCGCGGCCCGTTCCTCCTACCACGGGTTCGCGCTTTTCTTTTTCCCAAAATTGCCACAACAAGTCTAAAACCAAGCGCAAACCGGAGCGCCTGAGAGCATCGACTATGCCTTGCTTTTTGGCGGCAATGCGCCGACGAAGCTGACAGACAGGCTCAGCAGATCAGTAAGCACGGCATCGGGGCATTCCTCTGCAGCGATCTGAACAAAGCCGTTCATGCGCCGCTGGCCGTTGATCATGTGCGAGACATTGGGAACAGCGAGCGCTTCAGTTACATTGTCCTTGCCCACTCGAAACATGAATAATGGCACCCCCGCCCGCTCGCGGCCGGCCCGTTCGTTGAAAACGCCGCCGATCATGTTGCCGGAGAGTAGAAAGCAGAGCCCGCCCATCATTTTGACTTCCCTGACATCGGGCAGTCCAGTGAGCCCGTCGCGCATCCGCTCGGCTACCTCTTCATCATAAGCCATGAAGCCCCCTCAAAAAAATCTCGTTGAGGAAACGATATCACGAAGAAAAAAGGAGAGGAAATAGCACAATCAGGCTCACCGGGCTGACACGCGACCAAGCGAACAAGAAAAACTCAGCGCAGCAACTTGAGTGAACCGGTCAGGGACTTCACCCATTTGGCAGGCCCTGCAAGACCCACCCCATCAATTACCTCTTCCGACAGATCCTTTTGAGGCAGGCTCGCCTCGTAATCCTCATAGGCATGGAGCGTACGCGCAAAAGCAGGAAACGGCACAACGGCGCGGTCGTCCGGGCGCTCCAGCGCTTTCAGCATAAGGGCCCGGATCGCCTCGCCATCGGCCTGCAGGATCGGCACCGGTACGCGCGAGCTGACATCAATTTCGCGCCCCTCGATATCGACGAGGGTTCTGGCCCCCAGATCCTGAACACGCGCACCAAGCCCGATGGCAATGGCACCAGCCGTATTGGCCATAAGCCCGACGGGCAACTGCGGGTTCACGATGATGGCTGTGCGGATCTCACTGATTTTTGACATGGCAAATTCCTTTCGTTGAAAGGACCGTATCGCCAAGCCCATGGAATCTCCTGTTTCTGATTGCGAAAATCACATGTAATTTGGTAGGGTCTACCTAATTTTCGATTATATCAGGTAGATTCCCCATGAAACTGGACCCCATTGACCGCCGCATCCTGAACAACCTGCAGACTGAGGGAAGACTGACCAATCAGGCCCTGTCCGAACAGGTGGGTCTATCCACCACCCCTTGCTGGCGAAAGGTGCGCCAGCTCGAAGAGAGCGGCGTCATCGAAGGCTACTCGGCGCGCCTCAACCGGCGAGCGGTTGGACTTGGCGTGCTCGCCTTCATCCGCGTCAAAATCGACAGCCATGACAGAGAAGAATCAGAACAATTTGCCGAGCAGGTCCAGACGCTGAAAATGGTCATCGCTTGCTACAGCCTTGCGGGCGACGCGGACTTCCTCTTGCAGGTCGTCGCCAAAGATCTTGATGATTATGCCGATTTTGCCATGAACGAAATTCGCCGCCTCCCCCGCATCAAGGAGATGCAAACGACGATGGTCCTCAAGGAAATCAAACCGTTCAGCGGCTATCCGCTGGAGGCATGACGCCAGATGCTAAAGCAAAGAAAGAAGCCGGGATGACGGCAGAACCGTGGCAAATTCACCATTAAGGCTGGCCAGTGCGGTCTTGTGAATGAGGTCCGAACTGAGCCTCTCACCATCAAGCCCTACCCTGTCAAAACAGGCCGTAGCGTCAGACACAAGATAGGTCTCATAGCCGTAATTCCCGGCCATACGCGTGGTGGTCGAGACACAATGATCCGTGGTCAGCCCAAGGATAACAAGCGTATTGCAGCCCTTGCCATCAAGGATGTCTTTGAGGTCTGTGCCGATGAAGCTGCTGTTGACGGACTTGGTAACGATCGTCTCGCCTTCAAGCGGCGTGGCCAACGGATGGAACTGAAATCCGGCATTGTCTTGGTGCAGCTTCGAGTTTGGATCGCTTGAGCTATGCCGGACATGGATCACCTCCAGCCCGGCAACGCGCCACGCATGAATAACTCGGGCGACGACCTCTTCTGCCTGAGGGTTGTTGCGCCCCCCACCCCAATAGGCTTCATCCTGAAACCCCATCTGCACATCGATGCAAAGGAGAATGGGGGATTTTTCACGCAAACTCATCGCTCACCCTTTGGTGCTGGCAATCCTTACTCCCACTCGATGGTTCCGGGAGGCTTGGAGGTGACATCATAGACCACGCGGTTGATGCCCTTCACCTCATTGATAATGCGCGTTGCCGCCTTGGCGAGAAAATCCATATCGAAGTGATAGAAATCCGCGGTCATGCCATCCACCGAAGTAACGGCGCGCAATGCACAAACGAATTCATAGGTCCGCCCATCGCCCATGACACCCACGGTCTGCACCGGCAGCAGAACGGCAAAAGCCTGCCAGATGGCATCATAGAGGCCAGCCTTGCGGATCTCATCAAGATAGATCGCATCGGCCTGACGCAGAATTTCCAGCTTCTCGCGGCTGATGCCACCCGGGCAACGAATGGCAAGCCCCGGTCCGGGGAAAGGATGGCGCCCGACAAAACTTGCCGGCAAGCCAAGCTCACGACCAAGAACGCGCACTTCGTCCTTGAACAATTCCCGCAGCGGCTCGACCAATTGCATATTCATGCGCTCGGGCAAGCCGCCCACATTGTGGTGCGATTTGATCGTCACTGACGGGCCACCGGTGAAGGAGACTGATTCGATCACGTCCGGGTAGAGCGTGCCCTGCGCCAGAAAATCAGCACCGCCCAGTTGGTTGGCTTCATCCTCAAACACATCAATAAACAGGCCGCCAATGATCTTGCGCTTGCGTTCCGGATCAGTCTGCCCCTCAAGGGCAGAAATGAAGATCTCGGACGCATCCACATGCACCAGCGGAATGTTGTAATGCTCACGGAATAGCGTGACGACCTGCTCGCTTTCATTCAGGCGCATCAAACCCGAATCCACATAAATGCAGGTCAGTTGATCGCCAATCGCCTCATGGATGAGGACGGCGGTGACGGAAGAATCGACCCCGCCAGACAGGCCGCAAATGACTTTCTTGTCGCCCACCTGATCCTGAATCTTCTTGATCGCAGAGGCCCGGAACTGCGCCATCGACCAGTCGCTCTTACAGCCACAGATATTATGCACGAAGTTGGACAGGAGCTTGGCTCCATCGGGCGTGTGCACCACTTCAGGATGGAACTGAACCCCATAGAAACGGCGACGTTCATCGGCAATCACAGCGAACGGGGCACCTTCCGAGGTAGCAATAACATCAAAACCGCCCGGTAAACCTTCGACACGGTCGCCATGGCTCATCCAGACCTGATGTCGGCTGCCAAGCCCCCACACACCGTCGAACAAGGGGCTCTTTTCCTTGATCTCGATAAAGGCGCGGCCAAATTCGCGGTGCTCGGAGCTTTCGACCCGACCGCCCAATTGTGTGCACATGGCCTGTTCGCCATAGCAGATGCCAAGCACCGGGATACCGGCATGGAACACAGATTGCGGCGCTCTTGGCGATCCCATCTCAGCGGTCGACGCAGGCCCACCGGACAGAATAACGCCATTGGGCTTCATCTCTTCAAAAGCCTCTTCGGCATTCTGGAAAGGCACGATCTCCGAATAGACCCCAGCCTCTCGGACACGCCGTGCAATCAGCTGCGTGACCTGCGATCCAAAATCGATGATGAGAATCTTTTGCGTCATGCGTCTCTTTCCTGTCTGTATCGGGCCTGCCTGAACCATAAGCCGTATCATGAGACATTCATTCGAACGCCCCGTGCTGGACTAACTTAACCTCTTACGACCTCACCCAACCAAAGGCAATCATCATTGCCGCCAGCCAGCCGCAGGAAGGAAAAATAACCAACACTTTCCCCATCCGTCTGGAGCAATGCCCTTCAGTCGGCCGACCGGAAACCAGGTGCGGCTCTTGCGCCAGCCCTCACCACCAGATCCGATTCAACAGGCTCTAGACCAGCGACTTGAGCAATTGCGACAATCGAATGCGGTCCTGAACATTCATGCCTTTGAGGAAATCCGATTCCATCTCGATCACGCTTTGCCCGATCTCTGCCGCAACATCGCGCCCTTTCTTGGAGGTCCTGAGCACCACAAGCCGCTTGTCCTGCTTGTTCACATCCCGCTTGATCAGCTTGCGATCCGTAAGCCGTTTGGCGGCGCGGGACACGGCAACCGTATCAAGAAGGGTGCGCGGTTCGATCTCGCGCACGGATACGGCCCCCTCGCGGGCAAGGCTTGCCAGCACCTGCCATTCGGCAAGGCTCATATCCCAATCCTCGGCGAGCGCCTTCGACATGCGGCGCGAGATTCCTTGCGCCACTTCGAGCAATCGATAGGGAAGAAAATTCTCAAGGGTAAAGGCTTCATCGCTGGCTAGCGGTGTCGCTGGCTTGGACCGCTGTCTGGCCTTGCCGCGCGGCTCGACCGCCACGCCTTCATCCGGATCGGATTTCGGCTGCGGAGGCACCATCTCCGGCAAGGAGTCGAACATCGAGACCTGAAACGGATCTTTTGACTTCGACATCAGTTCATTTCCCTTGTTACGATCTGCATCTTGACAAATCGACTTACACCAGAGCCGAGGGAAACTCAATTCACTTGATATGAAATTTTCCCAAGAGTCTGAAATAACTCACCAAGGGAATCAATCAGACCTGCGTTCCATGACAGCAAAGTAAAAACCATCGGTGCCGGTCGAGGCCGGGGTGAGCGTCACACTCATCATGTCCGCCGACCATGGCTGTGGCGCTTCAAAGCCATAAAGATCCTGCCAGACCTCGCCTGCCGAGACGAGTTCGAAGTCGGGATTGCTGGCAACGAAATGATAAATCTGCTCTTCATTTTCCGCCGGCAGCACCGAGCAGGTGATGTAGACAAGAAACCCACCGGGCCGCACGAAATGACGCGCCTGCGCCAGAGCGATCTGTTGCTCCTCAACCCGTTTGTCGAGCTGCTCCTCGGTCAACTTCCACTTGGTCTCTGGCCGTCGCCGCCAAGTGCCGGTGCCCGTACAGGGTGCATCAACGACAACACGATCCATGCGACCCACCAGATCATCAAGCACGCCTTCATTGGGCGTGCGGGTCTGAACGTTGCGCACGCCTGCCCGCGATAGCCTGTCAACGATCGGCGCAAGCCTTGCGGCATCCATGTCATAGGCATAGATCTGGCCCTTGTTTTCCATCCGCGCGGCCATGGCCAGCGTCTTGCCACCAGCTCCGGCGCAATAGTCGAGCACCTGCTCTCCCTTGCCGGGAAAAATGAGACTGGAGACGATCTGGCTGCCCTCGTCCTGCACTTCATAGAAGCCCTTACGGAAGGCGGGATCACCCTGAATATTGGGTTGGCGATAGTCCCCGGGACCAGCAGGAAAACGCAGACAGGTTGAGCTCAGCTTGGTGTGTTTCGGATTGAAACGGGACAGCTCCTTTGCCACCTTGTCGACCGAGCTCTTGAGGGTGTTCACCCGAATATCCACCGGCGGCCGTTTGGCAAAAGCCAGCGCCTCAGAGAGCGCTTCATCCTCAAAGGTTTCAAGAAAGGGCCCCTCAAGCCATTCGGGGATGTTCCCCTTGACCCAGAAAGGCGCATCGGCAAGCGACCGAGCCTTGATCGCGGCACTCTCTTCATCGCTGAGCGGAGCGGGTGCATGGGTATCCTCGGCGATCATCGCCGCAATGTCATCTGCACTCTTGTCCCAGTCAAAAGCCATGGCACCCATGGCGAGCGCACGCGGGCTGTCTGCCCCCATCCGCCAGGCATGGGACGCCCGACTGCGCAGAGCATCATAGACAATGTTGCCGATGGCCGAACGATCTCCCGATCCGGCAAAACGGTGATTGCGTCCCCAATCCTTGAGCGCCTCGGCAACTGGACGTTTGCGACCCTCCACCTCTTCGAGCACTTCGATTGCAGCTTGCAGACGGCCACCCAGTTTCATTGTCTTTTCCCATGAAATAATTCGAAATCAGAGGCGATGATATAGAGCACAAAGGCCCGCTTTCCAAGAGAAAACCGGCCTCTCTCCGTCCGTGATTGCGAGAAAAGGCATCAAAGGTGGATAAGGGTCACCTAACGCTCCCAGACACACACCCGCGCAACGGAGGCGCTGTTCGTCCAGCACTCGGGTTCATCAGCAGTGCGAAAATAGAGTCCGGGCATGGCACGATAGCGCCCGTCGTTAAAATCGATGTGCCCCCGCGCCGACTTGCCATTCTTGAGAATATCGAGCGTGATCGTCGGACGCCCCCTGGCGGTGATCGTAAAACTTCCATCGCTGCCATGGTTTTTGACGTCACAGCTATAGTATCTCTGCGTCGAGGTGTAGCATTCGGCAGGTCTTGCTTCAGCAGCGCCAGCAGCGCCCACGACAAATCCCGCCAGCCAGGCGAGTAACAAAATCAGCAAATAGACGCGCGAAATCGGCACTGATAGATTCTCCGATGACATCATTGGCAAAGAAACGCTCGGTCACTCAATGGTAATATCCACCAACAGGATCGCCAAGCCAAAAGGCGCTTTCCCCACGGCGACATACAATCGATCACTCATCCCCGAAGGAAATGATGCCGCTGCGCATTTGCCAGAATTCATATTTGTAATAAAAGGCGTGAGCAAGGCGGTTGGAGACGCCAAAACAGGATGCAAACTGGGTAAAGAGCTCCGAGGAAACAAGCGGCACTGTCTGGTTGGCAGCACCGCCAAGCCATTCGTTCTCCTGCCGAACTCCGAGAATGACATCACGCGTCAACCCCGTTGCGCCATCACCGGGCTCGATCAGCCCCAGCACCAACTCGAAACAATCCCACAAGGCAGCAAGCCCGGGCATATCCTGCAAGGTCAGGCCAAAGACCTGCTCCTCTGACGCACTGAGCTGATACCAGTCATCACCTCGATAGCTCGCCGGGTCTACCCCGGCCAAAGCCTGCTGTTGCTGATAGAAGTGCAATCTCATGCGATCCGTCGCAGACATCTGCCCAGCCTCCAAAACTCAAGACAATGAAGGCCCCATCAGGCCAACCAGACATAGCAGAAAGCATTCTTCCGTCCGATGCAACCCCTTGGCAACCAACAAAAAGGCTGCGATCACAGAACGTGATCGCAGCCCTCATGAAAAATCATACGCTCCTAATGAAGCGCAACCATCAATTCGTCGTGCCGTAGTTGGGGCTTTCGCGGGTGATGGTCACGTCATGGGCGTGGCTCTCGCGGAAGGATGCGGACGAGATGCGGACGAATTTCGCCTTTTCACGGAATTCCGGCAGATCCTTGGCACCCGCATAGCCCATGGCGGCGCGAAGACCACCGGCGAGCTGATGCAGAACGGCCGAGACCGGCCCTTTGTAAGGCACCTGACCTTCAACCCCTTCTGGGACGAGCTTGAGCTTGTCGCGCACTTCGGCCTGAAAATACCGGTCGGCAGAGCCACGCGCCATCGCGCCCATGGACCCCATGCCGCGATAGGATTTGAACGAACGACCCTGATAGAGATAGACCTCACCGGGGCTTTCATCGGTGCCAGCGAGCAACGAGCCAACCATCGCAACTTTCGCCCCGCCAGCCAGCGCCTTGGCCAGATCGCCGGAATATTTGATACCACCATCAGCAATGACCGGAACGCCTGAGTCCTCGGCAGCTCTGGCGCAATCCATCACAGCGGTCAGCTGCGGCACGCCAACACCGGCAACGATCCGCGTGGTGCAAATCGATCCCGGCCCGATGCCGACCTTGATGGCATCGGCCCCTGCGTCGATCAGCGCCTTTGTGGCGTCGGCGGTGGCAACGTTGCCTGCAATGACCTGAACCTGATTGCTGTCTTTCTTGATGCGACTGACCACATCAAGCACGGACTGGCTGTGCCCATGTGCGGTGTCGACCACCAGCGCATCCACTTCCGCGTCGATCAGGGCACCAGCCATCTCATAGCCCTTGTCCCCCACCGAACAGGCGGCGGCAACGCGCAAACGCCCTTGAGCGTCCTTGCAGGCATTGGGATTGAGGCGGGATTTCTCGATATCCTTGACCGTGATCAGCCCGACGCAGTGGAACTTGTCGTCGACCACCAAGAGTTTCTCGATGCGGTGCTGATGCAAAAGGCGTTTGGCTTCGTCCTGATTGACCTGTTCGGTCACGGTGACGAGATTGTCGCGCGTCATCAATTCATAAACGCGCTGATCCGGGTCGGAAGCAAAACGTAGATCGCGGTGGGTCAGGATGCCAACGAGTCGACCGGTTTTCTCGCCATCCTTGGAGCCTTCAACAACCGGCACACCGGAAAAGCCGAACTTGCGGGTGAGAGCCTTGGCTTCAGAAACGGTGTAATCTGGGGTGATGGTCAGCGGGTTGACGACCATGCCGCTTTCGAATTTCTTGACCTGTCGTACCTGCTCGGCCTGTTCCTCGACGGTCAGGTTCTTGTGGATGACCCCCATGCCGCCGGCCTGTGCCATGGCGATTGCCATCTTGGCTTCCGATACGGTGTCCATTGCGGAGGAAAGAATAGGCAGGTTTAGCTCGATTTCCTTGGTCAGGTTGGTCGAGATATTCACCTCGCCCGGCATGACGATGGAATGGTCAGGCTGCAGCAGCACGTCATCAAACGTGAGCGCCTCGCTACCGGTGGAAGTTTCGATGATGATGGCCATGCCAACGTTCCTCTGAGTTTGGTCTACGCGGCGGGGAAGCAGGCGCAAACGCAGTGCCAAAAGGATAAAAGCCCCTATCGTTTCCCCCGGCAATCGCTGGTGGAAGGCGTGGGAAACAGGAGCATTTTTGCTAGAAGTTGACGCTGGTCACTACCACGGTTATCGCGCCTTGCAAAGAGGAAAGATTGATACGGCACGGTTTTTGCGTCATTGTCCGCCACTTCTTTTTAATCCGGAGCAATCCGGCCAATGGAAGACATTTCAACCGATGCCGTTTTGGCGACGATCCCAACGCCACCGAGCGCAATCAGGCCGCACCCTTGATCTTGAAAACAAAATCGTCGTAGGACACTGCGTTGTCGGCAACAACCCGCTCGAGCAAAGCAGACGATCGGATGAGGCCCTGCTTTCGATTGGTCTGGCTTCTTTCTTCTTCGATCAATTGCCTGTAGAGCGGCTCCACATGCGTCCGGATCAGATCGTGATCAGGCGCCCGACGTGCGGAATGATACCCCACGACCTCCCCCTTGGAATTGATGCTCGGGGTAATGTGGGCAAAGACCCAATAGAAATCATTCTGCTTGGTGCGGTTTTTGACAAAGGCAAACACCTCATGGCGCAAGGCCAACCGGTCCCAAAGCAGCTTGAAGACCGCCCTTGGCATGTCTGCATGACGCACGATGCTGTGCTGCTGGCCCATCAGTTCTTTGAACCTGTAGCCACAGACCTCACAGAACAAGGCATTGGCGTAGGTGATCCGCCCCGTCAGATCGGTCTTTGAAACAATCAGCTCATTGGGATCAAAAAAGACCTCTTTCATGACTTATCCTCAAATGACATGGCCTAATGAATTCCATTTCAAGTCAACAATTCGGTTCTAATAACAAGTAATTAGAACCAGTTTGACCTTAAAAAATCGCTAAAATCCGATTTTTGCCTATTTATAACAATTGCTTAGAATAATTACATAAGGGTATTTACCTGCGCCATTTTGGCGCATGGACCCATAGCGCCGATCTCAGCTTTGCTCGTTATAATGAATGCGATGGCCTGTGTTCAGATTGCATTGGGCTGCCCCGAACGGGCCATGAATCATACCCGGAGAACCCAAAGAATGACTGAAGGAACGGTGCGCAACTTCCCACCCGTCGTTGCGCGGCTCACACAATTCCTGCCGCTAGTGCCTCTGGAACGACTGATCGCAACCGCAGCGGACCGCGTCGCGACCCAGCACCCCGAGTTTTTTGATCGGTTGGGCGACTATGCCGACAAATCCTTTGTGGTTGTCCCCACTGATCTCGACTGGGTCGCGCGGATCACCTTTTACGACGGGCGCGTGCAGATCCGGCTGTCCCGTTCAATCGAGAGCTTTGCCAATCGCGATGTGACGGTAACGGCGCCTTTCCTCTCCCTGCTCAATCTGCTCGATGGCAAGGAGGACGGCGACGCGCTGTTCTTCTCGCGCGATCTTTCCATCGAAGGCGACACAGAGGCGGTCTTGGCCCTGCGCAATGCACTTGATGATGCGGAGATCGACTTCATTCACGAGTGCGCCTCGATTGCCGGTCCGTTCAGCCAACCGCTTGAAACCGGCGGCAAGACCCTGCTCGACGCCTTGCGCAACAGCAGCTTCACCCGTTCAAGCGGCCCGGCGCATGCAGATGCTGCCTCCGCTCCAATGCCGGGGGCCTACCCGACCTGAACGCCCTCCAAAAACCGCTCGCGCTGACGCTCCTGATTTCGAAACTTTTAAAAGGCATGAAATGACCAACAACGCCATGGAACTTGTCTGTCCCGCAGGCACGCCGGCTGCCCTGCGCACTGCCGTCGATGCAGGAGCGGACACCGTCTATTGTGGCTTTCGGGATGAGACAAACGCCCGCAACTTCCCCGGTCTGAACTTCTCGATCAAGGAAATGCATCAAGGCATCGACTATGCCGCCCGGCGGAACGCCAAGGTGCTGATTGCGGTCAACACATTTGCGCAGGCAGGCCGAACCGAGTTGTGGCGCAACGCCATTGACGAGGTCGCTCGGTCCGACGCCCACGCGATCATTCTGGCCGATCTGGGCATGCTGGATTATGCAGCGAGCACCCATCCGGATTTGCGCGTCCATCTCTCTGTTCAGGCGGCCGCCGCCAACCCGGACATGATCAACTATTACGCCAGCGAGTTCGGCGTCCAGCGGGTGGTTCTGCCTCGTGTGCTGACGGTGCAAGAAATTGCGACCATCAATGCCGACATCACCTGCGAAACCGAGGTCTTCATTTTCGGCGGCCTGTGCGTCATGGCGGAAGGCCGCTGCTCGCTTTCCTCCTACTGCACCGGCAAATCACCCAACATCAATGGGGTCTGCTCCCCTCCCGGCTCGGTGCAATATGAAGAGCACAACGGCCAGCTCGAAAGCCGTCTGGAAGGCATAACCATCAACCAGTCTCCCAAAGGGGAAGCCGCAGCCTATCCGACCCTGTGCAAGGGAAGGTTCGAGTCGGCAGGTGAGATTGGCTATGTGTTTGAAGATCCGGTCAGCCTCAATGCCGCGCATATTCTGCCCCAATTGCAGAAGGCAGGCGTCACGGCACTCAAGATCGAAGGCCGCCAGCGCGGCAAGGCCTATATGGCACAGGTTGTCAAGAGTTTCCGGCAGGCGGTCGATGCCGTTGCCAGCGACCGTCAGGTCGATCTCGACGATCTGCTCGCACCACTGACTGAAGGCCAGAAGTCGACCAAGGGCTCCTATCAGAAGACCTGGCGATAACGGGGAGACAAACTCATGAACACAGCCGAACTGACACTTGGACCCTGCCTTTTCAACTGGTCCGAGGACGACTGGCGGGATTTCTATTTCCGCATGGCCGATGAAGCCGACCTTGATCTGATCTATGTCGGAGAGGCCGTCTGCTCAAAGCGCCTGCCGTTTCGCAACAAGATCCTGCCCGAGGTTCTCGAACGGCTCGAATCGGCTGGCAAGAAGGTGATACTCTCGACCCTTGCCCTCGTGACCACAAAGCCGGAGCGCAAGGCCCTTCAGGAACAATGCGAACAGGATCTTTTGACCGTTGAGGCCAACGACCTGACCGCCCTCGCCTTCTTGAAGAACAGGCCCTTCGTGGTCGGCCCCTATGTCAACATCTACAACGAGGCGACCATCAAGTCGCTGACCGACCGCGGTGCAACCCGCTTTGTCCTGCCGCCAGAAGTACCTGCAGAGACGGCTGCCGAGTTGATCCGTCATGCGCCCGAGCCAACCTACGAGATTCAGGTCTTCGGTCGCTTGCCGCTTGCCCTCTCTGCCCGCTGTTATCACGCACGCTTGCATCACCTGTCAAAAGACAGCTGCCGTTTTGTCTGCGATCAGGATCCTGATGGTCGCGCAGTCAACAGCCTTGCTGGCCAGCCTTTCCTCGCGGTGAATGGCATTCAGACCATGTCCTACGGCGTCCAACTTCTGCTTGAAGAACTGTCGACCTTGGCAGAAAGCGGCATCGGGGCTTTTCGCCTCTCGCCACACACCGGCGACATGGTGGCAGTCGCCAAGATTTTCCGCGCGGTCATGAACACTGATATGGAACCAGCGGAAGCGCGGGCCAAAATCGCCGAACTGATGCCTGAGCACAGCTTCGTCAACGGCTACATTCACGGTCAGCCCGGCATGCACCAGATCACCGAGGCCCTGACGCTCTCGGCGCACTGAGGGGAAAAGGCAGGCAAATAAAAAACGGGCACCAGTGGTCTGGTACCCGTTACAGAATAGATTTCATCTATTGTTCCCATCGTCTTTAGGTGCCTGTGATCAGGCTATGCAGGTGCGGCCCTTTTTGCCCTGTCCGCATTCCGGCATGTGACGATGAGTTAGTGCAAGCGAATCCACTCGCGGGCTTCGCGCTGTGCTTTCGACACATCAGCCTTCGACATTTCGCAAGCCAGCTCCTGACGACGAACAGCCGCTTCGTCATTGCCCTTCATGGCAGCCAGATTGAACCACTTGTGCGCTGCGATCAGATTGGGCTCACCGCGTTCTCCGATGGAGTAGGAAAGTCCCAGCTGAAAGAAAACCTCGCCGGTTGCTTCGGTGCCGATCCCGTTCAATTCGGCGCTGTCGAATTCGATGCGTGCCATTTTGTTTATCCCCGTTTCAACTCATTTCACCGGGCTTTTCGAGCCCCTTGGTTTCTGGACGAAAGCGTCCGTTTGATGAGTTCAATGTTGGAAGAAATCCCTCAATTCGACGTAAAAAACATTGGTTACCGCATTGAAAACAAAAGGTTATATCACTGTAAACTTTACCTTTCCTCAACCTTGAAATTGGCGGCTTGCCGCGAAAACCAAATCAAATTCTCAGCAAACATGAACAAACGCCCTAACCATTGAGAAACCATAGCTCATCTTTTCAACAAGCCGTTCCTAAGAATGCACAAGAAAAAGCAGCTCCCTTGAGGCACAAAAAAGCCCGCGCCGATACACCCGGCGCAGGCTGAAACGAAGGCCTGATGAGAACACACATGACTAGAACATCATCTTGAATCCGACGTGAGTGGCCTCAAACCCCAGTTGGTCATAAAAGCGCTGACCGTCCGTGCGCTTCTTGTTCGTGGTCAGCTGCATCAAGCCGCAGCCATCATTCCGGGCTTTCTCGATGGCCCAGGCAAACATCTTCCTCCCAACGCCCTGCCCGCGCACTGAGGCGTGCACGCGGACAGCCTCGATTTCAGCGCGTTTGCAGGCAGACAGGGATAGCCCCTGCATATAGACAAGCTGAAATGTGCCGACCACCGCGCCGTCCGGATCACAGGCAACATAGATGGTGTTGTTGGGATCGCTCGCAATGGCATCGAAGGCTTGCAGATAGGGTGCAAGATCCTCGCTGCGCTCGCGTCCCTTTCCAAGAAAGTCATCCCCCAGCATCGCAACAATGATCGCCACGTCCTCGCGGCGCGCTTGCCTGATCGTCGGTGTCATAATGCCTTGTCCATCCTCTCGTTCATCGTCAGCCAAACAGATGACTGAACCGGCGCGGGGCACAGCGCAGATACTGGTTCGAAGCAGAAATCGGATCACCGAAATGCGCTGCGGCATGCCATGGCCAGCGAGGATCATAGAGGACCGCTCGGGCAATTCCGATGAGATCCGCATCTCCGGTGGTCAAAATCCCCTCGGCCTGCTCAAACTCGGTGATCAACCCGACCGTAGCGACTGGAATGCCGACCGCTTCCTTCACGGCGCGTGCAAGGGGCACCTGATAATTGGGGCCCACCACGAGAGTCTGGTCAGGCGACAGGCCGCCACCTGAGACATCGATGGCATCGGCTCCAGCCGCCTCGAGCGCCTTGGAGAGCGAAACCGTCTCTTCGATGCTCCATCCCCCCTCGACCCAATCGGTTCCGGACAAGCGAACCGTCACCGGGCGCTCAGCCGGGAAAGCCTCGCGAACAATCTCGAAGATCTCCAGCGGAAACCGCATCCGGTTTTCAAGGGAGCCGCCATAGGCATCCGTGCGGTGGTTGGAAAGCGGCGATAGAAACTGATGCAGCAGATAGCCATGCGCCCCATGGATCTGAATCCCGTCAAGACCAAGGCGGCCGGCGCGGACCGCCGCATCGCGGAAGGCCGTGCGCAGTCGGTCCAGTCCGTCATCATCCAGCGCCTCGGGTGCCACATGCTCGGGCAGATAGGGAACAGCGCTCGGCGCGACCGTCTGCCAGCCATTGGGGGCGTTCGGAGCAATCTGCCCGCCGCCATCCCAAGGCTTTTGAGAAGACGCCTTGCGCCCAGCATGGCCAAGCTGAATCACCAGCGGCATACCCGACCAGCGCCGCACACCGTCCAGCACCCGCCCCATGGCTTTTTCGCAGTCATCATCATAGAGCCCGACGTCGCCATAGCTGATGCGACCGTCCGGGGTCACTGCGGTGGCTTCGATGGTCAGCGCCCCTGCTCCTGAATTGGCAAGGGTTCCCAGATGGATGAGGTGCCAATCACTCATTTGGCCATCCTCGGCGGAGTATTGACACATCGGAGCAATAACAATCCGGTTGGACAGCGAAAGCTTACCAATGGAAATTGGCGAAAACAGCTTTGACTTCATTTGACAGACCTCGAGAGCAGCATTTCAGGGAGAGGAGCGCGAAACTCGTAACAACCAGCCTCCGTACGGAGACTGGTTTTGTTTGTATCAGACGAAATTCAAACTGGCCAGAAACCCAGCAGGCCCTCAGAAAAGAGGCACGCCGGTAAAGTAAGGATGGCCAAACACCAGCGCGACATAAACGACGACCGAAATCAGCACAATGCGCACCTCTCTGCCCCAGCTTTTGACCTCCGGCGGCACATAGGCCCCGTCACGGTGATTGATCCCGAGGATCGAGACAACGGACCACAGCGCCATGCCACCAAAGAGCACCAGCGATCGCGGGTCGTTGTTGACCAGAAGATGGCCGATGGCCCAAAGCAGCACGCCGGTCAGCATCGGATGGCGCAGATAAAGCCGAATACGGCTCGGTGCCTTGGCTGCACCGAACAGGATGATCGCGATCAACACCAGACCATAGGTAATATGGTGCAACCCATACCCGTCAAAGAGATCGTAACCAACCTCGACACTTCGCCACCCAAAGATGATAAGGCCCAGAGAGGCAAAAATCAGCAGTGCAAAGATGCCGCGATAGGCTTTCTCTCCCATTTGGTCGATAAGCCCGGCCCGCACCGTGGGCATGAATACGGGAAACAGATGCACAAGCGACCACAGCAGCACACCGACAACTAGTAAAATCATGTTTGGTCCTCATTCCAGTCGGCCCCTGTCACCCGGTGGGAAAGTCCAAGGGGATCAGGGGGCACAAATTAGTTATCGCCATAACTATATAGCATCACATTGGTCTTTTCTACTCAGTAGAACGCCGGAAGGTTGCCTGGCTTTGACCGCCAACATATTCCACCCCACCGTAAAACGACAAAAGGGCGCAACCATCATTGCGCCCTTTCTTGTCAAATATGCAAAACCGGAATGGACCTCAAAGCCCGAGTTTTTCCTTCAGGATCTGGTTCACAGCCTGCGGATTGGCCTTGCCCTGAGAGGCTTTCATCACCTGACCGACAAACCAGCCGATAAGACCCGGCTTGTCCTTGACCTTCTCGACCTGATCGGGATTGTTGGCAATGATCTCGTCGATGATGGCCTCAATGGCACCAGTATCAGTGACCTGCTTCATGCCCTTGGCTTCAACCACCTCGGCAGGGTCCCCACCCTCTGTCCAGACGATTTCGAACAGATCCTTGGCAATCTTGCCTGAGATATCACCAGCCTTGATAAGGTCAACGATCTTGCCCAGCTGATCGGCAGAAATCGGGCTTTGTTCGATATCCATGCCTTCTTTGTTCAACCGGCCCAGCCACTCGTTGATGACCCAATTAGCAGCAAGCTGCGCATCGCGTCCCGAAGAGACTTTTTCGAAGAAGTCAGCAAGACGCTTGGAAGACACCAGCACCGATGCATCATAGGGCTTGAGGCCCAGCTTGGTAATGAACCGCTCGCGCTTGTCATCGGGCAGCTCGGGCAGACCTTGCTTCAACTCGGCCACATAGGCGTCATCGAATACAAGCGGCAGCAAATCAGGATCGGGGAAGTAGCGATAGTCATGCGCCTCTTCCTTGGATCGCATGGAACGGGTCTCGCCCTTCTTGGGATCATAGAGGCGCGTTTCCTGATCAATAGAGCCGCCGTCTTCCAGAATCGCTATCTGGCGACGGGCCTCAAAATCAATCGCCTGCCCAATAAAGCGGATCGAGTTCATGTTCTTGAGCTCGCAGCGTGTCCCAAGCTCGTCTCCAGGGCGGCGCACGGACACGTTGACGTCCGCGCGCATGGAGCCTTCTTCCATATTGCCGTCCGAAGTGCCCAGATAACGCAGGATGGTGCGCATCTTGGTCATGTAGGCCTTGGCTTCATCTGCCGACCGGATATCAGGCTTGGAGACGATCTCCATCAGCGCAACACCGGAGCGGTTGAGGTCCACGAAGGACATGGTCGGATGCTGATCATGCATCGACTTACCCGCATCCTGCTCCAGATGGAGGCGTTCCACTCCCACCTCGATCCGTTCGCCATCGAGCATGTCGAGAATGACCACGCCTTCGCCGACGATCGGATCCTTATATTGCGAGATCTGATAGCCCTGCGGCAGATCGGGGTAGAAATAGTTCTTGCGGTCAAACAGCGACCGGTTGTTGATCTTGGCCTTGAGGCCCAGACCGGTCCGAATGGCCTGACGCACGCATTCCTCGTTGATGACCGGCAACATGCCAGGCATCGCCGCATCAACGAAGCTCACATGGTTGTTCGCTTCGCCACCGAACTCGGTTGCAGAGCCGGAAAATAATTTCGCTTCAGAGGAGACCTGGGCATGGATTTCCATACCCACAACGACTTCCCAGTCGCCGGTGGCTCCCTTGATCAGTTTGCTGGACGCTTCAGCCATGTTTTCGTCCTCGGATCTTGCGGAGCGCTCAGAAGAGCCGCTCACTTCACAATCGGCCAGCGCTTAAGCGCCGGGTGTATCATTCTTATCAGCCAGACGGGCAGCGATGGTCGCAGCCTCGTAGTCGATATTGACTTCAATGAGTTCTTCCCAGAACTGCATGTAGAGATCAGGGGCCAGATCGACAGCTTCAAGCTCGGCAAGCACCTTGTCGAGCACATCCTTGACGCGGGCTTCCACCCGCGCCTCACTGGGATCGCTCTTGATCTCTGCCATGCGTCGCACATAGGCATCCCGCTGAGCAAACAGAGCGACAAGGGACTTGTCGATCCTGTCGATTTCCTCGCGGATATGAGCCTTTTCCGTGCATTCTTCAGGCTTGCGCATTGCGTGTCTCTCGGCTCCGTTCTCTACCACCACTTGGCTGGTGCTTCCATGATGCCCGCAGCATTTTCAAGAACGCCAGCGGTGCGGAACAGTGTTTCCTCGTCAAAGGCCTTGCCAATGAGTTGGAGACCGAGCGGCAATCCCTTGTCCGATGTGCCAGCAGGAATGGAAATACCCGGCAGCCCGGCCATGTTCACCGTGACGGTGAAGATGTCATTGAGATACATCTCGACCGGATCGGTGACTTTCTTGTTCAGCTCGAATGCAGCCGATGGTGTTGCCGGCGTCAGGATGGTGTCGACGGTCTGAAGCGCCTTCTCGAAATCCTGTTTGATCAGGGTCCGGATCTTCTGGGCGCGCAGATAGTAGGCATCGTAATAGCCAGCCGACAACACATAGGTCCCGATGAGAATGCGGCGCTTGACCTCATCCCCAAAGCCCTCTGCACGGGTCTTCTCGTACATGTCGATAATGTCGTCGCCATCAACGCGCAGGCCGTATTTCACGCCGTCATAACGCGCAAGGTTCGAAGAGGCCTCGGCCGGTGCCACGATATAATAGGCAGGCAGCGCATATTTGGTCATCGGCAGCGAGATCTCGACGATCTCGGCGCCGGCTTCCTTCAGCCAGTTGATGCCTTGCTGCCAGTTGGCTTCGACTTCCTCAGGCATACCGTCAACGCGATATTCCTTCGGGATACCAACCTTCATGCCGCGAATATCGCCCGTCAAAGCCGCTTCGTAATCGGGAACCGGCAGATCGACGCTGGTGGTGTCCTTGGGATCAATCGACGCCATGTTCTTGAGCATGATGGCCGCATCGCGCACGGTGCGAGTGATCGGCCCGGCCTGATCAAGCGAGGAGGCAAACGCAATCATGCCCCAGCGCGAGCAACGACCATAGGTCGGCTTGATGCCCACAGTGCCGGTGAAGGCCGCTGGCTGACGGATGGAACCACCCGTATCAGACGCCGTTGCCCCGGCGCAAAGGCGCGCAGCCACCGCAGCAGCAGACCCGCCCGAAGAGCCGCCGGGCACGCGATCGACGCTTTCGCCCGTCGCCCGCCAAGGGTTCTTGACCGGCCCGAGATAACTTGTCTCGTTGGCCGAGCCCATGGCGAATTCGTCCATGTTGAGCTTGCCCAGCATGACAGCCCCAGCGTCCCACAGATTCTGTGTCACCGTGCTTTCATATTCCGGCGTGAACCCATCAAGGATGTGCGAGCAGGCATAAGCCCCGACGCCCTTGGTGCAATAAAGGTCCTTGATGCCGAGCGGAATACCTTCAAGCGCCCCGCCCTCACCTTTGGCAAGCCGTGCATCGGAAGCGGCCGCCATCTCCAGCGCCTTGTCCGGCGTCTTGGTGATGAAGGCATTAAGCTCATCAGCGCCATCAATCGCCTTGATGTAGCTTGTCGTCAGCTCGGTCGCGGTGAATTCTTTTTTTGCCAGCCCGTCGCGGGCCTCTGCAATCGTCAAAGCCGTGAGATCTGTCACGCGGCTGTCCTCATCTTTTGCAGGATCGAAAAGCTCAGCTTTCCTAGATCCCGATCAATTTCAAGTCGGGGTTCTGATCGGGCACCGGTTTGCACCAGCACCGGTCCACGGACTATTCGATCACCTTGGGAACCATGAAATAATTGTCTTCAGACGCGGGAGCATTGGAGACAACCCGGTCAGCATAATTGCCATCATTGATGACATCCTGACGCTTCTTCATCTCCTGATTAACGACGGACGTCATGGGTTCGACGCCATCCACATCAACCTCATTGAGCATTTCAACCCAATTCAAAATGGAATTGAGTTCACCCTTGAGGCTCTCTGCCTCGTCTTCCGTAACGGACAGGCGGGCGAGACGCGCCACGCGCTTGACCGTGTCCTTATCAATTGACATCGATAAAAGCCTTCCGAGTAATGGTCCGGTGTGCGCCAATAGGAGCGCGCGCAATGCGCCGGACTTCATGAGTCTTGTCTCACTCGATAACGGCTATAGCATTGGTAAAGAAAGCCGCGCAACTCCCCAACGGCCCAAAGCCCGCACGAAAGTCACCAAGGCGTCAAGGAATGTGCCCATTTTCCCCATTTGCTGTCCATTCGCCACGAAAAGCCAGCGACAGCGCGTTCAGAATCGGGGCAAGAAGAAAGCACATCGTGATCGCCCTCCCGCCCGAACAAGGTTATTGCAATGACGCAGCAAAACGCACAGCGATCCGTTCCGTTCAGCATCCTCGCCATCTCCGGGAGTGCACGTCGGCAATCGACCAACACAGCCCTACTCCGTTCCGTCCGCGACGTCGCTCCTCATGGCATCAACGTCACGGTCTTTGACGCTCTGGGCACATTGCCTGTCTTCTCACCAGACCTTGAAGCCGACCCTTTGCCACCGACCGTTGCCGCCTTCAAGGCTGCCGTCGCAGCCTGTGACGGCATCATCATTTCCAGTCCGGAATATGTACGCACCCTGCCCGGCGGCCTCAAGAATGCCATTGATTGGCTTGTGTCAGGCGACCAGATCATCGACAAGCCCGTAGCGCTCTTGCATGCCTCTCACCGGGGAGATGATATGCTCGCCACATTGCGGCTGGTGCTGCCGACAATAACCAGCCGATTTGAGCCCGACATCTTCGAACGATTCGAACTGATGAAGGCATCGCCCGATGAAGTCGCCCAAGTCATGCGCGAGCCGGAGCAAAAAGCCAGAGTGCAGGCCTATCTCACAGCCTTTGCTGCCGCCTGTGACGCCCCCAAAGACGAATTATTCTGTTGAAGTTACAGGCGCAACAAGCCACAACGATCTCATTCATTGACGAGAGACCCAATCCATGGCCCGCAAGAAAAAGAAAAAAGCGCCAATCGACATTGCGCTTCACGACCTGATCGCAGGCCTTAAGCGCGGTCAGCGCCTGATGGGCCTTGATCTGGGCACCAAAACAATTGGCGTGGCCGTCTCTGACACGGGCCTCGTGATCGCCAGCGCGATTGAAACCATCCAGCGCAAGAAATTCGCACAGGATGCCGAGCGGCTCATTGCCCTCTGCACCGAGCATAATGTGGGCGGGCTCGTTCTGGGACTACCGCTCAATATGGACGGCTCCGAAGGCCCGCGCTCACAGGCCACCCGCGACTTTTACCTGTCGCTAAGGGACTTGTGGCGCGAAAGAGAGCAAGAGCCGATCCCAATGAGTTTCTGGGATGAGCGCCTCTCGACGGTCGCGGTGACACGCACCCTGCTTGATGCCGATGCCTCGCGCGCACGGCGCGGCGAAGTGGTTGACAAGATGGCCGCATCCTACATTCTTCAAGGCGCGCTTGATCGCGCCCGTCTCTCTCCCTCTTCCTCCTTGGATGACAATCCGGATTTGGATGAGGATCCCGACGCGACCTGACAAGCCCAGCCCTCAAGACCGCACGGCGGAAGCCCTTCCATGTATATCATCATCGAAGCCATCATACCCACCTTCTTCCTTGTCGGCCTTGGCCTCTTCATGCGCCGCAGCGGGCTCATTCCGGAGGACAGCTGGGGTGGTGTCGAGACGATTTCCTACTGGCTGTTCTTCCCGGCGCTGATCTTCAACTCGCTCTACAGGGCCGATCTGCAAACGGTACCGTGGGGCGAAATGACCTTTGCCCTGGTTCTGGCCATTCTGGTGATGGCGGCAATCCTCTTGGCGCTCTTCCCGCTGCTCAAGAATGGCTACTCGGTCGACAATCCCTCTTACACGTCGATCTATCAGGGGGTATTGCGCTGGAACGGGTTCATTGCGCTGGCCATTGTCCAGAAAGCCTATGGCAACGACGCCATGGCTCTGGTTGCGGTTGCCATGGCGGCCATGATCCCGCTCATCAACATCATCATTGTCGCGATGATGGCGGTTTTCCTGTCCGACAAAAAGGCCAGCTTGTCTTCGGTACTCCTCAACATTGCAAAGAACCCTTTCATTCTGGCCTCTGTTGCTGGTCTCTCGGTGAACCTTCTGGACATCCCGCTCTGGGATCCGATTGCCTCAACGATTGATATTGCGGGACGCGCCGGTCTTGCCTGCGCCTTGCTGATCGTCGGCTCGGGCCTGCGCCTGCGCCATGCCTTCCCGCCGGTGATCGATGTCTGGTTCGCAACCGCCTTGCGCTTCATTGGCATGCCAGCCCTCACGGTCGGCTTTGGCGTGCTGTTTGGCCTTGGCGGCGAGCCGCTCGAAGTGCTGATCATTTGCACCGCAGTTCCCACAGCCATGAACAGCTATGTGCTCGCCAGAAAGATGGGGGGCAACGCACCGTTGATTGCCGCCATTGTGACCTGGCAAACCTTGCTTTCTGCCTTTACCATCCCGCTCTGGCTCATGCTCGTGCGCGCTCTTCAGCTCAGTTGATCACAGCGAAGCTTCCGGACACCAGACAGAAGCGCAGCGTTTGGCGCCACAAATCACGAACTTTCCTCTCAGCCTCTTGCGACAGAAGCCGACTCCACCTATAGCTCTACATCTAGCGAAACCTCAGACAACGCTAGGACGAAGATCGTGGCATTTGCGCACCGCCATCTGCTCGGAATTGACGGGCTAACCCCTCCGGAAATCACAAACCTGCTTGATCTGGCTGAAGAAGCCGTGACAATCTCCCAGCAGGTTGAAAAGAAGAAAACGGTCCTCAAGGGCCGCACACAAATCAATCTCTTCTTTGAAGCATCCACCCGCACACAAAGCTCCTTCGAGCTGGCCGGAAAACGGCTCGGCGCGGACGTGATGAACATGGCGGTGAAAAACTCCGCCGTCTCCAAAGGCGAGACCCTCCTCGACACAGCCCTGACGCTCAACGCGATGCATCCGGATATTCTGGTGGTGCGTCACGCGGCAGCAGGAGCCCCGCAACTGCTGGCCCGCAAGGTCGGCTGCTCGGTGATCAACGCAGGGGACGGCGCCCACGAGCACCCCACGCAGGCGCTGCTCGATGCCTTGACCATCCGCCGGCACAAGGGCAGGTTCGACAATCTCGTGGTTGCCATCTGCGGCGACATTCTCCACTCGCGCGTTGCCCGCTCCAATATCCTTCTGTTGTCGGCCATGGGCGCGGAAATCCGGCTCATTGCTCCGACGACGCTTTTGCCCGCCAACGTGGAAGCCATGGGCGTCAAATGCTTTCAGGACATGCGCAAGGGGCTGGACGGGGCAGATGTCGTCATGATGCTCCGCCTGCAGCTTGAACGCATGAGCGGAGCCTTTGTCCCCTCGATCCGCGAGTATTTCCACTTCTATGGTCTGGACGAAGACAAGCTCTCCTGCGCCAAGCAAGACGCCATCGTCATGCACCCCGGCCCGATGAACCGCGGCGTCGAAATCGACAGCTCGGTTGCAGATTCTGGCCGCTCGGTCATTCACGAACAGGTGGAAATGGGGGTAGCGGTCCGCATGGCGGTTATCGAGACCCTCGCCAAGAACACCATCGAATTCGGCCCCGTCGAGCAGGAATAGGGACAAGACAATGCCTGAGAAGAACCAAGCCCCCTTTGCGCTCACCAACGTGCGCCTGCTCGACCCGTCCACCGGGCTCGACGAACGCGGCGCCATTCTGGTTGAAGACGGCAAGGTCAAGGCCATCGGCGCCAACGTTGGTGCACAACTGCCAACCGACATCTTGCGTGTCGATGGCGGCGGCAAAATCGCAAGCCCCGGCCTTGTCGACATGCAGGTCACGACCGGCGAACCGGGAGCAGAGCACCGCGAAACACTCAAAAGCGCCAGCCGCGCGGCTGCGGCCGGTGGCGTGACCACCATGGCCTGCATGCCAGACACGGATCCGGTCATCGACGACATCGCTCTTGTCGATTTCATCAAACGCCGCGCCCGTGACACCGCCCGTGTTCACGTCGAGCCCTACGCCGCCATGACACGGGGTCTCGCTGGCAAGGAAATGACCGAAATCGGCCTGATGCTCCAAGCCGGTGCCGTCGCGCTGTCCAACGGTCGGCGCGCCATCACCAACGCCCAGATCATGCGCCGGGTGATGACCTATGCCAACGATTTCGGAGCCCTCGTCGTCCATCATCCCGAAGATCCCGATCTGGTCGGCAACGGCGTGATGAACCTTGGCGAAACCTCCACCCGCCTTGGCCTTCCCGGCATTCCGTCCGAGGCAGAAACCATCATGGTGGCCCGCGACGTGCGCCTTGCCCAGCTTACTGGCTGCCGCTATCACGCAGGACAGATCTCCTGCGCCGAAAGCCTCGATATCATTCGCCGCGCCAAAGACAAGGGGCTCAACGTGACGTGCGGGGTTTCGATCAACCATCTCACGCTGAATGAAAACGACATTGGCCTCTATCGGACCTTCTACAAGATGTCGCCCCCGTTGCGCAGCGAAGAGGAACGGCAAGCCATGATCGAGGGTGTTGCCGACGGCACCATTGACGTGATTGTCTCCGCCCATGATCCTCAAGACGTGGATACCAAACGCCATCCCTTCGCGGAATGTGCGGACGGAGCAGTCGGTCTTGAAACCATGCTCTCGGCGGCCATGCGCCTTATCCACAGCGAACAATTGACCTTGATGCAGGCCTTCAAGGCGCTTTCCTGCACGCCCGCCAAGCTTCTGGGACTGCCATCGGGCACCCTAAGCCCGGGAAGTCCGGCAGATATCATCGTCTTTGATCCGGAGGTTCCTTGGGTCATGGATCGCGACGAGTTGCGCTCCCGGTCGAAGAACACCGCCTTTCACCAGGCACGGCTGAATGGCCGGACCCTTCAAACCTACGTCGATGGTCAGCAGGTTCACCATTTCGATCCCAGCTGATAGCCTGTAGTATGTTGATGACGAAGGACCGGGCAATCTCTACCCGGTCCTCACTGACCGAAGGACGAATGACATGCCGGATCCCATCACCTGGAGCCATTCCCTGCCATATCTGATCACGGCCCTGATCTTTGGCTACGTTCTTGGCTCGACCCCCTTCGGCCTCATCCTGACCCGCTTTGCCGGATTGGGCGATGTCCGCTCGATCGGCTCGGGCAACATCGGCGCAACCAATGTGCTGCGCACAGGCAACAAGCTGGTCGCGGCCCTCACCCTTCTGGGCGACCTGCTCAAAGGCACACTGGCGGTTCTCATAGCCAATGAATGGGGCGGCGAAACCGCCCACGTGGCCGGCATGGGTGCCTTTCTGGGCCATCTCTTCCCCTTCTGGCTCGGCTTCAAGGGAGGCAAGGGCGTGGCGACTTTCCTCGGTGTTCTGCTCGGCCTCTACTGGCCCGGCTTTTTGCTGTTCGGCTTTGTCTGGCTCGCCACCGCCTATATCACCCGCTATTCCTCTTTGTCAGCGCTGATTGCCAGTGGCCTCACGCCGTTCGCCATGATCGGATTTGGCGAATGGCAACTCGCCGAGCTGTTTGCCGTTCTTGCTGCCCTTTTGTGGCTCAAGCACAAATCCAATATCAACCACCTCGCCAACGGCACGGAAAGCAAGATCGGCCAAAAGCAAGCGCCACCCGATTCTGAGACAAATGAGCCTATGGCAAACGAGGCACAGCCACCACAAAAACCTCTCTAGGATAACAAGGAGGGGCAGATGCAGAGCGATGAAACCGGCGAACACGACAACCAGACTGGGGATGCGCAGGAGCCGCATCGTCTCTCCGACAAAGAGCGCTTTGATTGGCTAAGGCTCATTCGATCAGAAAGCATTGGCCCGGCCACCTTCCATGATCTGGTGCGCTGCTTTGGCAATGCGGGCAAAGCCCTTGAGCAAGCACCGGATCTGGCGCGTCGAGGCGGTGCCCGCCGCCCCATTCGTATTGCTGCGGCAAGCGACATCGAACAGGAATGGCAACAGGTGCATCAATCCGGAGCTCGATTTGTCGCGCTCGGCGAGCCGGACTATCCAAGAGCACTGGCGCACATTCACGCGCCTCCCCCCATCCTGACCCTTGCGGGAAAAGCCGAACTGGCCCAGAAAACCGTGCTCTCGATCGTCGGATCGCGCAATTGCTCCGCAATCGGCATCAAGCTGGCACGCATGCTCGCTTATGATCTGGGTGCGGAGGGCATCACCATTGCCTCTGGTCTGGCGCGCGGGGTCGATACGGCTGCCCACCAGGGGAGCCTTTCGACCGGGACTATTGCCGTGGTTGCAGGCGGTCTCAATCGTATATTCCCCAAGGAAAATCTCGATCTTGCCCACGATATCGCACGGCAGGGATTGCTGGTTTCTGAAATGCCGTGGAACTGGCAGGGACGCTCACAGGATTTCCCGCGCCGCAACCGGATCATATCCGGTGTCGCAGCCGGTACATTGGTGATCGAGGCAGCAAAGCGGTCCGGCACGCTGATCACGGCACGCTATGCTCTGGAACAGGGGCGCGAGGTTTTTGCCATCCCCGGCTCTCCGCTCGACCCGAGAGCCGAGGGCACCAACAATCTTATCAAGCAGGGTGCGAGCCTTGTCTGCAACGCCGAAGATATTCTGGCAAGCTTGACGCAGCAGTTGCCCTATTCCCGGCCCCTTGCTGGCAGCATCAAGGAAAGCGACATCTCGAACTCAGCCGATCGCCTTGAGGAAGATCCGGGCGGCGCTGTGCGAGACGCCTTTGTCAGGATCCTCAGCCCGACACCGATCACCATGGACGAACTGGTCCGCCAATCGGACCTTTCGCCCGGAGATGTACAAATGTTGCTTCTGGAGTTGGATCTGGCAGGCAAGCTTGAGCGCCACGGCAATCAGTCGGTTT
Source organism: Cohaesibacter sp. ES.047 (assembly GCF_900215505.1). NCBI lineage: Bacteria > Pseudomonadati > Pseudomonadota > Alphaproteobacteria > Hyphomicrobiales > Cohaesibacteraceae > Cohaesibacter > Cohaesibacter sp. ES.047. The sequence goes on from NZ_LT907844.1 coordinate 4,592,958, forward strand.
CGCTCATTCCCTAGTGACGCCTTCCCTAGTGACGCCGATACATTGTGGGCCGATAGAGTGTGGGCCGATAGAGTGGGACGCGCAAGATTTGCCGCTGCACCAGCAACCCCACCGACCGGCATGCGCCGCGCCCGCTTTGTCACCTGATATTTTCCGTCAATCAAACGCGCATCAATCGGGCGTGCCTACCGAGCTCCCGTTCATTGCTTTTGCCTTGATCGTTCCCGGCCGGATCTGTTTTGAGACTTCCATCGCTTCGATCTGCGCCATCTCCAAAAGATAGACCAGCATTGCCAGTTCACTCTGGCGCGCCATCTGGGTCAGATCTTGCAAATGCGCATAAATATAGTCCGCTGTCTTGGCTGACGAACCGCGCGAGGCTTCCGTTGCACTGTCTCTCACAATGATTACTCCGAACTCCGGTGCTGCATTCGCCCGAAGAGTTTTGGAACTGGTTTCCAGTGCTGACGAGCAAATCAACACCAGCTGAATTATTTAGTTGCACCAATATAATATATATATCCTTAGTTGCAACTCCATATTTTCGACGCATGTGTGAAAGACAAAATAACTGATCCGATTTTGCTTCCCGCCCTTGACCTTGATGAGGTAAGCGGTCATGTGACTGAGGTTGAAGATATAAGAATCAGGGAAAACCGCCACCAACCGGTCACAACTTTGTCGTGTTCGCAGAATAGTGGTGGGGAAGAAGAAGTACGGATCTCCTATGGACGTAGTCATCGTAGAATCACCAGCCAAAGCCAAAACCATCAATAAGTATTTAGGCAGCAATTACAAAGTTTTGGCATCATATGGGCACGTTCGGGACTTACCGTCTAAAGATGGTTCGGTCTTGCCGGACGACGACTTTGCCATGACCTGGGAAGCCGACGCGAAAAGCAAGAAACGGCTCTCCGAAATTGCAGATGCCGTCAAACAATCCGACCGTCTCATCCTCGCGACTGACCCTGATCGCGAGGGAGAAGCCATCTCTTGGCACGTACTTCAGGTGTTGAAAAACCGCCGCGGCGTGCTCAAGGACAAGCCGGTCCAGCGGGTCGTGTTCAACGCCATCACCAAGGAATCCATTCTCGAAGCGATGAAGCATCCACGCGACATCGACACGCCGCTGGTTGATGCCTATCTGGCTCGCCGTGCGCTCGATTATCTCGTCGGCTTCACCCTGTCGCCCGTACTTTGGCGCAAGCTTCCCGGTGCCCGTTCAGCAGGGCGCGTTCAATCGGTTGCCTTGCGCCTTGTATGTCAGCGCGAGGAAGAAATCGAACAATTTGTTCCGCAGGAATACTGGTCGATCGTCGCGGACCTGCAAACTGCAGGCAACGCCGATTTTCAAGCCCGACTGGTCGCCGTGGATGGCAAGAAGAAAGGCCGCCTCGACATCCCCAACGGAACCGAGGCAGCCGACATCAAGGGGCTGATCGAAGCGGCGGATCTGCGCATCCGGTCTGTAGAAGCCAAGCCGGTTCGGCGCAACCCGTTCGCCCCGTTCACCACGTCGACATTGCAGCAGGAAGCCTCTCGCAAGCTGGGCTTTGCCGCCGCCCGCACGATGCAGATCGCCCAGAAACTCTATGAAGGGGTTTCCGTTGGTGGCGAGACAACCGGTCTCATCACTTATATGCGTACAGATGGTGTGCAGATCGCCCCCGAGGCCATTGGCCCCATCCGCGCTGAAATCGAGAAAGAATTCGGCAAACAGTATCTGCCTGACAAGCCGCGCATCTATTCCACCAAGGCCAAGAACGCTCAGGAGGCCCACGAGGCCATCCGCCCGACCGATGTTGTGCGTCATCCAAAACAGATGGCCCAATATCTCGATGAGGAACAGCTCAAACTCTACACGCTGATCTGGCGCCGGACCATGGCCAGCCAGATGGAATCGGCCCAGATGGAGCGCACCACCGTCGATATCGTCGCCCGAAGCGGTTCACGCAGCGCAGACTTGCGCGCCACCGGCTCGGTCGTTCGCTTTGATGGCTTCCTTACTCTTTACACCGAGAGCAAGGACGACGAAGACGATGAAGAGAGCAATCGCCTGCCACCGATGAGCGAAGGCGAGGCTCTCGCGCAGAAGGCCGTCACGGCAACCCAGCATCACACCGAGCCGCCACCGCGCTTCACCGAGGCCACCCTCATCAAGCGCATGGAAGAGCTAGGCATCGGACGCCCGTCCACCTACACCGCGACCCTTTCGGTTTTGGGTGATCGTGGTTATGTGGTGCTCGACAAGAAACGCCTCATTCCCGAAGCCAAGGGACGGCTGGTTACCGGCTTCCTGTCCAACTTCTTCGAACGTTATGTGCAGTATGACTTTACGGCGAGCCTTGAAGAAAAGCTCGACCAAATTTCGGCTGGCGAGCTCGAATGGAAGGACGTCCTGCGCGATTTCTGGAAAGACTTCTCCTCACACGTGGATGGCACCAAGGAACTGCGCGTCAGTCAGGTGCTCGACACGCTCAATGAAGTTCTGGCCGCCTATGCCTTCCCGCCCAAGGAAGAGGGCAAGGATCCCCGCGCCTGCCCGGCTTGCGAAACGGGCCAGCTCAGCCTCAAGACAAGCCGATATGGCGCCTTCATCGGTTGTTCCAACTATCCTGAATGCGGCTATACCCGACAGTTGACCGCCGACGGCAACGGCGACAATCAGGGCAATGCAGATGCAGGACCAAAGGGTCTGGGGACCGATCCCGAAACGGGTCTTGAAGTCTCCTTGCGCACCGGTCGTTTTGGCCCCTATGTGCAGCTTGGTGACGAGAAGAAGCCGCCCCGCTCCTCCATTCCCAAGGGATGGGAGCTCGACAGCATCGATCTGGAAAAGGCCCTCAAGCTGCTTTCCCTGCCGCGCGAAGTCGGCCCGCATCCAGAAGACGGCAAAATGATTTCTGCTGGGCTTGGCCGCTACGGTCCTTTCGTGCTGCACGAGGGCACCTATGCCAACCTTCCCGGCGTCGAAGACATTTTCACCGTTGGTCTCAACCACGCTGTGAGCCTGCTCGCTGAAAAACGCGCCAATGGCGGCGGACGGCGAACAGCACAGGTTCTCAAGGATCTGGGCGAGCATCCTGACGGCGGTGCAATTGCCGTCAAGTCTGGCCGCTACGGACCTTATGTCAATCACGGCAAGATCAACGCGACGCTGCCCAAGGACTTGAAGCCCGAAGACGTCACTTTGGAAAAGGCTCTGGAGCTCATCGCTGAAAAGGCAGAAAAGAGCGGCAAAAAGAAACCCGCCGCCAAAAAGCCTGCTGCCAAGAAAACCACAGCCAAAAAGACGACGGCCAAGAAGACAACGGCGAAAAAACCTGCAGCCAAGAAGAAGCCTGCCGCCAAATCCGAATCCGAAGACACAGACGAAAGCTGATGATCCGACATTGGGGAGATCGCCTCGTCTCAAGTCTTGGATCATGACCAAGAAAAGGACCGGTCCTTGATACGCAAACGCAGACCGACCGTTGAAGACGGCCTTCCCTCCAAGGAGGAAATCCTTGCCTTTATCGCCGAAAATCCCGGCAAGGCCGGCAAGCGGGAAATCGCCCGGGCTTTCGGCATCACTGGCGGTGCGCGCATTGGTCTCAAGCGCCTTCTGAAAGAACTCACCGAGGACGGCCATCTCGAGAAGAGCCGCAAGCGCCTGACAAAGGCGGGCGAGCTGCCAGCCGTTGGTGTCTATCGCATTGTCGAGCGCGACCCTCAGGGCGATCTGATCGGCCTGCCGGTCAAGTGGGAGAGCGAGGAGCATGGCGAACCGCCGCGCCTGCTGATCCAGCCGGACAAGAAGTCAAAGGCCGTTCCGGGCATCGGCGACCGCGTTTTGGCCAAACTCATTGAACGTGACCTTGAAGCCTTTGAAATGCCGGGCATCCGCCAGGCGGTTCGGGTCATCAAGATCCTGCCCAAGCGCGAGGATTCCATTCTTGGCATCTATCGCCGCGATCCCATCAATGGTGGTGGCAGGCTCGTGCCGATCGATAAAAAGACGCAGGAACTGTCCATCGATGATTCTGGCCGCGGTGAAGCCGAGGAAGGCGATCTGGTCGCCGTCTCCATCACCCGTTCAGGCCGCTCGCGTACACCCCGCGCCCATGTCCGCGAAGTGATCGGGCCGATGGCCTCAGAGCAGGCGGTCAGCATGATCGCCATTCATGCCCTCGGCATCCCCTATATCTTTCCCGAAAATGTGTTGGGCCAAGCGGAACGGGCCACCCAGCCGGGCATGAAGGGACGTGAGGATTGGCGCGACCTGCCGCTCATCACCATCGACCCGGCCGACGCCAAGGACCACGACGACGCCATCTATGCGGAAGCGGACAGCGACCCTGCCAACGAAGGCGGCACGATTGCCTATGTTGCCATTGCCGACGTCGCCTATCACATTCCCATGGGATCCGATCTTGATCGTGAAGCCTTCAAGAGGGGCAACTCGGTCTATTTTCCCGACCGCGTCGTTCCCATGCTACCAGAGCGCATTTCGAACAATCTGTGCTCCCTGAAGGAAGGCGAGGACCGCCCCTCCATGGCCGTGCGCATGGTCTTTGACAAAAAGGGCCAGAAGAAACGCCATTCGTTCCACCGCGTGATGATCCGCGTCGCTGCTGGCGTGTCCTACAATCAGGCTCAGAGCGCCATAGACGGCCAAACAGACGAGACGACGGCACCAATCCTTGAGAGCATTCTAAAGCCTCTGTGGCAAGGCTATGAGACGCTGAAGGTCGGTCGTGATGCCCGCGAACCGCTCGAACTTGACTTGCCCGAACGCAAGATGCAGCTCAAGCCCGATGGCACCATCGACCGGGTTTATGTGCCACCACGCCTCGACGCCCACAAACTGGTCGAGGAGTTCATGATTCAGGCCAACGTGGCCGCAGCAGAAACGCTCGAAAAGCACAAGCAGGCGCTGATCTACCGAATCCATGACAACCCCTCGCCGGAAAAGCTCGAAGGCCTGAGAGAATTTCTCGGTTCGCTTGATCTGAGTTTCCCCAAGGGCGGCAACCTACGCCCGGCCAACTTCAACGCGATCCTGAACCGCACAGCCGGCACCGAACACGCACCACTGGTCAGTCAGGTGGTGCTGCGATCGCAGGCTCAGGCTGAATACAACCCGGACAACATCGGGCATTTTGGCCTCAACCTCTTGCGCTACGCCCATTTCACCTCGCCCATTCGCCGCTATGCCGACCTTATTGTCCATCGCGCCCTGATTGCGGCGCTGAAGCTCGGAGAGGACGGCTTGCCCAAAGGCTTTGATGGCAAGCTTGCAGATATTGCTGCCCAGATCTCCACCACAGAACGCCGCGCCATGTTGGCCGAGCGGGACACCAAGGACCGCTTGATTGCGGCTTTTCTGGCTGACCGGGTCGGCGCAACCTTTCACGGGCGCATCTCCGGTGTCACCCGTGTCGGTCTCTTTGTCCAGCTTGCTGACACGGGCGCTGACGGGTTCATTCCAGCCTCGACACTTGGTCAGGACTATTATCACTTTGACGAAGCCAATCACCGGATGGTCGGAGAAGCCACTGGCGAAACCTTCCGACTTGGTGATACCGTAGAGGTTAAGCTTGTCGAGGCCGCTCCCATGGCAGGAGCCTTGCGCTTTGAAATGCTGACCGAAGGCCCAAGAGATCCCAAGAGCAGGATGCCTCGTAACAATTGGCGCAAGGGCAAGAGCAAGACTGTGGTCAACCGGACAGGTCAAAGCAAGAAAAAGCCGGGCACCACACGAGCAAGAAGCAAAAAGGGACGCGGACGCTAAAAACGCGTCCTTGCGAGGATGACGAGGAGAGAAGCCCGTGACGAGCCCGACAACCAATTCGGTAACAATCACCAAGAAACCCGTCAGAAATGTTTTTGCCGCCATGAAGCTGGGTGCTTTGGGCAAATGCCCTAGCTGCCAGAAGGGAGGCCTGTTCGACGGCTTCCTTCAGGTCACGGACAACTGCAAGGTTTGTGGTGAGGCCTATTCCCACCACAGGGCAGACGACGCCCCACCCTATTTCACGATTTTCATCGTCGGTCACATTGTCGTCTCACTTGTGATTTGGGCTGAAGTGGCCTTCCGTCCAGCTCTCTGGATCCATATGGCCATATGGATTCCGCTGACCATTGCCATGTCTCTGGCATTCCTGCGTCCGATCAAGGGCGCAATCGTGGCGCTGCAATGGGCCAACTATATGCATGGGTTTGATCCGGGTTTCGATTCGGCAGGAGAATCGGAGTTTCCCGCCGGATAAGCCATGACCAGCAAAGCTTCACGAGACGCGACGCCGCACCCGGAGTTGTCGATCAACGCCAAAAAGTTCAACGACAAATCCCAGCCGCGCTTGCGTCCCAAAGATTCGGCGACCCTGATTATTGTGGATCGCACAAGCCGCGAGCCTCAAGTCCTGATGGGTCGGCGCCATATGCGCCATCGCTTCATGCCCGGCAAATATGTCTTTCCCGGTGGGCGCCTTGACGCTGCCGACCGTCACGTCCCTTTTGCCAGCGACTTGCACCCCGACGTTTTGCAAAAACTCCGTCACACGCCAAAGAACGGCAAGAGCATCGCCACCATGCGCGGTCTGGCCATGTGCGCCATCCGCGAGACCTATGAGGAAGCCGGCCTTTTCGTAGCGACCAGAGGCGACACAGAGCGCCTAAAGCACGCTGACTGGCAGGCCTTTCGGCACCGAGATCTGCTGCCCGATCTCGAACCGCTGCGCTTTGTCGCCCGCGCCATCACACCGCCCGGACGCAACCGCAGATTTGATACCCGCTTTTTCGCGGTCGATGCATCCCGCATCGCGGATCGGCTGCCCGAAGGCACAGGGCCAAGCGGTGAACTGGAAGATCTGCACTGGTTAACACTGGATAAGGCCCACGCGCTGGATCTGCCTCGCATCACCAAGGAGATTCTTCACGAATTGCAGCTGCGCCTAAAGGCAGATCCCGACCTCACGCCCCATCTCGCAACGCCATTCTTTTATATGAAAGGCAAACACATGGTGCGTGCGGAGATCTGAGCGCCAAATGGCGGGAGAATCTAGGCTCACAGCCAGATTCAAGTCGATAAATTCGGTCCCACCCTTGACAATGGGCCAGCTTTGCGTAGTTTGGCGGCTCGAAACAGGTTTCAGCTGGGCCGGTTCCTTTTCCGCTCAGCGCATCTACGGCCCGAACGTCTGGACCCCAGAGCGCCTTTTTAAAGAGGCGAAGCGGATCCTGAAAAAGGGCCCAAAGGACGGAAAAGTCAAATGGCCAAGGCAACAACAATTAAAATCCGTCTCGTCAGCACCGCTGATACGGGTTACTTTTACGTCACCAAAAAGAATTCCCGCACCATGACCGAAAAAATGGTCAAGCGGAAATACGATCCGGTGGCAAAGAAACATGTTGAGTTCAAGGAAGCCAAAATCAAGTAAGGCCTCTTCTGAGCTGATTTCAAAAAAGCCCGCTTGCTGTATTCAGCCGGCGGGCTTTTTTTATGCCCATACGAGACAGGTAAGAGGTACGGGATTGGTACAGGTGTTTCGGCCAAACAGGTATGCGATTGGAAGCGTTGTCACAAGGCTGTGCTCATGCATCAGATATCGATATCGATATCAGGAATTGCGCATGCGCTCGGAGACAGCAGTATGGGAAGAAAGAAAGGATGGCCGGTTCAGCTACAGACCACTTTGAGGAGGCCACTCTTGCTGTTTCTGAACCGACCAAGCCCCACGGTCCCAGGAGATGCGGCGGACCCAGGTTGTCCGTAGGGTAACTGATGAAGATGGAGGAAAAGCTTGTCGACACACATGACGACCGTGCTAGTGACCTACCCCCACATCTTGCCACTTGAAGATTAGCCTAACAAAATGAGAGACAATTTCAACGCATTGTTTAACCATTCTTTAAGAATCATCAAGCTTGATAAACATTTAAGGTTAATATGTCTCGATTCAGCACATTTGACATGCGAATAGGGCTTCACAGCTTGGTTTCACGTTCCAAATACCGAGTGTTGTTGAGAGCTATCCCCAGCCGGCCCCCCTCATCCACGACTTTATGTGCACGTAGAAATAAGTACAATATTGCTTTTGAGCAGCCTTTGTGATCGAAACTGATTCTCTTTTTGCCCGCATGAAGTCTCAATGCGTGGGAACAAAAATTAGTCAATTATGTCCACAAGTTATCAACCGTATGGGATCAAGCAGCATGTTCAGTTGCTGTGACTACACGGTTTCGCCCGTCCTTTTTGGCCCTATAGAGGGCTTCATCGGCGCGCTTCAAGAGCCTGTCCGGGCTCTCGGTGCCATTCATCGAGGCGGCCAGCCCGATTGACACGGTCACATCGATCATGTTGCGACCCTTGTGAATGATGAAAGGCTTTTCAGCAACCTTCTTTCGGATGCGCTCAGCAACAACCGTTGCAAGAGAATGATCCGTATCGGGCATGATCACGACGAACTCTTCACCGCCATACCGGCAGACCAGATCAATGCCGCGCGTGTTCTTGCGCAAGCGATGCGAGAACTCCTGCAGAACCTCGTCACCGGCATCGTGACCATGGGTATCGTTGACGGACTTGAAGAAGTCGATATCCATCAGCAGAAGCGACAGTGGCTTGTCGTTTTCCTTCGCCGATGCCAGCAGGGAATTCAGGTGGGTTGTCATATAGCGGCGGTTATACAGCTTGGTCAAACCGTCCGTAATTGCCATTTCCATGGTGTGCTGAATGGAATTGCGCAAGGCATCCGTATAGCGCTTTCGCAGCACCTGGGTCTGAATGCGGGCAGTCAGTTCGTTCCGGTCCACCGGCTGACGGATATAATCATTCACGCCAAGATCAAGCGCTCGCATGATGCGTGCCTGTTCGCTCTCGTCAGCCAGCGCCAGAATGGGCAGCATTCGACTGGATTCGAGCGACCGCATCTGGGCACAGAGGCGCAACGGATCGAAGGTATTCATATTGAGGTTGATGAGCGCGCAATCGAAATCCTCGTCGGCGCAACGCCGCAGCACGGCCTGACTGTCGCTTTCGACGAACAGCTCAAAGGTGCCGCGCACCTGTTTGCCAATTCGCTCGGCGCTGGAGCGCATGTCATCGACCAGCAGGATCCGGCCCCCTTCCCTGTGCTGGATCTGCTCCAGAAAGGACCCGTCTTCCAGCCCCATCTGTTCGGTCGTCGAGGCGCGGGAGCGCAGCTCATCCGTCATCATCTTGATGCGGACAAGGCTTTTGACCCGAGAGATCAGGGCCATGTCGTTGACAGGCTTGGTCAGGAAGTCATCCGCTCCGGCACGCAAACCATCAACACGGTCACTGACCTGATCAAGCGCGGTGACCATCACCACGGGAATATGCATTGTCTGTGGATTGGCCTTGATCCGCCGACAAACTTCGAACCCGTCCATGCCCGGCATCATGACGTCCAGAAGGACGATATCAACCATGTTGTTGTCAAGAATCTCGAGCGATTCCTCGCCGCTGTGTGCGCACAGAACATCGAAATACTCGGCCATCAAGCGCGCTTCGAGCAATTTTACATTGGCAGGAATGTCGTCGACGACAAGAATACGGGCAGACATCGGGTATCCTTAGAACAGGCAAGGTCAGGCATCACCAGCATAGGTGCGCACGGTTTCAATGAACTTGGCAACGGAAATCGGTTTTGACAAATATGCTTCGCAGCCGCCTTGCCTGATGCGGGCTTCGTCGCCCTTCATGGCAAAAGCAGTAACCGCCACAACCGGAATACTGCGCAAATCGTCATCTTCCTTGAGCCACTTGGTAACCTCAAGGCCCGACACTTCGGGGAGCTGGATGTCCATCAGAATAAGGTCAGGACGATGGTCTCGAGCCAGATCCAGAGCTTCAAGTCCGTTTCTGGTGCCTATCGTCTCATATCCATACGCCTCAAGCAAATCGAGGAACAGTTTCATGTTCAACTCGTTATCTTCGACAATGAGTATCTTCTTGCCCATGGTCCCCCGCCCTTGATATCCCGTGCGAACAACGGATCCCGCCCGCGCGAATAGATCTGGGTTTCTTCGTCAGATTCGCTATTATCGTCACAATTTTATATACAGATCAAACCTTTCAAAAGGACAAACAGGTCCAATGATCGCAAAACACTCCCTCCCCGCCATGGAAGAAGCCGAAGCATTGGCCATCGACGCACTCGGTTTCCTTTCGTCCGATGTAGAATTGATGGGCAGATTTCTTGCCCTCAGCGGCCTAGATCCATCGGACCTGCACCAAGTTGCTGCAGAACCTTCGTTTTTAGCGGCCATTCTCGACTTCATGCTGGTAGACGATGCACTCGTGCTAGCCTTTGCCAGCAACAAGGGCATCGCGCCGGAGGATATCGCCGCAGCCAAGGCGCGTCTGGATCCCATGAGCATGGCGACCACCGGCTCTTACTAGACACCACACCCAAATCCGGCCCCGGTTGGGGCAAATTGGCGAATCACCTTGCGAACCACACCATGAGCCCGTCACACACGTTTCTTTGCCGAGACTGTCTGCAGGATGGACAGGGAGCCCCACAGCGGTGCCCCCATTGTGGTTCGCCGCGCATGATCAAACACAGCGAATTGCGCACGCTCACGATCGCCCACATTGATTGCGACTCCTTCTATGCGTCGGTTGAAAAACGCGACAATCCAGACCTGCGCGATAAACCGGTGATCATCGGAGGTGCCCAACGAGGGGTCGTGGCAACCGCTTGCTATATCGCCCGCATTCGCGGTGTGAAATCTGCCATGCCAATGTTTCAGGCCAAAAAGCTTTGCCCCGATGCCGTGATCATTCGTCCCGACATGGCCAAATACAGCGCCGTCGGGCGACAAATTCGCGAGGCCATGCAATCCCTCACCCCGCTCGTCGAGCCGCTCTCGATCGATGAGGCCTTTTTAGACCTGACCGGAACGGAAAAGCTCCATCACGCCTATCCAGCCCTGACCCTTGCCCGGTTTGCAAAACGGATGGAGGAAGAGGTCGGCATATCGGTCTCGGTCGGCCTCAGTCACAACAAGTTCCTTGCCAAGGTCGCCTCGGACCTTGACAAGCCCCGGGGATATTCGCTCATCGGCAAGGACGAGACCCTGGCGTTCCTCAAGGACAAGCCCATTTCCATCATCTGGGGTGTTGGTGCGGTGTCTCAAAGAAAGTTGGCTGATGACGGCTATCACACCATCGGACAGCTGCAACAAGCCGACGAAACCGAGCTGGCCAAACGCTTCGGCTCGCTTGGCCTTCGTCTCGTCCGTCTCGCTCGTGGCGAGGACACACGCAAGGTATCCTCCCACTCCGAGACCAAGAGCATCAGCTCCGAGACCACCTTCAATCGCGATCTGAAAAGCGCCGATGATCTGTTGCCGATTCTACGGCGCCTGTCCGAGAACACAGCAAAGCGCGCCAAAAAGCAGGGGCTCGCCGGTCGGACCATCACACTCAAGCTCAAGAACCCGCAGTTTCGCTCCATCACCCGCAGCCGCTCTCTTCATGACCCGACACAGCTTGCGGATCGCATCTTCACCACGGGCAAGGACTTGCTGCTCAAGGAGCTGAACAACGAGACAAGCTTCCGGCTTCTGGGCATCGGACTGTCAGAACTTGAACCCGATCTCCTTGCAGATCCGCCGGATCTGGTCGATGAGAACGCCGGCAAACGCGCCAAGGCGGAAAAGGCGATGGACCGCCTCAGCGAAAAGTTCGGCGGCAAGATTGTCGAGCTGGGCTTGACACTGAAGGGGCATCTCAATGCCCCGCGGCCCGGAAGCGATCAGGTTGAGATTCACTCAGCTCAAAAGCCCGACGAAGACAGTGGAATAGACTAACGCCTTTAGTCACAATCACTTGCAGGGAAAAGCTCGAGTTCACTGATCTGAAAATCGAGCGCGTAGCCTTCAAAGCTGAACTGCATGTTGCCTGAGACACCATTGGCAAAAAGGGTGGTATTGACCTCATAGAGCGGGGTCATGTCCTCAGCCGAAGACGTGGACGGATAGTAGGCAAGCGTCACCGGCCACCCCTTAATGCCGACAAGAGCGGGATGAGGTACTTGTGCCGCGTCTTCAGCACCGGCTGCGACAAAAGGCGTGCCGATCGATGTCGAGACCTGAAAATACTCTCCCGGATCGTCCGCCCCGTCAAAGACATGGGCGGTAAAGACACGCTCTCCCGCCTCTGCGGCCGCGAGCAACTCTTTCATGTATGCTGCGGGAAACAGCACCGTTTCAGGCAGCTCGAATGCCATTTGCGAAGGTTGCGCCATACCGACCCTGATATGCCCGCCCTTTTTAACGGCAGCTCCGCGCTGCCTTAGCTGCGGTTGCTGATTTACAAGATGGCGCTTGAAGAAATCCAAGCCCTTCCCTTCGGGCTTCTCAAAGCTTGCCATCTGGATATCCTCAAGCGCGGTTGGCCCTTCGGACATCTCTGTCGATGTAACAAGCCGCTGGGTCGTGGCGTAGCCCTCACAGGCATTGCCTCTGAGCTCAAACACCATCCGACCATTGAGGGCAGCAACCGCTGCCGGCTTGGAAAGGGACATCGTCTCGTCGCCCAGATTGATGTCATAAATCACCCGGTAGGGTGCCAACGTCTGTTCGGCCTCATCGGCATGGACCAGACCAGTCCAACAACAGAGCAACAATCCAGCCGTTAAAACGATCCAGGATCGCGCAACAAGGGAAGCGAAAACGCTTTGCATCAAACCATGCCCAATCATCCAGAGGATCCCAAAGATCGTCTCGCACCGCATCAGGAGGAAAAGATCGCGCCCATTATTCATGATCATCATGAGAATGCAATGGAGCCTTCACCCCCCATCTGTGAGAGTACCAATGTTTGACTGGCATTCTGCCGCATCCTTTCGTAAACCAGAGACAACGGCCACCGAGAGGGCACGCCACGCACAATCTTTGAACCTCAATTCAGTCTTGAAAGAAAGAAAACATGACCGGAACCATCGAAAGCAAACTCGCTGAACTGGGAATCACCCTGCCAGAAGCTGCAGCTCCTGCTGCCAACTATGTCCCCTTTGTCAAAAGCGGCAATCAGCTGTTCATCTCTGGCCAGATTCCGATGACCGCGGACGGCATTCAGTTCAAGGGCAAGCTGGGTGACAGCATGACGGCTGAAGAAGGCGCAAAAGCTGCCAAGCTCTGCGCCATCAACCTTATCGCCCAGATGAAAGCTGCGACCGGTGATCTGGAAAAAGTCGCCCGCATGGTCAAACTCGTCGGGTTTGTCAATTCCACTGGTGACTTCGGCGAACAGCCTGCCGTGATCAACGGCGCGTCCAATTTCATGGTCGAAGTGTTCGGCGACAAGGGCCGCCATGCCCGCTCAGCCGTCTCTGCCGCCTCCCTGCCCTTTGGTGTGGCTGTTGAGATCGAAGCCATTGTTGAGCTGACCGAAGACTGATAGTTTGGGGGCCTGTTCCTTCATTTCTTTCGTCCCAACAGGCCCCTTTGCTCCCATGAATCACAAAGACATTGCGTGGCTCACCGCCCGTCCTATCGCGCATCGCGGATTTCACAAAGCCAGCGACGGCATCATCGAGAATTGCACACAGGCGTTCGACGCCGCCATCGCACATAATTTTGCCATCGAACTCGACGTTCAGGTGACCGCCGATGGCAAGGCCGCTGTCTTTCATGACTATAGCCTCGAACGCCTGACCGAAGGCACTGGGCGGATAGACGAGAAAACGCTTGCCGACCTCGCAGAAGTCCCCTTCAAACAGACCTCCGACCTGATCATGGATCTCAAGGCGCTTGTGGACCACATCGATGGCCGCGTGCCTCTGGTGATCGAACTCAAGCCTCCCAAGATTGAGGATGGCCGCCTCGAACAAGCTGTTTGTGCTGCCCTTGAGGGCTATACCGGCAAGGCTGCTCTGATGTGCTTCTCACCTCAATCTGTGGCAAGGTTGAAATCGCTCACGGATCGCCCGCGCGGCATCCTGTCCCTTGATTACAGCAAGTCAAAAGCCGAAGAAGACTTGGGCAAAGCCGACCCCTACGCCCTCACCCACATGCTGCATGTGATGGAGACCGAGCCGGATTTCATCTCCTACAACGCCGCAGATCTGCCAATGCCCGGCGTTGATCTTCTCAAGGCGATTTACGATCTTCCCGTGATCTGCTGGACCATAAAAAGCCCGGAGAGCCAAAAAAACGCTCTCCAGCATTGCGATCAGGTCACCTTCGAGGGTTATAATCCGGATAAAATGACCTAAATCTGATTTGATAATCATTGCCACCCCAAAGGATACTCATGGCCGAAGACTCCTCTGGCTATCAGCTGCATATTGTCCATTCCATGCGAGACATTGGGGACGAGGCATGGACAGCATGCCTTGATGGCACATTGTCACCGCGCAAGGCCAACCCCTTCATGAGCTTTGCCTTTCTCGAAGCGCTCGAGCTTTCAGGCTGTGTCTCGGAGCACACCGGCTGGATGCCCCACCATCTGGTTTTGCGAGATGAAACCGACAGCGTTCTGGCGGTCCAGCCCCTCTATCTCAAGTCCCACAGTCAGGGCGAATATGTCTTCGATTATGGCTGGGCGGATGCGCTCGAACGCTCTGGCGGGCAATATTATCCCAAGCTCCTCAGCGCCGTCCCCTTCACCCCGGTCAACGCCCCCAAGGTACTGGCGCGTAAGGGCATCAACCGCGATGTGGCTGTCGCCGCGATGGCCAGCGGCATGCGCCAACTCTGTGAGCGTTACCCCATTTCCTCCGCTCACTTGACCTTTCTGCCCGCAGATCAGAAGGAAAGCTTCGAAAAACAGGGCTTCCTTGTGCGCAGGGATCGTCAGTTCCACTGGGTCAACGAGGATTACGAAAGCTATGACGATTTCCTCGTCCAGCTTTCCTCGCGCAAACGCAAGAATATCAAGAAAGAGCGCAAGACCGCCCAGAGCCATGGCCTGACCATCCGCCACAAGACCGGCAGCGACATCACGGAAGAAGACTGGGACGCCTTCTACGACTTCTACATGGACACCGGCTCGCGCAAATGGGGCACCCCCTATCTCAAGCGGCAATTCTTCTCGCTCATCGGTGAGCGCATCGCTGACAAGATCCTCTTGATGCTGGCCTACGACAATGAGACCCCCGTCGCAGGTGCGCTCAACCTGATTGGTGGTGATACGCTCTATGGCCGTTACTGGGGCACCACTGGTGACTATCCCTGTCTGCATTTCGAGCTTTGCTACCATCAGGCCATCGAATGGGCCATCGACCATGGCCTCACATGCGTTGAGGCGGGTGCGCAAGGGGAGCACAAGCTAGCGCGCGGCTACGTGCCTCAGGCCACCTGGTCGGCCCACTGGATCGAGCATCCAGGCTTTAGGGAGGCCATCTCCGACTATCTGGAGCGGGAACGCGCAGCCGTTGCTGAAGAGCAGGAGTTTCTCACCGAGCTATCCCCATTCAAAAAGCCCGATGGAGGGAACGGCGAATAGACCTTAACGCCAAGCCCTGATAGGCTCTCGCCAAACGAGCTGTCTCGCTTTTCAAGCCCAAGCAATGATGGAACCGGACAATGACTGAACCTGCCACCGCACCTGCCACCGCGCCCGCCTATGACAATGAAAACATCTTCGCAAAGATCCTGCGTGGTGAAATCCCGAGCCACAAGGTCTATGAAGACGAGGCGACCATCGCCATCATGGACATCATGCCGCGCGCCGACGGTCACACACTGGTCATTCCCAAGACCCCGTCACGCAATCTGCTTGATGTGGAACCCGCAGACCTTGGCGCTGTCATGGAAACGGCGCAAAAGATTGCTCGTGCCCACATGATTGCCTTTAACGCCGATGGCGTGACCGTCAATCAGTTCAACGAATCCGCTGGCGGTCAGGTAATCTTCCATCTCCACGTCCATGTCATCCCGCGCAAGGAAGGCGAGCCCCTTGGCCCGCACACCGGCGAGATGGCCGACAACGATCTGCTGGCAAGCCACGCTGCGAAAATCCGCGAAGCACTGAAGTCGGTGTAGGCTCTGTTTTCTTGTAATCTGATGGATTGTAAAAGGCCCTTCCAAGGGCCTTTTTCTTTGGCGTCTAAGGCCTATCCGGAAAAGGTGACGCCAACCAGCAGGGACAGCCCGACAAGGCAGCCTCCCCCCAATGCGACCGCAAGAAGCAGATTGCGATAAAGGCCAAAATAGAGCCCGACCGCCATCCCGACAGCCACAAGCCGGATCCAGACAGGAATGTCGACAAGCGCACCGGTCGGAAACAGAATGAGCCGCATGATCACGCCGGCCACAAGCGCATTGGCCACCGCACGGGCCAGCAGGATCCACTCACTGTCATCCCTCAGGCGACCGGCAAAACTCACCCCGAACCAGCGCCAGATATCCGTGGGCAGAGAACCCGCAAGAAGAATGAACAGAAAAGGCCACCAGGCAGCATCAAACGTATCGAACGTCAGGTTCATCTCCCTCGCCTCCTGATATATCCAATGACATAGGCCCCAACGCCACCCACGAGCCCCGTCGCCAGAAGGTCGACATCCGGAACGATCAGGGCAAAGACAGGCCCAAGCCCAAACCCGAAGATCAGCGCAAGACGATCAGAAAGGTGATGGGCTGCGCTTGGCAGCGTCAGCATGAAATAAAGCGGCGTGGTGAGAAACAGCGCAGCAGCCACCACCGAAGGCACCGCACCGGCAATGGCAAATCCAAGCCCGGTCACGCCCACATTGATCAGGCTGAGGCTTACCGAAAAGCCAGCGTAGTAGGCAACTCGGGCATACCGTGGCAATGAGGGCAACCGGCTCATCCCGAAAACCCATGCGGTGATGGCAGTCACGTGGGACAGTCCGTAAAGCTGCCATTTCGGTGTCTTCTTGTCCCTTAGAACCGGCACCAGCGCGACCATCATCGGCATCATGCGCACGGATGCCAGCGTCACGGCAGCTGCGATCGTCAGCACCCCTGCCCCGGACGCAATGCCGCCAATGAGCACCACCGCACTTGGCAGCGCCCAGATGACCAGCGTCATGAACATGGCATGCACAAGCTCGATGCCACTCTCCCGCGCAAAGCCACCGAACCCGAGAAAGGAAAAAGTAAGCACCAGCGCCGGGGTTGAAAGCAGATTTCGCACCCCGCGCCCGTACCAGACAAGGGCAGAAAGCTGTTCCTCCGAAGCCCCTTCCGGCTCGAGACTGGGTGAAAGATTGCTGGTCATGAAATCATGTGTTTGTGGCAGGTTGCTACAACTTGGCACATCTGTTCAGAGCAGACAATAAGGCCAAGGTCAAAGAAACCGAGCAGCCCCATGGCGCAAAGACAATGGCTTACCAGCGCCAGAAATCATAGGTAAACAGGGCCAACCCTGAGAGAATTTCCAAGCGGCCCAAGATCATCTCGATTGCCAGCAGCCATTTGGCGAAATCGGGGAGCGAGGAGAAATTGCCCGCCGGGCCGATGATGTCTCCAAGCCCCGGCCCGACATTGGCCACCGCAGTCGCTGAAGCAGAAATCGCCGTGACGAAATCAAGCCCCGTCGCCTGCAACAAAATGGCGAACACGACGAAGGTTGCGAAGAAGAGAAACACCAGACAGAGCGTTGACGCCGCCATGGCATTGTCGACCACGCGCATGCCATAACGCGTCGGGACCGCTCGGTTGGGGTAAATCAGCTTGGCCGCAGCCTCCTTGATCACCAGCCAGGACACCACGAACCGAAACTGCTTCAGCCCGCCCGCGGTTGACCCCGAACAGCCGCCAAAGAAGGTCAGGACAAAGAAGAACACGCCGAATAGCGGCCCCCAGAGCTGATAGTCACCAGCGCCATAACCTGTTGTCGTAACGATGGAAATGACATCAAACAGGCTGAGAACAAGATCCTCAACCCTGCCACCGGGTGCCAAGCCCTGCTTGAAGAAAAAGATGACCAGCGTTGCGAATATGACGCCGTATAAATAGAGCGAAATCTGCGGATCTTTTGGTCTGTCCGCCGAGAAAAAACGGATCATGTAAAGAAAAGGCATCCCGCCAAAGAACATGAACAAGGACGCCACCGAGAGGATGCCAAGGCTGTTGAAGTGCCCCATCGAATTGTCCGATGTCGAATAGCCGCCGGTCGACAAGGTCGTCATCGCATGGTTGATGGCTTCAAAGAATGTCATGCCAAGCAGGTAATAGGACAGCGCGCAGGCAAGGGTCAGCGTCGAGTAGACCAACGCAATCTTGGCAGCAAACTCGCGAATCCGCGGATAGGGATTGTCGCTCTGCTCAGACGATTCCAGAAAGAAGAGCCTTTGACCACCAGAGCCGATCATCGGCAGGATGGTCACACTGATGGCAACGATCCCCAAGCCGCCAATCCATTGCATGAAGGACCGCCAGAACAAGAGCCCCGGCGCCATGGTATCCAGCCCGCTCAGAACAGTTGAGCCGGTCGTCGTCAGTCCCGAGACAGTTTCGAAGAAGGCATCGACAAAACTGAGATGAAGAGAGGAGAAATAGAGCGGCAGAGACGCAAACAGGCTGACCGAGATCCAGATGCCGTTGACGAACATGATGGATTTGCGGATGGTCCACTCCCCTTCCTGCCCACGCATGGCCAGAAAAAGCGCAACACCAAACGCCACCGAGATGGCCCCTCCACCCACAAAGGTTTGCCAATCTTCGTTGAAAATCGCCAGATCGATAATGGCAGGTACAAACATCAACCCGCCAAGAGCTGCAATCAGAATCCCAAGTGCCGAAAGCACGGCCTCACCTCATAGATAGCGTCTCGGATCATGAGACCACAGGATTCGGGGAATTTACGACCATTAAACTGCAAAATAAAGGGGGCGAACGAATAGGAGCCATGCAAGAGACTGGATATCTTGCACCCTGACGAAACCGCCGCCCCTTGCGCAGCCGGGTATCCGATCACTCGTCGCCATCAAAGAAGCGCTGATAAATCAATGTAATAAGAAGCATATAACCGGCGGCCAGCGTGAGAATATTCTTGACCAATTCACTCACGTCCGGCCGGCCTGTGTAAGGATCGATCAGCGAGCCGAAAATCCCGTTCGGGAAAGCGGCTCTCATCGTTGCACTCGCCCCCATCAGGGCCGCAATCGCAAAGGCAAAATACAGCAGAAGAAGGCGCAGCCATGGGGGTAGATTGGGAAACATTGCAAAGCAAAACGCCGGGTGTTGGCCACCCGGCGCCTCTCATCTATTTCTTATTTCTTGTCGACTTTGGCGATCCGTGGAACCGACGATTTCTTGCTTGCCGCCGAGCGCCGCTTGGGCTTCTTGGGGCTGTCGCCTTCATCCGAGGAGGCCTTGGTATCCTCTGATGGTTCGTCTTCGGCCTTCGCCGCCTTGCCGCCCTTGGACTTTTTCGGAGCGACCGGCGGCTCTTCGATGACCGTCAGGAAGAGTTTTTCCATATTGTCGAGATCGATATCGACGCGCACGGTTCCGCCTTTCACGAGCTTGCCGAACAGGATTTCCTCGGCCAATGGCCGCTTGATATGCTCCTGAATGACACGGCCAAGCGGACGCGCACCCATCTTCGGATCATATCCCTTCTTGGCGAGCCAAGCGGTGGCAGCATCGGTCAACTCGAAGGTCACGCCACGATCGGCGAGCTGGGCTTCGAGCTGCATGACAAACTTGCGCACCACCTGATGCACGACGTCAGTCGGCAGCGTGGTGAACGGAATGACCGCATCAAGCCGGTTTCGGAATTCAGGCGTAAACAGCTTGTTGATCGCCTCTTCATCATCACCAGACCGCGCCACCTGGGTAAAGCCCATCACAGGCTTGTCCATTTCGGTTGCCCCGGCGTTGGTGGTCATGATCAGGATGACATTCCGGAAATCCACATGCTTGCCGTTATGGTCGGTCAGCTTGCCGTGGTCCATGACCTGCAAGAGGATGTTGAAAAGATCCGGATGGGCCTTCTCCACCTCGTCAAGCAACAGCACGCAGTGAGGCTGCTGATCAACGCCATCAGTCAGAAGACCACCCTGATCAAACCCGACATAGCCCGGAGGGGCACCGATCAGACGCGAGATGGTATGACGTTCCATATATTCTGACATGTCAAACCGCAGCAACTCGACCCCGAGCAATTCAGCAAGCTGCCGGGCCACCTCGGTCTTACCGACACCAGTGGGACCAGAGAAGAGATAGTTGCCGATCGGCTTTTCGGGCTCGCGCAGCCCGGCACGAGCCAGCTTGATCTGGCTGGTCAGGGCATCAATGGCCTGATCCTGACCATAAACCATCCGCTTGAGGTTGATTTCGAGGCTTGAGAGAACCTCCTTGTCATCCTTGGAGACAGTTTTGGGTGGAATCCGCGCCATGGTCGCGATGGTCGCCTCGACTTCCTTGACCGAAATGCTCTTGCGGCGACGGGAGCTTGGCAGCAATTGCTGTGCGGCTCCGGTCTCGTCGATCACATCAATCGCCTTGTCCGGCAGTTTGCGGTCATGAATATAGCGCGCGGACAGCTCAACCGCCGTCTTGATCGCGTCATTGGAGAATTTCACGCTGTGATAATCCTCAAAATAGGGCTTGAGACCCTTGAGGATATCAATCGCATCCGGGATGGACGGCTCATTGACGTCGATCTTCTGGAAACGGCGCACGAGAGCGCGGTCCTTCTCGAAGAACTGGCGATATTCCTTATAGGTGGTCGAGCCCATGCATCTGAGATTGCCCGAAGCAAGCGACGGTTTGAGCAGGTTCGAAGCATCCATGGCACCGCCGGAGGTGGCACCAGCCCCAATCACCGTGTGGATCTCGTCGATAAACAGGATGGCTCCGTCAAACTCTTCGATTTCCTTGATCACCCGCTTGAGGCGCTCTTCGAAATCACCGCGATAGCGCGTTCCGGCCAAGAGGGTTCCCATATCGAGCGAGAAGATGGTCGCGCCCTTGAGAACATCTGGCACCTTGTCCTCGACAATGCGTTTGGCCAGCCCTTCGGCAATGGCGGTTTTGCCAACGCCCGGATCCCCAACAAACAGCGGATTGTTCTTGGACCGGCGACACAGCACCTGAATGGTCCGATGGATCTCGGCATCGCGGCCGATCAGAATATCGATCTTGCCGTTTGCAGCCTTCTCGTTGAGGTTGACCGCATAGGCTTTCAGGGCCTCGGTCTTGCCACCCTCATCTTCTTCGCCATCAACACTGAAGTCCTCGTCATCCTCGTCTTCGATACCGCTGGGAGACACACCTTCGGACATGCCCGGCGCCTTGGCGATGCCGTGCGAGATGTAGTTGACCGCGTCATAGCGAGTCATTTCCTGATCATGCAGAAAGAAGGCAGCGTGGCTTTCACGTTCGGCAAAGATCGCAACCAGCACATTGGCCCCGGTCACCTCTTCGCGTCCTGATGACTGGACGTGGATCACCGCGCGTTGAATAACGCGCTGGAAGCCTGCTGTAGGCTTGGCATCCTCGCCTTTCTCATGCACGAGATTGGAAAGTTCATTGTCGATATAGTCGAGCAGATTGCTTTCTAACACGCGCAAATCGACCCCGCATGCACGCATCACTGCCGCTGCGTCGCTATCGTCAACAAGCGCCAGCAACAGATGCTCGAGTGTGGCATATTCCTGAGAGCGCTCATTGGCGGCCATCAGGGCTTTGTGCAGGGCGATTTCCAGACTGTTAGAAAATGATGGCACTAGCGTTCCTCACTTCTTTTCCATAATGCATTGCAACGGGTGTTGATGTTTGTGGGCGAAATCCATGACCTGAGACACCTTGGTCTCGGCCACCTCATAGGTGAACACACCACATTCACCCACACCGTGATGATGGACATGCAACATGATCCGGGTCGCATCTTCCCGACCCTTGTTGAAAAAGGCTTCAAGGACATGGATTACAAATTCCATGGGAGTGAAGTCATCATTCAACAGAAGAACACGATACATATTCGGACGCTTGGTCTTGGGCTTGGTCTTTGTGGCCACCCCAATCTCATTGTCATCATCCACGCGGCGAATATCCTTGCTCATTGCCCAGACTGTCTCCAAAACTTTTCTTCGGCCTTATCAAGCCATCTTCCGAACCGGATCGAAGGCCGGTATGTGGCCTCATCCGGTCAACATCTCTCTTTTCATGTCGGTCACCATTCAATAGGCCGTGGCACCCAATGGAAAGGCGACCCTGTTCCATCCAACAATGTAAGCACAAAACACTGATATTGTAAGGGCAACAACCCTCATTACCAAATAACTGAATTGTTATTGATTTGGTCATTTGCGTCAATGATTTACCAAAAATTGCTTAACCCTGTCGCTGCGATTTTCTTTTGCAAATTGCACTTGATCCAACAATTTTTACCTTTTCCTAACCGAGATTTCCTAGGCTAGGTAAACGGAACGACAAAGGCATAATTTTGCCCCGAAAAATCCCCAATATGACGAGCAAGTTTGCCGTCACATAAGTGAACTTCAAAGGACGTCACGTGTACAGAGTAGCGTTCAATGCCATTCGACGCCTGCGGCTTCCGCGCCCGGTCATGACGGCCGCCGCAGCCCTCACCCTGGTGTTTTCTCCGATTGTCCACATCGATCAGGCCCATGCAAACTCCAAGTATGCGGCCTATGTGATCGATGTGAAGAGCGGCAAGGTGCTTTTCTCGCGCCACGCCAACGCACCGCGCTATCCAGCCTCTCTCACCAAGATGATGACCCTCTACATGGTCTTTGATCGTCTGGAGAGCGGCAAGTTGAAACTCAGCACCCCGCTGAAGGTTTCAAAATATGCCTCCGGTCGCCCGCCTTCCAAACTGGGTCTGCGCCCCGGAAGCACGATCAGCGTTCGCAACGCGATCTATGCGCTCGTTACCAAATCGGCCAACGATGTTGCCTCTGTGGTCGCTGAGAATATCGGCGGCTCCGAGAGCAAGTTTGGCAAGATGATGACGATGGAGGCTCGCGCCATCGGCATGAAGCGGACCACCTTCCGCAATGCCTCCGGCCTTCCCAACCGGTCCCAGAAGACCACAGCGGCTGACATGGCCCTTCTCGGTCGTGCGCTGCAGGACCGTTTCCCGGGCTACTACAAGTATTTCAGCACGCGCAGCTTCAAATATGGCAAGCGACGCTTCGGCAACCATAACCGCCTTCTCGGTCATGTGAAGGGCGTGGACGGCATCAAGACCGGCTACACCCGGGCTTCTGGATTCAATCTTGTCACAAACGTCAAGGCTCGTAATCGGCACATCGTGGCCGTTGTCATGGGAGGCCGGACCGGTCGCTCCCGCGATGCCCACATGCGCAAACTGATCAAGACTTACCTGCCCAAGGCCAAAACCGGCGCACGGCGGACCGCTCTGGTGGTTGCTCCTCCGAACAGATACATCAAGCTGGCTTCGACCATTCGCCTGCCAAAGGCGAAACTGGAACCTGTCGGCCTTCCGATGGTCACCGCCTATCAGGCCCCGCGTGATATCAAATCGATCACCCCGGCCCCGATCGATCTGGTTGCCATGCCGCAGACGCGGCCGGCAACCCAAAAGGCAAGAATCACCACCGCTTCGCTGGCCGTGCCGCCATTACCGCGCCCAGCCAACGACGCAATCGGTGATCTGTCCACCCATCAGCCACCTATCCCGCTTGCCGCGCCCAAACAGGCAACGCCATCGGGATGGCAGATCCAGCTCGGCGCAACGCGCACTCTCGATCTTGCCAACAATCTTCTCGCCAAGGCTCGCGCCCGCAACGAGAAACTGCTGGTGGCCCGGGTCAACCACACCGAGACCGTTGAAAAGGGTGACCTGACCCTCTATCGCGCACGGTTTGCTGGGTTTGAGTCCAAGACCGCAGCCCGCAACACCTGCGCAATCCTGAAGAAACAGAAGTTCGCCTGTCTGGCGCTGAATCCGTGAGTTCATTGAGTATTTGGAGATCAGCCATGTTTTCGCAACAAGACGGCCTTGGCAGCATTGATCTTGGTAGCAAGAAAGGTGGAGCCCCCCTGGTCGGGGTGGACCCGCTTCATCAGACGCCTGTGCGCAGCAACAATTTCCGCTTCGTCGGCGCCCGCAGAAAGCCCAAGAATCTCATAAGCTTCCTCCTTGGTCATGGGGCCCGAGTCCGCCGTTCCAGCTTCCCCCGTTGCCGGATCAGCATCGAATGCGTCACGCCAGTTGGCGCTCCGGCCGTCAAGATAGGCCTCGAGTAGATCGCGACTTTCCCGATCACTCCCGATTTCCTGCCAGAGGCTGTGCAATTCAGCCTCTGACAGACTGTCCAGGTCCCGCCCTTCATAATGCCCGGCCAATACACGCCCGATGATGATGCCCGTATCGTGATCAAGCGTCATTTCCAAGGCGGCGGTCCGAACGGTCGATCCGCGCCCGCTGGACCGGTCAGCCCCGGCTGACGAGGGCTTGCGCCGAAACATCCCCCACGCCACCAGAGCAACGGGCACAGCCAGCATCCATTGGCCCCTGACCATCAAGAGCAGCGAAAACAGCCCCGTGATGCCCGCGGCAATCCGATAGCCGATCTTCACGATGTCAGCCGTATTGGCATAGGCCGCCCAGCGGCCCAGCAGAACCAGAGAAACAAAAAGAAGAAGTCCGCCGACTAGATAAATCATCGTGCCATCCGACTGAAGCATTTGAGGATCGTGCTGCACTGCCACGCCATCCAAGTGATTGGGGAAGTACCGAGCTTGACCCATCATCCCCGCTGAAGTCCAGCCCAGATGGCCCGACTGATTGTACGCGACAGACATCCCGCCCGCCCTATCGTGCGTCAGGCCTGACAGCCAAGATCTCTTCGTCACAGGATCTCTTTGTCATATGTAAAGCGTAGGCGGGGAAGGTCAATCGCTAGCGAGACGGTTTTGGCAATTGCTTGCGCAACTCCGGTGGCAGTCTCGTCACATCCCGCCCGGAAGCCGCATAGGCAGCGATGCCTTTGAGATAGTCCGCAAGCTTGTGCTTGGAATGCGAATCAAACTGCGCATAGGCCCCGCCGGTCAACCGGGCAACATCCTTGAAAATCGTCGTGGCAAGAGCGTCGGTTCCTTCCTGAAAGACAAAAACCGGTATGCCGCGCAAGGCGATATCGCCCGCCAGCCCGGCAATCTCGTCCGGATTCTCTTCTAGGCAGTCTCCGACATAGACAACCGCATCAAGGCGCGTCCGATTCGCTTCATTCTTGACATGCTGCAGAATGCGGCCGATCTGGGTACGGCCGGCACGGCAATCAAACCGCTCCATCCACCCGATCATGTCGCTCGCAGATCGGGTCCAGCGGCTCGCCCGACATTCGGCAGTTCCGCGGAAATAGACAAGCTGTGTGGCCAGCGCGCCATGCGCCGCGGCCACTTCGAACATGTCGCTCTGCAGTGAACAGGCGACATCCCAGGTTGGTTGGCGACTCATGGTGGCATCAAGCGCAAACACCAGATGGCCGCTCACAGGCTTGAGCCCTTGCTGCTCCTGTGCCTGTCGAACCATCTTCGTCTTGGCCAGAAAAGACGCAACCTCACCCTTCCCCGTCTCCGGCTGAAGATCCGAGGCAGTTCCCTTGGTCAATTCATCGCGTTTCTTGTTCATTGCGAGCAGATCCTGTCTGGAGGCAAAAGATGGATGGCAAGACAAAGTGACAGCAAGCGTAGCTTTATAGCGCCCTCACCCATTATGTGGGTGGGATTGGCGCGTGCGCAACCCGCCTGCGATGCAACAATCATGAAAGAAAACAGGCCTTCGGGCTACAAGAGCCCCAGTTCAGCCAACTCGCGGCGGAAGGCTTCCGGCAGGTCCTCGCCTCCACCCAGTTCCCCAAGATCGCGGGGGGCGTCTTCAACGTTGAAGTAGCGCCACCCCTGAAAAGCGCGTCTTGGCAGCGTTTCGGTGCGCACCAGTTTTGGCTCCATGACGATCTGGCACCGCGAAATCCCATCCTCACCGACAGTCTGCCGCAGATCGAGAATAGGTTGACGCGCCAGCACCATCCCCTTGATAACCCAATAAAGAGAGCCACCATCAAGGATTTCATCCCGCCGCTTGGGGAACATTCGCGTGGTGTGGATGTGTTCGGGCGCCTCGCCTGAAAGGGCCTTCTGCGTCTGGCGATGCTCAATCCACCGTTCCAGATCGTCGGCACTATCCACACCCACGCATAATTTAAGTATGTGAACTGTCATGCCTGTCCATAGCATGAGACTTTATTGCGCATAAAGACTGAGCGCACTTTGCCAAAACTTGGTCATAGATTTATGCACATTTTGCTATAGATTGAAGCTCTAGGCATTTCAGCCACTGTTCTTATTTAGGCGGATCAAGGAACACATTGCATGCGAATTTTCGTCACCGGAGGCACAGGACAGATCGGAACGGCAGTGGTCAACGCCCTGCACGCAAAGAACTATCGCGTGACGACACTCGCACGGTCTGATGCCAGCGCGGAGCTTCAAAAGGCCATGGGAGCCACCCCGATTCGCGGCAGCCTCACCGAACCGGATGGCTGGGTGACCGAAGCGCTCGATCATGACGCCATTGTCCACGCCGCTGCCACATTCGAGAGCAACATGGGAGAGGTCGATCACGAACTCGTCGCCTCCCTGCTCAAGGCTGCGCAGGACATGCCCGTGGAACGCAAGATCCCCTTCATCTATACCGGCGGATGCTGGCTCTACCCCGAAGCTCCGATCATTCCGATCACCGAACGTCATGTCTTGGACCCGCTTCCGGAATTTGCATGGATGCTCGACAGCATCGAAGAACTTGCGACATGCCCGTCCTTTCTTCTGACCGTGATCCATCCCGCCTATGTGGTTGACGGCAAACGCGGCACCGTTGCCAACTTTGCCAAATCGCTCAAGGAAGACGGCAGCATCAGAATCGTTGAGGATCCCGAAACACACCATCCCTTTATCCATGCCGACGATATAGCCGACCTCTATGTAAGGGCGGTCGAGCATGGCGGTGATGGCCTTTTGCTCAATGCCACAGCCATCAAAAGCGCAACCGCCGGTGACGTGGCCAAGCTTGTTGCGGAGCGCTTGAACCTGCCACTGCAGACCCAGGTTGTGAGCCTTGAGGACATTCAGGACCAGTTGGGCAATTGGGCATCCGGTTATGGCCGGTCTCAGCGCATGCAGGCGGACCGCGCCAAGGATGTGCTCGACTGGTCGCCTCGATATGACACCATCGAAGCCATCGTGGACGCCTGTCTCGCCGATCTATCCTGATTGCCCCCATCAGAGCGCTTGGCATCAGGCGCGTTGAGCCATTTATATTTTCGGCAAACTGATTCGAAACCTTCAGCCATGCGGCTCGTGTGAGGCAACAGCCCTGCACACTCAACTGTTGACTTCATATTATATTCGAATATTATTACATTAGAATTATCTAATTATACATCCGGACACACCGTCTGCCCTCCTTCACACTTTTGACAGTCAGGAAAACGGAAACCGGAAAAACGATCGGATACACCGATCGGGCTGCAAGGTGAACCATGACCCCGGATCCTACCATCGAGGCTTTGGCAGATCAGGCTGATGAAGTCGCCCGTCTCCTCAAGCTATTGGGCAACAGCAATCGACTGCGCATCCTGTGTCAACTTGTCGACGGCCCGGACAAGTCGGTCAATTGTCTGGCAGACAAGCTTCAGATCTCACAAAGCGCGCTCTCGCAACACCTTGCGAAAATGCGCGAAGATGGTTTGATCGAGGGAAAGCGGGACGCCCAGACCATTTATTACTCTCTCTCTGACGAGAATGCACTGAAACTGCTCTCGGTGCTCAAGGAACTCTATTGCTCGGCTGACACACTTCCCCCCAAAGACACCTAGAGCTCAAGAAACCAGTGCCGGTTCCGATCAGAGTGCCCTTGCACGTGGCACAAATGCTAGGATGGCATTCTCACTCACGGACCGCCGCAACAAGGATCAAAGAACGCAATGGCGAAGAAACAGATTGTCAAACAGATCAATTTCGAAGAGGCCAAAGCCCTTATCGACCAGGGAGCGGTCCTGATCGACGTGCGCGAGAAAATGGAGCTTGCTCGCCGGAAAGTGCCCTCGGCCCTGCATCATCCGCTATCGGGACTCTCGGGGCCCATCGAGACCAATGGTGCCCCAGCCGCCATCTTCTTTTGTGCATCGGGTGCCCGAACCAACGGCTATGCACCGGCGCTGGCCAAAGCCGTTGATTGCGACGCCTACATGCTGAACGGCGGAATTCACGCTCTGGCCCGCATCAATGTTCCCATGGAAACTGGCGGCGGCATGTTCAAATTGTTTGGCATCGCAGCGGTTTTGCTGCTCGCAGGCTGGGCAACCGGCATCATTCCCGGACTTTAAAAAGACGCTCGACCTGCGGTGCGGACCACGTTCAATCCCGGTCCGTCTCCGTGCTCGTCTCCACGGCGCCTCCGCCTTCCTTCCATGCAGTAAAGCCCCCGGCAATATGCGCTACCGGGCTCATGCCCATGCGCTGCACCTGTTGCGTCGCAAGGGCACTGCGCCAGCCTGCGGCACAGAAGAAGATGAATGTCTTGTCTTGGGCAAAAACGTCCCGATGGTAGGGACTGGTCGGGCAGACCCAGAATTCGAGCATACCGCGCGGGGCATGCACCGCGCCGGGCACGCGCCCCTGTCGATCCAGCTCACGAATGTCCCTGATATCAACGAAAACATAGCCATCATCGTTCAGGAGCGCCTTGGCCTGCTCAACGCTGATGGTCTCGATCTCGGCTTCAGCCTCGGCTATCAATTGCTCGTAGGTCACATTAATAGACTGTGCCATTCATCCCCCTCAAATATCTGTTTCGCTTCGAGAATGGGAAAGCCGGAGGGGAAAAGCAACCAACCTGTGAATGTCTTTGCACCGACTTCAGCAGCAATCAGGCACAAAAAAAGCGTGGGCGAACCCACGCTTTATTTCTGTCGCGAACACGACTTGGCGTTCTTAACCGGCTGCAATGGCAGACGTATCGAATGCTCCGAAGAAATACACGATGGCCAAAACAGCGCCTAGCGCCAAAACAGCTTTCATCGCGACACTCCAACAAGAAACGTCGATTTCCTTGTCCATATATCCTCAGCTTGTCAGGTGACTAACTCATTCACGTGCTTAGCAGCTGTGAAGCGTATGGCCCCTAGTTAGTCGCTTGGAAAGGATTTGGCAACTAATAAGGCGTGCATTTGGTGCACACCTGCCATCAGGTTTAAATTGCTTTTAGGAATCAATATGCTATCTAAAATGAAAAGTGTGCGTATTGTGTCAAATCCATGACAGGCCCGGGAAAATGACATCCCTTTGCATCCTGGAATGGCCGGTGTGGCACCCGTTTATGGGATAAAAACGATGATTCCGTTCTCGCTTCTCGATTATGTTGCTCTGTTTTGGTACATCGCCTTCTGGCTCACCTTCGCCTATGTGGTGGATCACTCGCACCTGAGGCATCACAATCTCTCGCATTTGATGAATGGTCATCGCCTGAGATGGATGCGCAACATGTCCACCCGCGACCTGCGCATGATCGACACCGCGATTATATCAGGACTGCAGAACGGAACGGCTTTCTTTGCCTCCACCTCGCTGCTTGCCATCGGGGGGGGATTTGCCATGCTCAACTCGACAGAAGCAGCGATTCGGGTCTTCGATGACCTGTCGATACCGGTCGAGACAAACCGCGCCCTGTGGGAAGCAAAGGTGCTGTTGCTCATTCTGATTTATGTCTATGCCTTCTTCAAGTTTGGCTGGGCTTACAGGCTGTTCAATTACAGCTCGATCCTCATCGGCGGACTGCCCTATGCCAAGACCGCTGACGAGAAGGAGCTGGAAATTGCCGTCCGGCAGGCCGCCAATCTCAATGCCATGGCAGGCAGGCATTTCAATCTCGGCCTCAGATCCTTCTTTTTCTCGCTGGCTTTGTTCGGCTGGTTCATTCATCCCGGCGTTCTGATCGTCTCCACCACATTTGTCGGCGTCGTCCTGATTCGCAGGCAATATTTCTCTCAATCCCAGACGCTCGCGATGCATCTGCAGCCAGAGAAAGCGAGTGAGAAAGAGAAAGCGAGTGAGAAAGAGAGCGACAAGACTTAGTCGTTGCCATCGAGAAAGCCTCGCTGGATATGATCCGTGCTTGATCATCATGCCGATTGGTCGTACTTAGCCCTCTTGCAGCCAGTCTAGAAGGCCCCCTCGATGCCCCCGCACGCCATCCGCAAGCCCACCCCGGGCGACATTTCAATATTGTTCTTTCTGACGCTAATCTGGGCGTCGTCCTTCGTTGCCATCAAGGTTGCCGTCCCCTTCACGGGTCCCGTGTGGCTGGCGGGCATGCGGGTATGCATCGGCTTTCTGGTGCTCATTCCATGGACGCTCTATCGCGGTCTCGTCTTGCCGACATCCCCTCGCACATGGATGTTTCTCATCGGGGTATCACTGTTGAACATCACGATGCCCTTCTTGCTGATTTCATGGGCCGAATTGTCCATTTCTGCGGGCATAACATCCCTTTTGCTGGCAACCGGCCCCTTCATCGCATTGGTGCTCAGTCATCTGACGACCGAGGATGACAAGATCAACATCTACAAATTGATTGGGATTGCTCTGGGCTTGACCGGCGTTGCAACCGTCGTCGGGGGCGAGGCGATCTCCAACATCGGGGATAGCTCTCTTCTGGCCCAGCTCGCCGTGCTCGGGGCCTCACTTTGCTATGGCGTATCCGGCGCGATGATCCGCCAGATCAAAGACGTTCCGCCAACCCGGCTGGCGACCATCATTCTGGGGCTGTCATCCATCGAGCTGTTGGCGCTTGGCTTCTACCAAGGTTTGCCCGATTTCGGCACACTGGACACTCAGGCATGGTTCGCGCTGCTGTATCTGGGCCTATTGCCAACCGGTCTGGCAACCATCTTGCGCTACCGCATGATATGGACGGTGGGTGCCAGCTATTTCGGACTCTTCATGAATCTCATCCCGATCTTCGGGGTGCTCATGGGCGCGGTCTTGCTCTCCGAGCATGTGGCCGTTTCGACAGTGTTCGCGCTGTTCTTCATTGTTGCGGGCCTTTTCGTCGCCCGCACCAATCCGGCCCGCCCTTCACGCTGACGGATCAGGATCCGATCAACGTCCAGCAAGTCATGACCTCCCCCAGAGGGGGAGGTTTGAGACGCTTCGCTTGAACCACTAGAAGTGGTTTTGTTAGGTTTCAATAATTAGGCTTGAACATATCGGCATAGTCAGATGCCTTGTCCTGCTTCTCCTGATTACGGATATAGCGTCTGACGACCTCCTCTTGATAGCCCGTTGTTGAGACAAAGTATCCACGTGCCCAAAAGTGATATCCCTTGTAACGACGTTTCCGGGCATATTTGTTTGCCACGTAAAGCGCCGTTTTTCCTTTCAAGAACCCCACTATATGGGCCACAGAATATTTGGGTGGGATCGAGATCAACATATGAACATGGTCAGGCATCAGATGCCCTTCCTCAATATGGCATCCTTTCTGGGATGCCACTTTGCTAAATTGATCTCGCAACTCAAGCCGCAAGTCTCCGTAGAGACGTTTGGTGCGGTACTTGGACCCGAAGACCACGTGATATTTGCAGTCCCAAGTGCTGTGTGATAGGTGATTTTTGTCCATAAAAACCTCCTCGCTTGCTTTCTTAAAACCACGCCAATGGTTCAAGTGAGGAGGTCTCTTACTGAAAATGTAGAACCTGTCCAGTCCTCCACCGGAGGTGGAGGTTTATTTCAGATAGAATAAAAAAGCGGGCTCCGGCCCGCTTTATTCATTCCGCACAATATCCGCCTCACATGGGATCAAGAACGGCGCCGTCAACAAACCCTATGATACCATTCACCTTGATCTCGCAGGCATGCCGCTTGAGCATCGAGCGACGCTCTCGGGTTGAACCATAGGCCCAGGAGCGGAAATTGAATTCGGGTCTGCACCAGCGCATGACAACCCCTTCGGTGCCCTTGGCAAGGGGCGCCTTGATGGCGGATCCCACCTCAGGCGCACTGCGGATGGCGGTGTCCTTGGTCACGACATAAAGTGTGTCGTAGGGACTTTGCGCCCCTCTCGCAGCAAGGGCGTGCTCTGATGCTGCAACACTGACCAACAGGCTCACACCACAAAGCGCGAACGCAAGACCTCTTTGTCGCATTTCATTCTCCCTTCAGTCTGTCTCAAGCCGCTCGGATCGCTTGAACCAAACGGCCCTATCAATCCGCATCTCGATCATTGGGCCACACATTGCCCGTGGCAAGCTCCACCACGTTGCCGAACGGATCGCGAAAATAGAAGCTTTCCCCACCAAGCGGCCAGTTGGCCCGACTCACGATATTGATCCCCTTGGCTTCCAAATAGGCTTGCCAACCGTCGATATCCCGCGCTGAAATCCTGAAGGCGAAATGGCCGATCCCATCCATCCGGTGCCCCGGAACCACGGCGCCACCAATCTCACTATCTGCGTCACAGGCCCCTCTCAGGCACACGATCAGAATCTGGCTCGGCGCAACGTTATAGGCGCAGATTCGGGGACCTTTGATCATTCGTTCAAAGCCGAGCAAGCCGTTGTAAAAGCCATGGGCCTCATCAAGATCATCGACATAAACCGGCGTTTCCAGAACCCCCTTGATGGGAGGCGCGGCTCGGTTTGGCTGTTCTGTCACCGGATAAACTCCTTATGACTGGAAAAAGAAAATTCAGGAAAGGCCGAACCACCAGCCGGCAAGCCCGAGAAAGGCAAAGAACCCGACCACGTCCGTGACCGTGGTGATAAAGACCCCCGAAGCGATGGCTGGGTCCGCACCGACCTTGGTCAGCCCGATGGGAATGAGAATACCCGAAACACCGGCAAAAAAGAGATTGACCACCAAAGCCGTGCCGATGACCAAACCAAGCTGGTAGCTGTCAAACCAGAACGTGGCAATCAGGCCCAGAATGACGGCAAAAGCAAACCCATTGAGCACCGCCACAGTTACTTCTCTGGTCACGACACGCAGCACGTTGAAGCTGTCCAGTTCCTGCGTTGCGAGCGCTCGCACGGCAACCGTCATGGTCTGGGTTGCAGCGTTGCCCCCCATGGAGGCAACAATCGGCATCAGTACAGCCAGAGCCACCATCTGCTGGATCGTGGTATCAAAGAAGGCTATCACCCAGCTCGCAATGATCGCCGTCAGCAGATTGACCGACAGCCAGGTGAAACGCGACTTGACCGTATCGAAGACGGTATCGGTGATTTCCTCGGCGCCAACACCACCAAGGCGTTTGATGTCTTCATCGGCCTCTTCATGAATGACGTCGACGATGTCATCAATGGTGATGACACCGACAAGACGATCACCTTCATCAAGCACAGCAGCGGACAAAAGGTCATAACGCTCGAAGACCCTCGAGACATCCTCTTGATCCTGCGTTGCTTCGACAAAATGACGTTCTTCATGCAGGATGGATGATATCTTGGTCGAGCGCTGAGAGCGCAAGAGCGTATTAAGAGACACGTCACCAAGCAGCCGAAAGCCCGGATCAATGACAAAAATCTGGTGAAAGACGTCCGGCAGATCCGGCGTCTCACGCATGTAATCAATCGTCTGGCCGACGGTCCAGAACGGCGCGACCGCGATAAAAGACGTCTGCATCAATCGGCCAGCCGAATCCTCCGGATAGTCCAAAGACCGATTGATGTGCATCCGCTCCAAAGCCGGCAGAGCAGCCAGAACCTCGTTGCGGTCTTCCTCTTCCATGTCTTCAAGGATGAGAACCGCGTCGTCCGAATCGAGTTCGCTGATGCCCTCGGCCAACCGAGCATTTGGCAGGGCCTCGACGATCTTGGCACGCAGGGAATCTCCAAGCTCAACCAGCGCGACAAAATCGAAGTCATCAGCCAGAAGCTCAAGAAAGTCGGCGCGATCCTTGGGATTAAGGGCCTCGATGATGTCACCAAGATCCGCTTCATGCAGATCCTGAGTGAGATTGAGCAGCGCGTCCACATCACGCGCTTCAACGGCCTCTTCGACCTGCCGATAAAACTCGGCAGAGATCATGCCGCGCTCATCACGCACCTCCGGCTTGTGGGAATTGTCATCGTGATCCTGGAACTCGGCTTGCATCAAATGACCTCATGTCGTGCCGGACGGCATTGGGAACTCTACTTCCTTGTGCCGCAAAGCGCGTCCCGACTTCAAGCCTTGTTTCCGGTGAGACACCGAATTAACTGGCCAACCTGTTCAGAATAGCGCTCTGGACCAGAAAGGAAAGCGCCATTCGAGACTTCGATAGAACCAGTCTTGATGCCGAGCATCAAGGCACCGTGCGAATGGGCAAAAGCCGCCCTCCCCGACTGTCGCCTTTAAACCCGCAAAAGGTGTCAACAACTCGAACAGAGCGAACGTCTAGAACCCTTGGAATATTCGTGTTTTCAAGTCCGTGCTCAACCGTCCCTCTGAGGCACTGCAAGGATTGGGGGCACCATCGAGAAAATGTGCAATGACCCGTTCTATAAAGGGCTGGTGCACATGCTCGGGATCCGGATATTCCAAAGTTGCAACAGTGCCGTCCAGCCTCAGCTCAATTGGGCAGGCCGAAAAGAAACTCATGCTGACCGAACCTTTGTCACCGTGGATCATGACCTTCTCTTCTTCCTCAGATATTGCATAGGCACACAGGCCGACCGCGGAGATGGTCTCGAAATCCAGAAGATATGTGACGAGATCTTCCGCCGGATAAAGCTTGGACTGATGCTTCTTCAAGCCTGTTGCCGCGCGTGGCGCGCCGAACACATAGGTCAGCCAGTCCAGAGTGTGGGATTGCACATCGACGAAATAGCCGCCCCCGCCTGTGTCCTCATCCAGTTTCCAAGCTTGACCAGGCTTTGTCTCGGCAGTCAGGAAATGGCGCACCTCAATCAGCCGCACTTCGCCGATTGCGCCCGATTGCACCAGTTTGCGCATTTTCTCAAACCGCGACAGAGCGCGCCTGTAATAGGCAACACACAGCTTACGGCCGGTTTCCTGAACAACCGCTTCAATCGCGGCACACTCGTCCGGCGTCATGCCCATTGGTTTCTCAAGCAGCACGTCTTTGCCCGCCCGAAGCGCCGCAATCGCATAGTCCTTATGGGAATTGGGCGGCGTGGCAATGTAGATCGCGTCAAGATCCGGATTGGCCAAAAGCGCTGATGCATCAGACGTCCAGTCCGGCACGCCGTGGCGGCGCGCATAGTCAGCGGCCTTGTCTTGATCGCGGCGCATGACGGAGTGAACCTCCGACCGATCGACCTTCTGCAACGCCGGACCGCTTTTCACCTCCGTGACATCGCCGCATCCCAAAATGCCCCAACGAACCTTCTCTGAGCTCTGCTGTTCCACAGTTCGTGTCCTTCCCATAAAGCACCAATAATGAGGAGCCAGAAACTACAGGAAGCCCTGCGGAATGTATAGGTCGATCCAGATATAAGGCGTTGATCTCCTGAGATTTCATCAATTGGCCCAAAGAGGTGGCTCCTCCTTTTCGACCCATGATCTGATGGCGTCCTTTAGCCAAGAGCCAAATCAGATCACTAAAGCCGACCGGCACCAATCCGATGTCGGCGAATAGAAAAGCCTGTGCCCAAGCGCACTGCATCTTTGTTTTTTGGAGCCGGATAATTGCTGGATCTGCGAAAAGCGATGCGAGATGAGCCCGTTGAAGAAAAAAACTTCCGGCCGCAGCAAAAATTTTGCGAATTTAGCCTTTTGGGAGTGCGGCAGAATTGTGACTTTTTTGCCGTTCGTTCCTTGAGATGCGCAAACTAGACGCTGCAGAATACGCAATTTCGCACCCCATTTCAGCATCAATTCATGCCGATTGAACCAAATTTATCAGCTTTAAATTGATAGAAATCGAACATATGCATCTTTTGATTTCGGTTATGTGCCGCTTTATCAGAGTTCAAGGATATCTATATGAAATAATTGTCAAATTTTGTTACACGGCAAATCAAAAGTGTGAAGAAAACTCTCTTGAAGAGCGCGATTTGCCTCCCCATTTCATGAGGTGTCGAAACCAATTAAACGAAAAGGAACACGACAATGAGAAAACCTGCAATGGCATTATCCGTACTCGCTCTGGCACTCGTCACGTATGCTGCGCCTTCTTTGGCCGCTGAGCGCGTTGACTCGCAGAGCATGACCGCGCCTCAGGTCAAACAGCTCATTAAGGATCAGGGCAGCGTGATCCTGTCGACTGGCCAGTACAATTTTGATCGGTATGTTGCCAATGACTCTCACTGCTACATCGGTGAAAAAGCTGAAGCAGCATTCGTTCCGACTGCCAATTCCAGTTCAAGCTTCGTTGGCTATACCTGTAAATTGGACCTGAGCGACGCCTGAGCCAATCGGTCTTTGTAACCGAGAAGCGGAACGATAAATGACGGTTCCGACGATCGGACCAGCAGCAATCGCGAACTCCCGCAGGTTCGCCCTTTGCTCTGCCTTTAGGTCCGGCCGTTAGGTCTGAAAATCAGCTCCGGTTCAATTGCAACAAAAGTCCGCCGCGGCACTGCATCCCCCGATGCGAGCGCCGTGGTGGACTTTTTTATTTTGTAAAGGCGGTGCAAGCAAGACAACCGCGTTGAGCC
This sequence comes from Cohaesibacter sp. ES.047, assembly GCF_900215505.1. Lineage (NCBI taxonomy): Bacteria > Pseudomonadati > Pseudomonadota > Alphaproteobacteria > Hyphomicrobiales > Cohaesibacteraceae > Cohaesibacter > Cohaesibacter sp. ES.047. The sequence continues at coordinate 4,629,539 of NZ_LT907844.1, forward strand.
ACTATCCCTCAACCCAATTTTCAAGACATCGAGAAAAGTCCAAACAAAAAAGCCCCGGCCCATCGGGCTCGGAGCTTTTTTATGGTGCGGCTGAGACGCGCCAGAGGTGAAACTAAACTGGCAGAATTAAGTCATTTACATGCATTCAGATCACCCAAAGTTACACAATTTGTTACACATAATGTTTTACAGTTGGTGCAGCATACGCGCCTTATAGCAAAACTACCACTCACTCATCGATTATGCTTCTAAAAGTGCAATATACCTTGGAGAAGCGCGAACACTGACTAAATCCGGATCATGAGAAATATGATTTTTGTCGGGAAGCGTGCGATCTTTGAGACATTGTTCTAGCTCGTCTAGTGCCAAGCCTATTTCTCCAACTAAAGCATGTAAACAGGCCAGATTATAGCTCGCCCGTCCATCAATTGCCTTCGTACGCTGCAATTTCTCATAAGCTTGCTGGAACTTCTCTGACTGGGCGTCTCCGTCAAGACCCTGAGCCTCATCGCTCAGCGCAGCGCCCCAATTGTTCAACGCTTCATGCTTGTCGGGTTTGATCCGAACCGCCTCGGCAAATTTCTCATAAGCTTGCTGGAACTTCTCTGACCGGGCGTCTCCGTCAAGACCCTGAGCCTCATCGCTCAGCGCAGCGCCCCAATTGTAAAACGCTTCATGCATCTCGGGTTTGATCCGAACCGCCTCGGCATATTTCTCATAAGCTTGCTGGAACTTCTCTGACCGGGCGCCTCCGTCAAGACCTTGAGCCTCATTCATCAGCGCATTGCCCCAATTGTTCAACGCGTCATGGTTGTCGGGCTTGATCCGAACCGCCTCGGCATATTTCTCATAAGCTTGCTGGAACTTCTCTGACCGGGCGTCTCCGTCAAGACCCTGAGCCTCATCGCTCAGCGCAGCGCCCCAATTGTAAAACGCTTCATGCATCTCGGGTTTGATCCGAACCGCCTCGGCATATTTCTCATAAGCTTGCTGGAACTTCTCTGACCGGGCGCCTCCGTCAAGACCTTGAGCCTCATTCATCAGCGCATTGCCCCAATTGTTCAACGCGTCATGGTTGTCGGGTTTGATCCGAACCGCCTCGGCAAATTTCTCATAAGCTTGCTGGAACTTCTCTGATCGAGCGTCTCTGTCAAGACCCCGAGCCTCATCAACAAGCCCATTTGCGGCCGAAACATATCTCCACCCACTTATTCTTTTTGCTTCGACAGAATATTCAGAAATGTCAGTTTGCTCTTCTACTGGAACCCCGGCAATCAAAGCGGCGGCATCTTTTTCCTCATCCGTTCGATCGTCTTCCCACTGTTGTGAAATGCGATTCAAATGCAACAACGTCTCATGCAAAACTGCTGTCTCACTCTCTTCGCCAATGGGGAATTCAGGAAGTGGACGCAACTGTGCCATCACATGTTTTGGTGGGTTCTCCATGATAGGAAGCGGCCAGCATTCTAGTCCCCGCGCAATTTCGATCATTGAAAGGTCAAAATCACAGCCACCAATGTAAAATGCATAAGGCTTCTCAAACAAAGGCTTGATGTAACTTCCAGGCTCTTCTTCATAACCCAGTCAAAACAATCGACTGTCGCCATTGTATGCTTCAAGCATTGTTTGAAAAACACCGTCAGCGTCGCCACTATAACCAGCCACAATCGTCACGTGATTGCACAGACTATCTTGAATGAGCGGACGAAGATTCTCGGCATGATTACGTGTCTCTTCTTCCGTATTCAAAAGCTTAAGTCCATAGCTCTGGCCGTGCAAATGGAAGACCGCCTTATCCGCCAATCCAGAAATATTTGATGCTGGTGCAATGCCGAAATCGTAAACCGGCAAATGCTCGCCAAGGAGACTAAAAGCTTGTTCCAAGAGGAAATCAAAATTGAAGGAAAGCACTCTCTTAACGTTCGATTGCTTAATGATGCTTGCCAAGGCGACGTGACCCCAATTCAGACTAGCATCCCGCAATAAAGGTTCAATCAACGCTTTGCGCTCTTGTGGCGAAAGCTTGGACATAACCTTACCGTAATTGCTCTTGTCTTCTTTTGAGAGCCCCCTCAAACAATGTCCGTATTTGTCGGCGATAAGAGCGACAAGCCCTGAAGCTAAGGGTATACCAGCACTTTTAGAGGCACCGGCGCCAATTATGAAAGAAATTGCTTCAGCTTGTCTGATGTAATACCAACGGCATTTAATTCTGACCTTCTTGAGCCCATTTTCTCATACCTATTGAATGGATGATGGTTGGGTTGGCGGAGAGGCTCTTCCATGCTTGGCAACCAGCATCAAGAATGGCGGCATAGTCTTCGAAGACCCGATTGGACAGGAAGGTACCGCGCAGATACTGCCAAATATTCTCAACTGGGTTCAGTTCCGGTGATTTGGAAGGCAACAGGAGGATGGTGATATTCTTGGGCACGTTGAGTCTGCTTGTCGTATGGGACTATGGAGAATTTTGTGCCCTGGCGCTTTGATTACGCCATTTGGAAACGATCTTCGAACATTATTGCGAACTGGCTTTTCACTGAGTGCCATTCGCGCACGGAGCGTTTCCATTCCACAGAAGTAGCATTCAGGGCGAGATAAATCAATTTCGCAGCTGCCTCGTCACTGGGGAAATGCCCGCGGGAGCGAACGGCCCGGCGGATTTTCGAGTTCAGTGCTTCAATGGCGTTCGTGGTGTAGATCAGCCTGCGCACTTGGGGCGGATAGTCAAGGAACGGGATCACCTCGTTCCAAGTCCGGCGCCAACTCGGCGCGATTGCCGGGTATTTGGCGGCAAGGTCGCTGTTTTCGAACTCCGCCAGCGCAGTCTCCGCGGCTGCTGCGTCCACAGCGGTGTAGACAGCCTTAAGAGCCGCTGCGACGGCCTTGCGATCCTTGTAGCTGGCAAAGCTCATGGAATGGCGCAGCAGATGCACGATACAGGTCTGGACCTGGGTCTGAGGAAAGGCTGCCTCGATGGCCTGGGGGAAGCCCTTCAGACCGTCCACGACGGCGATGAGAATGTCCTGAACGCCACGGTTGCGCAGATCGCTGAGAACTTTAGCCCAGAACTTGGCACCCTCATTGGCCTGGAACCAAAGCCCCAGAACGTCGCGGGTGCCGTCCGGGAGAACAGCCAGGGCCACAAAAACCGCCTTGTTCAGAACCACGCCGTCGGTGCGGATCTTGACCCGGATCGCGTCCATGAACACAATCGGATAACACGGTTCCAGCGGGCGGTTCTGCCAGGCGGTCACTTCCTCCATCACGGCATCGGTGATCGCCGAAATCAGGCTCGGGGACGCCTCTATACCATAGATATCCTCGATATGCCCCTGGATCTCGCGGGTCGTCATCCCGCGCGCGTACATGCTGATGATCTTGGTGTCGAACTCGGGAAAGCGGCGCTGATACTTGGCGATCAGCAGAGGATCAAAGCTGCCGTTGCGGTCACGGGGAATGTCGAGAATGACCTTCCCGCTGTCGGTGGTCACCGTCTTCTGGCTGCGGCCATTGCGACGATTTGGCGCCTGGTTCGCGCCTTCAGGCGGCGCATCGGCGCGTTCTTCGGTCAGATGCTCGTCCAGTTCGGCGCTCAGGGCTCGTTCGGCCAGCGCCTTGGTCAGTTCTTGCAGAATCCCGTCCTCTCCGAACAGATCGCCCGCTTTGCGGCCTTCCATCAGATGATCCAAAAGGGCTTTGTCGATGCTCATACGTGGGTCTCCTCATATTAGAGTTACCACGCCAGGGCACAAAATTCTGCATAGTCCCTGTCGTATGCCATCCGGCACGATCCATCAGCACCACGGCATGAGCGCCGCGCGCCACTGTCCTTGAGACTTCTTCGAGGTGCATTTGCATGGCCTGTGTATTTGCAAAAGGCATCATCAATCCCGCGCCAACGCCACGCGCTGGACATATTGCACCGAACAGATAGGCATTTTTATATCGCTGATCGGCTGGCAGACGTGGTCTGGTTCCCTTTTTTGCCCATAGTCGGGCCAGTCCATTCTTCTGACCAAGCCTAGCCTCATCTTGCCACCAAATCTCGATGGGCTTGTTCTTTGGCAAATGGCCTACATGCGCTGCCAACGTTGCGGAGAAGTTTTTTTGAAAGCATCAATGACTTCAGGCTTTTGTTCTGGATGTTGAGGTCGACCAGATATGCGCACATACCCCATGCGGCGCAAAAGATCCCGTACTCCACGTTCCTTGTAGGAGACCCCAAACCGCTCTTGGATCACACGCACCAGATCCTGGCTACGCCAGACAGAGACGCCGTCCTTCTCAGGATCAGGACCGGTTTCAACGATAGCAACAAACTCTTCGAGCTGTTCTGGGCTCAAGCGCATGGGAGCGCCGGTTGCTTTGATGTCGACAAGACCATCGGTGCCTTGCTCATTGAAGCGAAGAACCCAATCTCGCAAAGTCTGGCGGTCCATACCGCCGACTTTGGCGGCATCAGCACGGTTCATGCCGTCATAGACAGCCGCAATGGCCAGTAGGCGGCGGCTCTGTTTGGCATTGCGGCATCCTTTGGCAAGACGGCGCAAACTATCGGCGTCAAAAGCATCGCTAAGAATCAAAGCGGCAGACATGGCAAAATCTCCTTTGCCATGTTGAATCACGCCAGTGCTAAAAATGGAATCCCTAAAGAGTCAGAACTTCACGCCCTTGGTATAATCCGATAGATCGCCAACCTTCATCTCATCTGTCCATTTTGCTAAAAGCCACATTATAGGCAACTCTAAACGCTACTGCGAACAACGCAACTTTAACCTGTAAATATCCAGTGGAGTACAGTCACTAGCTAAAACACGCCCTCACTTATCCGCCTTCTCATCCAGCTTATCCTCAATCCGCTTGAGGCTGTCGAATATCCTGTCAGTGGTGCGCCCATAGCCCTTCATGCGTTCTTCAAGCACCATGATTTTGGCGCGCTGCATGAAGTGGGAACCGGAAACAGCGGCCACGATGGCAGCGATATAAAGCAGGTCTTTGATTTCAGCGCTCATCATGCCCTCACCTATCGCCCGCACCGCTGCCGGATCAAATCGTTATTGACCCGCAAGTCTTTCAAAAACGGCCCTGCCCCGTCCGGCGCATCAGGCCGAAGGCGTCCGCTTGCCTTCAGCCATGATTTGAACTCTGTCTTCAGCGCTGGCGTTACCCGCACAAGCCGCGCTTCACACAGCGTATCGACCGGCACGGTTTTGCAGCCCGTGAGCAGTCCGCTAAAGGCCATCAATGACAGCGCCAAGATCTGTTTCTGCATTGATCTTCTCCTTGATCGCCTGCGCCTCAGTGTGTGCATTGGCCTGCTCTTTTAGCTGGTTGTTTTCCTGTTCGAGCCGCCCTGCCTCTCGCAGGGTTTGGCTGGCGGCATGGTCACGATAGAGACCGCGCGCAAACTCGCTGAGAAAGCCTAGTAGAGCGCCTATGATCCATTCCCACATGTCGCCAACTCCTTTGCCTGAAATCGCTCTAGGCGGCTTCGCCAGCCTCGAAATCGGCATCGGTTAGCAACAGCTCGCCAAACTTGGCTTTGATCAGATCGGCCAGTTTGTCAGGGGTAACGCCAAAATATTTGACCGCATCAGGGCTCATCTTGATGACGTAGTTTGCGACCAGCGCAACGATTTCGCTGTTGACCTCAAAGGCGGTCTTCCCGTCCACCTTTTTGGCCATAACGTCCAGAGCGCTGCCGATGCCCCGTTCAATCGCACCATGCAGGCTTTCGCGCTGCTTGGCGTCGATGGTCAGGCTAAACCACTTTCTGCCAGCCCACGCGACCGCACCAACCAGAACAGCCGCAATCACATCGGCAAGGACGCGATCGACTTCACCAGCCAGAGCGGACAGCGGGGGAAAGATCGATCGTTGCTGCATTGGCAGGCATGGCAACAAGCGCCATGGCGACAAAGCCGCAAACCAGCATAGAAAGAGTTTTGAAGAAAGAAGAGAAAGTCATGGGACACATGCTCCATTGAAGGGTTGAAAGTCATCAATGCAGCATTGTCCCATGGCCTTTGGATCGGTTGATAAAAGGCAAGACCGCATAGCGGTCGACGCCGAACGCAAACGCACAAAGGCGCGCGCCAGTTGATTGCACAGCAATCAACGAGAGCCTCACGCTTCGTTCGTCGAAACGCGCCCGTCAGAGTCAACGATTGGCAGATTATCAAATCCGATCAGCCCCGGCTTGTGTCCGTTCGGATAGTGATAGGAGACCACCCGATCAACGGAAAATGGCTTGATCGAAACCGTGTCGCCTTGATTGCCGCCAAGCACCATGAGATTGCCATAACGATCACGACCAACAACAATGCCGACATGACCATATTTGCCGTTGGGCGTCTTGCGCCAAAAGACGACAATGGCCCCGACGCACGGCCCAGACAGCACTTGCCCCCAGCGGTTCCAGTAATAGGACTTTGCACCCGCCGATCGCGTTGAACGGATCCCGCATTCTTCCAGCACCCCGCCAACGTATCCCGCGCACCATGCGGTTTCATCATCGGTGAAGGGCATGCGGATCAACTGCCACCATTCCAGAATTTTCGGATTGTGCCGGTTGCCCTTATATTCGTTCAGGCCCAGATAGGACCGCCCCACCTGAAGCCAGGACGGTTCATCGCGTGCAAAGATCGCGTCCACCAGATCGCGGCTAGCGCTCACCTGATCAACACGCCCATCGAACAACGCCGCCTTGGTCAGCGGCCCGACAAAGGCCCTCGCCCGATAGCCAATCGACTTTTTGAAATTTCTGTCTTTGTCATAAAATACCCTCGGTTGGAATGGTCCAATCCGAGGGTAAGAGACAGTTTCAGGCGGTTGATTCGTTGGGCAATAGACGTCTATAAAGGGCGAATACCGTTGAAAAACTCACCTTTTCTAGTCGGGTTTCAGGTATTCCAAGAATAGACGAATGAGATTGCCTCACGCCGTTTGCGGCTTTGGTCCGCCTGGGAAGAGCTTTGCAAGTTTTCTGAGGTTCTGGGCGGTTGCTGCTAGGAGGAATTCGTCATTGGCTCCATTGGGACCTCGTAACCTGAGCCGCCTGAGGCCCAAGATGCGTTTGAGATGGGCGAACAGCATCTCGACCTTCTTTCACAGCTTGCATGAGATGGCATAATCTTCGGTTTTGGCTATGTCGCGGGCCATCTGGCGAGCGCCTTCATATTTTGAACGCAGAAGCCTGCGCGGAGCTCCCTTTGGACAGCATTGTTGCCTGAGGCCACAGGCTTCGCAGTCTGCTTTTGCTGCTCCATATTTGACAAAATCAAGGTCACTTTGATCCGCACGAACGGTCTGGAACTTTCTGCGATTTCTGAGCAGTTGCTTGCCTGCCGGACAGATATAGGAATCCGTCTCACGCTCATAAACAAAGTCTTCCCGCGAGAATGTTCCATCATCGCGTTTCGATTTGTCCCTTCTCGGCGGCGCTTCGCTTGCCTGCCAGGCAATGGAACACTGGAATATGCGGTTCAATTCCCCAATCATAGACCAGCCATGCCAGCATCTCTGCCGACCCATAGGCAGTATCAGCTATCAATCGCTCCGGCCAAAGACCAAACCTCTCATGTGCGCGTTCAATCATGGTCCGCGTGGCATAGGTCTCGCCAGTTCGCACTGAGCGGCTGGCCTGAACATCAACGATGATCGCGTGATCCGTATCGATAAGATAATTGTTTGAATAGGCAAAGAAAGCTGGTCCATGACGGGCCGCTGTCCATTGACTTGATGGATCAGAGTGTGAAGTGAATTTGGGAACGACATCTGTCGCCGCGCCGAAAGCCTCATCATCCAGAGCAAAGAGATAGTCCTTGACCGCGCGAGAGGCAATCTCTGGATTGATCTTGTCAGGATCCCAATCTTCCTTGGCAGTAGAATTCTGTTTGTTGGCATCGGCCTCGATGAGACTGGCATCCCTCGCAAAGTGCTCACCACCAACGACACCCTCTTCAATGCAACGGGCAACCACTGCCTCGAATACCACCCGTAGCAGATTGCTTTCACGGAAACGACCATGTCGGTTCTTCGAGAAAGTCGAATGGTCTGGAACGGGATCGGTCAGATCCAGCCGACAAAACCATCGATAAGCCAAATTGAGATGAACCTCTTCGCAAAGACGCCGCTCGGAGCGGATACCATTGATATAGCCGACCAGCAGCATCCGGATCATCTGTTCTGGATCGACCGAGGGGCGGCCTGTGTGGCTATAGAATGGTTGGAGATGGTCACGGACAGATGTCAGATCAACGAAGCGATCAATAGTCCGCAGAAGATGATCCTGAGGCACGTGCCTCTCAAGTGAAAACTCATAAAATAGCTCGGCTTGCTGATTCTCTCGACGCCCCATCATCGCTTTCAATCCCCCATCCCATGGAAAGATTGAATCAGCATTCTCGCCGCATCGCAACATTAGTTTTTCAACAAAATTGGCGGATAGCTGCCATTTGGGGCAAGTGCGAGATCGCCGATGCGACAAGATAAAATAGACATTCAGCGGATCTGCCGCGTCATCAGGGCCGCCTTGACCCGTTGGACGGGTGAACGCTTTCAAATGCCGAGATCCGACACGCAGAAAATTGAGACACCCTTCCCAGCCGCACTGTGGGCGTCAGCCGGGAACGTGCCATACTCTCTTTGATTGGTAGGAAATGGATGATGCGGTGAACATCATCCATTTCCTATCCCCTTAACCTGCGCTATCAAGCGCCTCACTCATTGCCTTGAGCGTCACATAGGCCGACTCTGCTCCTGGATCGATATGGCCAACGGAGCGGTTTCCGAGCTTTTTGGAGCGACCACGACGGCTCTCCATTTCTCGTGTCGCATCTGCCCCCATCCGGGCACCACGGCAAGCCGCTTTGAGCACGATTGCTGGATCGTCCGTCGTGCCAGCGGCCTTGCGGGCCTCTTGTGCTGCGGGCATCCAGGCATCAATCATTGTCTTGTCACCCGCGCTGGCTCCGCCCCGATTGAGAATGCCGTTGAGCATGCCTTCGACCCAAGAAGCCATCGCAGAGGCATCAAGGTTGAGCCGGTTCGAGACCGCTTTGCCTGCCGTGTTGAAGGCACTGGCATAGAGCGGACCGGACGAGGCCCCGACTGCGTCGAGAAAGGCCTTGGCAGACTTGGTGCAAGTCTGGGAGATGGTGTCCTGATCCGAGGCTCCTTCCAGCGCTTTCATCACGGCCGTCCAGCCGATATCCATGGTGACACCGTGATCCCCGTCACCAATCACACCATCCAGTTCGCTCAGGCGGTCCTTCTCGGTCGCAATCGCGTTGCCTGCGGCTTGCATCATGGCACGGAAGTTCTCCGGCGTAATCGACCCGTCGGCCTTCAGGCTTGCCCGATCAATGGCATCAGCCCGGCTTGCTGCCTCATAGTTCCGCGCGGTGTGCGTGGCACCGGCCACCGGCACAGGTGCGCTGCCTACCGTGAGGGCGACAGTGCGGCAGGGATGATCCAGCAGGGATTTGAGATCTTCATCAAGCTTCATCAGAGTGACGGAGGCACCTGCCATTTCCATCGAGGTACAATATTCGCCAACCCAGGAATGATATATCTTTACGCCCTTCGCCCCAAGGATCTGGGCGACCCGGCGGAAGACCAGATAGAGCTCCATCGGGCTCGTCGCCCCAAGGCCGTTGACCAGCACCGCGACTTCATCGCCTGCCTCTGGGGCCATTTCCCCAAGGATCATATCCATCAGCGTTTCGGTCACATGATCGGCGGTGTCCACCTTGCCGCGCCGCATACCCGGCTCACCATGAAGGCCCATGCCGATTTCCATCTCATCGGGACCGATGTCGAAATTGGGCTTGAGGGTCTGGGGCATGGAACAGGCCGAAAGGGCCACCCCCATGGACAGGGTGGAGGCATTGGCGTGGTTTGCTGCGGCATATACCTCTTCAAGCGAGCGTCCCTGATCGGCGGCGGCACCGGCGACCTTGAAGACAAAAAAGTCGCCGGCAATACCGCGACGCTCACCAGCTTTCTCTTTTGGCGCAGACGCCACATCATCAATCACCGCAACGGAGCGTACATCCATGCCCAACTCTGCGCATTCCTCTGCCGCCATGTCAAAATTGAGCACATCTCCTGTATAGTTGCCATAAAGAAGGACCACCCCGGCGCCGCCGTCTGCTGCCATTGCAGCCTCTTTGATATGTTCCGGTGATGGAGAGGCAAAGACATTGCCAACCGCCGCAGCATCGGCAAGCCCGCGACCGACATAACCGGCAAATGCAGGCTCATGACCCGATCCTCCACCAACCACGATTCCGACTTTGCCATCGCGCGGGCCATCGACTGCGACAACCGCTCGCCCCGTCTTCCCTTCGAGCTTCAATAAATCGGGATGTGACAGAACCATTCCTTCAATCATCTCCGGAATGATTTCTTCGGGCGCGTTCATCAGCTTTTTGGTTTGATGGTCCTGCGTCAGTGACATGTGTTCCTCCTCAAATATATTGTCTGGCATTGGCCAGCATCCGGACAGGCTGCACGCCCGTCGGAAGGCAGACGTGCAAGCCCGGTCAAACGTTTGTTCAGGTGCGGGGCAGAATGCTGCGAATGTAATCTCGATTGCGGGCTGCAATGGTCAGGCCATCGCCACCGTAATGCTCACAGAGAAAAGCGCTTTTGAAGCCGTGTTTCAATGCAAGCTTGATCGCGGCACGATAGTTGATGATGCCTGCTTCCATGGTTGCCGGATGAGACATGATCGCACCAGTCACCGGATCCTCGACGCGAATATAGTTTTTCACGTGCCAATATTTGAGGAAGGGCGCAATCTTGGCCATCATCTCCTGCCAATGCTCCATTGGCCGATGCAAGCGGATGAGATTGCCAATATCCGCGTTGATGCCGACATTGGGCAAATCCACATCCTCGACAAACCTGACCGCACCATCCGCAGTCCCGATATAGGTATCCTCATACATTTCCAGCGAGACTTCTATGTTTTGCTCTGCGGCATGCTGCCCCAGCTCCCGGATCCGGGCCACGGCCTTGTTGTAAACCGCTGGATCATCTGGATTTTTCTCACCATCTACGGTCCAGAACCAAAGCGCCTTCTTCTGCTCGTCCGTCAACGCACCAAAAAGGCCAAAGGTGACCTCTTCTGCCCCAATCTTGCTGGCCGTGTCGATCACCCGGTGACAATAGGCCAGATTCTCGTCCCCGTTTTCCGGATCAATGACACTGCGCCGAGAGGTCGAGATCGCTGGGATTGAAAGATCGAGAGATCGAGTAACTGCAAGAAACTCGTCAAGTCGAGAGGCTTCCAGATCGGCAATCCTCAGCCAGGAATCTGTCGGGTCCAGCTCTGAGAAACCCGCCTCAGCAACCTCGGAAAGCGTCTCTTCCCAATGGCTGGCTGGCATATCCTGCACCAACCGACCATCTGTGAGCGTGTTGGGGAAGGGGATCATGGCAGCCGCTATGGGCCAGTTATCTCGTGTCCATCTGTATTCGCTCATGAGGATCCTCGTTATCTGTTCGCTTGAAGGGGGCAGTTGGGTGCCTTGAGCCGCGCCCAAGGCACCACACTAGGTGGTGCTTTCGGGTTCGGCGTTCGGCTCTGCTGCGGCCTTCTTCTTGCGTCTTCGCCCGAAGATCACGGGCCCGAAGAGCGCCAAGGCGGTCAAAAGAATGAAGAACAGGGACAAAGGTCGCGAGAAGATCAGCCACCATTTCTCGTCCAGCATCACCATAGATTGGCCGAAGCGGGTTTCGAGCATTCCGCCAAGGATGAGGCCGATGGCCAGCGGGACAACTGAAAATCCATATCGCCGCATGAAAAAGCCCAGAACGCCCGCGCCCAATGCTATCCAGACATCCGTCATGGACTGATCGAGCGCATATGCCCCGATGATAGAAAAGGTGAAGACAATCGGCCATAGAATGTTGAGCGGGATCAGTGTCACGCGCGCATAAAGTTTGGCACCCCAAAGCCCGATGAAGAAGAACAGGCAGTTGACCAGGAGCATCGACCAGAAGATAGCAAAGGCAAAGTCGGCCTGCTCGGTAAAGAGTGTCGGCCCGGGACGCAAACCGTGAACCATCAAGCCAGCCAGAATGACTGCAGCGGTGGGGCTTCCGGGAATTCCGAGTGCCAACGTCGGCACCATCGCACCACCGGTGGCAGAATTGTTTGCTGCTTCCGATCCTGCGATTCCTTCAATGGAGCCATGGCCGAATTCTTCGGGGGTCTTGGACCAACGCTTGGCTTCACTGTAGCCAATCATTGAGGCCACTGTTGCTCCTTCGGCTGGCAGAATGCCGATGAAGGTTCCGATCCCCGTGCTGCGCAGAATGACTTTCCAGACCTTGCGATAGTCTTCCCGCGTGGGCAGTTGGATTGCCTTCATGGTAATCTGGCGACGTTTGACATGAAGCCTCTCCGCTTGGAAAAGCAGCTCTGAAATCCCAAACAGGCCAATCATCATCGGAACAAACCCGATACCTTCGGACAGCTCGTTGAGGCCAAAGGTGAAGCGTTCGATCGACGTTAAGTGGTCTATGCCGATCGTCGCAAGGAGAACCCCAGCAGCCCCGGCGAGCACATTCTTGACCGGTGCGCCATTGCCAATTGTTGCCAGCATGGACAGGCCAAACAAGGTCAGGGCGAAATACTCTGGCGGCGCGAAATTATAGGCGACGCGAGCCAGGAAGGGCGCGGCCAGCATTAGAAGGATCACAGATATTATGCCGCCGATGGTGGAGGACACCGCCGCCATTCCCAATGCGCGGCCAGCCTCGCCCCGTTGCGCCAGAGGATAGCCATCCAGACAGGTTGTTGCGCTCGCAGACGTGCCAGGAGTGTTGATGAGAATTGCCGTGATTGCGCCAGAAAAGGTTGCGGCGCAATAGACTGTGGTCAGCACGGCGATTGCCGCTATCGGTTCCATCGAGATGGTGAAGGGCAGCAGTAGGGCAGCCCCTGTGGTGCCATTCAGTCCGGGCAATGCCCCGATTAGCACGCCGCCGAGCGTGGCAAGCAGAATGAGCCCCAAGAGATTGACGTCCGCTAAGGCAAGCAGACCATTGAATGCAGCATCCATAAGAATATCACCCGTACCAGAAATTCGTCAGAAGACCGCGCGGGAATCGAACTTCAAAGACCAGATCAAAGAGGAAGAAAGCCCCCAGCGGGACGAGGATTGCAACGATCGCAATCATTGCAGGGCGACGCTCACCCCATAGAATTGTCAGGCAGCCGCTGAACAGGCCAATCCCGAGCATCAAGTCGATCTGAGCAATCGCGACGAAACCGACCAGCAACGCAATCGTCTTCCAGACGATGCCCGGCAATGGGTCAGGCGCTTCGTCCTTGTCCCAGATGTACAGAGACAGGCACAGAAGGATCATCAACCCGATGATGAGCTGCGGGAAATCGGATGGTTGGAGACCGCGTTTGAGAATTGGGGGAACACGATCGAATTGGGTCGAAAGCCAGAAAGCCAACGCACAAAATACGATGATGACAGTTGGAATGACGTAGTGAGAAAGTCCGTAACGTGTTGATCGTGTATGACTTTGATCGGATTGCATGATGGAGCCTCTGGAACTTTATCTGCAACCAAAGGACACAGCGCACAGCATAAGGGAGACATCGTGTTTGGGTGTCAGAATGCGCTATTGCTCTGATTGATCGGCATGTCGGAAACTGCTCCGTTGGAAAACGAAGAAGCGGAGCGCGATGACACCTGACGTGGGGGACAGAAATCATCGCGCCCCTAGGTCAGTTTATTCGATAAAGCCCAGCTCCTTGAGGGCAGTTCTCATGTCGACATCCATCGTTTTGAGCTGCTTGCCCCAAACTTCAGCGCCCGCGACAGAGGTGTTGTCGAGACCCACCGATTCAAGATAGCCCTGATAGACACTGCTTTTCATGGCTTTCAGCAAAGCAGTTTCGAGTTTCTTTGCTACATCGTCCGGCACGTCCTTTTGTACGACGAACCCACGAACCGTGGAGAAGCTGACATCAATGCCCAGTTCTTTGGCGGTTGTCACTTCCGGCAAACCGGCCATGCGCTCGTCAGCAAGAACCACGAGTGGACAAATGTCGCCAGCCTCAATCTGGGAACTTGCCTCAGCCAAATTGAGAACAGCAGACTGAACCGCACCGGCAATCAACTGAGTTGCGAGCTCTGCACCACCGTCAAAAGGAATGATCTTGGGCGTTTTCATGCCCCCCTTGATGGTGAACATGAAGGCCGAGACGTCATCGATATTACCCAGATGTGTGGTGCCGTAAGCGATGGGTGCTTTCTTCTGAGCGGCGACAAAGGATTCCGCACTGTCGTAGGCACCACACTTGACCATCAGGATCTGAGGGTCATCGGTCGCGCGGGCAATTGGACGGATGTCGTCGAGGGTCATTTTGGTTTTGCCCTTCGCAATCGTTGCCGAATGGCCGATCGTGAAGGTCAAAATCGAGTTCCCGTCTGCTGGCAGGTCGAGATAATAGTCCATAGCAACGGCACCGCCGCCACCCTTTTTGTTGACGACAACCATGTCCGCGCCCAACTCGCGGCGCGCCTTGACCATCATCATCCGGGCTGTGACATCAGTCCCGCCACCATTGCCTGCATGCGTGACGACCTCGATGGTGTCAGCGGGAAATTCTGCCGCATTGGCTGCGCCTCCCACGAGGGCGAGTGCAATCACGGATGCAGTCGCTAGAACATGTTTCATTGGTCTTCCTCCCTCTGGTTTTAACACCGAACAATGTTCGGCTCTTCAAAAGCTAAATCGCTAAACTGTTTCCCATTTCTGATCAGGATCAAGTGCTCGGGACACGAGCAGGGATAGCGGCTCACCACTGGCTTTCCTGGATCCTCCCCGATCCATGAGCGCCAATTTCCGGCCAAGATTGACCGCGTTGCGCGTCGCACCGAGATCGGCAATCCCTTTTCCTGCAATGTCATATGCGGTGCCATGCGCTGGTGTGACGATTGGAAACGGATAGTTGGCTATCAGGGTGACGCCGCGATCAAAGCCGATCAGTTTCATGGCGATCTGCCCCTGATCGTGATACATGGTCATTACCGCATCGAACTCGCCTCGCGTCGCCCGCACAAAGACCGTGTCTGATGGCACGGGGCCAGTAACAAGCATGTTTTCGGCACGGGCCCGCTCGATGGCAGGGTGAAGTATGTCGTCATCCTCAGTCCCGAAATTGCGCCCGTCCCCGGCATGGGGGTTGAGGGCTGCAACAGCAATTCTTGGATCCGGATGACCGGCCCCCTTCATGATCTTGTTGGTCAGGCAGAGACTGTTGTAGATTTTGTCTTCGGTGATCAATCCTGCGACGGCAGAAAGAGGAACATGGGATGTCACCCGTGCATTCCATACCTCATCAAGCACGTTGAACTCGCGCCCGCTTTCCTTAGGGTGGATCGTCGCATCGATGAAACCGATCTCGTCGACATAATCTGACTGGGCAAGTCGCATTGCAGACTTGTTGAACGGTGTGAAGAAAGCGATATCTGCATAGCCGGCATTGGACGCCAGCAAGATGGCACGGAAATTCTGCACCGAAGCAAGACCGCCCTCAGCGCTAGCCGCTCCCTTCTTGACCGTAGCGGGATCGCAATTTGCCATATCGACCAGAAAACTACCCTCTGGCAGCGGCCCATCAAGCTGATCAAGAGATACGGTGGGTATACTGATCTCTACACCCGCAATCTCGGCACCCTGCTCCACTACACGTCGGTCTGCGAAGATCATGAGATCATCGAGATTGGCATCCGGATCCGCAATGACTTTTGCTGCCAATTCAGGACTGATGCCTCCGGCATCCCCGATCGCCATTGCCACTCTCAATCCTTTGTCCATACGCCTTACCCTTCTATGCGATCTGCCAACGCGGCACCCTTCAACGGATCTCGCGAAGACGGTCTGACTAAATCTTCCAAGGGAATGCGCCTAATCGCAAAACTCCACAATCTGTGATCATGCGCGCTGCAAATGACAGATTGCCTGGCCTCCTACGAGTCTTGCCTCGTCCTTTTCGTGTGTCGAAAAGATCGTTCACTCCCTCTTTGTGTTATGTATAATGCATAATGAATGAATAACGCAAGGCTCGCCTTTCAATTTTTTTTCGCTATAATCCGGTTTCTCAAACTTACGTGGGAGGAAGCTTTGCAAGAATTGACATTGCATTCGGCTGGACCAGTCGCCATTGAGAAGCTGGCATTACACGATCAAGTGGCAAACCAGATTCGCGATATGATCATCGAAGGATATTTGGAACCTGGATCGAGGATCGACGAAGTTGCTCTCGCGAATGAATTGGGGGTATCCAGGACGCCATTTCGCGAGGCCCTTCGCACCCTTGGGGCGGAAGGGCTCGTCGTTTCCCAACGCTCAAAGGGGTGCGTTGTACGGGAGTTCACAGCCAAAGATGTGCAGGATATGCTCGAGTTTTTGGCCCATACAGAGAAGCTTGCCGGACGACTGGTTTGCCAGAAGGCGTCGGACGCAGACATTGAAGATCTGCTGGCCATTCATGAACGGATGCTCGAGTTTTGGAACGAGCGAGACCGAATGCCCTATTACAAGCTTAATCAGCAGTTTCATTCAAAGCTGTCATCATATGCTGGCAATGGTGCGCTGTCTGAAACGCAAGCCAATCTGCAGGCACGCCTCAAGCGCATCCGGTTTATGGGCAATCAACACACAGACTTCTGGGACGATGCGGTGAGTGAGCATCAGGATATGATTGATGCCTTGAAGAAACGCGACGGAGACCGCCTTGGCTTCATCCTTGAGCAGCACATCCTCAATTCCTGGACCCGCGTCAAACACCTCTTTTAGGGCAAGAACTGTCTTTGGTTGAGTTGGTTTGCCTCGCTGAAGTGGTCCCAGAAACTTGAAAAGAGCCCTCGGTACAACCCTAGCAACAGCGGCATGGTCGGGCGGACAGCAGCCATATGCCGTGGAAGCGAACACTCAGACACAGCCGATTAAAGCAGATATATTTCTGGGGGTACGTTAGTGCTACCTCTTTCTCGCCAAACCACCAAGATCCACGTTCTGACCGATAGCCTGATTTTTCGCCCCCCTTTACCGCCATGGGCAGAGCGGTGTGCCTTGACATAGGTACTATCGATAGCCGTGCTTTTGATCACGGCACCTGAGGTTGCCAGAGCCTCAACAAGATCAACCCAGAACCGTTTGTGCGACCACCTGTTGAACCGGTTGTAGATCGTTGTCGAGGGGCCATACTCTGCAGGGCAGTCACACCAGCGGCAGCCCACCTTCAAAACATGGATGATACCGGAAATCACTCGGCGATCATCTACCCGGCGGGCACCGCCTTTATTATTCGGCAAAAGCGGCTCAATAACCGCCCATTGCGCATCCGACAACCAAAACAGGTGTCCCATTCAAGCCTCCAATCTATTGATTGAGCAGATTGAATCTGATTTGCTTTGCCAGTTCAATGGTATCAATGGGTTTTGACCCTAGAGAAGAAGTTCCAAAAATCTCAAAGCACGATTTAAGAGTAATTGAGCAATATCAATAGGTTGAAGACAAGTCATCTTTATCGAAAAGATTGGAAAACAATGAACAGAAAAGATGTCGCAGCCGCAAGTATTGTCTGGATGAGCTGCACTATCCAACTGATTTGACCGATAGAGCATAGAAAATCACCGAGCTCTTTCGACTTCCTGCAAAAACAGGAGGACGACGCAAAGCTGTGCCGATTGACAATAGCCGGGAATTCTGCGGCACAGATAACCATCCTCACGAGCTCCCTCTCGAATTCAACCGCACAGACCCATATTGGGAGTATCAGGAACATGATTAGGAGGCTGACCGCCTACTGTTTTTCTTATAGGGCTTATGAGGCAAGCACTTAATCAACAGACCAAGTACTCTATTCCGCATATGAACACCGGGCCTCCAAATGGCAGCATTGTTCGTTCACAACAAAGATCTCACACCCGCAGGGAATGACCGGTTTCTTCCCTCCCCGTCCTTCCTCCCCTTCACCCCTGTTTCTTAGCCTTTGTGCTGGCCATGAGTTCGATGATGGCCTTGGCCATGTCCTGGGTGGAGGGCCGCGGGGGCTTCGGGCTCTTCGGCTTCCTTGTCGCCAAGGGGGAGTTCACGGGCGATGATATTGCCATTGAGAATGCCCGCGGCTGCGCCGGTAAACTTCTGGTCCCAGATGATGTCTTCCACCCGCGTTATGATACGGAAAAAATCTTCACCCCTTGTTTTGTAACCTTCCCAGGTCTTCGGATCTATGTCGAGAAAGACACATAATCCCTTCTTGCTCATGGCCCGCATCTTGTTGAGTTCGATGCGCTCATAGCGATCCCGGTATTTGATGATCTCTTCCTGCTTGAGCGGGGTTGCTTCCACCCACTCGAAGTATTTGACACAGGCCCGCCAGAGCTGGTCCGGCGTCTCGTAAAGCGGCTTGCGGCCATTCCGGCGGCGCTTGGCCCAATATCTGTTTCCCTTCGGCGCCACCATCGGTCTTTCTCCTTCATCCTCATGGAAGTGAGGAGCGCCCTACACGCTCCCCTTGCCCTGTTGCCTGCCAGTTATACCATCGAGCAGAATTCAGAACCGATATGCCCATTCTCGCAATCCGATGGACATGATGATCCAAGGTTGATCGACGAGTTTGTTCCAAGCTTCGCAACATATCGCGAGGATTTCCTCGTAGGATGAGAAGATCCGGTTGGAAAGCCAATTTTCCCGCATGAACTGCCATATATTCTCGACCGGGTTCAATTCAGGAGACCTTGGTGGTAGCGGGAGCAATGTGATGTTGTCCGGCACGTCAAGATTTTGCGTTGTGTGCCAGCCTGCCTGATAGAGAATGAGGATTGCGTGGGCTCCATCAGCGACTTGGCAGGAGATTTCTTCCAGATGCCACTGCATGGCTTGGGACTATGGAGAATTTTGTGCCCTGGCGTGGTAACTCTAATATGAGGAGACCCACGTATGAGCATCGACAAAGCCCTTTTGGATCATCTGATGGAAGGCCGCAAAGCGGGCGATCTGTTCGGAGAGGACGGGATTCTGCAAGAACTGACCAAGGCGCTGGCCGAACGAGCCCTGAGCGCCGAACTGGACGAGCATCTGACCGAAGAACGCGCCGATGCGCCGCCTGAAGGCGCGAACCAGGCGCCAAATCGTCGCAATGGCCGCAGCCAGAAGACGGTGACCACCGACAGCGGGAAGGTCATTCTCGACATTCCCCGTGACCGCAACGGCAGCTTTGATCCTCTGCTGATCGCCAAGTATCAGCGCCGCTTTCCCGAGTTCGACACCAAGATCATCAGCATGTACGCGCGCGGGATGACGACCCGCGAGATCCAGGGGCATATCGAGGATATCTATGGTATAGAGGCGTCCCCGAGCCTGATTTCGGCGATCACCGATGCCGTGATGGAGGAAGTGACCGCCTGGCAGAACCGCCCGCTGGAACCGTGTTATCCGATTGTGTTCATGGACGCGATCCGGGTCAAGATCCGCACCGACGGCGTGGTTCTGAACAAGGCGGTTTTTGTGGCCCTGGCTGTTCTCCCGGACGGCACCCGCGACGTTCTGGGGCTTTGGTTCCAGGCCAATGAGGGTGCCAAGTTCTGGGCTAAAGTTCTCAGCGATCTGCGCAACCGTGGCGTTCAGGACATTCTCATCGCCGTCGTGGACGGTCTGAAGGGCTTCCCCCAGGCCATCGAGGCAGCCTTTCCTCAGACCCAGGTCCAGACCTGTATCGTGCATCTGCTGCGCCATTCCATGAGCTTTGCCAGCTACAAGGATCGCAAGGCCGTCGCAGCGGCTCTTAAGGCTGTCTACACCGCTGTGGACGCAGCAGCCGCGGAGACTGCGCTGGCGGAGTTCGAAAACAGCGACCTTGCCGCCAAATACCCGGCAATCGCGCCGAGTTGGCGCCGGACTTGGAACGAGGTGATCCCGTTCCTTGACTATCCGCCCCAAGTGCGCAGGCTGATCTACACCACGAACGCCATTGAAGCACTGAACTCGAAAATCCGCCGGGCCGTTCGCTCCCGCGGGCATTTCCCCAGTGACGAGGCAGCTGCGAAATTGATTTATCTCGCCCTGAATGCTACTTCTGTGGAATGGAAACGCTCCGTGCGCGAATGGCACTCAGTGAAAAGCCAGTTCGCAATAATGTTCGAAGATCGTTTCCAAATGGCGTAATCAAAGCGCCAGGGCACAAAATTCTCCATAGTCCCACCGCTTGTTATAGAGATAGGCCTCTCAGAAATTTGGCCCCATGAGAATTACTCGCCCCTAGAAAGGAAAGTCGTCGTCTTCATCTTTCAATGGTGCGTTGGTCTCAATCATGAAGCCGAACTCCTTGCCCATGCGTAGTTCTAGGACTATCTGCAGTGCCTCGGGACACCGTCTTGCAGCTTCAGCGACAGGTTTACCAAACTGCTTATCCATCTCGTCCGCTATGGCGATAATCATCTGTTCTCGATCCTCATCAGTCATTTCCCTATTGTCGGTGCCTTTTGCAACTCTCAGAGCATCCTGCCAATTAGCGGGGATTTCACTTTGATCCGCTTTCAATGCTTTGTAGGTGCGTCTCATTGCCGCCACCGTGCCATCCGCTACTCCGGTAAATTCCCGTATCTCGCGTTTGGAATAGCGATAGTTCCCTTCGTGACTCTCACAGGTTAGACGTCAAGCAGCATTTGCCGCGCATCGAAGAGGTGATCGAACCAGACAATCTGGTTTGCTCCTGTGGTGGTGAGTTGCACTGTATCGGTGAGGATGTGACCGAACGGCATGATGTGATCCCAGCGCAATTCCGGGTCATTGTCACCCGCCGCCCCAAATATGCCTGCAGATTCTGTACGGACGGCGTTGCTCAGGCCAAGGCTCCAGCACGACTGATTGAAGGAGGTGTATTGACCCATTGAAATTTTGCTCATGCTATTTGCCTGCGGGTTTCAGTAATTCCCGGACAGTCGTTTCATTAAATACCGGACAGCGATTTCACAAAAACCCGGACAGTTTTCAAGGCATAATTTTGGTTGATCCTTACCTGCCTAATTGGGGCACTCTTTTGGTCGAAGAACAGATCAGGAGGGAGCATGCCCCGACGCAAGCAAGTGAGGCGCACGACTGTGCAAGATATACGAGAGATATTACGGCTGACGCATGATCCGGGGCTTTCTACACGAGAGGTCTCTGCGCGAATGAAGCTGAGCAAGACAACCGTTGCCACCTACCTTCACCGAGCCCGTGACGCTGGCTTGAACAGCTGGCCAATACCAGCCGATCGCGATGATGACGAGCAATTGCGGGCAGCCCTGTTTCAGAATGTAGGTCGACCACCGCGTGACGATGCAGAACCTGATTGGCGCCATATTGCGACGGAATTGAAGCGCAAGGGTGTGACCCTGACCTTGCTCTGGGAGGAATATAGGGCGGTCCATCCCGAAGGTTACGGCTATACTTGGTTCTGCACTCGTTTCAGGGAATTCGAGTGCCGGGCCAATCCCCGTTTTCGCAACCGGCATGAAGCGGGTGCGGCCATTCAGACCGATTATGCCGGCCACACTATTCCGGTTTTTGATCCTGCGACCGGAGAGGCATATCAGGCCCAGATTTTCGTCGCAGTCCTCGGAGCCTCGAACTACACATTTGCCTGGGCCTCTCGAAGCCAGAAGCTGCCGGACTGGATTGATGCGCAAGTTCGGTCACTGAAGTTTTTCGGCGGCGTTACCAAGGCCATCATTTGCGACAATCTCAAGGCCGCCGTGGCCACACCATTGTGGTTCGAGCCATCGCTAACTGCCACCTTTGAAGCCATGGCAACCCATTACGACACGACCATTTTGCCGACACGACCACGTAAGCCGCGCGACAAGGCAAAGGTGGAAGGAGCGGTTCTGATTGTCGAACGTTGGATCCTGGCCCGGCTGCGCAATCAGCAATTCTTCTCGATTGAAGCGTTGAACAATACCATCGCGGAATTGCTGGTGGTGCTCAACAACAAGCAAATGCGGCGGATCGGAAGATCCCGCAAGGAACTGTTTGAAGAGATTGAACGGCCTGCCCTGCGTCTGTTGCCCGACACTCCATTTGAATATGCCGAATGGAAACGGGCCAAGGTGCATCTCGACTATCATGTCGAGATTTTACGAGGTTTCTATTCCGTCCCTCACAAGCTAATCGGACGGCAGGTTGATGTCCGGCTAACCCATCGTGTTGTCGAGATATTTTGCAATCATGAGCGGGTTGCAGTTCATCAGCGCAGGCGGGATCGGGGTGGCCATTCCACGATTACACAGCATATGCC
Source organism: Cohaesibacter sp. ES.047 (assembly GCF_900215505.1). Taxonomy (NCBI): domain Bacteria; kingdom Pseudomonadati; phylum Pseudomonadota; class Alphaproteobacteria; order Hyphomicrobiales; family Cohaesibacteraceae; genus Cohaesibacter; species Cohaesibacter sp. ES.047. The sequence continues at coordinate 4,651,863 of NZ_LT907844.1, forward strand.
CAAGGCCCACCAGCGTCACGCAGGCATGACGCCTCAAACCCTCGTCGCTCAGGCTGCCCGCATTGGATATCACACCGCCCTGTTGGTGGAACGCCTGATGCGAGATCGGCCACACCCCGAGCAGGGTTTCCGCTCGGCACTGGGGGGGGTGAGCCTACAACGCCGGTTCGGAACAGACAGACTGGAAGCAGCCTGTCAAAGGGCTCTGACATGCGAGACGGTCAGATACAAATCCGTTCAATCCATCCTGGTATCCGGTCTCGACAAGGCACCCGCGCACCAGGAACCCGCCCCTCCAGCACCGAGCCACGACAATATCCGAGGCGCAACCTACTACCAGTAATCAACAAACATCAAAACAGGAGAGAAAGAATGCTGACACACCCGACATTGAACCAAATGGCCGCACTCGGCATGACCGGAATGGCACAAGCTTGGAAGAGCCTGAATGAACAAGATCCTGGGCAATCCCTAGATCGGAATGAATGGCTTGGCCTTATGCTCGACCAGGAAGTAGCATCCCGAGCCGACAAGCGTTTTGCCAACAGGCTGCGCAATGCAAAAATGCGCTTTCCTGATGCATGCATCGAAGACATCAGCTTCGCTGCCAATCGTGGCCTTGATCAGAGCAAAATCCTTTCTCTCGCTCAAGGAGACTGGATTAAGGCTCATGAACAAATCATTCTCACAGGGCAAACCGGAACCGGCAAAACATGGCTCGCCTGCGCCTTCGGACGCCAATCCGCCAGGCTCGACTATTCCGTCTTTTATGTCAGAATGCCCCGCCTGTTTGAGGACATGGCCATGGCCCGTCTCGATGGGCGCTTTCCAAGGCTGGTCGACAAACTTGCTCGCGTCCAGTTGCTCATCCTGGATGACTGGAGAACCCATTCGCTCACAGACCAGCAGCGCCTCGATCTGCTCGAGCTCTTCGAGGAAAGATACCAACGCAAATCAACCATCATCACGGCTCAACTTCCCGTTTCGGCATGGCACGAGATGATCGGCGAGCCGACAATTGCCGATGCCATCCTTGATCAAATTATTCACAATGCGCACCGAATAGAGCTCAAAGGGGACAGTATGAGGCGATCAGAAGAAAATCAGAACTTGACCCAACAAACAGAACAGGAAACCATCAATCCACAAACCTGAACCAGGTAAAGGATCAGCCATTACTCAGCTGTTCGCGAATTACTGAAATCGCTGTCCGGGTTTTCGTGAAATCGTTGTCCGGTATTTCTGAAATCCGCACTCCGAGTTCGGACAGGATGTGCTGGACGCCGGAGAGGTATTCCAGACACTTGCCAACAAGGCCGTGCATCAACGCCGCGCCGATCTGGACAGAGAGCAACAGCAATGACCCCGCTCTATGTCCATTATCAGGCGACAAGAGGCGTGGAGCCCTATCTCCTGTCCCTTGAGGCAGAGGTGGGAGCCAACCACTTCTCTTGCCTTTATCAGCACGAAGACATCCAACAACTCTGTGAGGTCGCATAATGGCACCCGATCATCAGACACCATCCACGCCATCATCCACGCCAGACAAGGATCAGGAGATCCGCCAGCTACACCAGCAGCTGACCACCCTTCAGGCACAGTATGCCACCCTTGAAGCCCTGCAGCTGGAAAGGCTCGAGCAGCTCACGACCAGGCACAGAACAACAACCAATCTCTCCCGGGCCTTTGAGATGAATGAGCTGCTCTTCGATCTGGTTACGGTCCTTGCAGCCAGGACCAAACGTCTGAAGGCCCAACTGCAGGAGGCCCGTCAATGGGTTCACTAGCCCCGATACAATCCGGCCAGACCTTCCGCGCCCCGCGTCAGGAGGACAGGCTCCATCTTGCATTCGTCTCCACCCTTCCCTGTGTCATCACAGGACGTCCGGGAGTTCAGGTTTGCCATCTCCGGTCCTCCTGCCTTCCCTTGAACAAGCGGCACACGGGCATGCGGGAGAAGCCCGACGACCGGTTCGTTCTTCCGATGATTCTTCAAATGCACGCCAGCCAGCACAGCATGAATGAAGTCCGCTTCTGGACCGCCATGGGGTGGCAATGGCAAGACGCAGTCCAGCTCGCTCTGGACCTGCACAAACACACCGGAGACGAAGACACATGCAAGAGGCTGATAGCGAGGGCGAGGCGATGAAGGAAATTGACCTTGAAATCTATGAGTCGAGCTAAATCGAATGCGAAGCAGCTAGATCAAAATTGTGGGCAGCTCGCGCAAGCATTTGGCACCGCGTCTTTGAACGAATCGAACACAAAGCGAAGTGAATCCGCAAAGAGCTGAAAGAAGAAAAGCGGGCAACGGAGAGGAAAGCAGAATGAACCAGTTTATAAAGCCAAAGATGGTGCGCGTGTCCCAGGCAATCGAGCTCTTGGGAATTGGCAAAACATCACTCTACAGAAAGGTTCAAAAGGGACAATTCACGATAATAAGAAGGGATGGCGCTGCATATGTTCCAACGGAACAAATCGAGGCATACCTCGATCCCAATACCAAACAAATGGTGGGCTAAAGCATATCGCAATTAATTAACCTCATACCCGGCAGCTTTGAAGTCGTTCAGACACTCCTTGGCAGAATAGAGGTCACAAATGTCACCGATCGCGTCTGAGATTGTATCGAAGCTTCTGGCTGCTCGCTTGCGCAGCAGTGTCTTGAGTTTGGAATATGCCATTTCGATGGGATTGAGGTCCGGTGAATATGGCGGAAGAAACAGCAGCCATGCTCCCTTTGATTTGACGAGCTTTTGAGCTTTCTCACTTTTGTGGAAGGCGACATTATCGAGGATGACGATGTCGCCAGCTGACAGGGTCGGCAGTAGTTGAGTTTCAATCCAAGTTTCAAAGATACGTCGGTTCATCGGAGCATTGACGATCCAGGGCGCAACCATCCCACGGGATCTCAAACCAGCGATGAAGGTCTGGGATTTCCAATGACCAAAAGAAGCGTGGGCGCGATAGCGCTGTCCTTTTGGTGACCATCCAGACCGTTTGGTCAGCTTCGTGTTGGTTGATGTCTCATCGATAAAGATCAATCGGGACAATGCTTTGTTGAAGAAAGGCCGGCGCTGATTGATCCATACATACCGATCATGAGCAATCGCGGCCCGTAGCTGTTCAGTGGCTACCAGACTTTTTTTTATGGCTCAGGCCGAGCCTGTGAAGCACGCGCCCAACGCTAGAGCGATGCACATGGACCCCGCGTTCAGCCAATTCCAGACAAAGCTCATCAAGCGTCAGATCGCCATTCTCAGACATGCGCCTTGTGATCCATTCATGATGCACACCCAACTTGCCTTTGTCTGGTCGGCCTTGCTTGCGAGGCTGCACAGAACCCGTCTCTTTCTTGAGAAGCATCAGGTTATTGACAAACCGTGGTGACACGCGGAAATGGCTGGCGGCCGCCCGATGCGAATGACCGGCATCAACAAATGAAGCAACACGTTCGCGCAATGCAATAGGAAGTGATTTGCCCATGATGATCCCCTTTTCTCAAAGGGAATCACAATTGGCAAAAAATGGGAATCCTGAATCTCATTAACTGCGACACGCTTTAGCTGGTGGGCTGGCCCTCATCATTTTCAAATTATATAGGAAAATCAATTCTCTACAAGAGAGAATGGTGCGGCCGAGAAGACTCGAACTTCCACGGGAGTTACCCCACAGCGACCTCAACGCTGCGCGTCTACCAATTCCGCCACGGCCGCAAGCCTTTGGCTTACAAGGCATTCGCCTTGTTGGTGGCGTGTAACTAGCAAATCCGGATATGGCAGACAAGCGAATAAGCGTGCGATCAACAACAAATGTGGAAACTTGATGACAGTTCAGTTTTTGGCAGCTGCTTGTCATGCGCAGAATGGCGCAAAGGCTTGATTTCGCCCTATCCTTCGACGCGAGCAATACCGCGCAACGGACGCCAGTCGGCGCTGCGGTTGAGAACCTTGGTGATCGAAATTCCGACCTTTTCGCCCCGCAGGATCACCTGCCCCAGCGCAACGGGCGTGTCATTGGCCTTGATCAGGCAATCATCTTCCTCATGCGCATCCAGTTCGATCACAGCACCGCGACCCATGCGCAGAAGCTGATGAATCGGAATGGTGGTGGCGCCCAACTCGACGGAGATATCGATCGCAATGCTATCAAGATTTGTCACATCTAACCCTTCCGTGCTAGCCACGGAGCACTGAAACACTTATGTAAGACACCATCAGGGTGCCAACTTAACAAAGTGTTACCCGTCTTGGTAAATGAACGATTAACGAACAGCATTTCCCGTGCCAATTCGGCAATCTTGACCACAGATCGAAAAGCAATGACCCACCCCGCAAAAGACCGCTCAGACATTCTGGGCTCCTCACAACAGACCAATCAGATGCATGCCAACGGCCCGGATACAGTTGAATGGCTGATTTCCGACGATCTGGTGCCCTACCCCGAAGCGCTCGCCTTCATGGAAGCGCGCATTGCGGACATCGCGGCAGGAAAAGCACGCGAGTGCGTCTGGCTGCTTGAGCATCCACCGCTTTATACGGCGGGGACCAGCGCCGACCCCGTCGATCTGGTGTCACCGGATCGATTCGATGTCTTTGAGACCGGGCGCGGCGGACAATATACCTACCACGGCCCCGGCCAACGGGTCGCCTATGTCATGCTCAACCTCAAGCGCCGAGCCCAGGATGTCCGCCTGTTTGTGGCAACCCTTGAGCAGTGGATCATCAACACGTTGGAAGCCCACAACATTCGTGGCGAAAGGCGGGAGGATCGCGTCGGTGTCTGGGTCGCCCGGCCAGAAAAGGGACAGGGCGTCGAAGACAAGATTGCAGCGATCGGCATCCGAGTGCGCAAATGGGTGACGTTCCACGGCATCAGCCTCAATGTCGAACCGGACCTTGAGCATTATGGCGGCATCGTTCCGTGCGGCATTGCCAAGCATGGCGTGACCAGCTTTGTCGATCTTGGCTATCCGGTCACTCTCGCCGATGTCGACATGACCCTGAGGGAAGAGTTTGAGACGCTTTTTGGGCCAACAGCCTAGAATTACGCTCAGATCACCCCGATGAGCTCACAGCTCGCAGTGCCGATGCCAAAGGCTACCCACATGCCCGTTTTTTATCTTGAAAATGCGCAAGCCCAGAAAGCAGAGCGAGGGAAGCGGCAATGGCGGCGCAGTGGTTAACCAAAACTAAACATCAATAAACAAATTGGTATTCTTTAACAAACTGTTAAGCTACAACCAAGGTGCGCAAGACAACCTAAGGAGGCAACATGTCCAAACAGACGCTGTTGTCCTTTCTGAAGGACGAAAGAGCGAGCGTGGCCATTGAATACCTCATGCTGACCGGCATTTTGGGACTTGGATGGGCCGCAGCGGGAAAAGAGTATCAGAACCAAGTGGTTCAACTTTTCGACCGGGTTTCCCTGTCTTTACACCGCATCGACTTTTAAAAAACAAAAGCCCGACGCCACAAGCGCCGGGCTTTTTTCATGCGTATATGGGAATGACACAACCGCCGCGCGCCAATCTGAGATTATGCTTTCTCACTAATTTTCTAACTAATTTTCTCATTGGCTTTCTTATGGGCTTTCTCACTGGCCTCCTCGTCACCGTCCTCTTCGGTTTCGAATTCCATGATGACATCGTCAACGGCAAGACTGGCCCCCGGCTGGACAAGGATCTTGGCAACCACCTGCTCCCGCTCGGCCCTTAGCACATTCTCCATTTTCATGGCTTCAACGGTTGCCAGAGGTTCACCGGTCTGAACGGTCTGGCCTTCCTTTACGGCAATCGAAACCACCAGCCCGGGCATCGGACAAAGCAGAAGGTTGGACGTATCCGGCTGGCCACGAATTGGCAAAATGGCTTCCATCTCGGCAACATGGGGCCGCATCACCTTGACGACCTCCCTCACCCCCTGATGGAACAGTCGATAGCTGTTAAGCCCTGAGCGCACCTGAACAACCATCGGCACATTATCAACGGTGCCAGTCCATAGCTTTTGCCCCGGAACCCAGTCGGAGCGCACCGAGACGACCTTGCCAACCGGCAACTGGATCTCCATGTCGATCGGGGTTGAGGGCAAGCCGCCACAATAGCGCAGCTCATGCCGCCGCTCCTTGGAAAAGGCAACAACCCAATATTCGTGCATGGCCATCTCGTCCAGCTCCTTGGCCAGACGAAAATGCATCAGGCGATCCTGCCGCACGATCTCCATCGACATGGCAACGCATGCAAGCGCCACCTCCGTCTCGATATCAAGCATCGCCCCTTCAAAGCCATCGGGATATTCCTCGGCGATGAAGCCCGTCGTGATGTCACCGGATCGCCAGCGCGGATGCTGCATCAAGGCCGACAGGAACGGGACATTATGATCGATCCCATCAACATAGAAAGCATCAAGCGCCTGAGACATGTGGTCGATGGCCTCAATGCGGCTCTGCCCGTGGGTGCAGAGCTTGGCGATCATGGGATCATAGAACATCGATATCTCGGATCCCGGAACAACGCCGGTGTCGTTGCGAATGGTCAGGCCATCCACTTCGCTCTCCCGTGGTGGTCGATAGTCGACCAGTCGCCCGATTGATGGCAGAAAGCCGCGAAACGGATCCTCGGCATAAATACGGGACTCGATGGCCCAGCCGTTGATCGGCACATCAGTCTGTTGCAGGGTCAAAGGCTCCCCCGCTGCAATCCGGATCATCTGCTCGACAAGGTCGACACCGGTGATCAGTTCGGTCACCGGATGCTCGACCTGCAGGCGGGTGTTCATTTCCAGGAAGTAGAAATTCTTGTCCTTGTCGACAATGAACTCCACAGTCCCGGCGGAATGATATCCCACGGCCTTGGCCAGTGCGACAGCCTGATCCCCCATCGCCTTGCGCGTTTTGGGGTCAAGGAAAGACGACGGCGCCTCCTCGATCACCTTCTGGTTTCGGCGCTGAATGGAGCATTCGCGTTCATTGAGGTGGATCGCATGGCCATGCGTGTCCGCCAGCACCTGAATCTCGATATGCCGGGGCCCGACGACGAATTTCTCGATAAAGCAACGATCATCTCCAAAGGACGATTTCGCCTCCGAGCGCGCGAGCTGGAATCCTTCTCGGGCTTCGCCATCATCCCACGCTACCCGCATGCCCTTGCCGCCGCCGCCAGCAGAGGCCTTGATCATCACAGGATAGCCGATCTCTCTGGCGATGCGCACCGCGTCATCAGGGTCTTCGATCACCCCCATGTCGCCCGGTACGGTCGACACCTTGGCATCAAGGGCAAATTTCTTGGATTCGATCTTGTCGCCCATGGCGCGAATGGCGTTCGGCGGCGGACCGATAAAGGTGATGCCCGCGTCAGTCAGAGCCTCGCAGAAGGCGGCATTCTCCGATAGAAACCCATAGCCCGGATGCACCGCCTCTGCCCCGGTCGTCTTGCAGGCTTCAATGATCTTGTCCCCAAGCAGATAGGACTCGGTCGCAGGTGGCGGCCCCAGTCGCACAGCCTCATCAGCCAACTGCACATGCAGTGCATCCTCATCGGCATCGGAATAAACCGCAACGGTCTTGATGCCCATCTTCTGAGCTGATTTGATTACGCGGCAAGCGATTTCACCGCGATTGGCAATCAGAATTTTCTCGAACATGACAATCCCGCATAATCAGAGTTTCTACGCATAATTGGTTGTAAAACGCCCCCAATGGCGGAACAACTCGGACTATCGGCCAGAATTGGAAAATGGATCAGGCAATTCGTCTAATAAAACGCGCCGCTTTGAACTTTTGAATGACTTGGAAGAAAAAGGACTCGCCATATTCATTCAACCTTTCGTATGAAGAGCGGATGCGACACTTTGAAAAGCAGCGAAACCAATCAGGCCATACTCCGGCTGCTATGGGTTGTGATCTTGTTGTGATCAGGCAGCGCGCATCCAGAATGGCTTCGAAAAGAGCCCGACCGTTCTGAGCAACGAAACACCCAAACTGACAGAGGGAGGCCCCACGTGCCAAACGCCGCAGCACCTCGCCCGCTGGGTCCACTCCGGTGGCACCCCGCCAAACACCCTTTGATCATGGGCGTCATCAACGTGACCCCGGATTCCTTTTCCGATGGTGGCGAGCACCTGACCGAAAACGCCGCTCTCGCCCATGCCAAACAACTGGCGGAAGAAGGCGCGCATATCCTCGACATCGGCGGGGAATCAACCCGCCCCGGCGCCAGTCTGGTGGAAGAGCAGGAAGAGCTGCAACGGGTTCTCCCCGCCATTCGCGCCATCGCCAGCGCCGATCTGGGCCGTGTCATCTCGATTGACACCTACAAGGCCCGCATCGCGGACAAAGCGCTCGATGCCGGGGCTCATGTTGTCAATGACGTCTGGGGCCTGCAGCGCGAACCGGACATCGCCAAGGCTGCCGCGGCCCATCACGCACCGGTCATCATCAATCACTGGGAAAAGGAGCCCGATGCAGACAAGGATCTCATCACCCAGATGAAAGCCTTCTTTGATCGGTCCATCGAGATCGCTCTCAAGGCCGGTGTCGATGAGGACTTGATCATTCTGGATCCGGGCATCGGCTTTGGAAAATCTGTCGAGGACAATCTGCTCATTCTGTCCGGACTTGATCAATTGCACGCATGGGGATATCCCTTGCTGATCGGCACGTCACGCAAGCGATTCATCGGCCACATCACCGGGCGAGAGCCCAAGGACCGCGTCCACGGTACAGTGGCGTCCAATGTTCTGGCGCTGACCAAGGGCGCAACCATCTTCCGTGTCCACGATGTCGCCGCCCACAAGGACGCCCTCGCCGTCGCACACGCCATTCACACCTACCCCGGAAGCTGAGCTATGGATCGGATAATTCTCAGAGACCTTGCTTTCTTTGCCTATCATGGCGTCTATGAGGAAGAAGCCCGCCTCGGACAGCGCTTCTATTTCGATCTCGATTGCTATCTGGATTTGAAGCCCGCAGGCCTCAGCGACGACGAAGACCAAACGGTGCGTTACGACCACATCGCACAGGAAGTCGAGCGGATCGTCACCACCAAGCGATTCAAGCTGATCGAAGCTCTGGCCGAGCAGGTTGCACAGGCGCTTTTAATTCGCTTCCCAAAAATACAATCTGTCCAAGTGAAATTACGCAAGCCTGAGGCACCAGTTCCTGCTATTGTAAAGGATATTGCCGTCGAAATTACCAGATCGCGCAAGGATTATGACAATGAGTAACAGTGGTGTCGAAGTATATTTAGGCCTTGGTGGAAATATTGGCGATCCATCTATTACAATTGAAGAAACACTGGCAAGTCTTTCTAGACGGCCAGGGATCAAGGTTCTAACCCGGTCTCCGTTTTATCGCACGCCACCTTGGGGCAAGACCGACCAATCCGATTTTATCAATGCTTGTGCGACCATACACACGACCCTCAGCCCGCAAAAACTGCTCAAAACCTGTCTTGAAGTGGAAAAGCGCATGGGCCGTGAGCGTGGCGAGCGTTGGGGTCCGCGGATCATCGATATCGACATTCTGAGCTATGGCGACGAGCAGGTACACGAAGATGACCTCTCCATTCCGCATCCTCTGATCGCCGAACGCGCCTTCGTTCTGGTGCCGCTCAAGGACGTCGCTCCAGACTTCACACTCAATGGTGAGCATATCGACGAGATGCTGGAAAAGATCGATCTGACCGGTATTGAGGCACTGCACACAGCTTATGCACAGGACGACGCGTTTCCTCAGGAGATCGCCAGCTAGGGACCTAACGAACACCGCCTGCTATCAGGCTCCCTATGTTAACCGAGACGCTTGAACATCGCTCTGCCATGATCACAGAGGGATGTTGTCGTGCTTCTTCCAAGGGTTCTCCAACGTCTTGTTGCGCAACATGCGCAGCGCCTTGACGATCCGTTTGCGCGTCGAATGCGGCATGATCACTTCATCGATGAAACCACGCTCAGCAGCCACGAAGGGTGACAGGAACCGATCCTCGTAATCCTTGGTGTGCTTGGCGATCTTTTCCCTGTCATGGATATCCTTGCGGAAAATGATCTCCACCGCCCCCTTGGCCCCCATCACGGCGATCTGCGCACTGGGCCAGGCATAATTCATGTCCCCCCTCAGATGCTTTGACCCCATGACGTCATAGGCCCCGCCATAGGCCTTGCGCGTGATGATGGTCACCTTCGGCACGGTCGCCTCGGCATAGGCGAACAGAAGCTTGGCGCCATGCTTGATCAGCCCGCCATATTCCTGATCGGTACCGGGCAGGAAGCCCGGCACATCGACAAAGGTCACGATCGGAATACCGAAGGCATCGCAGAATCGCACGAAGCGGGCCGCCTTGCGCGAACAATCGCTGTCCAGCACCCCAGCCAGTACCATGGGCTGGTTGGCGACAATCCCCACCGTGCGCCCTTCAATCCGCCCAAAACCGACGATGATATTCTTGGCGAAGGCTTCCTGAATCTCGAAAAAATCACCCTCATCAACGCATTTCAGGATCAGCTCCTTCATGTCATAGGGCTTGTTGGGATTGTCGGGCGCGAGGGTATCGAGCGACATGTCCACCCGATCCCAAGGGTCGTAATTGTCTATCTCAGGCGCTTCGCTGATGTTGTTGGAGGGCAGAAAGTCGACCAACCGCCGCATCTGCAACAGCGCTTCGACGTCATCGTCATAGGCTCCATCAGCAATCGAGGACTTGGAGGTATGCACATGGGCGCTGCCCAGATCCTCGGCTGAAACATCCTCGTTGGTCACCGTCCTCACGACCTCAGGACCGGTAACGAACATGTAGGAGCGGTCCCGCACCATGAAAATGAAGTCCGTCATGGCCGGCGAGTAGACATCTCCCCCGGCGCACGGCCCCAGAATGACAGAGATTTGCGGAATGACGCCAGAGGCCAGAACATTGCGCTGGAAGACTTCGCCATAGCCCCCGAGCGCATCAACGCCTTCCTGAATACGCGCCCCACCCGCATCGAACAGACCGATAACCGGCGCGCGGTTCTTGAGCGCCATATCCTGAATCTTGATGATCTTCTGGGCATGGGTCCACGATAGCGAGCCACCCAGAACCGTAAAGTCCTTGGCAAAGACATAGACAACGCGACCATTGACCGTGCCACTACCGGTGACCACGCCATCACCGGGCATTTTCATGTCCTGCATGCCGAAATCCGTGCATCGGTGCTGCACGAACATGTCAAACTCCTCAAAGGACCCTTCATCGAGAAACGCCGCGATGCGTTCGCGCGCTGTCAATTTGCCACGAGCATGCTGCGCCTTGACGCGCTGCTCACCGCCCCCGACCCGCGCCTGCGCCCGGCGCCGTTCCAGCTCTTCCAGTATTTGTGACATGGGGTAAGAAGCCTCTGATCGCGTTTAAGTGACACCCTACGGAGTAACACATATCAGAGGCCATCAATAGTTGGCCAATCGGACGAGCGATTGACCGAATCGTATAATTCAATGGATTATACTATTGTTTTACTTATAAAACATTAGTCTCGGTGCGATTTTATCACGAGAACCGCAGCGTCAAAGTCTTTGCGGCGGAACGCCCGGCGCAAAACAGCTTCCTCATCCTCGCCCCACATTTCGATATTCCAGTCTTCATCGACCATCGCCGCCTGCCACATGGCCTCTTCATCAAGGAACCCGCGCCAAAAGGCAAAGGGCAGCAGCGCCGAGCCTGTCAGCGTCATGAGGACATGCGCCGCCCCAAGCTCAAAGCGATCAAGGGATTGCCACAGGCCACGCAAGGTCACGCCCATCAAGGGGGACTGCTCTACTGCAAGAATGCCGCTTGCCTGCACAAACCGGCCACCCAGCTCACCCTCGGCCCAATCGAGCACCGGCAGCCAATGGGCTTTCTGACGCTCCACCAGACGTGCTGGGTGCGTAGCGGGATAGCATAGAAGATCATGGCTGAGATAGGAAGCGATCTCGTCCAGCATGGCCTCACGCGCGTCCTCGACACCATCAATGGTGGAGTTGAACAGACGCGTCAGCGGCATTTGCGCCGGATTGATTTCTGTCTCCTGCGCATCCCACTCCGCCCTCAGGGCCTCGGCGAGCGCAAGACGCGGAGCGGTGACGACATTCTTGGCCGGACTGCGAATGGGCCGACCGTCGAGCAGGATCCGGAAGCTCCCACCGTCTTCATCGATGGAGACATCCTTGTAGAACCGCTTGGGCAAGGGCGCTTTCTGCACTTCCTTGGACCGCATCATGGGTGTTTCGGTGCTGTCCTTTTGTCCGGGAACGAAGCCGCCAATCAACGTCTCGACTTCGCCGCCATTCTCGTCTTCAGCCATCATCACTCTCCCCTCAGCGCGATCAAAGCATGCAGGCAAGCAACCGATGCAGCGAGCCATAATCGTGGACCATATGGCGCGCACCGGCCTTCGTCAGCATGTCTTCGCTATGGTAGCCCCAGGTCACCCCGACACCGGTGACACCGGCATTGACTGCCATTTCCATATCATAGGTCGTATCACCGATCATCAAGACGTCTGCAGCCTCGACACCCGTCTGCTGCATGGCCTGATGGATCATGCCCGGATGCGGCTTGGACGGCGCCCTGTCGGCGGTTTGCACGGTGACAAAGAGATCATGCCAGTCATAGCTGTTGAACAGATGCAGCACACCGCGATAGGCCTTGCCCGTTGCGATACCAAGCAGCGCGTTTTCTTCCCGAGCAAGCCCCTCGATTGCCTCTTTGGCACCCGGATAGAGCAGCTCTTCCGCCTCGCCCTGCTCTCGCTTGGCAATCACGAAATCCTTGTAGCCTTCGACAAGCCGATCGCGCATGGTCTCATCCAGCGAGGGATCGAGCCGCGCAATCGCCTCTGGCAGCGACAAGCCGATGATCGACCGCGTGGCTTCTGGGGTGGGCGCTTCGAGCCCATTCTGCCCGAAGGCTTGTTCCATGCCCTCAATAATCGTGTGCGCACTGTCGACAAGTGTGCCGTCGCAATCAAAAATAAAAAGCTTGAGGCTCATGACGGGCACGTCCTTTCAATTCACAAATGATAGGAAGTCGGAAGGCAAAACGCGGAGAGCTCAGTTTTCAGTCCCGAGCTCATCTTCGATATCCTGATCATAATCAGCAACATCAAAGCCCAGAAGGTTCCAGCTTTGTTGCATATGGGTCGGCAGTGGTGCGGTCACATCAAGAATGCCGCCTTTGGGATGGGGAATGCGAATCCGCCGTGCGTGCAGATGCAGTTTTTTCTGAATGCCTCCCGGGAATTCCCAGTTATCGACATTGAAATATTTCGGATCACCAATGATCGGGCAGTCCATATAGGCGGCATGGACACGCAACTGATGGGTCCGGCCGGTCACCGGCTTGAGCACGAGCCACGACATTTTCTGGCCGCTGTTCTCAACCACCGAATAATGGGTGACTGCATGCTGTGCACCATCATCACCATGTTTGGCAATCCGCATGCGGTCGCCATCTTCAGCCTGATATTTGGCCACATAGGTTGAGATGCGCGCCTGATGCGGCTTGGGAACACCGCGCACCAGCGCCCAGTAGGTTTTCTGTGTCGTTCGTTCGCGAAAAGCCCGTGTCAGTGCCTCGGCAATGGATCGCTTGCGCGCCACCACCAGAACACCGGAAGTGTCCCGATCGAGCCGATGCACAAGGCGGGGCTTCTGACCGTTGCGATCACGCAGGGCTTCCATCATGCCATCAACATGGCGCGACATGCCCGACCCTCCCTGCACGGCCAGGCCGGCAGGCTTGTTGAAGACAAAGATGTCCTTGTCTTCATAGAGCATGATCGATTTCAGGAACTCGTCGTCCTTGTCATCCACACGCGGCATCGCCCGTTTGGGGGCTGCATTGGTAGATTTCTCATCTGTTGCAAGCGGCGGGATGCGAACCTGCTGGCCTTTTGCCAGCCGCGCGTTGGTCTTGACCCGCTTGCCATCGATGCGCACCTGTCCGGTGCGCAGAAGCTTTTGCAGCTGACCAAAGGACAGGCCGGGATAATGCTCCTTGAACCATCGGTCCAGACGCATCCCGTCTTCGTCGCCCGTCACATCGCGGAATTGAATGGTTGCCATAATCCTCTCGCTCGTCGCCTGCTCCAATAGGAGTGCGTCGCAATTGCCTGTAAAATGCCCATCAAACCAGCGCGCGCGCCGCACTCAGTCCGATAAAGAGGGCCACAATACCGCCAGCCAGCGACAATGCAACATAAAACAGGGCAATCCCCATTTGCCCACGCTCGGTCAGGGTCACCACATCCAGCGAGAAGGTGGAAAAGGTCGTGAAACCACCCAGCAGGCCCGTGGTCAGCAACAGACGCACTTCGGTGCTGGCTTGGAAGCGCACAGCAAGCAGATGGATGAGCAGGCCCATCAGGAAAGACCCAACGACATTGCAGATAAAGGTCCCAAAGGGAAAACCGCTGCCGAGCGACCGCAGGGCCATCATACCCACAAGGTGGCGCAGGCTGGCACCGGCAGCACCACCAATGGCGACAAAGACAAAGTGACTCATTTGCTATTCCGTTCCGTTCTTAGTCTGGACCAATAATCCAGACGCTTTCGCAAGTCGCGCTCGAACCCACGCTCCACCGGCTCGTAGAACTGTCTTCGGCCCAATTCGGTGGGGAAATAATCCTGCCCGGAAAAGGCATCAGGCTCGTCATGATCATACCGATAACCATCCCCATAGCCTTCATTGGCCATCAGCTTGGTCGGCGCATTAAGAATATGCTTGGGAGGTGGCAGGGAACCGGCCTTCTTGGCAAGCTTCATCGCGGCATGGAAAGCCAGATAGCCCTTGTTGGACTTGGGTGCGGTGGCAAGATAGATCGCCAGCTCGGCAAGGGCATAATAGCCTTCTGGCGCTCCAATCAGTTGAAACGCCTCCCGCGCTGCCTGCGCCATAACCAGTGCATTGGGATCGGCAAGGCCAATATCCTCGGACGCCATCACCGTCATCCGCCGCAAAAGATAGATCGGATCCTCACCCGCATCGATCATCCGGCACATGTAGTAAAGCGCCGCATCAGGATCCGAACCTCGGATGGACTTGTGAAGCGCCGAAATCAGATTGTAGTGCCCATCTGCTGACTTGTCATACACCGGAGCCCGTCGCTGCAGGATCGACCCAAGCTGCTCGGCCGTGAGAACCTCGCCTTCATGCGCGGCCCGCCAAACCTCCTGCGCCAGCGTCAGCGACGACCGTCCATCCCCATCGGCCATGCGAACAAGCGCATCCCGCGCCTCATCATCAAGAGGCAGGCTTTGCCCCAGCGCCTCTTCAGCTCGCGACAGCAACTTACCAATGGCCTCTTCGTCCAAACTCTTGAAGGTCAAGACCTGAGAGCGCGACAGAAGCGCAGCATTCAACTCAAACGACGGGTTCTCAGTCGTCGCCCCGACAAGCACCACCGTTCCATCTTCCATCACCGGCAGGAAGCTGTCCTGCTGCGCCTTGTTGAAGCGGTGGATCTCGTCAACAAACAACAGCGTGGCCTTGCCCATCCGGCGCCTATCACGGGCAGCCTCGAACACCTTCTTGAGGTCCGCCACGCCAGAAAAGATAGCCGAGATCTGTTCGAAATGCAGGTCCGTGCCGTCCGCCAGCAGTCGCGCCACCGTTGTCTTGCCTGTGCCGGGAGGCCCCCACAAGATCAGACACCCGAGCGATCCACTGTTCAGCATCCGGGTGAGCGTCCCATCGGGGCCGACCAGATGGCCCTGCCCCACAACTTCGGACAGTTGCCTTGGACGCAGCAGATCAGCCAGCGGGCGGGTTCCGCCCGCCTGCGACTGATCGCTCATCCCGCTGGCGCTGACGGGTTCGTCAAGGCCGGCCTTTTCGAAAAGATTGCTCACATTGCTATCCGCTGATTACAGACTTGATTAGCTGGCCATCCCGTTCAATCTCAAGCCGCCACAGGCGGAACTCATGAGTCGACAGGACTTCCAGCACATTGGTGTCGCGGACAACCTCACCATTCACTTTGCGGATGACATCGCCCACCTTGACGCCCAGCCGCGCCGCAGTCGAGCCGTCCTTAACCTTTGCAATGATAACGCCCGTCTGGTTGCTGTCCATTCCCATCTCCTGCGCAACAGCAGGTGACAGGTTGTAAATCGTTGTTCCCGAAAATGGCGAATAGCCCCCCAACTCGCGCGCATCACGCGGCGGCGTTTCGGGGGCGACCTCGGCTGACATCGACACCGAATAGCGTTTGCCCTGCCGAAGGATCGTCACCTCGACCGGCGCGCCGATCGCAATCGTGGCAAACCGGTAGCCAAAGGCCTCCGGGCTATCCACATTGTTGCCGTTGACCGTCAGGATGAGGTCGCCGACTTCAAGCCCTGCCTTTGCCGCCGGGCTTGAGGACTGAACATCCGTGACGAGCACGCCTTGCGGCCGGTCTAGACCCAGACTGTCTGCAATGTCGGAGGAAACGGTCTGCATCGACCCGCCGAACCAGGCGCGTTGAACCTTCTTGCCGGAAATGGCAGCCTCGGCAACCAGCCGAACCATGTTCGCAGGGATAGCAAAGCCAATGCCGTTCGAGCCGCCCGAACGGGTAAAAATAGCCGTATTGACGCCGACCAGCTTGCCGCTCAGATCCACCAATGCGCCGCCCGAGTTACCCGGGTTGATGGCCGCATCGGTCTGGATAAAGGATTGATAATCGGACACCCCGACCTGCGTCCGAGCCAGTGCAGAGACAATGCCGCTGGTCACCGTCTGGCCAACGCCAAAGGGGTTACCGATCGCGAGCACCAGATCGCCTACTTCCAGATCATCAGAATTGGCAAAGGTCAGAAAGGGCAGATCCTCGCCCTCATCTCGGATTTTGAGAATGGCAAGATCGGAGCGCTCTTCATCGAGCACCACATCCGCATCAAACTCACGTCTGTCAGCCAGTGCCACCTTCACCTCCGTTGCACCGTCGATGACATGGTGGTTGGTGACGATCACGCCGCTTGCATCAACGATCACACCAGACCCGAGCGAGCGCTGAACTCGTTCACGGGGCGCTCCGAAACCACGCCCGCCAAAGAAGCGTTCGAAAAAGGGGTCACCAGAAAAGGGAGAGCGGGTTTGAACCTTCCGCGTCGCATAGACGTTGACGACGGCCGGTGTTGCCGATTTGACGACCGGAGAAAAACTGAGCTGCATTTCGCTCCGACTTTCCGGAACGCGTTGGGAAACAGGCTGGACAACGGGTTGAACGGGCGCGGGATCGGCAACTGGAGTGACGGCGGAGATCGGGGCCGACGCATTTGAAGACCCGATATATTGAGCGATCACGCCCCCGGCACCGGCGGCCAGGACCAAGGCGAACACAGCAGCAAGGCTTTTCCTGTTCATCATTTTGCTACCTCTTTTAGAGTCTATCGCGCCAATCAACACACGCGCGATAGTCTGCGGTCAAAGGACATATTGCTGCTTTCCGATCAACCGATTCTCCCGGCTGATTGGAAACCACACAAGAGTGAATCTCTTGCATCAAGACATATGCATGTCTGATCAATATCCAACCGATCCACGGCAGAAAAAGGGAAAGGCCGGGACTTTTTCCCGACCCTTGCCAAGATTTAATAAAGCCTTTGATCGCGCGCGGCAACCATAGCCTCTCGGATCCTCCATCCCCGGGGGACAAAACAAAAAAGGGCGGCACGAGGCCACCCTTTTTCCATTCAATACCGATACGCAAGGCTTATGCTGCGTCTTCGGTCTCAACTTCCTGGGTCGGACCAGAATCCAGACCGCGTGCTTCCACATCACGATCCACGAATTCAATCACAGCCATCGGAGCGTTGTCACCATAACGGTAGCCAGCTTTGAGGACGCGGGTGTAGCCACCTTTGCGTTCTTCGTAGCGTGGGCCAAGGGCGCTGAACAATTTCGCTACCATATCCTTGTCGCGGATCTGGGAAATTGCCTGACGACGTGCATGCAGGTCGCCGCGTTTGGCCAAGGTTACCAGTTTGTCTGCGATCGGGCGAAGTTCCTTCGCCTTGGGCAGGGTGGTGATGATTTGCTCATGCTTGATCAAGGCTGCTGCCATGTTGGCGAACATAGCCTTGCGATGAGAAGCGGTCCGATTGAGCTTGCGACCTGATTTGCCGTGGCGCATTGCCCTCTCCTTATATCCTGTCCGGCGGTTCCAAACCGCTGGCGTGAATTAATACTGATCTTCGTAGCGCTTGGCGAGATCGTCGATATTTTCAGGCGGCCATGCCTGAACTTCCATACCCAGATGCAGACCCATCTGTGCAAGGACTTCCTTGATCTCGTTGAGCGACTTGCGTCCAAAGTTCGGCGTGCGGAGCATTTCCGCTTCCGTTTTCTGGATAAGATCACCGATGTAAACAATGTTGTCGTTCTTCAGGCAGTTTGCCGAACGGACAGACAGTTCCAGCTCGTCGACTTTCTTGAGCAGAGCAGGATTGAATGCCAACTCCTGGGTCTGTTCCTGTACGACTTCCTTCTCCGGCTCTTCGAAATTGACGAAGATGGACAACTGGTCCTGAAGAATACGTGCTGCAAAAGCAACCGCATCATCAGGCTTGACCGAACCATCGGTCTCGATGTCCATGATAAGCTTGTCATAGTCGAGCACCTGACCTTCACGGGTGTTCTCGACCTTGTAAGCGACGCGCTTAACAGGGGAATAAAGGCTGTCGACCGGAATAAGACCGATCGGAGCATCGTCCGGACGGTTCTGCTGAGCCGTCACATAACCTTTACCGCTATCCACGGTAAATTCCATGCGCAATTCTGCGCCCACATCGAGCGTGCACAAGGCAAGCTCAGGGTTCAGAATCTCAACATCCCCGACGACCTGAATGTCGCCAGCCCGTACCACACCGGGTCCTTCCTTGCGGAGAACCATGCGTTTCGGGCCTTCGCCTTCCATACGCAGAGAGATTTCCTTGACGTTCAGGATCAGATCCGTCACGTCCTCACGGACACCTGCAATGGAAGAGAATTCATGCAGAACGCCATCTATCTGGATAGCGGTCACCGCTGCACCCTGAAGGGAAGACAGCAGAACACGACGCAGGGCATTGCCCAAGGTCATGCCAAAACCACGTTCCAGAGGCTCAGCAACCACCTTGGCGAGACGCAGTTCGTCATCGCCCGGATTGATTTCGAGCTTGGTTGGCTTGATCAATTCCTGCCAGTTTTTCTGAATCACGTCTCAACCCTTTCTTCTTTCGGGGAGATGCTCTGGTAGATCCCGTCGTGGATCCCAGAGTATCTGGTGGTTACTAGACGCGACGGCGTTTGCGCGGACGACATCCATTGTGCGGAATGGGCGATACGTCGCGAATGGACGTGATGGTAAAACCGGACGCCTGCAGGGCACGCAGAGCGGACTCACGCCCTGAACCCGGGCCGCGAACCTCAACTTCCAAGGTTTTCATGCCATGCTCGGCAGCTTTTTTGCCGGCATCTTCACCAGCCATCTGAGCAGCAAACGGGGTGGACTTACGAGAGCCCTTGAAACCCATTGTACCTGCGGAAGACCAGGAGATGGTGTTCCCCTGCGCATCAGAGATGGTGATCATGGTGTTGTTGAACGTCGAATTAACATGCGCTACGCCAGACGTAATATTTTTACGTTCACGGCGCTTAACGCGCGAGGCATCTTTTGCCATATTTTATAAACCTCGATCTCTACACCGCCGTAACTCCAGCGGCTCCACCGGACAAGCCGTGGATTACTTCTTCTTACCAGCGATCGCTTTCGCCGGACCCTTACGGGTACGTGCGTTGGTATGGGTGCGCTGACCGCGAACAGGCAGACCGCGACGATGACGCAGACCGCGATAGCAGCCAAGGTCCATCAGCCGTTTGATGTTCATGGAGGTCTGACGACGAAGATCCCCTTCCACCAGATAATCGGAATCGATCAGCTCGCGGATTTTCAGGACTTCTGCGTCGGAGAGCTCATTCACACGGCGCTCCGGAGCGATATTCACCTTTTCGATGATTTCTTGGGCGAACTTCGCACCAATACCATGAATATACTGAAGCGCGATAACTGCACGCTTGTTCGTCGGTATGTTGACGCCAGCAATACGGGCCACAACTTATCTCCTTTTAACAGCGAGACACCAAGTCTGGCTGCAAATGGGTTTTGCCTCCTCCCCATCCTTAGTGATTTTGACCACTTAATGGTAGGAGACGGTTTTTTTGTTTATTGGTTCTGAACAAAGCATTGTCAGAACGCAAAAAAGAGTGCCCGAAAGACATGGCTTCCGAACACCGGCCACACAACTTGCATGATTAGCGCCGGTTACTACCGGACTCATGCAGGTTGAGTCAACCTTTTATCGCAAACTTGCGACACATTGGAGCCATTTCTGCCGCACAGGGCGAAAAACGGCTCCAAAACCTTTGACTGAACCACTCCAACATCAGCGCCCAAACGCCTAAAGCAGGAGAAGCGATTCTCAGTCTTCCAAAGCTTGCTTGATGGAAGCAAACACGCCATCGATATCCTGCATGCCATCAACGGTCTTGAGCAGACCGGTTTTCGCATAATAGTCGACCAGCGGAGCGGTCTGCGCAGAATAGACAGCAAGACGTTTCTTCAATGCCTCGGCATTGTCATCCGCACGTGGTCCGTCAACGCTTTCAGACGCGCGTCTTTCGATGCGACCAAGAAGGATGCCTTCGTCAACCCTGATCTCGACAACGCCATCAAGGGTCAGTTTCTTTTCCTCGAGCAGCTTGTCGAGTGCTTCGGCCTGCGCGATGGTCCGAGGGAACCCGTCCAGAATGAAGCCGTTCTCACAATCCGGTTCGTCAACACGATCAGAGATGATCGCACAGACGATTTCGTCAGAAACGAGTTCGCCCTTTTCCAGAATGGAAGCAACCTTCAACCCAACGGGGGTTTTAGCTGCAACAGCGGCACGGAGCATTTCGCCAGTCGACAATTGCTTGATGCCATACTCATTTACGAGACGCTCAGCCTGAGTTCCCTTCCCTGCGCCCGGAGGTCCGAGCAAAATAAGTCTCATCGACGCTTACCTCTTAACTTCGATTTCTTGACCAGCCCTTCATACTGATGAGCCAGCAAATGTCCCTGAATCTGCGATACGGTGTCCATTGTCACGCTGACCACAATCAGCAGAGACGTTCCTCCGAAATAAAATGGCACGCCAGTCGCGGAAATCAGGAATTCCGGCAAGAGACAGACGAGAACCAGATAAATCGCACCCAGCACAGAAATACGGGTCAGGATCCGGTCGATATATTCAGCCGTCCTCTGGCCGGGTCTGATACCCGGAACGAAGCCGCCATGCTTCTTCAGATTATCCGCGGTTTCCTGCGGATTGAACACAATAGCTGTGTAGAAGAAAACGAAGAAAACAATCAAGGCGGCATAAAGCATCATATACAGAGGTTGACCATGCCCCAGAAGCGCGGTGACGGTGTTAAGCCAATCAGGCCCCTGCCCGTTGCGCGATACGAAGTTCACAACGGTTGCCGGCAGCAACAGAAGCGAAGACGCAAAGATCGGAGGAATGACACCGGCAGTGTTCAGCTTCAGCGGCAGATGGGACGAATCCCCCTGGAACATCTTGTTGCCAACCTGACGCTTCGGATACTGGATGATCAGACGACGCTGTGCACGCTCCATGAAGACGATGAAGGCAATCACGATGATAGCCGTTGCAAGAACGCCCAGAATGATAGCGGTCGACAGCGAGCCCTGACGGCCAAGCTCGAGCGTGTTGGCAACAGCCGAAGGAAGACCGGCAACAATACCAGAGAAGATGATCAGCGAAATGCCGTTCCCGATGCCACGTGCGGTGATCTGCTCGCCAAGCCACATCATGAACATGGTGCCGCCAACCAGCGTCAAAACGGCGGAAAACCGGAAGAACATGCCCGGATCGGTGACAATGTTGCCAGAGCCTTCAAGACCGACCGAAATGCCGTAGGCCTGCAGGGTGGCAAGAATAACCGTACCGTAGCGGGTATATTGGTTGATGACCTTGCGGCCACGCTCGCCTTCCTTCTTCAGCTGTTCGAGCTGTGGCGACACGGTCGTCATCAGCTGAATGATGATGGAGGCGGAAATGTAAGGCATGATCCCCAGAGCAAAGATGGCCATACGGCCCACCGCACCACCGGAGAACATGTTGAACATGCCAAGAATGCCAGTCTGATGACTGTCAAAGGCCTGCGCAAGAGCTTCAGGATTGATCCCTGGAAGCGGAATATAGGTACCAAGGCGATAAACCAACAAAGCACCCAGCGTAAACCAGATGCGTTTCTTGAGTTCTTCTGCCTTTGCAAAGGCGCCAAAATTTATATTGGCGGCGAGTTGTTCTGCTGCCGAAGCCATCATCTACTCCGCTGATAGCGCGTGTTGAACTGGGAAAACCGGTTAAACAAATATAGGTGCGCTCAAACAAATGTATAGAGCGTGGCGGAAGAAGTCTCCTCCGCCATCGCCCTAAACGCAAAAAGGAGGGCTCATGTGAGCCCTCTTTTTATTCTTCTTCGCTGCCCAGGATCTTGACCGATCCGCCAGCTTTTTCGACCGTCGCAATCGCTGCCTTGGAAGCACCTTCGATTTCGAAGGATACTTTGGAGGTCAGCTCGCCATCGCTAAGCAAGCGAACACCATCCAGAACCCGGCGCAAGACGCCTGCTTCTTTCAGGGTGACAACGGTAACCGGTGCAGATGCATCCAGTTTACCGGCGTCAATCGCCTGCTGGACGCGACCAACAGAGACGGTGTTGAAGTTTTTCGCAAAGATGTTGTTAAAGCCGCGTTTCGGAAGGCGACGATGCAGAGGCATCTGACCACCTTCAAAACCCTTGATGGCAACACCAGAGCGGGACTTCTGACCTTTGACACCACGTCCGCCGGTTTTACCCATGCCGGACCCGATGCCGCGACCAACGCGCTTGCGAGAATGCGTAGCGCCGTCGTTATCGCGAATTTCGTTGAGCTTCATAATACTCTCCCGCCTCTAGTCCTCGTCCACAACGCGGACAAGGTGAGAGACTTTTGCGATCATGCCACGAACTTCAGGCGAGTCCTGAAGGGTGCGGCGGCGATGCAATTTGTTCAGGCCAAGGCCGACCAGCGTAGCACGCTGGTCATGTGGCCGACGCAAAGGGCTGCCGATCTGTTCAACAGTTACGGTACCCTGTTCATTGTTAGCCATGTCCGGCTCCTCTTATCCTAGGGATGCAAGCACATGCCAAAGCCTTAGACTTCGGCACGGCCTCCATCAGCAACACGACGACGAGCCTGGAGCGTGGAAACTTTGAGACCACGACGAGCAGCAACACCGCGAGGGCTGTCTTCTGCTTTCAGGGCATCAAAAGTTGCACGAACCATGTTGTAGGGGTTCGAGGTGCCAGTGGATTTGGCCACCACGTCCTGCACACCCAGTGTTTCAAACACTGCACGCATTGGACCACCCGCGATAATACCGGTACCCGGAGGAGCGGCACGCAGGATGACTTTGCCAGCGCCGTGGCGACCGAACACGTCATGATGCAGTGTGCGGCCCTCACGAAGAGGTACACGAACCATGTTTCGTTTAGCAGCGTCAGATGCCTTGCGGATGGCTTCTGGCACTTCACGTGCCTTGCCGTGACCAAAGCCAACACGGCCTTTCTGGTCACCGATAACCACAAGCGCAGCAAATCCGAACCGACGACCACCTTTAACCACTTTAGCAACGCGGTTGATGTGGACTAGGCGGTCGACGAACTCGCTCTCGCGCTCTTCACGATCATTACGATCAGGTTTCTTGTTCATGAGCTTTTCTTCTCTCGTCTGAGCAATCGGTTGCCCGACGCGTTAGAAATTCAATCCGCCTTCGCGCGCAGAATCTGCGAGCGACTTGATACGTCCGTGATAGATATATCCACCACGATCAAAGACCACGTCCTTCACGCCGGCTGCCACTGCCCGTTCGGCAATGAGCTTACCAACTTCTGAAGCGGCGGCTGTGTCCGCGCCGGTCTTAAGCTTACCACGAAGATCTTTTTCGATGGAGGAAGCGGCAACAATGGTTACACCCTTCACATCATCGATGATCTGCGCATAGATATGCTTGGAAGACCGGTTTACACTCAAACGCGGACGGCCGTTGGCAGTCTTTTTCAGGGCGCGACGTACACGTGCACGACGACGCTCAAACTGAGATAGTGCCTTCGCCATAATAGTTTTCCGTTACTTCTTCTTACCTTCCTTGCGGAAGATAAATTCATCACTGTATTTGACGCCTTTGCCTTTGTAGGGCTCTGGCGGACGATAATCGCGGATTTCTGCTGCGACCTGGCCTACGGCCTGCTTGTCGATACCGCTGACGACGATCTCGGTCGGCTTGGGACAAGCCACCGTTACGCCCTCAGGTACCTCATAAAGCACATCGTGGGAGAAACCAAGTGCCAGTGAAAGATCATTGCCTTTCATCTGGGCGCGGTAACCCACACCGTTGATGTCAAGTTTCTTTTCGAAACCTGCAGAAACACCACTCAGGATGTTGGAAATCTGGGTGCGGGACATGCCCCACAGAGACCGCGCAGTCTTGGACTTGTTGCGCGGCTCGACCAGAATCCCGTCATCCGTCATTTTAGCATTAACGTCGTCGCAGAGTACGAAGGTAAGTTCACCCTTCGGTCCCTTAGCTTTGACGGTCTTGCCATCAATCGTTGCAGTAACTCCCTCAGGGACTGCAACAGGCTTTTTGCCAATTCGTGACATAAGACTAACCTGTCCGGATCTGGAGGAATAAGATCAGTACCGCATCAGAAGACGCGGCACAGGACCTCACCACCTACGTTTTGCTCACGAGCATCATGATCGGCCATCACACCTTTAGGGGTGGAGACGATAGACACACCAAGACCATTCTGAATGCGCGGAATATTCTTCACGGATGCATACACACGGCGACCTGGTTTGGACACACGCTGGATTTCACGGATCACCGGCTCTCCATCGAAGTATTTCAGCTCGATTTCGAGCTCGGACTTGCCGCCTTCGAATTCGACGGTGGTATAGCCGCGGATGTAACCCTCTGATGCCAGTACGTCAAGCACACGCTGACGCAATTTGGAGGCAGGAGTGGAAACTTTTACTTTGCTACGCATCTGCGCATTGCGGATGCGTGTTAGCATATCCCCAAGGGGATCAGTCATTGACATTGCACCGCGCTCCTTACCAGCTCGACTTCACCAGGCCAGGGATCTTACCCATGTTGCCCAGCTCACGAAGAGAAATACGGGACATCTTCAACTTGCGATAATAACCACGGGGACGACCCGTGACTTCGCAGCGGTTGCGGATGCGGACGGATGCGGAGTTGCGCGGAAGCTCGGCAAGCTTCAGGCGAGCCTTGAACCGCTCTTCAAGAGACAGAGACTCATCGTTCGCAAGTGCTTTCAGTTTCGCCCGCTTTGCAGCGTATTTCGAAACCAGGCGTTCGCGAGTCTTGTTCTTTTCAACAGAGCTCTTTTTAGCCATTTCTATTTCCTCGTACTTTCCGCGGGACCTTATCGGCTGAACGGGAAGTTGAATTCACTCAGAAGAGCACGTGCTTCGTCATCGTCATTTGTGCTTGTGCACACGATGATGTCCATGCCCCATACCTGATCAACTTTGTCATAATCGATCTCTGGGAAAACGATGTGCTCTTTAAGGCCCATGGCATAGTTGCCATTGCCGTCGAAGCTTTTCCCGTTAAGACCACGGAAGTCACGTACCCGAGGCAGTGCAATCGTGATCAGACGATCGAGGAATTCGTACATACGGTCGCCGCGCAACGTTACTTTCACACCAATCGGCATGCCTTCGCGAACCTTGAAGGTTGCGATGGATTTACGCGCTTTCGTCACCACCGGCTTCTGACCGGCAATGGCTTCTAGGTCTTCCAAGGCAGATTTGATCTTCTTGGAATCAGCAACCGCTTCACCGACACCCATGTTCAGGACAACTTTTTCCAGTTTCGGCATCCGATGCGGATTAGAGAAACCGAATTTTTCCTGCATGTTGGCGCGGATCGTGTTTTCATACTGCGTCTTGAGACGCGGAGCGTAAGCAGCCTCAGCCATCAATCACATCTCCTGAACGCTTGGCCACACGCACCTTGGTGCCGTCTTCCTTGACTTCAAAACCAACGCGAGAAGGTTTGTTGTCTTTCGGATCGGCAATCGCCAGATTTGACAGATGGATCGGGGCTTCTTTGGTAACGATGCCGCCTTCCTGGGTCTGTGTCTGACGCTGGTGGCGTTTGACCAGGTTGATACCGCGCACGACTGCCCGCTGTTCAGCTGGCATGACTTGCACAATTTCACCGCTCTTGCCCTTGTCTTTGCCGGCAAGAACAATGACGCGATCACCCTTTTTGAGTTTCGCAGCCATTATAGCACCTCCGGAGCAAGGGAAATGATTTTCATATGGTTGTGCGCACGAAGCTCACGCGGAACCGGGCCGAAGATACGGGTCCCTACTGGCTCCTTGTTGTTGTTCACAAGAACAGCTGCACTGCGGTCAAAACGGATGACGCTGCCATCCGGACGACGAATAGCCTTTGCGGTACGAACCACAACTGCCTTCATCACGTCGCCCTTCTTGACGCGTCCACGCGGAATAGCTTCCTTGACAGAAACGACAATGATGTCGCCAATGCCAGCATATTTCCGTTTGGAGCCGCCGAGCACTTTGATGCACATGACACGACGTGCGCCGGAGTTATCCGCTACGTCAAGGTTTGTTTGCATCTGAATCATGACTGGCCGCCTTTATAATTTTTCCGTTGCGCATCGCTGCGCCGGATTTACGTCCAATTTCACAAATCGGGTCAAGAGGAAGGAAGATCCTTGCCAACTACAACCCAACGTTTCGATTTCGAAATAGGGGCAGATTCCTCAATGAAGATCTGATCACCTATTTTGAAGGCATTACCCTCGTCGTGAGCCTGGTAACGCTTTGAACGACGCACAGTCTTCTTGAGAAGCGGGTGCGTGAAGCGGCGTTCGACTTTGACGACGACAGTCTTGTCTTGCTTGTCGCTGACGACGAGGCCTTGCAAAATTCTCTTTGGCATCCCGTCTCTCCTATTCTGCTGCCGATGCGCTGTTTGCACGAGCGATCGTCATCAGGCGTGCGATATCGCGGCGAACTTGCCGAACACGCACAGTATTTTCCAACTGACCAGTGGCCTGCTGAAAGCGCAGGTTAAGCTGCTCTTTCTTCAGTTTTTCCAGCTCATCAGCAATTTGGTCCGACGTCATCGCGCGGACATCTGATGCTTTCATGGGTCTTTCCCTTCACACCGTTAGTCGGCGATGCGCTCTACGAAGCGTGTCTTGATTGGGAGCTTCGCAGCAGCAAGCCGCATGGCTTCGCGGGCGATATCGACCGGTACACCATCAATTTCAAACATGATCCGGCCCGGAGCTACACGAGCGGCCCAATATTCAGGAGAACCTTTACCTTTACCCATACGGACTTCGGTAGGTTTCTTGGATACAGGCACATCCGGGAACACACGGATCCACACACGCCCGGCACGTTTCATGTGACGGGTCATAGCACGTCGCGCAGCTTCGATCTGACGAGCGGTGATGCGCGCAGGCTCCTGAGCCTTAAGACCGTAGGCACCAAAGGTCAGCTCGTAGCCGCCCTTTGCGTTGCCGTGAATGCGGCCTTTGTGCTGCTTGCGATATTTTGTGCGCTTAGGTTGCAGCATTTTTTATCTCTCTTAACTCAGCTAGAGGCCAACATTAAGCAGCAGGCTTGTTGCTACGACGACGCTGGTGGCTATTGTTATTGCCTGCATCCTGACCTTCAGAGGCGCGACGTTCAGAGGCCATTGGATCATGTTCCATGATCTCGCCTTTGTAGATCCACACCTTGATGCCGGAGATGCCGTAAGCAGTCAAAGCCTCAGCAGTACCGTAATCGATGTCGGCGCGCAGGGTATGAAGCGGCACGCGACCTTCACGGTACCATTCGGTCCGTGCGATCTCGGCGCCACCCAGACGGCCAGCACAGTTGATACGAATACCTTCAGCACCCATCCGCATAGCGGACTGGACGGCCCGTTTCATCGCACGGCGGAAAGCAACACGGCGTTCCAGCTGTTGAGCGATGGACTGGGCGACCAGGTTGGCATCGGTTTCCGGCTTGCGTACTTCAACAATGTTGATGTGTACGTCAGAGCTGGTCAGTTTGCCGACCTTGGCGCGAAGTTTCTCGATATCGGCACCTTTTTTACCGATCACGATGCCCGGACGAGCAGAGTGAATGGTAACGCGGCACTTTTTGTGCGGGCGCTCGATAACAATCTTGGACACCGCTGCCTGCTTGAGTTCTTTCTCAAGCATGGAGCGAATTGCATAGTCTTCGTGCAGAAGGCTGCCATACTCGCCCTTGACCGCGTACCAGCGGGAATCCCAAGTGCGGTTGATGCCTAGACGAAGTCCGATTGGATTGACCTTGTGACCCATCAGGCAGTCTCCTCAACTTCACGAACAACGATCGTCAGGTTGGAGAAAGGCTTGAGGATCTTGCCGACGCGACCGCGAGCCCGCGGCTGCCAGCGTTTCATCACAAGTGCCTTACCAACATATGCTTCTGCTACAATCAGGCTGTCAACATCCAGTTCATGGTTGTTTTCAGCGTTGGCGATCGCAGATTCCAAACACTTTTTAACATCACGGGCAATGCGCTTGGAGGAGAACGACAGGTCGGCCAAAGCCGTATCTACCTTTTTCCCCCGGATCATTGCTGCGACAAGGTTCAGCTTCTGCGGAGACGTGCGAAGCATGCGGAGAACCGCTTGTGCTTCATTGTCTTTCAGGACGCGTGCGCGTTTTGCCTTACCCATTATTTCCTCTTAGCCTTTTTGTCGGCCCCGTGACCATAGTAGGTACGGGAGGGAGAAAATTCGCCGAACTTGTGACCGACCATCTCTTCCGAGACGAGAACCGGTACATGCTTCTGACCGTTATACACACCAAAGGTGAGACCGACGAAGTGCGGCAAGATCGTGGAGCGTCTGCTCCATGTCTTGATCACTTCGCTGCGACCAGAAGAGCGAACCTTGTCTGCCTTCTTCAGGAGGTATCCGTCAACAAACGGACCTTTCCAAACAGAACGTGCCATCGGTTAACCCTTATTTCTTGCGCTGATGCCGACTACGAACAATGAACTTGTCGGTCGACTTGTTGGAGCGAGTACGCTTGCCTTTGGTCGGCTTACCCCATGGAGACACAGGATGACGGCCACCAGAGGTCCGGCCCTCACCACCACCATGCGGGTGATCAACCGGGTTCATAACGACACCGCGCACTTCCGGACGCTTACCGAGCCAACGGTTACGACCGGCTTTACCGAGATTGATGTTTGAATGTTCCGGGTTTGAAACAGCACCGACAGATGCCATGCAGGCCCCTTGGACCAAACGCGTTTCACCGGAATTCAAACGAACGATCGCATAACCGTGGTCACGTCCCACCAGCTGGGCATAAGCACCAGCGGAGCGAGCAATCTGACCGCCTTTGCCAGGTTTCATCTCCACATTGTGGATGATGGTACCAACAGGCATGTTGGCCAGCGGCATGGCGTTGCCCGGTTTGATGTCGGCGGCTTTGTTGGCAGAGACAACCTTGTCGCCAGCGCGCAGGCGCTGAGGAGCAAGGATGTAGGCCTGCTCGCCGTCTTCATACGTAACCAGAGCAATGAATGCCGTACGGTTAGGATCATATTCGAGTCGCTCTACCGTGCCGACAACGTCAAACTTGCGACGCTTGAAGTCGATCATACGGTAGGAACGCTTGTGACCGCCACCACGACGACGTGACGTGACGCGACCAGCATTGTTACGACCACCAGACTTGGTCAGGCCTTCGGTGAGGGTTTTGACCGGTTTTCCTTTCCAAAGATCGGAACGGTCAACAATCACCAACTGACGGGTGCCTGGGCTTGTCGGTTTGAAGGTCTTGAGTGCCATGACTTAAAGCCTATCCCCGTGTTGCTTAAAGACCAGTCGTGACGTCAATGGATTGGCCCTCTTCGAGGGTAACAATCGCTTTTTTGACATCAACCTGTTTGCCGACAATGCCTTTGAAGCGTTTAACCTTGCCCTTGCGGAGCAGAGTATTCACGCTTTTGACTTTGACGGAAAACAGGGCCTCAACGGCGGCCTTGATTTCTGTTTTGGTCGCATCCTTGGATACGTTGAAAACAACCTTGTCCTGTTCGGACTGAATGGTGGCTTTCTCGGTGATCACCGGGCTGCGGATGATATCGTAATGACGAAGGGTGGTCATTTGAACCGTTCCTCCAGAGCATCGACTGCGGCCTTGGTTAGCACCAGAGTATTGCGACGCAGAACATCAACAACGTTGATCCCCTGAACCGGCAACACATCGATACCAACGATATTGCGGGCAGCTTTTGCGAAATTCTCATCAACTTCCTTGCCGGAAATAATGAGTGCATTTTCGATGCCCAGACCGGAGAACTGTTTCTTCACGGCTGCGGTCTTTGGTGCCTCTGCTTTCGCATCGTCCAGAATGATCAGATTGTCATTCTTGGCTTTGGTCGACAGGGCATGTTTGAGCGCAAGCGCACGAATTTTCTTTGGCAACTCGACGCCGTGATCCCGAAGGACCGGACCGAACGCACGACCACCACCACGGAACTGCGGAACTTTCTTGTTGCCGTGACGGGCGCCACCAGAACCCTTCTGACGAAGGTATTTCTTGGTTGTGCCCGTGATTTCCGCACGGGTTTTGGTCTTGTGTGTGCCTGCCATTTTCTTCAACTGCTGGTAGCGAACCATGCGGGCAATAATGTCCGCGCGCGGCTCGAGACCGAACACATCGTCAGAAACGTCGATAGAACCGGCAGCTTTGCCATCGAGGGTTTTGATCTTGAGTTCCATTCTTATTCCCCCCCCTCAGCTGGAGCTTCAGCTGCAGGAGCTTCCGCGGCTGCAGCAGCAGCTCGGATTGCACCAGGAAGCGGAGCTTCTGCCGGACGTGCTCTTTTGACGGCATCCTTGATAAGGATCCAGCCGCCTTTGGAACCGGGAACAGCACCCTGAACCAGCACCAGACCACGATCGGCATCGGTCTTGACGACTTTCAGATTCTGCGTGGTTACGCGGGTAGACCCCATGTGACCTGCCATCTTCTTGCCTTTAAAGACCTTGCCTGGATCCTGACACTGACCCGTCGAACCATGCGCACGGTGGGAAAGGGAGTTGCCGTGCGTTTCACGACCACCACCGAAGTTGTGGCGTTTCATGGCGCCGGCAAAGCCCTTACCAATTGACGTACCAACAACATCCACATGCTGTCCAGCTACATAGTGATCCGCAGTCAACTCGGCACCAATCTCGATGAGATTGTCTTCGCTGACACGAAACTCTGCAACTTTCCGTTTCGGTTCGACCTTTGCAACGGCGAAGTGGCCGCGCATTGGCTGAGTTACATTTTTGACTTTGGCTTTACCTACACCCAACTGAAGTGCGGTATAGCCGTTTTTCTGTACAGTTCGCTGGGCGACTACCTGACAGTTCTCGATTTTGAGAACTGTCACCGGAACGTGCTCGCCGTCCTCGGTATAAATTCGGGTCATTCCCAACTTCTGTGCGATCACACCAGAACGCATGGCTACTCTTGCCTCTCGCTCTTTAGAGCTTAATTTCAACGTCCACACCGGCCGCAAGGTCAAGCTTCATGAGGGCATCGACCGTCTGAGGGGTCGGATCGATGATATCGAGGAGACGCTTGTGCGTACGGATCTCGAACTGCTCACGGCTTTTCTTGTTGACATGCGGCGAACGGTTGACAGTGAACTTCTCAATGTGGGTCGGAAGGGGAACCGGACCACGAACATTAGCGCCTGTGCGCTTAGCCGTGGAAACAATTTCCTTCGCCGACGTATCGAGAATGCGATGGTCGAATGCCTTAAGGCGAATTCGAATATTCTGACCGTTCATATTTTCAACCTCAAAGACTGGGGTGCCTCGGGCGTGCCCATGGCACCCCTGCCCTAATGATTATTCGACGATAGCGCCAACGATACCGGCGCCGACGGTACGGCCACCTTCGCGAATAGCGAAGCGCAGCTTTTCTTCCATGGCGATCGGTACGATCAGCTCGACATTCATGTTCACGTTATCGCCAGGCATAACCATTTCCACGCCCTCATCAAGGGTCACAACACCGGTCACGTCGGTGGTGCGGAAATAGAACTGCGGACGATAGTTGGTGAAGAACGGGGTATGACGACCACCTTCTTCTTTCGTCAGGATGTAGGCTTCTGCCTTGAACTTGGTATGCGGGTTAACTGAACCCGGCTTACAAAGAACCTGACCGCGCTCAACGTCCTCACGCTTGGTACCACGCAGAAGAACACCGACGTTGTCGCCTGCTTCACCGCTATCAAGCAGCTTGCGGAACATTTCAACACCGGTACAGGTGGTTTTCTGAGTGTCTTTGATGCCGACGATTTCAATCTCGTCACCAACATGCACCTTGCCGCGTTCAACACGACCGGTAACAACCGTACCACGGCCAGAGATCGAGAAAACGTCTTCGATCGGCAGCAGGAACGGAAGGTCGACAGGACGTTCCGGGGTCGGGATGTAGTCATCAACCGCAGCCATCAGCTCAGTGATGGAGTTACGGCCGATTTCCGGATCACGGTTTTCAACGGCAGCAAGAGCAGAGCCTTTAACGATGGGGATATCATCGCCAGGGAATTCGTAGCTGTCCAGAAGTTCGCGAACTTCCATTTCAACAAGCTCGAGAAGCTCTTCATCGTCAACCTGGTCAACTTTGTTCAGGTAAACAACAAGCGCAGGAACGCCAACCTGACGGGCAAGCAGGATGTGCTCACGGGTCTGGGGCATCGGGCCATCAGCTGCAGAGCAGACCAGGATAGCGCCGTCCATCTGAGCCGCACCAGTGATCATGTTTTTCACATAGTCAGCGTGGCCCGGGCAGTCGACGTGAGCGTAGTGACGGTTTTCCGTCTCATACTCAACGTGAGCCGTAGAGATCGTGATGCCGCGTGCTTTTTCTTCAGGCGCACCATCAATCTCGTCATAGGCTTTCGCCGTCGCGCCACCAGTTTCCGCAAGGGTCATGGTGATCGCTGCTGTCAGGGTAGTTTTACCATGGTCAACGTGACCAATCGTGCCGATGTTCACATGCGGCTTGTTACGTTCAAACTTTTCCTTAGCCATAGGAAAGTCTCCATTCTTCGAATTTCGTTAAGTGCGGAACAATTGCTAAGATTAGGCGTATTTCGCCTGAACCTCGTCTGCAACGGCCTGAGGCACTTGCGCATAGTGATCGAACACCATGCTATATTGCGCGCGACCCTGGGACTGGGAACGAAGGTTGTTCACATACCCGAACATATTGGCCAGCGGCACCATAGCGGTGACAACGGTGACAACGCCGCGAGCTTCGGTACCAGAAATCTGACCGCGGCGGGAGTTGATGTCGCCGATGATGTCGCCCATGTATTCTTCTGGAGTGACAACTTCGACTTTCATCATCGGTTCAAGCAGTTTCGGACCTGCCTTTTTGCAGCCTTCGCGGAAACCGGCACGAGAAGCGATCTCGAAGGCCAGTACCGAGGAGTCAACATCATGGAAGGCACCGTCGATAAGATCGACCTTGATGTCCACCATCGGGAAGCCAGCCAGAGGACCTGCGGTCATGACGGACCGAATGCCCTTTTCAACACCGGGGATGTATTCCTTGGGAATAGCACCACCAACGATAGAGGACTTGAATTCAAAGCCAGCACCAACTTCGTTAGGACTAATGACGATTTTCACCCGACCGAACTGACCGGTACCACCGGACTGTTTCTTATGGGTGTAGTCAACGGTCTCTTCTTTGGTGATGGTTTCACGGTAAGCAACCTGCGGCGCACCGATATTTGCCTCGACCTTGAATTCGCGTTTCATGCGGTCAACGAGAATATCAAGATGCAGCTCACCCATGCCAGCCATGATGGTCTGACCGGATTCTTCATCCGTTTTAACGCGGAAGGAAGGATCCTCGGCAGCCAAGCGGTTGAGCGCAAGGCCCATCTTTTCTTGGTCGGCCTTGGTTTTGGGCTCAACAGCGATCTCGATGACCGGATCAGGGAATTCCATGCGCTCAAGGATAACCGGGTTCAGCGGATCACACAGCGTGTCACCCGTGGTGGTGTCCTTGAGGCCCGCGATAGCAACGATGTCACCAGCAAAGGCTTCCTTGATGTCTTCCCGTGAGTTCGAATGCATCTGCAGCATACGGCCAACACGTTCACGCTTCTCTTTCACGGTATTGAGAACAGAGGTACCTGCATCAAGCTTACCGGAATAGACGCGGCAGAAAGTCAGAGAGCCAACGAACGGGTCGTTTGCAATCTTGAAGGCCAGCATGGAGAAGGGCTCTTCGTCATCAGCATGACGCTCGATCGGCTCTTCGGTTTTCGCGTCGATACCACGGATTGATTCAATATCAATCGGGCTCGGCAGATAGTCGACCACAGCGTCGAGCAAAGGCTGAACGCCTTTGTTCTTGAAAGCAGTACCGCACAGGATCGGAACGAATTCGTTGGCAATGGTGCCCTTACGGATCAGTTCCATGATCTTTTCATTGGAGGGCTCATCACCTTCCAGATACGCTTCCATGGCCGCTTCGTCAGCTTCCACAACGGTCTCGATGAGAGTTTCACGGTATTCTGCAGCCTGATCAGCAAGCTCAGCAGGAATATCACGATACTCAAATTTAGCACCGAGAGACTCTTCGAGCCAGATGATGGCGCGCATGTTGATCAGATCAACAACACCGGTGAATTCGCTCTCGGAACCGATTGGCAGCTGCAGGCAAAGCGGAACAGCACCAAGACGGTCCTTGATCATCTGCACGCAGCGGAAGAAGTCGGCACCAAGCTTATCCATCTTGTTGACGAAGATCATCCGCGGCACGGCGTATTTGTCAGCCTGACGCCAGACAGTCTCGGTCTGCGGTTCGACACCTGCGTTGGCATCAAGGGCACAAACAGCGCCATCAAGCACACGCAAGGAACGCTCAACCTCAATGGTGAAGTCAACGTGGCCTGGAGTATCGATGATGTTCAGACGCTTTTCGCGCCAGAAGCAAGTGGTTGCGGCAGACGTGATCGTAATGCCACGCTCCTGCTCCTGAGCCATCCAGTCCATGGTGGCAGCACCATCATGAACTTCGCCAATCTTATGGCTTTTTCCGGTATAAAAGAGGATACGCTCAGTAGTCGTCGTCTTACCAGCATCAATGTGGGCCATGATGCCGAAGTTACGATAGTCCTCAATCTTGTGGCTGCGTGCCATGACTTCGCCCCTAAAGGTTTACCAGCGATAATGCGAGAATGCACGGTTGGCTTCCGCCATACGATGCGTATCTTCGCGTTTTTTGACTGCAGAACCGCGATTGTTGAACGCGTCGAGAAGTTCGCCGGACAGGCGATCAACCATGGTGCGTTCGTTGCGATTACGAGCTGCTGTAATGATCCAGCGGATAGCCAGAGCCTGCTTGCGTTCTGTGCGAACGTCGACAGGAACCTGGTAGGTCGCACCACCAACACGGCGGGAGCGAACCTCAACAGCAGGCATGACATTTTCCAGAGCGGTGTGGAACACCTCAACCGGATTCTGCTTCAATTTGCCTTCAACAGCATCAAGAGCACCGTAAACGATGCTTTCTGAAACGGACTTTTTGCCGTCCAGCATGATGCTGTTCATGAATTTTGAAACAACGATATCACCGAATTTCGGATCCGGGTTGATAACGCGTTTTTCTGCACTATGGCGACGTGACATGTGACCAGAACTCCAATAAGCGGCTTATTTAGGCCGCTTTGCACCATATTTAGAACGGCGCTGTTTACGGTCTTTAACACCCTGCGTATCCAGCACACCGCGAAGAATGTGATAACGAACACCGGGCAAATCTTTCACGCGACCGCCGCGGATCATCACAACCGAGTGTTCCTGCAGGTTATGGCCCTCACCAGGGATGTAGCCGATAACCTCGAACCCGTTGGTCAGACGCACCTTGGCAACCTTACGCAGAGCCGAGTTCGGCTTTTTCGGCGTAGTGGTATAGACGCGCGTACATACACCCCGCTTCTGGGGGCAGGCCTCCATGGCCGGAACTTTATTTCGCTTTACCGGCGCCTTGCGCGGCTTACGAATAAGCTGGTTAATGGTTGGCATTAACGTGTGCCTTTCAGATCTCTCTGAACTAAGGCGCCCCGGTCAACTTGACACGTCAAGATGGCAAGGAAACGCCATGTTTAGTTGGTGCAACGCACTTCCATCGATCAGGCGATCGCCGGAACTGCCCGAATTACCAAATGCACCGTCCGCACGCACAAAAGCGCACCATCGCGCGACCCTTGCCGCGAACGGCGCTGTGAAAACCAGAGGATTACAGCCGGAGCCGCAATCTTGAGCCAGTCAATCTCAGCTTCATAAATACGGACATCGTTTAAGCAGTCTTGGTTCGAAAACGTGGCGCCTTCGATCGTGAGTGCTTACGGCCTATCCGAGAAGTGGCGCGAAACTACTCTGACTTTACAATCTCGTCAACCCCCCTGATGAAGATTCCCAGAAACCCACCATTTGTAGGAAATCATTGTATTTTTATTGCTCATCTACAACAGAATCCGCAACATCAAGACACCATCTCAGACCCTTCGCGTGAAACCGCCGATTCTTCCCTCTTATTGGCGAGAAAACAGAGCTATCGGACCGCCCCTCAACAAGCTCCTCTACAACAGATTCGCTAAGAAACCTTGGCCGAGTTACTGGTGATTCCTGACAAGCAAACCGGACAGAGAAAATCCCGCACTGTGCGCATCAACATAGCCATGGGTGATGTTGAAGTAGTAATACATACGGGGAAGCGTGGCCGAGGTTACAGTCCAGAACTCGGCGCCATCTCCAAAATCAGAAGCCTCTATTCCCGGAAAGACAATCGTATCGATCTTGGGGCCGGAACAGCTCTCAAAGTAGATGTTGTCAAACTCTTCCGCGGTTGGCACGCGCCAGCCCTGCCCGAGTTTCTTCGCCTCAAGTTTCATCTCTTCCAAACCGCGCCCCTGGGGTTCACCAACACAGGTTCCCTCCCCGCCCGACCAGCGCATCCCCACGGCACAGCGTTGCCACTCCAAGCCCTTCTCGTCCTGCACAGCGGTCGCGCCCTTGAGCTCAAACCCATTGCCGCTTGCATCTTGGCAGTTAGCAAAGGAGGACGTAGCCGTCAGAACCCCAACAACCAATACCAGGCAAGACGTTCTCATCTTGCTGGCCTTGAAAACACAACCAAGACAAACCATCGCTTCATCCCCTTTTCAAAGGGCGCATGTACCTGACCGAATATGTTAAAAGTGGGGCCGCGCGACGTGAGACACAGGATTAAAAAAGGGCCCCCCTGCGAAGCAAGGCGGCCCTTCTGATTTTCGAATTTGACTTTATCGCTTATTCAGCGGGCTCCACCGGAGGCTGGTCCGACATATCGCGGATCTTCGGCGTAGAACTCAGGGACTGTGTCCGCTGGCGTTCTTCCAGAATGAGATCATCGCGATGCGTCGCCACACGGCGCAAGCCGGACATCACACGACCAGTACCGGCCGGGATGAGACGACCCACGATAACGTTCTCTTTCAGGCCTTCGAGCGTATCGATCTTGCCTTGGACCGAAGCTTCGGTCAGAACGCGTGTGGTCTCCTGGAAGGAGGCTGCAGAGATGAACGAACGGGTCTGCAAGCTGGCCTTGGTGATACCAAGCAGAACCGGCTTGCCTTTTGCAGGACGCTTGCCCTCTCCAGCCAAACGTTCATTCTCTTCCTCGAATTCAAGGCGATCGATATGCTCCGCATGCAGGAAGTAGCTATCGCCCTGTTCTTCGATTTCAACTTTCTGCAGCATCTGACGAACAATCACTTCAATGTGCTTGTCGTTGATGCCCACACCTTGCAGACGATAAACATCCTGAATCTCGTTGACGAGATATTCAGCCAGAGCAGCAACGCCCTTCACGGCCAGAATGTCATGCGGTGCCGGGTTGCCATCGAGAATATATTCACCTTTTTCGATCGGGTCACCTTCCTGAAGATGGAACGGGCGCCCTTTCGGGATCAGATATTCAATTGGCTCAAGCGACTCATCATGCGGTTCGAGCACAATGCGGCGTTTGTTTTTGTAGTCGCGACCAAAGCGGATCGTGCCATCGATATCTGCGATGATAGCGTGATCTTTCGGACGACGCGCTTCGAACAGTTCGGCCACACGTGGCAGACCACCGGTGATGTCTTTTGTCTTGGCGCTTTCCATCGGAACACGGGCCAGAACGTCACCAGCACCAACCTTGTTGCCGGGCTGAACCGAAAGGATCGACTCGACCTGCAACATATAGCGGGCATCGCCACCACGCGGCAGGGTCAGAAGCTTGCCATCACCATTACGGATGGTGATCGCCGGCTTCATGTCTACAGAGCGTGGGTTTGACCGCCAGTCGATGACGACACGCTTGGTGATACCGGTGGACTCATCCGTTGCCTCGCTGACCGACAGACCTTCTGCCATGTCTTCGAAATCAACGACACCATCCACCTCACAAAGCACCGGACGGGTGTAAGGATCCCATTCGGCCAGACGCTGGCCGCGGGTAACCCGATCCCCTTCATCGACATGCAGGTGCGAACCGTAAGTAAGCTTGTTGACCGAACGTTCGTTGCCTTCATCATCAATAATGACAATGGCGACGTTACGCCCAAGGGTCACAAGCCGTCCGTCGGAGTCGCGAGCCACATTGCGGTTGCGCAACTGAATCGTGCCTTCGAAGTTGGCTTCGATGAAGGAGCTGTCAACCACCTGCGCCGTACCACCAATGTGGAAGGTACGCATGGTCAGCTGGGTGCCCGGTTCACCGATCGACTGAGCCGCGATAACGCCGACAGCCTCACCGATATTCACCTCGGTACCACGTGCCAAGTCGCGACCGTAACATGCCGCACAAACACCGTTGCGCGAATGACAGGTCAGAACCGAACGAACCGTGATGGTCTGCAGACCGCAGTTCTCGATCTCGTAGACATCCTCTTCCGAGATGATCCGGCCTTTCGGAACGATCACGTTGCCCGTTTTCGGGTTCACCACATCCTCAGCCGCAGTACGGCCAAGAGTACGCGTCCCAAGAGAAGCAACGATCTGACCGGCATCAACGATCACACCAACTTCAAGACCTTCTTCAGACCCGCAATCAACCTCGGTGATGATCGAATCCTGCGCCACATCCACCAGACGCCGGGTGAGGTAACCGGAGTTCGCGGTCTTCAGAGCGGTATCGGCCAGACCCTTACGGGCACCATGGGTGGAGTTGAAGTACTCCATCACAGTAAGGCCTTCTTTAAAGTTCGAGATGATCGGCGTTTCGATGATCTCGCCCGACGGTTTGGCCATCAGACCACGCATACCGGCAAGCTGTTTCATCTGGGCCGGTGAACCACGCGCCCCGGAGTGGGCCATCATGTAAACCGAGTTCATCTGCTTCTGGCGACCGGTTTCTTCATCGACCTCAATCGCCTGAATGCGTTTCATCATCTCATCGGCAACACGGTCGGTACATTTCGCCCAGGCATCAACAACCTTGTTGTATTTCTCGCCTTGCGTGATGAGACCGTCGTTATATTGCTGTTCAAACTCCAGCGCCATGGTGCCGGTGGTTTCGATGAGACCAGCTTTGGAATCCGGAATAACCATGTCATCCATACCGAACGAAATGCCGGCACGGAACGCGCGGTTAAACCCGAGACCCATGATCTTGTCACAGAAGATGACCGTTTCCTTCTGACCGCACTGGCGGTAGACGGCATGGATCATCCGAGAGATTTCCTTCTTGGTCATCAGCTTGTTGCATTCCTCGAAGGAAATGCCCGGATGACGCGGCAGAAGTTCACCAATCAGCATGCGACCTGGAGTGGTCTCATAGATCTGTGAAATCGGGTTGCCTTCTTCATCAACGGTCTTGAACCGACCCTTGACCTTGGCATGCAGAGTGACCGCCTTGGTCTCAAGCGCATGATGCAACTCGCCGATATCGGAGAAGAGACTCCCCTCACCCGGCTCGTTCTCGTTCATGATCGAGAGATAGTAAAGGCCAAGAACAATATCCTGAGACGGAACGATAATCGGAGTACCGTTGGCCGGATGCAGGATGTTGTTGGTGGACATCATCAAGACGCGCGCTTCGAGCTGAGCTTCAAGCGACAGAGGCACGTGAACGGCCATCTGGTCACCATCGAAGTCGGCGTTGAAGGCCGAGCAGACGAGCGGATGCAACTGAATGGCCTTGCCTTCCACCAGCATCGGCTCAAAAGCCTGAATGCCAAGACGGTGGAGCGTCGGCGCACGGTTCAGCATGACCGGATGCTCGCGGATGACCTCTTCAAGGATATCCCAGACTTCCGGCTTGCCCTTCTCTACCAATTTCTTGGCCTGTTTGACCGTCGTTGAATAGCCCTTGGCATCAAGACGCGAATAGATGAACGGCTTGAACAGCTCAAGCGCCATCTTCTTCGGCAGACCGCACTGGTGCAGCTTCAACTCAGGACCAACCACGATAACGGAACGACCGGAATAGTCGACGCGTTTACCCAGAAGGTTCTGACGGAAACGACCGTGCTTACCCTTGAGCATGTCGGACAGCGACTTCAGCGGACGTTTGTTGGCACCGGTAATGACGCGGCCACGACGACCGTTGTCGAACAGCGCATCAACAGACTCCTGCAGCATGCGTTTTTCGTTCCGGATGATGATATCCGGCGCACGCAGCTCCATAAGACGCTTCAGACGGTTGTTACGGTTGATCACACGACGATATAGATCGTTGAGGTCGGACGTTGCAAACCGGCCACCATCGAGCGGCACAAGCGGACGCAGATCGGGAGGAATGACCGGAACAATGGTCATGATCATCCATTCCGGACGGTTACCGGATTCGATGAAGGCTTCCACAATCTTCAGACGCTTGGCAAGCTTGATCGGCTTAAGCGACGAGGTGCTCTCAGCAATTTCCTGACGCAGTTTCTCGGAGATCTGTTCCAGATCAAGAGATGCCAGAATTTCGCGGATCGCCTCGGCACCGATCATGGCGGTGAAGGTATCTTCGCCATACTCGTCCTGTGCGATGATATACTCCTCTTCACTGAGGAGCTGATATTCCTTGAGCGGCGTCAGACCGGGCTCAACGACAATATAGTTCTCGAAATAGAGAACGCGCTCAAGATCCTTGAGCGTCATGTCCAAGAGCTGGCCGATGCGGCTTGGCAGAGACTTGAGGAACCAGATATGCGCAACGGGCGCTGCCAGTTCGATATGTCCCATCCGCTCGCGGCGCACGCGTGAAAGGGTCACTTCCACACCGCACT
Source organism: Cohaesibacter sp. ES.047 (assembly GCF_900215505.1). NCBI lineage: Bacteria > Pseudomonadati > Pseudomonadota > Alphaproteobacteria > Hyphomicrobiales > Cohaesibacteraceae > Cohaesibacter > Cohaesibacter sp. ES.047. Next base: position 4,693,337 of record NZ_LT907844.1, read on the forward strand.
TTTCGCAGATGATGCCTTTGTACTTCATGCGCTTGTATTTGCCGCACAAGCATTCATAGTCCTTGATCGGACCAAAAATGCGTGCACAGAACAAGCCATCGCGTTCGGGCTTGAATGTCCGGTAGTTGATCGTTTCGGGCTTTTTGATTTCACCAAATGACCAACTCAGAATCTTCTCCGGGCTCGCGATGGACACGCGAATCTGGTCGAAGGTCTGGGCCTGAGCCTGCGGACTGAAAAGATTCATGACCTCTTGGTTCATGGGGTCTCCTCTACGGTTAGACGGATCACGGGTTTTCACCCCGCGATCCGTTCCGAAAATATGCCTCGGGTTTCTTTAATCGGGCGCCGCTTATTCAGCAGCGTCCGCAGGCGGTGTATCATTCGGCTCAAGGTCGAGCAGGCGCTGGCTATCTTCCAGCTCCATATTCAGACCAAGGGACCGGATCTCCTTGACGAGGACGTTGAAGCTCTCCGGAATACCGGCTTCAAACGTATCATCGCCACGAACAATCGCTTCGTAGACCTTGGTACGGCCAGCGACGTCATCCGACTTGACGGTGAGCATTTCCTGCAAGGTGTAGGCTGCGCCATAAGCTTCCAGCGCCCAGACCTCCATCTCACCGAAGCGCTGACCACCAAACTGGGCCTTACCACCAAGCGGCTGCTGGGTAACAAGACTGTATGGGCCAATCGAACGACCGTGGATCTTCTCGTCGACCAGATGGTGCAGCTTGAGCATATAAATATAGCCCACTGTCACCGGACGGTCGAATTGCTCGCCTGTCTGACCGTCAAAGAGCGTGGACTGCCCGGAACTATGAAGGCCCGATTTTTCCAGCATTTCAACAATGTCAGGCTCATGAGCGCCGTCAAAGACCGGCGTCGCGATGGATACGCCCTTACGAACCTGCTGCGCGATGCGGATGACGCTTTCATCATCATGCTCAATGACTTTTAGATTCTTGCCATTGTCATGATAAACGTCACTCAGCTCTTTACGCAATGGCTCAAGGTTACCATTTTTCCGGTAGTCGTCATACATCTTGCCAATCTTGTGGCCCATGCCTGCACAGGCCCAGCCAAGATGGGTTTCGAGAATCTGACCAACGTTCATGCGCGACGGCACACCAAGCGGGTTCAAAACGATATCAACGTGGGTACCGTCTTCCAGATAAGGCATGTCCTCAATCGGCACGATGCGGGAAACCACACCCTTGTTGCCGTGACGACCAGCCATCTTATCACCCGGCTGAAGCTTACGCTTGATCGCGATGAAGACCTTGGCCATTTTCATGACGCCCGGCGGCAGTTCGTCACCACGCTGCAGTTTCTCGACCTTGTCGATGAAACGCTGCTCAAGACGCTTGCGGCTGTCGTCATACTGATTGCGCAGGGCTTCTACTTCACCCATCAGCTTTTCATCTTCGACAGCAAACAGCCACCACTGGCTCCGTGGGAACTCAGCCATCTCCGCCTGGGTGATGGTGGTATCCTTGCGGAAGCCTTTCGGACCAGCTGTGCCAACGTGACCATTGAGCATGTCTGCAAGACGACCATAGACGTTGCGATCAAGGATCGCCTGTTCGTCATCACGGTCTTTCGCGAGGCGTTCAATTTCCTCACGCTCGATCGACATGGCGCGTTCGTCCTTGTCGATGCCGTGACGGTTGAACACACGAACCTCAACAACGGTACCAAAGGTTCCCGGAGGCATGCGCAGGGAGGTATCACGAACGTCGGAAGCTTTCTCACCAAAGATGGCACGCAGAAGCTTTTCTTCCGGTGTCATCGGGCTTTCGCCCTTCGGTGTAATCTTGCCGACCAGAATATCGCCCGGCTTCACTTCCGCACCAATATAGGTGATGCCAGCCTCGTCGAGATTTTTCAGAGATTCTTCCGAAACGTTCGGAATATCACGTGTGATCTCTTCTGGTCCAAGCTTGGTATCGCGGGCCATCACTTCGAATTCCTCGATATGGATCGAGGTGAAGATATCTTCCTTCACGATGCGTTCGGAAAGAAGAATGGAGTCTTCGAAGTTATAACCGTTCCAAGGCATGAAGGCCACGAGACAGTTGCGGCCTAGCGCCAGATCACCAAGATCGGTCGAAGGACCGTCCGCAATGATCTCGCCTTTGGTCACAAGATCCCCAACAGCCACGAGCGGACGCTGGTTGATGCAGGTCGACTGGTTTGAACGCTGGAATTTGGCCAGACGATAGATATCGACACCGGACTTGTTCGGGTCACGCTCTTCGGTTGCCCGAACAACGATACGGGTCGCATCCACCTGATCGACGACACCAGTACGGCTTGCAGCAATTGCGGCGCCGGAATCCCGTGCCACAATCGGCTCCATGCCCGTACCAACGAACGGCGCTTCGGCGCGCACCAGAGGCACGGCCTGACGCTGCATGTTCGAGCCCATCAGAGCGCGGTTGGCGTCATCGTTTTCAAGGAATGGAATAAGCGCCGCAGCAACAGAGACCAACTGCTTGGGCGAAACGTCCATGAAATCGACACGATCAGCCGGCGTCAGCATCACATCACCCGCATGACGGCAGATAACGGTCTCGTCAACGAAGCTGTTGTCGTTATTCAGCGGGATGTTGGCCTGAGCAACATAGTGCTTGGCCTCTTCCATTGCAGAAAGATAGATAACCTCGTCGGACACACGCCCATCTTTAACCTTGCGATAAGGCGACTCGATGAAGCCGTATTTGTTGACGCGCGCAAAAGTGGCCAGAGAGTTGATCAGACCAATGTTCGGCCCCTCGGGCGTTTCAATCGGACAGATACGGCCATAGTGAGTCGGATGCACGTCGCGCACCTCAAACCCGGCACGCTCACGGGTCAGACCACCCGGCCCAAGAGCCGAAAGACGGCGCTTGTGGGTAATTTCCGACAGCGGGTTGTTCTGGTCCATGAACTGCGAAAGCTGGGACGAGCCAAAGAACTCGCGTACGGCAGCAGCAGCCGGTTTGGCGTTGATGAGATCCTGCGGCATCACGGTGTCGATCTCGATCGAGGACATACGTTCCTTGATCGCGCGCTCCATGCGCAAAAGACCGATGCGATACTGGTTTTCCATCAGCTCGCCAACCGAACGGACACGACGGTTGCCAAGGTTGTCAATGTCGTCGATCTCGCCCTTGCCATCACGCAGATCAAGCAGAGTGCGAATGACTTCGACAATGTCTTCCTTGCGCAAAATACGAACGGTGTCCTCGACATCGAGATCCATGCGCATGTTCATCTTGACGCGGCCAACGGCGGAAAGATCGTAACGCTCGGAATCGAAGAACAGCGATTCAAACATCGCTTCAGCAGTCTCGATGGTCGGCGGTTCACCGGGGCGCATCACGCGGTAGATATCGAACAGTGCGGATTCGCGATCCGAGTTCTTGTCGACAGACAGCGTGTTGCGGATATACCCACCAACCGTAACATGGTCGATGTTGAGAACCGAAATCTCGTCGAAGCCGGAATCCTTCAGCAACTGGAGATTTTTCTCGTCGATTTCCTCACCGGCTTCAACGAAGATCTCGCCAGAGGTCAGGCTTACAGCATCTTCAGCAAGATATTTGCCATGCAGATCAATGTCATCAACCTTGAGGTAGGTCAGGCCACCCTCGGTCAGTTTCTTGATCTGACGCGCGGTCAGCTTCTTGCCAGCTTCAAAGACCACTTCACCGGTCAGGGCATCGACAAGATCTGTATCCGGCTTGGTTCCCTTGAGGGCTTCGCCATCAAAGGCAACACGCCAGGCACCATCCGCGCGTTCATAGGTGACTTTGTTATAGTAAGTTTCCAGAATTTCTTCTGTATCCATACCCAAAGCGAACAGCAGACTGGAAACCGGAATCTTGCGACGACGGTCGATACGGGCAAAGACGATATCCTTGGCATCGAATTCAATATCGAGCCATGAGCCACGATAAGGAATGATGCGCGCGGCAAACAGAAGTTTACCTGAAGAATGGCTCTTGCCCTTGTCATGATCGAAGAACACGCCCGGAGAGCGGTGCATCTGGGAAACTATCACACGCTCGGTGCCGTTGACAATGAATGTCCCCTTGTCGGTCATGAGCGGCATGTCGCCCATATAGACATCCTGCTCCTTGATGTCCTTGACGGACCGCGCACCTGTATCCTCATCCACCTCGAAAACGATGAGGCGAAGGGTCAGCTTCAGCGGTGCCGAGTAGGTCATCCCGCGAAGGCGGCATTCCTCGGTGTCATACTTGGGTGCCTCAAATTCGAAACGCACGAATTCGAGCTGCGCCGATCCCGAAAAATCCGAGATTGGAAATACAGATGAAAACACCGCCTGAAGACCTTCATCAAGGCGTCCAGAGGCGGGTTCATCCACTTGCAAAAACTGGTCATAGGAAGCTTTTTGAACCTCAATGAGGTTTGGCATGTCTGCCACTTCAATAATATGACCGAAGTATTTTCTTAGCTTGTTACGACCAGAAAACGTCTGAGCCATCGTCGCTCCTCGTCTCGCTATATGGGCGGTTGGCCAAAAAGCCCGTCACAGGATTGTGCAGGCTCTTGAGAAAAACGCCCGTTAAGGCTGCGGATTTTCAAAGAGTATTTCGGGGGATTGCTCCCCCGAAATACATGGACAAGACCGAAGTCTTATTTGAGTTCGACAGAAGCGCCTGCTTCTTCGAGTTTTTTCTTCAGCTCTTCAGCTTCTGCTTTGTCGCAAGCTTCTTTAACCGGCTTCGGTGCGCCTTCGACCAGTTCTTTGGCTTCTTTCAGGCCAAGACCGGTGATGGCACGGACTTCTTTGATGACGTTGATTTTCTTGTCGCCAGCGGCGGTCAGAACAACGTCAAATTCGGTTTTTTCTTCAGCAGCTTCGGCAGCAGGGCCAGCAGCAGCAGCCATCGCGACAGGAGCAGCAGCAGAAACGCCCCATTTGTCTTCGAGCATGGTGGACAGCTCAGCTGCTTCCATAACGGTCAGGGTAGAAAGTTCTTCTACGAGCTTTTCAAGATCAGCCATCGTATTGTTTCCTATTGGTACGAACCTAATAATCTGTTTGTTTGATCGAGAACGGCCTTATGCCGCTTCGTCCTTCTTGGCATATGCCCCGAATACGCGTGCGAGCTGTCCGCCCGGTGCCTGCAGGACCTGAGCGATCTTGGTCGCGGGTGCCTGAAGCACACCAACGATCTTGCCACGCAGTTCATCAAGCGACGGCATGGTTGCGAGTGCATTCACGCCTGCGGTATCGAGTACGGTGGTGCCCATAACGCCGCCCAGGATGACAAGCTTGTCATTTTTCTTGGCGAATTCAGCGGCCACCTTCGGTGCAGAAACCGGATCGCCAGACGTGGCGATCAGTGTCTGGCCTGCGAACAGGTCAGAAATTGGTTCAGCATCCGTGCCTTGAAGAGCGAGCTTGACAAGACGGTTCTTGGCAACCTGCACCGATGCACCGGCATCACGCATTTTACTGCGAAGGTCGGTCATATCTGCAACGGTGAGGCCAGCATAGTGAGCTACAACCACAACTTCCGCGCTTTTCAGCGTTTCATGAAGGGCCGAAACAGCTTCTTGCTTTTCCGCTCTATCCAATGCCTTCTCTCCAGTTACCGGCCCCTGCCCCAAACAGGCAAAAACCGGAGGTTACACTTGACCAGTTCACCCTAACGAAATCGACAAGGAGTCCTGGCACGAAGGGACCTGTCCTCCTTGCCGCCCCGATGGATCAGGAACACGGCAAGCATAGGTTCGACCAACAGACAAAATCCTTTGTCTCATTAGTCCACCCCATCTGTGCTGGATATTTAAGTCTCTCACTTTTCAGCAAAGCGATTGACACCCGCAGTCTTGGACAGGCAGTCTGACTGTGTGTTTGGAGACATCCCGAAAGACGTCGCCGCGCACATGATCTTGCGATCTTGCAAATCACAGGAGGTAAGTCGAATAACTTTTCCGCGATAAACAATAGTCAGACATCCCCCCGACAAGAATCGGGAGGAATCAGTATTGACTTCTAATCGGTTTATTCGACAGAAGCAAGATCTACACGTACACCTGGCCCCATGGTGGAGGACAGGGACATTTTCTGCATGTAGGTGCCCTTGGCGCCGGTCGGCTTAGCCTTGGAAACCGCAGAAACAAACGCTTTTACGTTGTCAACGAGCGCGGATTCTTCAAAGCTGACCTTGCCAACACCGCCATGAACGATACCGGCTTTTTCAACACGAAATTCGACAGAGCCGCCTTTCGAGTCCTTGACAGCCTGCGCAACGTCAGGGGTTACGGTGCCAACTTTCGGGTTCGGCATCATGCCGCGCGGGCCGAGAACCTTGCCGAGTCGACCTACCAGAGGCATCATGTCAGGGGATGCAATGCAACGATCGAAATCGATTTTGCCACCCTGAACGATTTCCACCAGATCTTCTGCACCAACGATGTCTGCACCAGCAGCCTTGGCTTCCTCTGCTTTATCGCCACGAGCGAAAACAGCGACACGAACGGTTTTACCGGTGCCGGCAGGAAGCTGACAAACGCCACGGACCATCTGGTCGGCATGACGCGGATCAACACCAAGGTTGAGAGCAATCTCGACGGTTTCGTCGAATTTGGCGAGTGCGCCGGATTTGACGAGCTTGACTGCTTCCTCGAGGGAATATGTTGCAGTAGCGTCGACTTTTTCGCGAGCAGCGCGAACGCGTTTACCTTCTTTAGCCATGTGACGTTACCCCACCACCTCGAAACCCATCGCGCGGGCGGAACCTTCAATCTGCAACATCGCAGCTTCGATGTCGTTGGCGTTCAGGTCTTTCATTTTCGCTTCCGCGATTTCCTTGACCTGTGCTTTGGTAACCTTGCCACCAACATCACGACCAGGAGCAGAAGACCCTTTCTGCACGTTTGCAGCCTTTTTCAGGAAGTAAGACGCAGGCGGTGTCTTCATCTCGAAAGTGAAAGACTTGTCCTGGTAAATGGTAATAATCACCGGAATCGGCTGATTCTTTTCCATTTCCTGTGTCTTGGCGTTAAACGCCTTACAGAATTCCATGATATTCAGGCCGCGCTGACCGAGAGCGGGACCAATCGGCGGAGACGGGTTAGCCGCCCCTGCCGGTACCTGAAGTTTCAGGTACCCTTGAATCTTCTTTGCCATGTTCTTTCCCTAACGCTCCCGATTTGGAGCAGTAGTTTAAAACGAGAAAGTCGCGCGGTCGGACAGCCCATTTGGCAAATGAACCAATCTCCCGCACGAAACGAAGGACGCCGGCTCAAAAAGAACACGGCACCCGGTTAGTCACAATCAGAGCTTGTCGACCTGATTATATTCGAGCTCGACTGGCGTCGCGCGACCAAAGATCGACACAGTCACCTTCAGACGTGCACGTTCTTCGTCCACCTCTTCCACGAGCCCGTTAAAGGAAGCAAACGGGCCATCGGAAACCCGAACCTGTTCACCCACTTCAAAGGTAATGGTCGGCATCGGCTTGTCGACACCGTCCTCAACTTGCGACAACAGGCGCTCGGCTTCCGCATTCGAGATGGGAATGGGCTTGTTATCGGACCCCAGAAAGCCAGTAACTTTCGGGGTATTCTTGATCAGATGATAGGCATCGTCCGTCATGGCCATCTTCACCAGCACGTAGCCGGGGAAGAATTTGCGCTCGGATTCCACCTTACGTCCGCGCCGAACCTCGACAAACTTCTCGGTTGGCACAAGAACCTCATCAAAAAGCTCACCAAGTCCATTCCGCTCAGCCTGCTGGCGAATGTCTTCAGCAACCTTCTTTTCAAAATTCGAATATGCGTGAACGATGTACCATCGCTTTGGTTTTGTCATGATGCCTTACCCTCCCAATCCGAGAATAAAGCTGACGCCGAAGCTCAACACCTGATCAGCCAGCAGAAAGAAGACAGAGGCAAGTGCCACCATCACAAACACCATCACTGTGGTGATCGCCGTTTCCTTCTGCGTCGGCCAAGTAACCTTGGACGCTTCGGAACGCACTTGCTGCAAGAATGTAAAAGGGTTGGTTTTAGCCATTTAGTTAGCCGCTCACATATAATAACGCGCGAAACAAGTTTCGCGCGTTCATAGGATTGACACCATATATAATACCTTGACCCGTAAGATCAAGCACGAAATGGCAGGGGCGGAGGGACTCGAACCCCCGACCCTCGGTTTTGGAGACCGATGCTCTACCAGCTGAGCTACACCCCTATCTCGTGACAGTCAGTGACAATCAGGATGGTGACTACCTATTGGCTTTCGATCTCAACCGCAAGGGAAAAGACAGCAATATGACAAAAAATCAACAGGTGGAAAAGAATAAGCCTGTTTCCTCATGTCATAGCATCAGGTCATCCATCTGCCACGCAAAGAGAAGGGCCCGGTTTGCAGACCAATCAACAATCGGTGGAATCATCTGACTGCGATAATGTCTGTTCCGATATTTGCAGCATCCGTTGAAAAGCAGGAAATTCACCTGACCGGAAACATCAATTGTTCAACAGGGCGGATTGCTGACGTTCGCAGGAAGTTCACGAACGGCAGCATGTGCTGCATGTATAGAGAGGGATCATGGCTTTCAATTTGAAATCCCATAAAGACAAACCAATACCCCTAGATCCGCTCAAGTCCGATCTTTTGGTCTCTGGCCCAAATCTTCCTGTAGTTGGCCCAGCCCAAGTCTGGCATATCCAGTTGGATGGGATCGGAAACCGCGCGCCCGATATCCGACATGCAGGCACCCTTGCTGGAGATGTTGGACAGTTTGGTCACAAACTCACCCATTTCATCGCGGCCCTTCACCTGCACATCAGTGTCGATTCTGGCTTCCGAGCGTTGCTCGGTTGCGTCAAGCGAAGCTTGAATAATGGCAGGGATCTCTTCACGCAAGCTCCGCGCCGTCATGGACATGCTGTTTGTCTTCTCGCTCATTGCACCAGAGAAAGCCAGAGTCCTTTGGGCAATCTGGGCCACCTCTGACATGCCCGTTGACATCATCCCGACCGAGCGGCCGGATTCACTGACAATACGGCCGAAATTTTCGGTGGTCGCGCGTTGCTCTTCCGTAGCCGAGGCAACGGTGGCGGCCATCTCGCTCAGTCCGCGCGTACTCTGGATCAGTTGATCCATGGAGGAGACGGCAGCATTCGTCTTCTGCTGAATGGTTACGACCTGTTCAGAAATCTGCTTGGTCGAATTGTTGGTTTGCTCGGCCAGATCCTTGACTTCCGCAGCAACAACGGCAAAGCCGCGCCCCGCCTCCCCGGCTCTTGCCGCCTCGATCGTCGCATTCAGTGCCAGAAGGTTGGTTTTTTCTGCGATGTCGCTGATGACAGATACAAACTGACCAATGCTGTCGGCGGCCGTTGCCAGCTCGGCAATCGTGCCTTGCGAGGAGGAAGACAAGGAAACGGCCTCCACGGTCAGCTTGTTGGACATATCCGTTTTCTCGGCCACCTCACTGATCGCGGTGAGCAGTTCCTCCGAAAGTTCGACGGCTTCCTGAGACTGCGCATGGGTTTCCTGAGCTTGAGCCAATATTTGCGAAACACTTTTATTGGCCTGCTCCAGAGAATCGCGCATCTCCATCGACTGGCTCCTCACTTCGCCCGCGCTTTCGGCAATCACATCAATGCCTTCCTCGGTCTTGTCTTTAACCTCACTCGCCATGATCGAAAGTATTTTCCGCCGCTCAGAAATACTCTTGCGATCGGCTTCTTCTCGCTCCTCTTCCAGCTGGCGCATATGAATAAGCTTCTTCTTGAAGCGATCAAATGCCCGCGCCAGATCTGCGATCTCGTCATTGCCCTTGACCGAAACGCTGGCGGATAGATCATTCTCCGACAGCTTTTCCAGCCCGGCGACAACTTGGCGCAAGGGTAACGTGACGGTCTTTCGCGTGAGAAAACTAGAGACAGCAACACCGAGTAGCGTCGAAACAATGGCGATAATGATGAGAACATACTCCGTTGTCTTCTCATGCTCTTCTGCCGTGCGTGTTGCCTTGAGGGTGAACCCCTCAATCTGTCGCAGAAGCTCTACCAGTTCCCGATTGAGCTTCTTTTCCTCTTGCTCAATTGTCTGAAGCATTGCGAGGGCTTTGTCGGTGTCGTTGGCATCCGAATAGGCAATGATCTGCGCTGCATGTTTATCGTAGGTACGATGCTCGGCTTCAATCTGCTTGAGTGCCGTTACGACATGCTGAATTTGAGAGCGCGTTTTTTCATCAAAAGTATGCTCGAGCGCTTTTTCGGCAATACGCTCCCCTTGCTGGATTTCCTGCTCGACGAGAGCTGCGTAGTCAGTGAATCTGGTTTCGGCAGCCGACTTCTGGGCCGGAATATCCCCTTCAACCAATCCGTTGAGACGCAGGATCCGCTCAAACATCACGGATTGTTCCAGCTGATGCGTCGTAATCCGACTCAAGACCTCGGTCAACGGAATGTCAGATTCGGCAATTGTCTCGATTTCCTGACCGATCTTGCCCAGCTGCATTACGCTGAACACGGACTGAGCGACGATCACGAGACTCAAGACCATAACGATCGTGATGACCTTTGCGGATACTGAATAGCGCATCTTTTCCTCACGCAATGTTATACTTAGTAAAAAGTAATCGAACTATTGCATGGGATTGTTAATAAACTTCTACTACTTATGCGGGTGTTTTTACTCAACACTACACAATTCCACCCCACTTTACTCGCCCCGAAGAACCGAGAAGCTCAAGCAACGCTTTGTCAATTCAAGCCGATCCTAGCTTTGCTATGGGTTAGAAAGGCAGATCCTCTGAACAGAGTTCCCCTCGCTAGACGAGAATGAGAAAGCTGCTTTGCAACAGCACAACATCCCCACAACAAAAAGCCCCGGCCAGAGGTCTGACCGGGGCTTCGCAATATTCTTTTGATCGAGTGGATTACTCGACGATAGCGCCAACGATACCGGCGCCGACGGTACGGCCACCTTCGCGAATAGCGAAGCGCAGCTTTTCTTCCATGGCGATCGGTACGATCAGCTCGACATTCATGTTCACGTTATCGCCAGGCATAACCATTTCCACGCCCTCATCAAGGGTCACAACACCGGTCACGTCGGTGGTGCGGAAATAGAACTGCGGACGATAGTTGGTGAAGAACGGGGTATGACGACCACCTTCTTCTTTCGTCAGGATGTAGGCTTCTGCCTTGAACTTGGTATGCGGGTTAACTGAACCCGGCTTACAAAGAACCTGACCGCGCTCAACGTCCTCACGCTTGGTACCACGCAGAAGAACACCGACGTTGTCGCCTGCTTCACCGCTGTCCAGCAGCTTGCGGAACATTTCAACACCGGTACAGGTGGTTTTCTGAGTGTCTTTGATGCCGACGATTTCAATCTCGTCACCAACATGCACCTTGCCGCGTTCAACACGACCGGTAACAACCGTACCACGACCAGAGATCGAGAAAACGTCTTCGATCGGCAGCAGGAACGGAAGGTCGACAGGACGTTCCGGGGTCGGGATGTAGTCATCAACCGCAGCCATCAGCTCAGTGATGGAGTTACGGCCGATTTCCGGATCACGGTTTTCAACGGCAGCAAGAGCAGAGCCTTTAACGATGGGGATATCATCGCCAGGGAATTCGTAGCTGTCCAGAAGTTCGCGAACTTCCATTTCAACAAGCTCGAGAAGCTCTTCATCGTCAACCTGGTCAACTTTGTTCAGGTAAACAACAAGCGCAGGAACGCCAACCTGACGGGCAAGCAGGATGTGCTCACGGGTCTGGGGCATCGGGCCATCAGCTGCAGAGCAGACCAGGATAGCGCCGTCCATCTGAGCCGCACCAGTGATCATGTTTTTCACATAGTCAGCGTGGCCCGGGCAGTCGACGTGAGCGTAGTGACGGTTTTCCGTCTCATACTCAACGTGAGCCGTAGAGATCGTGATGCCGCGTGCTTTTTCTTCAGGCGCACCATCAATCTCGTCATAGGCTTTCGCCGTCGCGCCACCAGTTTCCGCAAGGGTCATGGTGATCGCTGCTGTCAGGGTAGTTTTACCATGGTCAACGTGACCAATCGTGCCGATGTTCACATGCGGCTTGTTACGTTCAAACTTTTCCTTAGCCATGGAAACAGCTCTCGTCGTCGGGCCAAACGTCGTTGGCATACTTCTGCGCTAAAAGGCCGCACCTCTTGTGAAAGAAGCCGCAAACCCGGTTCTATACAAAAAGACCGACACGAAAGGACTTTCGGACCAACGAATACGACAAAGGTGTAACAGAAACAATGATGGAGCGGGTGAAGGGAATCGAACCCTCGTCATCAGCTTGGAAGGCTGTTGCTCTACCATTGAGCTACACCCGCGCGAGACGTAAGCGAAGATGGTGGAGGAGGCTGGATTCGAACCAGCGTACGCATAGCGAACGGATTTACAGTCCGTCTCCTTTAACCACTCGGACACTCCTCCAAGCTTCGCGTCCTGTCCCTGCGAACAGGATGGTCTCGAAAAGCCCGCCAAGTCGCGGTCAGTTCGTGAGCGGCTTTATGCAAAACCGCATGGGTGAAGTCAACAGGGATTTTGCAAATTTGTGAGTATCGCAAAATTCCCGTATTGGTCTGGGGATATTTGCAGTCAAATAGGAGCGTTATCAATCGCTAAGCCTGTGATGCCCATGTCATCTGCCGACTCGTTCTACCATAACACCAATATGCGCAGCGCGAACGGCCATCCGCTGATCTTCCTGCATGGCTCTGGACGCTCGGAAACCGATGGCGCTGATTTCCTTGCGCGCCTGTCTCTGCGCGTTGCGGGGATCTTCATTCGAGGCCATCACAGCCAGAGACGAGGCTACTCCTTTATCAGACGAAATGAGGATTTCTCGCTCGATTATGACGAAATCGCCCGTGATGCGGGTGACCTGGCGGATTTCATCAGGGATCTGAAACACCGGAACCCCGACTGGGCAAAGCCCCCTGTACTGATTGGCTATTCGAGCGGCGCGATCATGGCGGCAGCGATTCTCTGGCAGCGACCGTCCCTCATTGCCGGAGCAGCCTTGCTCAGACCCCAATCCCCAAGCATGGTGCGTCCGGAGCCGCTCAACGGCTTGCCTGTGCTTATCCTATCCGGTCTCTGGGATGAAAGACGCGACGCCGATGCCTCCGCCCATCTGGAAGTGCAACTCGAACAGGCGCGCGCAAAGGTCACACACATCACCTTGCGCACTGGCCATGGCGAGGCTGAAGACGGATCGGACTACACCGCAACGAAAAACTGGCTGAAAGAGACATTTTCAATCAGTTGAGCGTCAGGGCCACCCACTCCCGCCCAACGACAAGACAGACCTCATCTGGCTAATCAGACTCGATATGCGCCTTTTCGTCTCCTTTTACTTGCTCTCATCCCCTTTTTGACGGTAAATCCCCTCATGACAAAAAACCGTTCCCAAAAACAGAAGAAGGCCCGGCAGGCCAACGCCGCGGAGACCTCCAACCGCCCAAGCCGCAAAAGCAGCGACGAGACCGTCCGCATTTTCGGCATTCATGCGGTCGCCAGTGCCGTGGCCAACCCGCGCCGCGAGCTGATCCGCCTGCATGCCACGACCAATGCGCAGGCGCGGCTGGTGGACGAGATCCGCAAGCTCAAGGGGGATCCGGCACGCCTTGATGGCCTCGTCGAGCCCGCCTCCCCCAAGGATATCGACAATCTGGCGCGTGATGTGGTGCATCAGGGCGCCCTTCTCGTTGCCCGCAACCTTCCGCCGCTGGATATTTCGGATATCTATGACAGCAAGCTGGTTGTGATTCTCGACCAGATCACTGATCCGCACAACGTCGGCGCAATCATCCGCTCGGCGGTTGCCTTGGGTGCCAAGGCCATCATCATGACCGGCAGGCACAGCCCCGAAGAATCCGGCATTCTGGCCAAGACAGCATCGGGCGGCCTTGACATGATGTCGATGGTTACCGTGCCAAACCTCGCGCGCGCGCTCGATGATCTGGCTGACAATGGCTTTGATGTGATCGGATTTGATTCCGAGGAGAGCGAGCCGTTCGAAACCATCCTCGCAGCGCAAGACATGGATCGCCATCTCGCCCTCGTTTTCGGCTCGGAAGGCAAGGGCCTAAGACGCTTGACCCGCGAGAAATGCACGTCCCTCGCCCGTCTCGACATGCCCGGCCCGATCAAGAGCCTCAACGTCTCCAACTCCGTTGCCATGACGCTTTATGCATATCAGCTCAAACGCAGCGGTGTGATTGGCTAGAATTTCATCGGCCCGAAATAGAAAGAGCCCCTCAAAAAGGGGCTCTAGCGATCATTTCTTCATTCCATAAGAAGCACCCGTCACCGGGCATCAACCGGAACAACAGGCGTCATGCCATTGAAATGGATCCGCTTGGCACGATAGGTGACCGGCGGGCCGTAGGGATCAACGGTCACGCTGATCCGCTCAGGATAGACATAGGCTCCCAGATGCGGATCATAGGTGGCTTCTAGATAGACTTTGCCGCGTGCATCCGGCACTGCATCAACAACATAGACGTCGCTCTCATATACCGGATCCGGGTCCGCATAATATGTGTCATGCATGGGATGAGCGACCGCCAGCGGCGTGGCCATCATGAGCGCAGCGCCCGCAATAAGGCACCGGCCTGACAGTTGTTTTGGCATTCTCATACTGAACTCCCCTTCGTGATCCAAACTCTCTTTGGCAGCACCCTAGCATTTCCTTAACAATTTGTAAAAACACTCAGGCTCGTATCGTTAAGGCGTTTCAAGCCGCGGCAGCACCAAGCCCCTTTGCCATCAGAAAGCCTTCCTCACTCCATAGACCATTTGACTACGCAGCCTGCCGCAGCGACATCTTGACGCAAACGGAAAGTTCGGGTCACAGTCATTAAACAAACACTCGTTCTTTTAAATCAGGGAGGAAACATCGAATGAAAAGAGTATGGCTGATGGCAGCAGCCGCCACCTTGCTCATGGCCAGCCCCACGCTCGCAAACCCGATTTATGGCAACTGGAAAAGCGCTCCCGGGGATGGCGGTGCCTATATCCATGTCAAGATCAGCCCTTGCGGCCCGAAAATTTGCGGCACGATCACCAAAGTTGTCGGCAAGAAGAATTCAAAGATCATCGGCCGGAGCATCATCAAGAACATGAACGACGATGGCGGCGGCAGCTACTCAGGCGGCACGATCTGGGCTCCGGACAAGAAAAAGACCTATGCGTCCAAGATGAAGCTGCGTGGCAACAAGCTCTCGGTCAGTGGCTGCATCGCCGGTGGACTGATCTGCCGCAGCCAGACATGGACGCGCCTGTGAGACGCCTGTGACGCGCCTCTGATGTGCATGTAAGCCGGATATCTCGTACTCAGGATATCCCGACAAGATCGGCGATCGGCTGCGACTGCAGCCGGTGCTCTGCCTGAGCTCTGCCGGTGGTCTGAATGCCTATCCGGCACCAATCAGGCTTTTGAGAATCGGCAGGAAATTCGAAGCAGCAATGCCAACGACGGCCCCGACCCCGATCCGTATCCAGACAGAAGGCAAACTCGACGAGGCAAACCCCAGCACGGCGCAGACAATGGCATAATAAGCGGTTGCGATAATATCCATCCCGGCATCATAGCACCGCTGGCGCATAAAATCACAGGCCAAAGGCCCTGGAGCCAGACCTAAGGCCAAATGATATGGTAAAGTGATACCATGATCGAGCCCCACCCCTACGCGTTCCGCGATGTTACCCTGAATGACCTCGCCCTGCTGAAAGCATGGCAGGAAAGGCCGCATGTCCAAAAATGGTGGGATGCAAATGAACCCTACAGCGAAGCGCAATTGGCCGATCCTCAGGTCGCTCGCTGGATCGTCTCGATCAACAATCGACCATTTGCCTTCATGCAGGATTACACCGTGCATGGATGGGAGAACCATCACTTCGCCCATCTCCCCAAAGGATCACGCGGCATCGATCAATACATCGGAGATCCTAAAATGGTCGGCATTGGCCATGGAACGGCGTTTATTGGAACGAGACTGCAGGCGCTCTTCGACGCGGGCGCCCCGGTGATTGCAACCGATCCACACCCGGAAAACGAACGCGCGATAGCCGTCTACCAAAAGCTGGGTTTCGAGATATCAGGACCGCCACAGGAAACCCAATGGGGGATGATCCTACCAATGCTCGCTAGCCGATAAACCGAACGCGACTACGGGCTGTGTTTTCCGCATGGCAGTCGCCGCATGCGCCGATTGGGAAAGTTCGTGTGGAAAGAGTATTTTTTCCTTTACACGAGCCAGTCTTCCATTTTACTTCTCGCGCCACGGAAATTAAATTTTGAGTGCTCTCACCTAAACATTGAGCCCTATAAGACAGTTTCTGACAGGTGCCAAACCCTAGCTTAAGCATCTGAAAACAAAGAAAAGCCGGTATAGCTCAGTTGGTAGAGCACCTGATTTGTAATCTGATATTATCCCATATATTTCAACATCTTATATGTAAACCCTACTATTAGTGAGCTTATAAACATCAATTACTTACAATCTAATTTGTAAACCAATAATTAAATTTGCTAACTCCAAAATTCACCGCAATTACTCCCATTTTGGCTGCAAAAAACACGCGAGTAGGTCGCACACCAACAAGACCACTGAGATTTGCATGTCATGGCACATGCACTCGCAATGGTGATAATGCAATCACTTCCAACCATCAATACATAGACAAAAATGACAAGTAAGGTGAGGCTATAGGTCTGTTTGTGTTTGATGGACCCATATGAAAAACGAAGACTCACAAGATCCCGCCGACCATTGCGAAAAACTGCTGCTCGAGATCAAAGCCAATCTTGAATTTCGCTGTGAGCCAAATGGTGATCTGATCGTTTACGGTATCATCCCGCTAAAATTGCGCAAGCGCATAAGCACTATCATAGGAATTGCAATTTAGACATTTTTAGTTGCAATTGTCATTAATCACTCTCAATATAACAAACGAATAAGTTGTGTTGAGTAACGACGATGGACTATAAGTGCGCATATGAGCAAGCCCGAGCGGTCCTAGACATGATCGCCGCATCAAGCCAATCCCACCTCGACATCTGTGGAAACACAATATGTTTTATCGAGCTGGCACCCGATCAGGCAGACGTACTTTTTCAGGAGATTTCCTTCTGCGAATGTGACGAGCCGGAGGTGCAGGAATCTACTTGGCAACCAGCAGATACAGCCTCTGAACAAATACAAGTGAATATCCACACAAAAAGCCCGCCAGATCACTCCAGCGGGCCATAGTCAACATCATCTTTTCCCAAGCGGTAACCGCGGATTCTCGCTCCAAGCTTTGGCCATTTTAAGCGCGCCTTCAAGCAGGGCAATGCCTGCAAAGCCGGTTATAAATGCGGCGGATGTGCGAGGATGCTCGATCGCGATGCCTATCGTCCCGAGCAGCTTGACCATCACCGGCTCGGTGATATCGGTCAGATAGGCGGCTGTCATCAGCCCGACAGCCAGAGCACCGATAAAATAGCAGGCCGCCCGAAAGACAACCAGACACCCTTCGCCCTTCAATATCATCCGCCAGCTGACCACGATGGCCCGAGCGAGGGCACCAAAAAAGCCCGGTACAAGATCCGGGCGTGAGCTTTGAGTGAGACCCATAAGCTCCAAAAGCTTATCGGGCATTCAGTCGCGCTCCTCTTCTGGTGGCTTGGACGTTTTGCCGTCACACCACCAGGCGCCCTTGGTCAGGGCGTTTCTGTCCTCGATCAGGCCGCCATTCTTCAGTCGCGCCCCATAGATCACGGCCATGCCCTCTTTATAGAGCTTCATGGCGAGGGATTGCCAGACTACCGGATTCTTTGTGCCCTCGATCGGATAGAGCAGATCGCCAACCACCCGGCCAAAATACTTGCCGCCATGGATTTCGGTTAGAATGACGGGAGCACCCGGATGCAACAGGCCCGCTTGTCGCGGCTCGCCTTGCAGCAGGGCTTTGCACTTCTTGCTCTTGACGGCATCAGTTCCCGCTACAAAAGCGGTCGCGCGACAGCCGAGCAGATTCTCATGTGCCTTGACATCATCAGGCACTTTTCCGTCGTGCCAAAGTGGGTGCATGGTGCAGCCGGTGCCGGACTTCTCGGGCGTGTCAATGCCGGCAATGCGCACGTCGACATCTTCGACCTTGATATCAAGCCAGGGGCGCACATCGACCTCGACCGTGTCCGCATCGATCACACGGCGCACAATGGCCGGTGTTCGCTTGCCTTCCCGAAACAGGGTTTCTCGATCCTGTTTCCAACCAGCCACCGCTCCGGAAATATGCCAGAACACCAAAAGCGTCAAACCGGACGCAACAAGACGGACAAGGTGTCGCATCATTTCGATTGCCTCATGAGTTGACAGGCGGGCTGCTGGCCATTGATAGCACAGATTTGCCGCCTGAGTGTGTATAGATCCGCCGCACAGACGCGTGACGCACTGTCGATCGGCATGGCTTCAAGCTCGTCGGCCAGCCGGTCGACAAACGCCTTTTCATAGGTTTTGAGCCGTGGCACAGGCAGCGCCGCTGGTTCCGAAGATCCAGGGCGCGGGCCGTCAGAGGCGACCCTCCCGGCGCAGGCGGTCAACAATGCCATCTGGGCCATCAAGACCAGGATTATCCAGCGCTGCATCTGCCGCCCTCCCTTCTGCCTCGCGGGCGCGCTGCTCTGCATCCGCACGGTGTTTTAGATCGTCGGCCCTATCGGCCTTGCGGCGCAGGATCCATTGGTCCAGACCGGCCATAAGGAGGCGCAGGGCGAAGGTTAAAACCAGTTTCAGTGTTGACATCAGACCGAGACTCCAAGTTCATCAATTCCCGCCTGAAATTGCCCGCGATATAGGCCTCAAGCGCCTTTGGCGTCAGCCCGAAATGTTTGACCGCCTGTGGCCCCCGCTCGACGATATAGTCGGCAACAGTTTGCAAAATCTGATGACGGGTATAATAGGTTGGTGCGTGGGCGCTGACTTGCTCAAAAGCAATCTGATTGAGTTTGCTGGCGGCAATCTGCGCCAGACTTTCCCGGTGCTTTTCATCCAGCTCAACGCCGACATATTTTTTAAGCAGCTTTGCAACGATGCCCAGCAACGCCGTGAAGGCCGCAAGGATGACCGGTTCAAAAAACGGCATGATGAGATCAATCATCGGCTTGGTATCGATCGCATATGTCTCAGCCGCAAAAGCCGGACGCCCGATGGCGAGGCCGCCCGCCAGCGCCGCGCCGAACAGCAGCAAGATGCGGACTTTGCGCGGCACTTCGAGCAGCCACAAGAGAATGACTGCTGGAAATACAATCACCAGCGGCAGCAAGACCTCTGCTCGCTTGGACATCGCGAACAAGGCACAACCCAAGACCAGACCAGCACAGACCGAAGCCAACGCCGAATAGACGCCGCCAGAGGGATAGCCCGCCAACAGAGGCGAAAAATGGACGTTGGAAAAGACAATGGCCAGCCCGACCAAAAGGCCGAGCGGAACCGTCGCGAAAGATGAAATTCGCATGGGTAACTCCTATAAGACAAGGCGCGAATGCGCCGACGTCGCGAGCGCGCGCCAGTCGATTTTCGCAAGGCGAAAACGATGAGAGCGCAGACAAGAAACTCAGCGCCAGCTCATTGCAACGCAATGAGCGAGAGCGTTAGGGTGATGTGATTTTGAGGTTTACGGAGTCGAGGCGCTTAGCCGTGCCAGTCGGCGTTTTCGCCGCGCGTGTCGATATGAACGAATGTGTCATAAAGCCCTAGCCCACCGCTGAAGGCCCCGCCATCCCGCCGCCACATCAGGCGGTCATAGCAATACTGCGGGTGACGAGTGGCCGCGACAAAATCGAGTGCGGTGAAATTCATGTGTTGGCTGGCCGTTGCTTTGCTAATCACCGCGTTGTAGGCCGGTGACCGATATGCACTAATGATCCGGATCGGCTCGGCAATGTCGCGCCGCAGCCATTCCAGCTGTTTGGCGGTCTTGATAATGCTCCACCAAAGCTCGGGCGGAGGGTCGGTATTGAGGCCATAGCCGGGATGCTGCGGATTGAAATGAGCATCGCCCTTGAAAAGCATCTCGGCCGCACTGAAAAACTCAAAACCAAACCCCGCAAAGAATTGCTTAAAGCTCATCATGGCTTATTCCTTTCGGCTTTGCTTTTACTCTTGGGATTGTAGAAATAGCGGCCCCAAAGTGGGCGATCATTCGCGCTCTGGCGAAGGACTCACGTGACGGGGCGGGTGGCGGAATGCAACTAGAGCCACGCGAAAGCAATCGGGTGAGAACAGCACGCAGCCACCCTCGCCCGCGATAAAACGCCAGCGTGATCATGGATTATCTCCAACAATGTAAGGAAAACGCCGCCATTGCCAATCAGCAGCAATTGCGGTAGCAAAGTCTACGGGTAAAACCAAAAGGGGTATTCGAATGACCGATCAGCCGAGCAATCCAGAGGATCCATGGTTCAAGGTCATTACCCTGATCAACCGCGCACTTCTTCTCACCGAAGGCAACACAAATGCCGCCGTCATCAACTATCTACTGGCAATGGTAAAACAAGAGGCAGAGACCCAGCAGGAAGCCGGATCAGCTATGTTGCCGCGCCCGGAAGATAACCCGACACTGCTCAACTGATTGCGTTCGCAAAAAGACTAACTTCGATTTAGTCGTCGGTATACCGCATCATGCGGGCCAACATCGAGCAGTCTAAATCTTGTTTGATGAATTTGGAGAATGACCAATCTGTCGCTTCGGCCTGAACGAATGGTCCAACAATCGCGCAGGCCTTTGAACTTGTGCCTACGCAAACCGGGATGGTCGGGATCGGTACTTAGCTTTTTGACCGTCTCTGTCAGTCGCTTTTGCTGCTGTTGCGAAAGCTTTTTAAATGCACTGACAAACTGTTCGGTATACTCGATCTCGCAAGTCACTAATCCATCAACGCCTCTAGAAAAGAGACCGTATCCTGAGGTGAATTCGTTTTCGCGATGACCTTGTTGGTTGGATCATGTTTACCACGTAAAAACCTGACACCATCAGCATAAATCAGGATCACATCAATCTCGCGCTTGTAAAGACCCAAAACAACATCAAAATCCGCCTTTAAGTCCGACGCATGCGCAGGAGAAAGTCTTCTACATTCCTTCACAAGAGTGCTGACTTCCTTTTGGGATTTTCGATACAAAGCTACATATTTATCAGCACGATCTTCAATAATCTCAACGAGTCGATTAAGCGAGGAGATATGCTGACCAGACAACTCGTGTTCTGAGAAAGCGGTATCCAGGCTATGTAGTATCATTTGCCCGTCTCGTTCATATTTATCGAGAGACGCCCGTAAACTCGCAATCTGTTTCTGATTGGATTCCTTCATTGCAGCAAATCCAGCGTCGGCATCAAAAAACGGGCGTGTGATTGCTGGTGGATCGCCTATGCGCTGAAGCGCAGCAGCCTCCAAAAGAGCGTGATCAATGC
The DNA here is from genome assembly GCF_900215505.1 of Cohaesibacter sp. ES.047. Classification (NCBI taxonomy): domain Bacteria; kingdom Pseudomonadati; phylum Pseudomonadota; class Alphaproteobacteria; order Hyphomicrobiales; family Cohaesibacteraceae; genus Cohaesibacter; species Cohaesibacter sp. ES.047. The sequence continues at coordinate 4,714,819 of NZ_LT907844.1, forward strand.
TTACATCCATATCCATACCCGCTTTTCTAGCACATTGTTGCTTATCTGACCACTTACAAGATCTCAACTGATCAGCTTCACAGCGCTCCACATGATTTCTTTGTTGTCACCACAGGCGCGACAGCGGAACTTGTATTCAATTTCCTTCAACCGCATATACGGCGGATGATGCGCATGCATCCGCTCGGTGCTGACCACAGCCTCATGCCCGCACGGGCACTTGAGCCGCAACCATATGCCGGGCAAAAAGTCCCGCACCCGGACCTGCCATCGCGGCCCGAGGATCACAGTTTCCCATTTTTCAGATTTTTCCATTGGCCATCAGACCCGCTTGAGCAACCGGATCCGAATGTACGCCCGTTCTGTCAATCAGCACAAGAACAAAATAAGAACATAAAGGTTCACCGGCCGTCTTTGCCTGCCTTACCGTCTGGCTGTTCCAGCTGCAGAGATGTTGTTGCGCCACTCGATCGGCTGGCTTTGTGAGTGACGGAAGTCATTTTATATTGACCGTCGATACCTGCACGCGCGCCAGACAAGACAAACAACCCTTCGGCCTGTGCCTGAGGAGTGATGTCTAGCGTCGCGCTGCCGCTGCCGCCCTTCCGCTCCGCCTGCGCCTTGCGACCTTTCGCGACTTGCTGCGCATGATCTTTGTTTACGGCAAGAGCACGACCGGTCTCGATTGCTTCGGCTTTGCTCGGGCCCTGATCATACTCTGTCTCAAGGCTTTCTATCTTGCCAGTTTTCCGATCGAGATAATCAATCGCGCCGCCAGAAAAACGCGCCCGTCCGAGGTCTGGAGCGATGTCCCAAGAAATAACATTCCTGCCAACGACGCCCTGGATGGTCGGCAAACCGAGATCAAAACCCAGAGGCACCAAGACAGCATTCTTGCCGCGCGCCTTGAATGTGCCGCCCAGCTCCTTGGCCATATGCTCACCAAGCTGCAAAAAGCTTTGGCGATCATTGGCCCAATAGTCACGCTTCACGCTGGCTATATCAGGATGCACATCGATGTCGAAGCCAGCAAGCTTGGCCGCTTTCTTCAGGAAGTCCCCGGCTGTGGCGTCATCCATGTGGTATTTCTGAGGCTGCTTTGCCTTGCCGCGCAGATCAACGCCTTTGGCGGTCATAGTCAGGATGTGGCCAGAGCCCCGACCACCCGATGACCGCACGCCAGAAATCACGCCATCAAAGACCTGTGTACCCTCAAGCAGCACACGCACGGTCTCGTCATTGCGTGAGAGCCTGACCTGTCCGGCTTCGTCGTCAAATTTGAGCGAACAGGAATCGGACGTTAACCCAGCCTTGTCCGTCGTGCTGATATCCATCAAGAAGGACTTCATATCGCCGCTGCGATCAAACCCGTTGATATAGACCTTCCAGTCAACCGTCCACCCCATCACACCTCTCCGAACAAGGTGACCACCTTGGCCTGCCTGTCTGGCACAACCGGCGCATCAGGAAAGGTGACCTTGGTGCCGAGTGGCAGAACTGGCCCCAACGCGGACAGACCGGGATTGAGTGCGAGAGTCTTGCTCACCGCCCCTTGTCCGGCAAAGCCGAAGCGCCGCACCAATAATAGATCAAGCGTGATATTGTCGCCCTCGATCGTGATCGTCTCAGCCATGATGCACCTCAAACAAGTCCTTCGAACAATGACAACAGGCCATCCACGGTCTGTTGCTGGCCCGCACCTGTCTCAGGCATTTTTTTGAGCGACAGGCTGTAGCCGATCACAAAACCGACCCCTTCACGCTGCAGGTGATCATGCTTCTCGCTGATGTCGGTTAGCGCGTAAGTGCCAAGCCGCACCCCATCCCCTCGCATCACCGGCACAACTTCGCCCTTTTTGAGATAGCTCCGCAGTGTGTCGAGTTCTGAGAGCCCACCCAACTTGTAGGGCAAGAGCTTGCCCGACAGGCTCAGGCTCTCGGGCCCCTCGCCCATAAATTCTGAAGGCGGCAGCGTTCCCATCACCGCCTTCTCCGCCCATGTCGCCGTTGATGACCGCGAGAAACTGTCCGCGGGAAAGGGCTTGGTATCAACGCTAACCGCACCAATCATGAAAAGCATAATCCTTACCCCGCATATCCCAAATCGCTATGCAATCCGGCTAGCTTCTCGCGAATGCGCGCTTCGATCTGGTCAGCGATCTCATCGGCATTGGAAACACCCTGAATGACAATGTCGCCAAAGCTGACACTCGTGCCACCCTGCCCGCCCATCATGTCTTGGGTTTTACCTGCTGTGTGAACGTAACCGGAGCGATTTGGCGTGACCAGTTCAGGCCCGTACTCGCCCACCAGATAGGTCTTGCCTCCAGCGATTGGACCACCAGCGGCCTTCATGCCGTCGACAACGCTGCGCCGAGCGCGGCTTTTGTGTCCGCCATTCTTTGTTTCGATTGTGGCGCTTTCGACAATGGCGTTGCCAGCCGACCTAAACGGGTTCGCAATCGCGTTCGCAATGCCTTTCGCCCAGTCGACCAGACCATCAGTGATGGACTTCATGCCGTCCCATAAGTTCTGCATGGCTTCGGCCCCAATCTCCGACCACGAAACAGCCCCCCAAATCTCGGCCCAATTGATTTCTGGTATCCAGCCTTCCCAGGTAAACGCCCCGAGAATTCTGTCCCAATCGATAGAGGGCAGATATTTATCCCACCCCAGCGGCTTGATCAGCAGGTTCCAGAGAAGCTCGCCAGCAAGTGCAGCCCAACCAATAACCGGGATGAACCGCAAGCCCCAGCGCAACACGGGAATCAACAGGCGCCACGATAGCTTCGGCACCCAGCTCGCCCACTTCAAAGCAGTCACAAACCCGCTCCATGCCAGCTTCGGCACCCAGCTCGCCCACTTTAGCACCGGCATGAACCCGCTCCACGCCAGTTTCGGAACCGAGCCGACCCGGGTCACCGCGCCGAGAAGCGACAGCAGGCCGCCCTTCCCGAACAGGAAAGCGAAGCGAAGCCCGGTAGCCGCCACATTCAGCCCGATCAGCGCAGCCGCCAGCCCCACGACCCAGCCCGTCACTTCGGGGTTTGCCGCGGCGAATTGCCCAACAGCTTCGAGAAACGGAGTTATCGCCTGTCCAACCGCAATGAGCGCAGGCAGCAAGGCATCGCCAAGGGCAATAGAAACGGTATTCATCTGATTTTGCAATTGCTGTAGTTGCTTGGCTGGCTCGGACGCCTGCTTGCCAAACGCCTCGTTGACAGCATTAGTCCCAGTGCGCATGTCATCTAGTGTTTCGGTGAATTTCTTGTTCTGTGCACCTGTCAATCCAATAACAGCGTTCACGGCCTCGGCTGAGCCAAACAGCGCTTGCATAGCTGCATCGTCGCCATGCAAGACCTCTCGAATGCGCTTGAATGCACCGACCATACCGCCGCTCTTGGAAACGAGCTCTTTGAAGTTTTTGACGCCCAGTTCTTTAAAGATGGCTGAGGTTTGCTTCGTGTCGCGGGTCAAGCCCACGACAGCCGCCCGAATCTGAGTATAGGCCTGAGCTGCTGGCATGCCCGTCGTTGTCAGCGCGGCGACAGACGCGAGAAACTCGTCATTTTGCACGCCGGCGTTTGACATGGTCCCGGCAACAGCACCAAAGCCTTGAGACAATTGGCTAATTGTTGTTTTTCCGTTTTTGACGGCCTTGAAGATCACATCAAAAAGCCGGACCTGTTCCTCTCCTTCGAGATTGAAGGCATTTATTGCAGACGTCGCCAAATCCAACGCCTGACTTGTGGAGCCAAGACCAGCAACACCAAGCTGTGCGGCCCGGTCAAGAATATCCATTTGCCGGCTCGCGGGAATACCGGCAGAGCGGATGTCGTACAAGCCTGCCGTTAGCTCGGCATAGGCTACAGGCACGCGCTTCCCAAGCTCAAGCACCTCCTTTTTCATCTTGCCCATCGACTCAGTGGACGTATCCACTAGGGTCGATACATTGGCCATGGCCTCGTTGAATTCCATCGCCGACCGAATGGGGGAGCCTATGGCATGCGCCAGCGCATAGCCCATGCCGGCAGCTCCAATCATACGCCCACGCATCTCTGAGAGCTTGCGATTGTTCGCGGCCTGCGCGAGCTGCAACTGATCCATAGTCGCGGCCACTTTGCGAGCAGGGCCACTAACCCGATCGACAAGCGAAAGGATCAGCTGGGACGTTAAAACACCCATGACAGCACCTATTAAGAGAGTTTAGGGAAAGGTCATTTCCGCTGCTCGGCAGCAAGGACGCGACCAAGCGCGCGGGTATCGGCGAGAAACTCGTCGATATCCATGTCCTTCACTTCGTTAAGAGGCGTTCCCGATTGACGAGCAAACCCCACAAGGGCATCACGCCAGGAAACAGCCGCTATTCCGCGCTGTTCTGGAGCGCTTCCATCGCCGCCGCGCCAATCTTTCCCATCAGGGGCTCTGCTGCCTTTGCGAGCTTCTGGAAGTCTTCAAGATCCAGCTCCTCAATTACGGCGACATCAACATCTGCGAGAGCGGCAAAAAGAGCGATGCCGGCGCGCGCCTGACTTTCGGTATCTTCCGCAACGAGGCTATCCTTGGCTTTCATGCGGCGAAAAGTAAGACTGGAGATAGTCTTGCCTTCATGCTCGATCGGGTAATCAAGTTCAACGGTTACGGTTTTCGGGCCCTTGCTCATGGCGCAGTCCTTTCAAATAAAGAACCCCGCTCAGATCAGTAATCTGGCGGGGTCAAGTTTCGGGAAGAGGATTTTTATGCGGCTCGGTCAGATACCCAGCGCGCGGTTGACGCTGGCCATGATCGACTTGCCGTTAAACCGGATTTCGCGCTCTTCGACGTCCATATAGAAAAGCTCGTTCCCATCGAACACGAATTCGTAATGGGTGACCTCCTGGAACACATGGCTGAATTTGAGCATTTCGCCCGATGCCATTTCATCCGGTTCCCATTCGGAGACGATGCCCTCGATAATTGCTCGCGCCGGCACGAACACGCCATTGCGCTTTTTGAAAGCGCCCGCGAACGTCCAGACATCGCTCTCGCCCATGCCCGCGAATACATCCGTGTCAGGGCCATTGGTGCCGAATTTTGGCTCGGGAGCCTCGGCTTGGGGCATGACCCAGTTGACATCGGCAACGCCGCCGCCTGCACTGGCGGTTGCGTTCTTGAGCTTGAGAGGCGGGATGGCGACCGATGCTGTAATATTGGCACGGGATAGATTGGGCTTGGACGCCCGACGCACATCATCGGCCACATAAGTATATTGGTTCTGTTGCTGCATGACGCGCTCCTGTTATGCGGTCTGGTTAAGGCGGGCAAGAATGTCTTCAACGAGCCCCTCAACGGCCGGGCGATAACGCCGGATGTCGTGATTGGCCAGCTTGAAGACTGGGCAAGGTTCAATGCCGATATCGACCTTGAGCGTGCCAAGGCGGATTTGTTCAGCGCTGTTCTGGCTTGCCTTGAACATGCTGGCCGCTGGCGTGTAACCAAGAATGTCGTCCGCAGCCTTGTGATCGCGCAGCATGAAAGCGACCGAGTTAATCCAGTTCTCGACCAGAGAAGCCGTGATCTTCTTGCCCAGAAACTCGGTCGTGATTTTAATCATCTTGACCGTAAGATAGTCCGTACCCCGAACTTGATGGATTTGCTCCCACAGCTCGCCGGTCTGGGCATTATCCGTGCCTATAAAGACATAGCCACCATCGGCCACCGCACCATCAACTCCGGTTTCTCCCTCGACCACAATCGAGACATTGGCCGCCAGCATCTGTTGGCCCTCGGTTGAGCCATCCAGCAAGGAGAAAGGAATTTTCCGGCTCGTGCCAATGATTCCGAAGATCGGGCGATTGGCGAACGGGTCGAAGGGCTTGCCTTCATTTTCGTTGTCAACGCGCACCATCAGACCAGCCACATAAGGCGACAATGGCCGTTCGACCACCTCACCGTCCTTGTAGACCTTGGCCGCAATGCCAATAGGCAGGATCCGCTCCGATGTCATTTTCTCACGCGCAGAGATAGAGCTCGCCGCATCGGTGTCATCCACATCAACAGGAGCCACCGCCAGGGTCTTGCCAAGATTCGCCTCAAGCGCTGCCACAACAGGACTAGCCAACAAGGTGCCAGGGTTTTCTGGATCCTCCGGCTGCCATGCAGTTCGTCCGGCAAGGACGATACGAGGCGTTGAATTGACCTTGGCAGGGATCGAGGTGATATCATTGATGACCGCCACAATATCGGTTACCGTCGCAGCCGTATCAGCCCCTTCGGCCACACGCACCACCGTGACATCAGCCGCCGCATTTAGGCTATTAAGCTGGGCATTTATGCCAGCCACATAGTCAGCCAGCAATCCGGTGCCAAGTTTGGATGTGTAAGTGGTATCACCGGTCGAGAACCGCACCTCGCTTCCGACCGGGAATGTCACCGCATCTGCATCTTCTGATGTCTCGATGATCAGAATTTTGGAAAAGTCAGCACCGATCACCGGGACCGGATCATCAGCGGGTCGCGAGAATTGCATCCCGAATACTGGCGCCGTCATGGCATATCTCCTAGTAGGCAAGGCGCGAAAGCGCCGAAGTCGATAGCCAGCGCCAGCTCATTGCACCGCAATGAGCGAGAGCGACCATCATTAAAAATCCCGCTCACGGCAGCCGTGGCGGGTGGTTCGGTTTTGATTGTGGGATTGACTATCCGGCGTTTACTCGGTCTTCTCAGCCTCATGAAAACGGCCAAGGTTATTGACAACAAAGTAGAGCTTTGCCTCATCGGCATGCCACTGCCGATAAAAGTCAACAGCAGCTTTGACCGTTGTATCTTTCAACAAGTCTGGTCCAAGTGCTTCTGCAATTGTGTCAGGCTCGCGCGGGGCATCCTTGCCAAGCAAATGCAACACCAGTTGATTAAATTGTTCTTTTTCGAGCCTCTCAGTTTTTTCGACAGCCTTCAAAACCATCGACTGGATGATCCTGCCAGCGATATTTGGATCATCAAATTTGGCAAAATCAGATGCCTCTTTTTTGTCAAAGCCGAGTTCTTTGAGACGCTCAGCCAACATTTTTCTGACCCGGTCATTCTGAGAGAGCAAACCTCCACCAAGCACGCCGCGCGACCTATTTCCGATATCGATAGCAATCTCTGCCAAGAGCTGAGCCAAAGCCTTGGCCTGCGCAGCATCCTTGGCAACAGCTTCCAGTTTAAATTGAAGATCAAGTCCCAAACCAGATAGCTTCATTTGCGAAAACTTTGTTCGAAATGTCAACACAGCTCCTACCGTTGCCCCAGCTAGAAAGCCTAAGCCGATGGTGACTGAGCTTGGCAAAAGATACTTCATTAAAACTGCGCCACCAGCTGCGCCGCCGAACATAAGCACAGCGCCCCTTAGATCATCCAACAAGTTTGCGTATGCTTTTTTCATATCCGACCAGAACCAATCCGATGGCAAATGAAGGATTGCTATCAGCTCCATCTTGGTTGGAAAGTCGTGTAGAGTCGATAGGTCTACTTCTGGTTTAGACATAAGAAGCATTCCTTACAAAAAATCCCGCTCACGGCAGCCGTGGCGGGTGGTTCGGTTTTGGATTTGGGTTTGGTTTTACCTACGGCACCGGCCAATAGGCGTCGTCGGTGTAGTCGGACGGGATCGGCGTTGCGGCCTTGAGATCCCAAGACGCCTGCATCACGGCAGAGATGAAAGTCGCCCCACCCTGCCAAAGCTCAAGGACTTGAGATGGTGTCAAATCATGATCGACGTTGTCGGCATCCCGAAATGTAATAGTCGTGGTGTCCCCAGAAGCGATATGGAGCTGAGCGCCTGTCACCAAACCCAAAAGATTGGTCTGATCTTGCGGACGCCCCTGCAAAGGGATTGGATCAACAACGCCAGTAACAGAAACACTGCACCCGGACTCGATCCGCCGCGACCTCTCGGCATTGACGTCATTACCGGTGGTTGCTTGGGCGGTATTAGGAGCAATAATACCGCCATCAGCCTCCCATTCAGAAAGAATTTGGCGGTGCCTATTGGTTGGATGATCAGGCACGGTCAAAACTCGCCCGTCAATGACCGCATTGATCGAACCATCTTGAAGATATTTTGCACTTTCGACCGGCATTTTTTAAATCTCCGCATCCAGTTCTACTATTGCTGAGTAGTAACTATCTCCATCAGAAGGTACATTTGTATACACCCTAAGACTTGCATCTGTGATCGGACCAAAGTTTATTGCGCCGATGTTTTGGCTCTCTAGCACCGACATTACACTGACTGCTGGTATAACTCTTTTCTTCGTTGGGTATGTTACATGGCTTCCTACAAACCCATTCGAAACAACGTTCCCTATGAAAAAAACCGTCAGTTTTTCATAGTATCTTCGGCAAAGCTCAACTTCAGCTTGATAAGATCTACAATCATAATCATAAGTCATCGCCCGGCAGTCGCCCTTGCAGACAGAAACCCGTGCCGCATCGGACGGAACAACGACAGACGTCTGGCCACCAGAAAGCCCGGTGACGTAGATCGGACTTGCCGCCGTCACGCCGCCAATTGTTCCCGTGCCACCACCGGTCCATGTCAGTGTGTAGTCACCGGCTGGCAGGCTTTCGATCATCTGCTCCAAGCCGTCGGCATGGCCTTTCCATCGGTCATAGCCATAAACGCCTATCCCCGGATTGCGAGTGCCGCCGCGCCGGTTGACCGTGAAGTCACCGTTGATAATCCAGTTCCAGCCTCCGCCTAGCCCGATGTTCGCCTGTGCCTGCCCCTTCTGGGCCTCGGTCAGCGCTTGGGCGTTGGCAAAGTCCAGATATTGATCCGCCGCAGCCTCTTGACTTAGAAAGAGGTTATCAGCCGCTTCCTTTGTGTAGCGATCAGCAATAGCCGCCGCTGCTGCACCGAGCGCCTGAGACAGTTCCAATATGGCCGCATCGAGTGTCTCCGCCTCGACACCGGATCCGTCCGGAATGCCCACATTCGTCGCCGAGATCCCGCCCTGCTGGATCGTGAGCAATTGATCCTTGGCGAGATTGATATCGGCAACCAGCTCTGTCAGTTTGGCTTGTTCGTTGGCCAGCTGTGGCGCGATCGTGTCCGTGATGTTCTGCAGGGCCGCCGACACGCCAGACGCCTCCAGCGCCTCAAAATCAGCCACCTTGTCAAGACAGGTCTGAAGCGACGAAAACACCGGACCAAAGATGTCCTGATAGAGTTGCCCCGTAAGGTGGGTGTCGCCGTCAATCCCATTGACCGTGTTGATTGCATCCTGCAGAGTCATGATGGATCCCCTTAGTCTTTGGTGCTCTTGGCTTCAATCAATTCAGCACTTTTGATCTTGTCGCCGTCCCCCTGAGCGATGATCGCGTTAAGCGTCGAGCCTTTCATGTCCAGCTTGGTCTGGCGAGGGCGATAGACAAAAACCCCCGCCTCGACTTTCTTGCTGAAGCGCACCAGATAGCGCGCCTCGTCGATGTAGCTTGTTTCAGCCATGACGATACTTCCTAAAATGCGTTGATCTGGATGCTTTCGCCGAACGGCAACAGGATGTCGCTATCAGACGTTGCGTCGATCCGCCCGGCGAGCGTAGTAACGGCAGCGCCAAGTGTGAAGTTTGCCGTCACCTTGACGCGGGTGTCGCTTTCGCGATCAGGCTTGTAATCGATCGCGTCCGCATCGATAACTGAACCACCCACAATCAGCTTGGGCGCGACTGTGTGGTGGACCTCGTCAAACTCATCCATGTAGACAACAAGACTGACACTGTCAGTGGTCTCCGCGAATGTGTAATCCTCGGTGATGGCGACCATGTCGGTGCCCATCCGACCGCAGATGATCCGCGCGTCGGCATCAAGAATGATGAAAGGCGCATTGTCTGGCGTGCCAACAAGGACCGCCTGATAGGCACAAAGCACCGGTTTGGTGGCGAGCGGATTGTCTTCCCGCCCGTCCATGTCGATCCACTCATCAGTGCCAACGGGTTTGACCTGCCACGAGAGAGAAGCCGACCCGGTCTGCACCGCAGCGTAGGCCATCTGGATCTCGGTCATCCCGTTCTCCAGGCTGACCGGCTCCATCGGCACAACAGTCCGATTGTTCTTGAACTCGGCCATGATCAGGCGATGAGAAAGATCGTTCTCGTTCGAGCCCTGTGCCCACACACCATCCGTAGAGGCAAAACTCGTCCCCTCAGGAAAAGCGTTTCCGGTTGTCATCGAAATCGAGTGGTTGCCGGTTGTGACCGTAAACCATCCGTATCGATTGCCCGGCTCTTGCGCGACAGCCCCCAGATCAAACTCAACCCAACCCTCCCTGAGATCCACATGAGCCACCGTCGCGGTCTTCAACACGCTTTCAAAGTCCGGCGTGCCATCCACCCGAACCTCACACAGGCAGAGCGTCACATCGCCTGTCGATCCCACATGCGTGAAATACAACTGGACGCCCAGAAGGATCCCGTATTGAGAGCAAGGGAAGGTCTGCGCATAGATCGCCCCGGTCAGGCCAACCTCGGTTGTGATGTAGTCGGTGTAAGTCTTGGTCTCAGTGTAACGGATGATGCGCTTCAGGTTGTAGCCATAATAGCCGGAATGGGGCTTTTCCTTTTTCGTGATCGTATATTCCTGCCCGTTGATATAGACCAACTCGCCGACGTTCCGACCCCGCAGTGCACGCCATTGCGCTTGGTTGGAGCAGACCGAAATGGTCTCCCCATAGCGCATGGACTCGTAACTGACCGTCTTCTCGATCGCCGTCAGGACAGAGTAGGTCGTATTCGAAAGGTTCTGTTCACTGCCGCCCTTGGGCAGTTCGAACCGCACCACGCGAGCATGCGCAGGCATGACAATCTTATTGTCATAGATGACGATGTCATCGCTTGCTGCATCCAACAGCTCGATGCGATCATTCGACATATTCACATAAGGAAAGCGGATCCCCTCCATAATGCGAAAATTCGCATTAGGATGATCGAGATCCCAAAAATCCTTTACCAATCCGTAGTCCGACTTGTAGTTGAAGGCCTCGTCTGGCATGTCCAACTCTTCGCGGATCTCCGCCTGCCCTCGCACCAGTTGATACGTCAGCCAGGGCGGCGGACCATCTTCGATCTGCTGGGCGATGCCAGCAACATCGGTCTTTATGGTGGTCACACTGTTGTTGATATTGGCGATATTTGCCTCTGCAGCTTGCAGGCGGATCTCGATCTCATAGACAGATTTGACCCGTGCATCCTCGCTGGCGACGATATCCTCGACGCCGGTCGACTTGAGCAAGACAAAGGCTATGCAGCAATCATCTTCGTCGATGGTTGGCTTAACCGCCGTTGGGCTGATCTCGCCGAGCTGCACGGTGATGCTGGCCGTTCGGGTGATGACCTTGGGAACGGACTGCGTCACTGGCTCGGAGCTATTGAGCGGCTCATCGCTCGTCTCCAGACGACGGTTTTTGTTGATCGTATCCTCATTGGCCCGTGCCAGCAGGGCGACCCATCGCCCGTCGCTTGCCACCAGAGGCTTGTAGACCTCAAGGTTTAGATCCTCAGCCTCAACATGATTATAAGTCGCGGAGCCATTGTAATAGCGCCCGATGCCGATGGTCACAGAGTCCGCATCAGCCGCCTGACTAACCGTGAAGCTGCTATAATGCGCAGGCCAGCCTAGGGCCTTGGCGGCATTCTCGTCGAAATCATCGCGCGCATTCTCGCTGATCGCGGTGAAGTCTTCAGGCTCGACGATCTCGGCCTCATTGAATTTAATGATGTCCATGGGTGAACCTACAAATGTTCGCGATCAAGGAAAGGACTGATCGTGTAAGAGCCATCAAGCGGCAAGGCATCCCCAAAGGTTGCGCGGCGCTTGTATGAAAAATTGACGAGATATTCGACATGTTCGGCCTTGGCAATGCGTGCCGCTTTCTTGGCTCGCTGCAGGGGTGTCAAATCGACCGGACGTGCCGCCGCCAGCCCCAATGCACTACGGCCCAGCACAAAGCTGTTCGGCTTGCGTTCCAGCAGCACCCTGATCAGGTAGTGCGCCTTAAAGGCCGGGAATTGCAGAGGCGTAAAGGACGGGCTTGACCGCCCAAGAACGAACCGGCAGGGATAGGCGACCCGATCAATGACTTCCGCATCCACAAACCATAAGTAGCGCTTGAGACCTTCGAAGGTGCCCTTGAATTCTGCCAGATGCTCACCCGGATGGATGATAGACAGCCCAGCGCATTGCGCGATCATCTCGCGCTTGCGTGCCTCCGGCCAATCATCAAACCAGAGATCGACCGAGTATTGCGCCGCGAGAAACGGTAGAAAGCTCGCCGGTGCAGTATAGGGCATAAGCAGAGCCGCATACTCGACCGGCAGATTGTCATTCATCGCGGCCGCGAGTACTTGCTCAAAAATGCCAGATCCGGGCGGCAGTGGAACCTCGGTCATGCTGCCACCTCAGTGCTGATCGACACCGTCCCTAGCACAGGCACACGATACGGATCAGCGGCTATCACGACCGGTGATCTGTCAACCACCTCGATGATGTTCTCACCATAGCCAGCCCCAGCCAAAAGCCCTGCCGGGATCTGCCCTCCAATGAGCGAGCGGAGATGACCGGCATTGGTCACGCGTTCAACAGCTTCGGCCTGCAGCACTTCGGGAGCCGGACCGACACTCGGCACCTTGATCAGCAGATCAACATCATAGACCGCCTGTGTGGCCCTCAGGATCGCGACAGAGCATGCCTCCGGCATGCGGTTGACGTGCCGCACAGAAGCGCTCACAGCCTCAAGCTCTGCATCCAGCGCCAAGGCACCATCCTCTCCGCAAATGACGACATCAGCGTCACCTCTGCGACCATGGATCAAATGCCCATTGACGCGTGCATGCCCCATGTCCGGCCACGCTGTGTAAGCGTCAAACAAATAGCGGCCAGCCGACCCACTCGCAGGCGCATCAAAGCTCAACAGATAGCGCCGCAACAGCTGCGCATCCGTCTCCATCAGCGCAGGCGCATCCGCCGTCGCTGGACGGACAACCAAGCGCATGAGGTTGCGCGAGGCGACCACGTTGTCGAGATCAGCCCCTTGCGCCGTTGTCGCGAGCAAGGACTTGATCGCGTCATTCACACGACCGCGATCGAGGAGGCGAATATAAGACCATGCGCGGCCAACAATCATTGCCGGGTCAGTCGCCTGATCCTCCATCTCGTAAGGAGGGAGAGACGGGTCTTCTGCCCGAGCCTCATCCCAAAACGCCAAAAACCGCGTCTTGTACCCATCAAGCAAAGCATCAAAATCAAGCGCCTCCAGCACAGCCGGAACCGGCACGCGCGAAAGGTCAATCGCCGTGGGAGCAAAGCTGGCCATGAAAATCCCCGTTATGTGATGATGAGCTGCCGTTGGTTGTAGAACAGTCCGAAACTGACAATCTTCTCAACCGACAAGTCGCCTCGATGTCCGCGCGGCCGCCACTCGGCCTCGACGCGCCACCCGGCCGTCCCCGCCCGGATTTCTTCGACACTGCCCGAAGGCACCATCCGGACAATGTGAAACCGCGGCTCCCAAAGGTCGATCGCGGTCCCTATCAGCTGCTGATAGGCGAGGAAAAGCGAAGGGGTCATCTTGCGCCCCAGCAACTCCACCGCGCCTGAACCGAATTCCCGAAGCATCACCATACTGCGCAGGCGGGTGGCAAGAGTGACCTCAACCCCTTGCTTGGCAGAGGTTAGATTGTCGATAGGCTTGCCGGTATACCGGCTGATCCCGACCATCTATAGAGCCCCGACAGGTGGCTCTTTGGCATTCTGGGCATCTTGCTTCGCATTCTTCGCTGCTGAGGGGGCAACCAATCGACCGATTGCAACATGATATCGCGCCTTCTCGGCTGACATCTCAACATGACCGCGCACGACCTTGATCCCGCCGACTTCCTTACGGTTGCCAACGACCCTGTACTTTTTCGCTTCAGCCATGGGAGGCCTCCAATAGTCTGTTAGTGAGGAGTGGATGTGTCGGCCCCGCCGGGCATCACGCCGCCATGGACGTGAGACGAGCCGATATTTCTGCCATTGTGATCGACCCGTCCACCACTGATCGACAGGCCATCACCTGAGAATGAGAGAGTCGTGCCGCCAGCCTCAATCACGAGAGCGCCGTTGGCGATCGAGATCCGCACACCAGCATCCTCAAACACATTGGCCGCCATGTCTTCATTCGGGCTCTCATGATCTTTGCTGTATCCGCCCCGAAGCATAAGACCTTGTCGCAAGTCGCCATTGGGAGCAATCACACCGACCATGTCCCCCTCTTTGAGAGGGATGGAGCTTTTCATGGTCTCTGGGTGAGGTATCCATGGCGATAGCATCTCGCCACCATCATCATCTTTTCCAAGCGAAAACCGATATCCCTTTTTGGCATCGATATGCGTCACCGGGCCAGACTTCAGAGAGCGAGAGAAAGCACTTTTCAAGCTCTCAAGGTCAATCCGCATCTCGATAATACTGTCCATGATCCTAGCCCGGTTCAATTTCGTGGATTGGAGCGTCCGCCCCCGTGACGACCTGTTCTGGATTATCGAAATCGATCGGATTGAGACCCAAAGCCATCATTTGATCTCGAGTGAATCCCATCGACTTGGCAATTGCCTGCCATTCAAGAACGTCACCACTCAGCATCGCAGCAATCTCGTCCGCCATCGCGCAATCAGAGGCGTCTTCACTGGTTTTCAACCCCCACAAGAAACTGGCGAACGGCGTCACGCCATCGGGCAAACTGGCGGCTTCGTCACCCAGATCAACCCACTGATGGTAAGCATCGATCTCTTCAGCTAAAGGCTCATCAAGCACATTAACTTTGATTTTCATCTGTCGGGCTGCGAGGCGCTGACCGTCTTCACTGCTCACCACCCCTGCCCGATCAACAACGGTAACAACGGCAAACTGACGAAATCTCTCAGCCCAGAATGTGTCAGCCAGCAAAACATCAACAATTTGCCGATGCATCAGATTGAGCGTTCGATCCATGTTCGTTGAGCTCGGGGCGAGATCGATAAAGTCGAACTTCCGGTGACCATCATCATCAGCAACGCTCGTCATTGTCGCTGTTACCCCGGTCAGCAGCTCTATTTCAACATCGCCATTTGCCAGCAGTGCCGGTTGCTGCCCCAAACCGGACGCCTTGCTCGTATGGGCAAAAATGGAAATAAATGGGCCGGTCTGATCGGTTTTAAACCGCCCGTCCTCGGTAAAGCGCAGCGCTGTCGGGTCGCTTTCCAACACACGTTCGCCTGCGAGGGTGTGGCCCTTGAGCGCCTTGACAAGGCAAGTGCTCACGGCCAATAGCATTAAACTCATCGCGCCGCTCCAAGCTCACAAATGATCCGCGTTAGATTTCGGTCATCAATGGTCATGATTTCCCAAACCGGCTCACCTATGCGGGATTTAGCCCTCACCAGATCACCTTCCTTTAAAGCCGGGCCCAAATAGGAAGAGCGGGCAATGACAAGCCGCGCCTTTCCTGACTGGATCCTTCCCGACCAACTCCGCCCGTTCCCGATCGCTTCATCCCCAACCTCACCGACCCTGAGACAGGCCATCAGGTCAAAGGCCAAGCGATCCGTATCAGCCATGGCATTTTTCTGCGGCATAATCCGCAAAAGCTCCGAGAATTCGCCATCGGCCACTTCGGCCACCTCGTCAAAAGGGTCGAGCACTTCGATCATCGGAAAATCCTCGGAGAATTGTCTAGCTGCTATTTGTTCTTCAAGAGGTCGGACTGAGCAGCTTTTTTGGCCTTGGCTTCAGTCTCTTCCTTGGCTTTGGCCTCAGCCTCTTCCTTGGCCTTGGCCTCAGCCTCTCCCTTGGCTTTGGCCTCAGCCTCTTCCTTGGCTTTGGCCTCAGCCTCTTCCTTGGCCTTGGCCTCAGCCTCTTCCTTGGCTTTGGCTTCAGCCTCTTCCTTGATTGCGGACGGTCTCATAGCCTGTTTTCCAGTCGGTTTTTTACTGAAAACAACACCAACCGACTTGAAATGAGCCAGTTGGCCATCATCGAGTGGCTTGATGATCGCATCATCAACCGTGACAACCCGGTCCGCCGGCACGGTTACAGAGCCACCATAGGTCTTGACGGCCTGGTCACGGAACCCGCTATTTTTGATTTTCATGATACCCTCGCAATCGTCAGAACGGCAAACACCGTTCTGACGCTGGTTCCGGATTAGCTGGCAAGAACACCAGAGCGGAGACAATATGGTTTCGCGCAAAGAAACAGAGGATAGCTGTACACCTCGCCCTTCACCCAAGCCTGCCGATCACGATCTTCAACCATAAGACCATAACGGTCTTCGCCATAGGTGTTGACCCAAGGACCAAACTCGGCAGGTGAAGTGACCTTCTTGAACACGCCATTCGCACCGACAGGAAAGACCTTGACCTCATCCGAGGCAATAGCAACCGACGAGTTGTCGTCAGTACCGCGATAGTTGTGGAAGAAGATGCCGCCGTAATAGAAGGTTTCAAAGGCCATATTTTCGCGCAGCTGTTCACCCTGCCGCGCTTTGTAGGTCTCCGAAACGCTCGCATGGTTGACCAGCGTATCGAAAAACTCATCACCCGCCAGCGAGTGGATTTGCGTACCAGAGGTGATTGCACCTTTCGAGCCACGGGTCATCTGACGTTTGATATCGGTGCAGACCTGACGAACATTTGTGGTCTCATCATTGAGGCCGAAGTCGACAGCAGCAGGCTCAGCAACGCCGAGTTCCGAGAAATAGTCATAAATGACCGTTGTTCCATCCGCATCGAGAAGCTTACCCTGCAAGGCTCCGAGGCGATGGAACTCTTTGGTCAGGTCCATATTGTCGAGAATGACCCGGTTGCGCTTGTCAAACTCGGTCAGCGTATTCAACAGACCACCATCAGGACCGTCATCACGGATGCCTTCGATTTCAAAAGCAAAAAGAGTAAACGCATCGGCCAGACGGGTGGTCTTGAATGTCGTAATTTTACGCGGATCACGTTCTGTCTGGCGTGGAGGTGCACCAAGCGCTGAGGTTGGAATGAGGTTGAGGGACTGACCAACGCGCTCAACACCAAAATCGCGCCCCGTGATGGATTCTTCTTCGAAGATCCCGAGCGAATCCAGAAACTGGGGAACATACTCGGTTTCATTGAGGGCTTCGGTGAGCTCCATAGTGCGGAAAGCGTCATCCGAAAAAATCGTCATGGCTACCATGATCTATTGTCCTTTCGCTTAGCGCACAATGACACCGAGCGCTTCGAGCTCGGCTGTGCCAGTGGTAATTTGAGCAGGAGAAAGCCCAGTTTTCCAGACGAGCAATCCGGCTTTCACCTGCGCTGCACGGCGGATATAGGTTCGAACACCTGTGCCAGTCAGGCGTTCAAAGAGAATGCCATGAACACTCTCAGTGCCATCATTTGCAGCAGGGTCATATTGAGCAAGAACGTTTGTTGCGGTGATCTTGCCAAGGATAGCACCGGCTTCGAGGGTGGTATCGGCGCCTGCATTCACGTCACCCGCTTCGCGAGAACGATAATGCTCAGCTTCTGAAATCAGGAACTCGGCATTGCGAGCCCCTTCGACATAAGTGGTCATGGTGAGGCTCTCCTATTTGACCTTTTTCATGCGGCGGTTGCCTTTGGTGACAACCTCCGTCCATGGGTTTTGCTTTTTGCCTTGCCCTCCAGATGGCTGGGCAAGATCAGTCGCCAACGTGCGACCCTTGTCATAGCCTTCTGGATCTGTTTCCTGCTCCTGTTCGGGTGCGGCAATCTTCGGCGCTTTTTCGAGCGCGGCGATGATGTCTGCAGCAGCGAGATCGGTATTGTCGATCATGTGCTCAGCCAGCGCTTCGTTACCCTTATAGGGTTCGGAGGCTTTCACCTCTTTGCAGCGGGTCTTGAAGGCAGCGATGGCATCAGCTGTGGCCTGTGCAATGGCTGCGGTGTCGACGGCCTGATCATCCGCCGCCTGTGGTTTGCCGGACATGGGTTTCTCCTTATCCTGACGGGTGGGTGCGGCGGAGGCCGCGGATTGAGGGAGACTTGGGCGCCGGAACGTCCAGTCATTATGCTTCGCGACAAGCTTCAAATGCTCTGGTGCTTTGGCATAGATGCGATAGTCGAAGGCGACAGGGTCAACTGCCGGTTCATTGTCGTTGGCCGTCGCGAAGCCTTCCGCAACAGCCTCTTCGCCGGTGAGCCATGTCTCTTCCTTCATGATCGTGCGAGCGTCATCTTTGCTCTTGCTGCTCACACGGGCATAGATACCGGCCATCTGCTCTCCGAGCTTGTCGAGCGACTGGATTGCTTTGGTCAAATCCCCGGAATTACCCCAAGCGATCGTCGCAGGGTCATGGATCATCATGGTCGAGCCTTCCCGCATGACGATCTCATCACCAGCCATGGCGATGATAGAAGCAGCAGATGCGGCCAAGCCATCAACATAGATTGTCACCTTGCCCTGATGGGACTTAAGCGCGTTGAAGATCGAAACGCCTTCATAGGCCAGACCACCCGGAGAATTGAGCCGGACTGCAAGATCGTTGTCAGATCCATGCTCGGCCAAAGCCTCAACCACTTGGCTTGCGGCGAACCAGTCACCCCACCAGCCTTCGCCGACCTCGCCGTAAAGGACGAGCTCGCCATTGATCAAAAGTGTCATGATGATTTCCTCAGTAGCAGAATCGGGTAGCAAAGCGACGGCGGCGTTTCGGTTGACCGTTCGCCGCATCACAAAGCCCCTGATAATGCGCAACCCGCTCTTTCAGCAGGTTTGGATTTGCCTTGGTATAGGTGACCTTGTCGTCACCGAACCAGACCACCTCGCGCAAACTTCCGGTTGCCAGTTTGTCCAGCACTAGATTGAGCGCTTCAACCACATCACATGGCACTGCGCTATCGACCTGAAGGCCGCCAATTTTGATGATCATGCATCGACCTCCTTGTCTGGAGTGTCAGGGCTAGCCGATGAGCCTTCACCACCAGCGGGTTGGCTGGCACGTGGCGCATAAGGCGACGGCATTGGGTCGTCGGAATATGCCTTATGCTCGGCGATACGCATCGCACGCACCTCATCACCATCAAGCCCTACAGCAGAGCATTCGATTTCAAGGCTGGATGTTCCACCCTGCACGCGTTCATTGGCAGCGCGCGCAGCTTTGAAATCATCGGCAGTTGGAGGGGCCGGCCCTTTCCACTGCGCCCAGACGGCAGCACCGCGATAGGCTCGAAAGGCAGCATAACCGCCCTTGAACCAGATCCGGCCCATGCCGATTTGCTCATCGAGCCAAGCCTCATAGATCGCCTGGCAAAGAGGAGCGGCGATGCGCTCGCGACGACGGATCACCCTTGGCCAGATCGAAGCCACTTCCATCCGCACCGAACTGTAAGTCGCATTCGAGTAGTCGTTTGAATAGCTCGAGTAGGTCACCCCGATGGCTGCGGCGACCTCCCGTCTTAAGTCTGCTGAGAATGGGATATAGTTGTTGCCGGGCACGCTTGCCGTCTTGAAATCGAAGCTTTCGCCCGGAGCTAGGTGCGGTAGCATCGGTCCTTGCCCGAACCGAATCCCGCCAGCGTCTTTCACCGCGGCATAGGCATCGGCCAAGTAGCCCATGATCTCATTGCCCAGGCTTGCGTAGCCGTTGGGGGCAGGCTTCCCATCCGGGCCAACTTCATTGCCACCCAACTCCTGAAACGCCTCAAAGGCTTCCGGGCTGGGAAGATTGCTCGTCAGAACCATGGCCACAGCAGCTTGCGCGATCGCCTGGTCAAGCGTCACATCGCTCAAAGTATCCTGACGAACCAAAGTCTTGAAGCAGGAGGCAAGCTTGGAGATACCGCGAACATCATCGGCCCCCTCCGGGTCGAAGATGTGCAACACAGAGCGCCGGCCATTCACATAGGCCGGATAGTCTCGCGTCCTAGTACGATCGCTATCCTTGATGCGGTAATGCGTGGCCCGACCATTTTCATCATGCAAAACACCCTGAAAAAGCCCAGTCGCTTCACGAGTTTCCTGCACAAGTCTTGTTGGCGGTAAAAGCAAAACCTTGGTGCCCGTCTGGGTGCCGTAGCGCTTTCGAAGGCTTGGGCTAAAATAGTCGAGGATCGAGAGATTTTCGCCAAAAGAGAAGTTATAGCGAAGCGCAACATCGACCATTTGAGGCACGGTCAGCTTACCGCGATAGTCGCACTCTGTCGGCTCCCATGACCATTCTTGCCACTTCTCCTTGACCAGCTTTTTCCAATCGGAAATTTCGTCCGGCGTCCAGCCAAGGGATTCAAGACGAGGTGCGGGAGAGAGCTTTAGCTCATCCCCGACCGTGTCCCCGAGCGTCTGCTCAACCGCCCCTTTGAGGCGGCCGTTATTCTGTGTCAGATCCTGCGCCAGAGCGGCAGACCGCATCCACACCCGGCGGATATCGTCCTTGGTTTCGACCAGAGACACCCGCCTTCCGGCAAGCGCACCTGTGGTAGTGTCACGCATCATCTGGGCGACCGGCCGCGGCGTCTTGGTTCCAAGCCCTCGCATGCCATTAAACAAGCTGCCGCCGCCGCTGGTAGCTGCTTTGACGTTCGTCTGTGCCATGTCGGGTTGGTCCTTCAGCCGCGGCCGGTTTGGCCTCGCTCACCGTCTCGGGTTCTGTTTGTGTCGGGGTCAACCCCGCCGCTAGTTTAGCGCTATCGCTGGAAAGCAAGTCTGCCTGCGCAGGCAGAAGCGTATGTCTGAGAGCGGCCCATTGGGCCGGCGTCATACTGGAGAGGCCTTCTTTCTCGGCCATCGCCATTGCGTACACGCGGCAATCGAGGAAGTGGTTGTCCTTGCGCAGACGGTCCCAGCCTTCGACCAGCTTGTGGTTTTTAACTTCGCGGTTGAAGGATTCTGCAGTGATCTGCTTGAAATACTCTTCACCCTGCCAGAGACCGAAATGGCAATAGCCACCCGGATCCATGACCTCGCCCGCGGCAACTCCTTGTCGGTGCAAGTTGCCGTAAAACTCGTGCTTAAGATCCCATGTCCCGACGGGCCACAGCATCGTTGATCCGAATTTCTTCTTCTTCCCGCTCTTGCGAATGGACTGTTTTGCAGGCACCGAAATGGCCGGAACATGATGTCCGTCCTTGCCTTTGATGGCGAAGGTGTTATAGCGGCGCTTGGTCCATTCCAGCACCTGGTTCATTCGGCCACCGTCGCCACCGTCAACGGCCAGAGCCATCAGGCGACGAGGTGTTCCCCGCGCATCCTCAAAGGTCTTGCGGTAAAACTCATCAAGCAGAACAAAGGCACCCGCATTGTGGTTGTCGGTTGGCCCTTCCAGAAACTCGTTCCAGATTGACCAGCTCTGCCGATCCTCGGCAAAGGCGACCGCCTCAACATAGATCCCGTTATGCTGCACGTCGGCACCACCAACGAAGATCAAACCGGCTTCTGGAATGAAGCCCTGCGGATAGTCTTCGCGGCGCTCCATCAGACGCTGATAGTCCGGCGCATTGCCTTTGAAGGCGTAGGGTCGGGCAAGATAGAGGTTGAAGAAGTTCTTGAGCGCCGCTTCGCCCTTCTTCTCAGCGTTGATCAGCGCCTCGGCAATGTCCTTAAGGCCGAGCTGCAAGCTGATGAAGGCCGGAATACTCCAGCCGGGATACTTGCCGTCCGGGTTGGAAGCAATCCAGCGACCTTTGCGCACCAACTCGATGCGATCGCTTTCATAAACCTTGGCGCCGCAATCAGGGCAGAAGCAGTAGCTCAGCTCCGGATTCTTGCGATCGACGTCGAAATTCTCATAGTCGAGAACGAATTCACCATCACCACTGCAGTCCTCATTAGGGCACTGGATGTGCCAGTGGCGCTGATCAGACTTAAGAAAGCTGCGATGCGTCCGGCAGTGTGTCGGGTCATCTCCTGTCTCGTCGCCACTGTCGATTTCAGGCGTTGAGAACTCGAAAATCTTCTGCAGTCCCCAACGCAAAAACGCTGTGAAGCGTCCCTCGAACAACTCGTCCGGGTCATCTCCCTTGGGCGAATTCTTCCACTTCGAGAACTCATCCTTGATACCAAAGCGGGCGGTAAACGAGGAAAGCTCGCCCGGCGTATTGGCATTGACCAGCGTCAGAAAGCTGTCAGCGAATTTTTTGACATAGGTCGTCGAGCCCTTGCCGCTGCGGCTGATGTCATCCTTGATGATCCGCTTGCCGGTATGCTCCTGCCACTTGTCGATCAGTGGCTGGAGCTTCTGGCCGTTCATGCGGCTAAGGATATCCTTGCCGGGAATGCCATAAAGGATGCTATCCAGACCAAGCTCGGCAAGATAGAGGCTCCAGGACATCGCCAGAATAGACACGCCAGACTGTTGGCACTTGAGCACCACGCCACGAGTGGCCGGGTTCTCAATGCTCAGGAACTCCGCAATCTCCAGCAGATAGGGAGCTTCTTCAGCCGACCATTTTTCACCGCGTAGCTTGCCGTCAACAAGAACGATGTTTTTCTGAAGCCATTCGTGGAATGGCATCGGTTTGATAGGGCGAATGCCGCGTGCCAGTGTCTTGGCAACAAAGCGCATTGCTCCGACAAGCTGGGCCATCACTCAACCTCAATCAAAATCTAGCGGGTCGCCCTCCTCCGCATCCTTGGCGATCGCCATCAGCGATCTGGAAATCTGTTCGTTGGTTTCGAATGCAATTTCCCGCAGGGCATTACGGACCCCGTGATCGCCATCACGCTTGAAGGCGGTCACAAGCTTCTCGGTTTTGTTCTCGAGACGATTGATCTTGGCGCTGATATCGCGGGCGCAACCAAGCAGCCCTTCCATCAACTTCTCGGCATCCAGCAACTTGCCAGCTTCCTTAGCGAGCCGCAGCTCCTTGATCTCGATGTTGACCTCAGCTTCCCGCAGTTTGAGTTGGGCTACACGGCTTTTATCCTCGGAGTTGAGGCCGCTCTCAATACTGGGATCGATCGAAGATTCGCCGTTCTCATCTTCCCCACGTTTCATATTGAGATTGATGACCTGGTCATACAGCAGGCGATATTTGGCCTCCGAGACTGAGACCACCTTCCGGCCCGAGAACCGAAGTTCGCCGTCATTGAAAGCCCCTTGGTCTCGCCAACGACGGATGTTCTTAGTTACGGCCTGCGATGTAAC
Organism: Cohaesibacter sp. ES.047; assembly: GCF_900215505.1. Lineage (NCBI taxonomy): Bacteria > Pseudomonadati > Pseudomonadota > Alphaproteobacteria > Hyphomicrobiales > Cohaesibacteraceae > Cohaesibacter > Cohaesibacter sp. ES.047. The sequence goes on from NZ_LT907844.1 coordinate 4,737,943, forward strand.
ACCGAGTTTTTCAGCCAGTTCCTTGGGAGAGATCAGCACAGTCATGGTAACAACCGCCCCTTCCAAACAACCAAAGATGACAACTCTAACAACCCAAACAACCCAATAAAAACCCCTAAGAAACTAGCGAAATTCCGGGCGGGTTTCCCCCCGTGTCGAGGTCGGGCCGGAGTACGGTCCCTAAGGTAGGGGGTGGGGTCAGAGAAGGACGCGGCGGAGCTCGTGCTCGAGGCGTTTCTCAACGGCAGGCGCCGCATGATCGCGGAAAGCCTGAGCGGCAGCACCGTCAATCATCGCGGCAGGTACGACCACCCCGGATTTGCCTTTCCGAATAGAGCGCCCCCAACGTCGAGTAGACGTATCGAACGCTTCAAAGACATGTCCACGAAACGCAATCATTGAGAACCGATGGCCGACGCGCCCCGAGGTGATGAAGTGGTTTGGAAAGAATTTCTTCTTGCCCCACGGCTTGGCGGTGACACCACCTTTCCGTTCCTTCGCCTTGAAGTACTTAATCGGAACGTCACCGCCGCGAGCCCGGATACGATAAGCCATATCACTGAAGTTGGCCTTGCGTGGTTTGGCAACGTAACGCGCGACGTGCTTTTGCGCCAAGCCAGTCTCTTTGGCCAAGGCCTTCTTCACTTGAGTGAATGCTTTGGCACCTGAATGGTTGATTGCGCGGACATAAACGAGCTTTTGATCTTTCTCACCCAGCGCCTTGATCATGTTGTCAAAGCGACGAACATTTGGCGCATTCTTCAGGGAAACATAGACCTGCATGGGAATGCTCCAATAAGGAAATCTGCCACCTCACCGCTGATTGTTTGGCTACAGCGCCGGACACGCCATAAAGAGGCGCCCGCACCGGGAGGCGTGAGTGCGGGCGTCAAGGTGGGGAGTGGCACCATTACAGCGCCGTGATCATGGCAAAACCTCCAGCTTGAGAAACATCAGCCCGCGCCCTGCCTTCGCAGCCGGGCATTACCCCAAACAAAAACCCGCGATCTGCGGTTTGCAAATCACGGGTTACTTTTCGACTATTAAACGGTATGTCAAACCCGATGTGGACACAAGCGGGATTTGCTTCAAATCTGAGCCCTGCCCTCACTGCGCACGAAGGCGGGCAGGCTGAAGGGCCGCAGACGCCACCCATTGAGAGGGGGCATGCGGCCATGCAACTCCTCAAGACCCGCCGCCCAATCCTGCCATAATATCAAACGGTTCTCGTGGGTTTGATAGTCCCGCACAAACATCACATCACAGGCCTGACCCTTGCGTACGAATGGCCCGTCATAGCCAGCAGGTCGCCGCATCTTGGAGTTGGGGATAAAGTCCAATTCGACATCACCAGCCCAATAGCTGTAGCTGGCGCGATCATAGCACCGCATCGGCGGCTCATCGGTCAGCACATCGGGCCGCACCCCGGCGCGCGCATAGAGCACGACCAGCCCTGCCCGCATCGCCTCGACCTTGCCCAGCGCAGCATAGGCACACACCGCCTCATGGATGGCCAGCGCATCGGGATCCACATCCTGCCCCGCTGGGCCGCCACCATCGATCATGCAGCCAAGCTCACCAATTCGATCAAACACCCAGCCGCCGCCCGCAAGTGCAACCACATCCTCGACCATCAGGCCGGAGACCTTGTCGGCCTTCTGTGCTGAGTAAACCCATTCAAGCAATTGCTCGATCGACACACGCGCCGGAAGCCCCCGCGCCGCATCCCGATCCCGCCGCTCTTGCTGAACGGACAGCACCCCACAATTGTCGGATGCCCCTTGCTTCATTCCGGACTTATAGACGATGACCATGGCTTTCGCTCCCTTTGGCGTTCTTCGGCGGATAAACCCTCTTGCGAGTGTTGCGATAGTTCAGCGAGGGTTTTAAGCAAACCCTCGCGGGCCTTTTGTTATTTTAAGTCAGTGAGTTATTTACCCCTTGCGAGGGTTGCGATAGTTTTAGGGTCTATAACGCACATGAGAACACTTTCTTTAATCTTCCCCGCACCCCTCATGTGTGAGTGCGCGCGTAAACTATCGCAACCCTCGCACCTTCCCCGCAAGTCTTTGAAATCGCGACGAAAACAACCCGCGATAGTTTGCTTAAAACCCTCGCTAAACCCTCGCTAAACCCTCGCAAAAACCGGCAAGGTGAACGCAAAATTGCGCGCGAGTGTTCACATTTGGTGCGCACTATCCCCAATCGGGTGGGTGTGGGCGGGTGATCAATCCTTGGGCCGATCGGGTGGAAACTCGTGTTCATGGTGGATTTCCTCCGGCAATTCGATTTTGACGTTGATATATTCGCGGATGCGCCCGTTGACCTTTTCAATGCCTTTCTTGGGCAACTCGCGTCCAAAGAGCGTCGATGAGAAGATCTTGACACCAGAGGCCCGGCACCACATCTCATAGCTCTTGTACATATCGGCGCCCGTCACACGGCACACAGGGTTTCCTTCCTCATCGGGAGGAACGCGCACAACACAGGCATCGATAAAGTTCTGGATCGGGTCCATCTCTGACTTGTAGTTTTCCGTCAGAGCCGTGACGCTTTGAGGCACCCGCAGCCCCTCATTGACATAGATGGCCAGACCCTCCAGCAACCAGTTGAGAATGCCTGATCGCTCGGCATCGAACTCGGCGAGCACCTCAGCCATGGGCCGCTTTTCCTCGTCTGAAATGGTCACCTCCCACGGCACAATCAGCAGTCTGCGCCAAATGCCCCAGTCGGTCCCGGTTATGTAGGGCATGTCATTGCCAGACATCACGGCCTTGAAAATGGGAGTCATGTCAAAGAAGCCCTTGTTCAGGTGGCGCACCATGATCGGCTCGCCCCCCGTCAGACCCTTGATCAGATCCTCCTTCACCGCCTGCCCCTTTGGCAGCTCGGACATGCGGACCAGGCGCCTGCCATTGAGCGTGACAAGGTCAGGCGTGGCTTGATCACCCCTACGCTGGCCCGTGCCTGCAACGGATTCCGGGTTGAGCTGGCCCGCATAGACGCCCATCAGGCGACACAGCGCCTCGATCATGGTCGATTTGCCATTCGCGCCCTTCCCGTACATGTAAATCAGCTTTTGCTCATCAGTCAGGCCCGTGAGGCTATAGCCAAAATAGACCTGTAGAAAGGTTCGCCGATCCTCATCTGGCTGAAATTTTTCAAGGAATGATAACCATTTGGGGCATTTGGCAGTCGGGTCATATTTGACCGGCGCGCACTTTCCGATAAGCATGGTTCGATCATGTGGCACCAGGTCCGTTTCCAGAAATCTACCCTCGGTTTCATCCCTGACACGCCGAAAGATCAAAGTGCCATTCTGCACATTGAACACCATCGGATCCGCATCCATCTCTTCCGGACCGATGGTTATGTGGGGCGAGGCCTGCTTGATCATGCCCATCAGTTTGCCATTGTTGCCGCTCGACAGCGCAAAGCTGCGCCTCTTTCCCTTGCGCCTTCCGAGCGCCGCCTGTGCGTTCTTTGCCTTGTCCAGCAGCGTCTTTTCGGCCTCGGTGTTTTCATCCGAGACTTCGATGCTCTTGGCGTCGTTGACGGCGGTCTCTTCTGTTGGCGTCATCTTGATGAATGCCGCCTCTTCTTCGATCAACTTGGCTGTCTTTTGGGCAAAAATGGCAATGCGCTCCTCGCCTCCGGTCATCTCCCAATGGGTTTCGGACCATTGATAAAAGCCCTGCTCACGGACCATGAGAATGCCGTTGCCAAAATGGCAGATCAGCCGTTGAGCATTGCCCACGTCATTCTGATCCAGCGTGGCACACCATTTGATTTTTTCGTCATGGGAGGCCATAGGCGGCAGGGCCTCACGCTCGGCAGCGTCCAAACCATCAATCAGCGCATCATCCGCTGGATGGCCTTCTGCGCAATCCTCAGCGCCGCTTTCCTCCATCTCATGATCGTGCGTATCGTGATCAGACATGGCGCGCCTCCTCTTCGGTGCTTGCTTTAACTTGGTCGCTCTCGTTCATTGCCTTGCAATGAACTGGCGCGAGTTGGGCGCAATCCGCTTTGCGGAGTTGGCGCCCCCAATCATTCAAATCCTGTCGGCCGGGTGGCCAGAGTTGGCCCGCGGCGCGCCCCTCCTGCCGAATGCGGCGTTCGGCCATATCCAGCAGCGCATGCAGGGCATGCAGATCCTTGGTGTCGCCATCGGCGATGAGAATCTCGGTTTTGCAGATATCAGGCACGGCCATGCGCAGGCTCGTCATGTCCGGCACGATTGCTGGCAAACGGCGCTTTGGGTCGGTCGGGTGCGGCGCGCGGGGCGCATCTGGATGGAACCGCCCCGTCAGATTGCCCATCGTGCCGGCGACCCATGCGCCCGTTCCGGGTCGGTGAAGCCGTGCAATTTCGCCCGTCGTCTCGATGCCCTCACCGCAAAGCATGAGCTTTGCTGGTGGTGTCAGGCGAATGGCCGAGCCCATGAAGGGCCCGCGAATCTTCTTGGCCGGGAGGCGCTCAAGCCCCTCCTCGCCCTCAAATTCGATCACCGCCTTGCCCGAGCCATCAGGCAAAAGCCAGGTCTGATGCACGGCGGAAAAATTGCCCCACCGGTCCTGAAAGGCCGCCAGCATGGCCGGTCCGGAATGAATGACGCGAAAAACGTTCTTCTTCACCTCGTGCCAATAGGGCAGATCAGCGTGGAAGCGCAGCGCCGGGGCGGTGACATCAAGGCCAGCAAGCCCTCTGCCCTCGATCAGATAGGTCTCGCCCAGCGTGCCCTTCATCGGGCCACCGGCCGCGAATATCTTGCGCCCCTTTAGGCGTCCGTCTTCGGCCTGTTTCTTTGCATCGTCTTCGGCTTGCTTGGCCTTGGCTTCCTGCTCGGCCGCCATCTTGCGGCGCACCGGCGCGGGTAGCGGATCACGCACCCCGCCGAGCATCTCCATCGCCTCATTGAAATCAGCCGCCCCGCGAAAATCGATCATCCAGTCGATCGGCGAGAACCATTTTTCATTCAGGCGACAGCTGGGCGCGTAGCAGTGATAAAGATTGCGCGACGGGTTGACGACAAAGCTGGCGTCCCTGTCCCGATGGGCCGGATCCGGACAGCGACCTGACATCAGCCGTCCAGCGCTTTTGAGCTTCGTCAGTTGGCCAATGGCACCCACGAGGTCAAACCCGGCCTTGGCGCGCACCACCACCTCATCGGGATAGCGCATGCGGGGCTGGTGCATGGTCTTTGTCACTGCTCACCCCCAACCACCAATGCAATATCGGCATAGTAATAATGGCGGCTGTCACCACCCGGTCTGGTCTTGCGGATGCCCGCCTCGCGCACACGCCGCCCGATAACGGTCATGTTGAGGTGTGGCCTATCGTGTCCTTTGGCCCACTCAGCGTAGGCGGCGCGAAAGTCAGCGGCTGAGAGCAGATTGCCCCGTGCGGGCATGACGCAAGCGGCGATGAATTCATCAACCGGATGCAGATCCGGGCCATCCGGAGCCCTGTCGGGACCACCTTCTGATAGTTCCGGCAAGCCGAGTTGTTCCCACAGGACATAGGCCGCCTCGCGGCCCTTGAGCTTCAGGGCCAAATCGACAAGGCGAGCCTTGTTGGACAGCTCCTGCAGGGAGCCAAGATCTATGCCGCCTTCACGCCCCGGCATCTCATAGCGCCCCGTCTGGCGGATTGTGGGTAAAAGCTCGGATGTTACCCATTTGCGGAACCGATGCTGCACCGTCCCCGGTGTGACCGCCTTGCGCGACCGCAGGATCAGGGTGTAGAGCCCGCCTTCGGTGACGTAACTCATCTCCTGATTGCCACCAAGGGTGCTCATTAAACGAGTACCCTTTTCATCTTCATCCAAACCTCTTAGCGCACTATCGGTCTTCTTTGTCTCCAAACAGGCGCAAACGTCTTTGGCAATGAAGCAGGGCTCACCATCTTCACGCAGAAACGACCGGATGAGACTGTCTTCAAAGGCATGGGGGATCATCTCGCTCATGCGGCCCTCCCCTGTTTGATCTGCTTTTCGAGCAGGTCAAGCTCGCGTTCGGCCAGCGACAGGCGGTTGAGCATGGCATCGCGCAGCGCGGACATCACCCGCGCCTCGTGATCGACGAGCGCAATGTCACCGGCGACAAAAGACATGGCGAACAGACATTCGCGCAAATCCGCGAAGGTGCATTCAACCTCTAAGAGATATCGGGATTGGGCGCACTGCGCCCCTGATGGGGATTGGGTCATGACAAAAGCCTCTGTGTACGGCGTTTCACACACCGCTCCCAGAGAGCTTTTGAGACCCACTGGTAGCGGGGGCTCAAAACCTGTACACAGCCAGGCGGGATTATTTCCGGCGAACCGGTCTTGTATTCTCCGCACCCCCGCCATAGGGGATTGCACCCGGATTCTAGGCGCAAAAATACCGCAAGCTATCGGGCGCGGCATCCGCTGTGAAGAGTTTTGAGCTCCGCCCGCAACCATGCTCTGATTTGCAAAAATTGTCAAACAGCAGGAGATTCGCCACAATTCAGCACTATGTGTAACAGGAGAGCTGACGCGCGAAATTCCCCTTGTTCTCGCTTTGCAACCGCGTGATATGCTCGTTGCCTGTGTGAAACTGTTAAGGAGAACTCGTAAAAACGGCGTATATCGCTCGAAAGTGATCGCCGCTGCATGAATTTTACCGGCTGTCAATCTATGAAGTGAGACAATTGCGCCATATATTGTATTGCGGGTACCCGTTTTGGTTGATATGACCAAATGAACTATTTGGAAATTGCCAAAGACGGATAGCGCAACAATGCCCCAAGCGGATGCCACCAGCGCGTTGGAACTCTCCAGCGATCTGACTGAACTGATTAAGGTGGCAGGCTTTGCAGGCGTGTGTATTCTCGTTTTACTATGGAGACTTCCTAACATCATCAAAGAGGTTTTTGCAGGCTTAAATCGAAAACGCGAAATCTCAAATGCAAATGACCTGAATAACAAACGCCTCGATGCCGCGATTGCGAACAGACGAAACGAGGACTTGTTCAAACCCGAAACCGACGAAGTAGAAGGAGGCAGCTGATGACAATACTGAATATCATTTTGAGCATTCTCGTTGCCGTTTCTTTTGCCATTTCTTGGTTTGTCACGACCAAAAGAAGGCATTACGAGGAATTCGCTCGCGCATCTGAAAAATTCTTTAAAAGTGCAACTTTGTTGGTAGAAGATCCTGATACGCCGGACTTTATTGTCGATCTGATCCTGAACATACGGAAATATGTCAACAGACAGGATGCTGCAAAGTTGTTCTACGAGGCACTCCAAATGATCGAGAACGACAAGACAAATGAAGATCCATCTATGCCAGAATTCACTGCGGCACTTCTTCGTCTTAAACAAAACCCCGAGTTGGCTGAAGCTTTTGTCGATGCCTCGTCCTCTGGACTGATGGCTATTTCTTATCGAAACATGTATTACGGATGGCGCCTGCGTAAAAACGTTTTCCGCTTCATGAGAGCACGAAAAGAAATTGCACCAACTGTCGCGGCTTCCATCCGCTCCAAGTTGCCCAGGAATCACACGCCCTTGCCGGACGGTCCTTGCCCCGTCTAGAACGCGGCTGAAAAAGCAAACATGAAAGCTCCGATTTATCGGGGCTTTTTTTGCGATCGTGCAGGCCATCAGATCAACCTCCCTTGCGCTTGCTTTTCGTCTTGTTTTTGCGGTACCGGAACCCGCTCAAGGATCATCCGACCCGCCGCGAGATGGTCAGCGCAAAACCACAGACCCCGGCCAATGCCGAACGATCCCCACCTGTCGCAGCCCTTGGCCCGGCACCAGTGATCAACAAACGGCACCCCAGCCTTGCGCCGCGGCTGTTTGGCTGGATCGAGGGTGAGATCAGTCATAATCAATCCAATCATCGTAAGGGTCGACGTTTGGCGGGTCGGCGTAGATGGCCGCCTCAATCGCCTCACATTCGGCGGTGGTCAGGGTCACCCCCCCGTCATTACCAAAGGCCGCGATAATCTCCACTTCGGCGTCATCGCCGGGCATCCAGCACCCGCCCGCGAAATAGTCGCCGGAGCCTTCCTTGTAGTCATACTCGACCGTGATCTCGGCCCCTTCCGGACGCTTGTGTTCATGAAAATAGGTCATGGCGCGGAACTTCCCTCACCACGAAAGACCTCTTTCAGCTTCGCATTTTCGATGTCGTAATAAGGCACGGCAGCGTGTGAAGGATTGGGCGCAGCAAGCGGGCCAATGTAGATCATTCCAATCTCGAACCGCCAAAGGCTCTGACCACCGCACACACCGCAGGTCAGAACGTCCAGAAACGGATCGCGTCCCCATTGATTAAAACTCCATCCGCTTTGTGATTGTGCGCACTGGCGGCACCAAGGGCACGATTGGATCCCGCCGTATCTTTTTCTAAGGTTGTCAAGGATCTTCCTGCCTGACCATTCGTTCAGCATCTCAATGAGAGTCATGCGTCACGCCCTCCCAGAGTTGCCATTTCGCTGTACTGCCAATCAGGCTTCGAAATAAGCTTGTTGATTTCCTGATCTCTCAACTGATCAAGATCACGCTTCATCTGTTTCCTAATCCGACCATCAGGAACGGCAGCGAGTCTTTCAGCCATCAGAGCAACGAGCGCGGTCATCGCAGCGTTTGAAATTGGAGTTTCGAACGTATCCGTGGCGGCATAGAGAGCGTCACGCATGGCCGTGAAATAGGCTTGCGCCTGTGCTTCGTATTCTTTTTTCACTTCAGGAGAGATCGGCTTCATGACTGCACCTCGCTCTCGTTGCCCGCTGTGCCCGCTTTCGCCATTTGCTGCCCAATTGGCTTTCGCTCATTGAGCGGCGGGGCTTCGCCCCTTGCTTGTACTTGCGCTGGCGGCGGCCGCGTTGCGGACTTGTCTGGCTTTTGCCGCCATTCCTGCCCATCGAGCAGGTGACCGGCGCGTTTTTTGCCGACGACCCGGCCCGTTTTAGGACAGCGACCTTTTTCAATATTGTGTATCCGGTTGTGCTCGGCGCGGGTCATCAGTTGAAGGTTCTCCAGCCGATTGTCAGTTTTGTCTTCGTTGATGTGGTGCAGAACCTCACCCTTGGCTGGTCGTTCATTCCCAGCGGATACCCATACAACTATATGCTCGTAAGCCCATCCGTTCGGATCCGCCAAAGGGTGACATTTTCCAACACGCACCTTTACATGACCTGTTGAACCGACACGGCTTCCCGGTTTCCAGCGATGCTGTTTCGACGCCTTTGTATGGTTTTTGTGCTTACCGCGGGGCATTAGGAAACTCCCTAATCATTAGATCATCAGGTATTGGTTCAAAGGGTTTTCGCTTTCCACCCATTTGCTTCATGAAAAATGGGACGTCAGCCGCAACGCACTGATCCCGAATGGACCGCGCCCAATCGGGATGCATCGGGCGGGCGCCTGCGCCGCTCTCACCGCCGCAGATGACCCAATCGACGGTTGCGCCGTTCCATTCGTCATCTTGTTGATTGACGTCCACAGGAGGTAAACAGCTATAGACATGAGTGCCATCAAGGCGCGTCAATTCGCTGAGATCCACCGGCCCCAGCAGAGGCTCACACGAAACAAACCGCTTGGCAGCTGGTGTTCCGAGCAAATGAGGTATTCTTTCGTCTGCCCTCGGCTGATCCTCGATCGACACCCCAAGCCAGACGTTGGGAAGAGGCCAGCAGAAAAGATCAACGGCGGGTGTATTCCAGCTCCCCGTTGCAGCCATCAGAGCCGCATAATCCATCGCTGGATGGTGCCCGTTTGGATTTTTCCGAAGGCTATAATCCCGCATCCGTTCCGGGTGTTTGGTAAGAACCTGAAACGTATGCTGGGGGCACAGGGCCATCACAGCGAAAATCCGATCAATCACATTCTCGGGCACGTTGGGATGGAACAGATCCGATGTGGAGTTGACGAAGATCATGCGCGGCTTTTTCCAGCGCAGGGGCTGCATGAGCTTGTCTTCGCCAGCCACCCCGATCTTGCCCGTCCAGACATATTTGCCCTTGGCGGTCTTCTCGACCGTGCCGTGATAATGTGGCGTTTTCGGATTGGCCGCCAGGCGCGGCGCGACCGATGTCATCGCATAACAATTCTTGCAGCCCGGTGATGCAACCGAACAACCCGCAATCGGATTCCACGTCGCCTCGGTCCATTCGATTTTGGAATTCTCAGCCATCACGCACCGCCCCAATAGCTCTGAAACGCTTTCATAAATTCAAGACCCGCGCGCGCTGGTGGCCATGGTTCAATCATGATTCCAAGCGGTGGTTCTGGCAGTGTCCATGGCATCGGGGGAGAAGCCATAAGTTGCGCCATCTCGTCAGCAAGAATAGCGTTGTCAACGCGCTTCACTTCTGCCGGCATCTCTTCCGTATCGAGGCCGAACGCCTGAGTGATGCTCGTCATCACTTGGTTCTCGGCCGCCTTGTAACCTCCAAGGAACGGCTTCAGCGGGCGCGGGACGTCGACCACATAAGCCTCTGAGGCGTCATGCAAGAGACCCCAGAGCTTGAGGTGATCGGGTAGCTGCCGCGAAACCAAGACGCTGTGCTGGGCGACGGAATAGAATGTTAGGCAGTGCCCGCAGAAACGGCACATGTTCGAAAGCGCGTGGGCGATATCCTCGATGCAGACATCTTCCGGCCTTGGATCGATCGGCCAAAACACGCGCCCGGATGCGGTCTGCATCCAATCGCCTTTTCTTGTATTTTTAGATTTCTCAAGTTGATCAGTCATGCGTCTTGCTCCCTTTTGTCGCTCTCACTGGTCGTCATGACGACCAGTTGGCACTGTCGATAGGCGTCGGGCCCTAGCTGTCTTGCAGACCTTCCAGATAAAGTTGCTCATCGGCGGCCTTGCTGGCACCGATGAAGGACGCCTGCCCCCCCAATGTCTGAAATTCTCTTTGAGCTTTGGCGATGCGCGCTTCCGCCACGTCGAACCACTTTTGCTCGATCTCGATGCCGATGAACTGGCGGCCGAGCTTGGCGGCGGCGACACCTGTGCTGCCCGATCCCATGAACGGATCGAACACCACCGCGCCCTCTTCGCAGGAGTTGCGGATATAGCGCTGCAGCAGCGGCCAAGGCTTTTCGGTTGGATGGTTCGTCTCGTCTGGCCACGGCATTTCAACCAGCGCCATAGAGCCGGGCTGGTTGATGGTGAAAGCCTTCCCCTTGCCGAGAAACAGAACGAACTCAGCCGGTTTCATGTACCAACGGTTCGGCATTGCCGAACGCTTGTTCCAGATCAGTAGATTGTGGAACCGGAAGCCCGCGCGGCTGGCCGCGTTCAGCGCATCGCATAGGTTCTTATCGTTGCAAAACACATAGGCATGAGCGCGCGGAGCGAGGGACTGGAAACAGAGATCCATAATCTCATCCCAGCTGATATCGCAGACAACCGGCTGACCCTTGTTGTCATACTCCTTGAGCCATCCGCCACGCGGCGCATCTGGATGCGGCGAGCGCCCGCCCTGCGTCAGCTTGTAGGGCACGTCCGAGACAATCAAATCAGCATCGCGGACGGTGATGTCGCGCGCATCGGCGAGGTGGAGGGTCATGCTGCACCGCCAAGCTCTGGTAGAGCGCCAGTCTCTGCAAAGTGCTGCAGATGAGGCAACAGCGCTTTGACCTGATCTTGTGTCAGATGCATGCGACTGAGGATGACGACTTGACCATCAGGAGCCGCAACCTGCGCCGGGTTATCAACGCCAAACCACACGCACGGCTCTTCAGCGCACGAGCTCTCCTGCAGGCTGCAACTTTGGCCATATTTGTCTACGAAGCCAGAGAGCACGAATCCGCGCGCCGTGTTTTTCGTGGAAAGGACATCGCTCTCGTCATTTGCTGCACAATTGATTGGCGCTTGCTTCGACGGCGCCCGCTTCGCGGTCTTGTCTGTCATGCCGCACACTCCCCTTGTACCGGGATCTCGCCCCGGTTGGCCCGCACCAGCGCCTCGGCCACTGGCGGGCAGACGCTGTTACCGCATTTCTCGATCTGGGTTGTTTTGCTCAAGCGCTTGCCGTTGTGATCGACATCGATCTTGTAATCATCAGGGAAGCCTTGCGCGCGATAGAGCTCGCGCGGGGTAAGCATCCGCATGCCGATATCGGCGATCACATAGGGCTCGCCGCCGATCTCGACGGTGACGAGGCCAAAGCGATCATTAGTGGTGATGGTGTGCAGTGGCTCGTTGGCCGATTGACCGACACCAGCTCCGTAATATTTGATCAGGAAGGCCCGCACCTCGGCAGCGTGGCCGCCGCCTGCCGTGATGGTCGAAACAGGCCGGTAAAGGCTACTCATGCGGCGAGTTGAGCCATGCATGGACATGAGGTGCGAGCAGACCAATTGTGTCTGCGTGCCGCGCGTGGTGATCGTCGCGACAGGCTGATCGGCAGGCCGACCGATGACGCCGAGATTATGCTGCGCGCCATCGGCCACCACCGTATGCATCGGCTCATAGGCCGCGGTGTGAGGCTTGCCTGAGTTTCGCATGGTCATCAGATGTGGAACGACGAGCGCCTTCTCGCCACGGTGCGCTCCGGTCACTGTGCTGATGGGCCGGTTGATCGGTTCGTGCCTGCCGCCATGGGTCAGTGTCAGAATGAACGGCGCTTTTGCATCGATCACATAGCGCTGGATGCCGGCAGCAATCCGCTTCAGCGTGTTCTCGGCCAGCGGACGCTTGATGCCGAGCTTTCGGCCCTCTTCCTTGCTGAGAAAAATCGAATGGCAGGGCTGCGACCAGTCGATCACATCATTGCCCGCAGTGCGCCATGGCTTCAGTTTACCGGCGATCACATCAGCGCTATCAGGCGCGCCGTGGCTGGGCGCAGGCCAGCGGATCTTTTTGCCATCGCGGCGCATGACGATAAACAGCCGCTTACGGATGGTCGGTGTGCCATAGTCGCAGGCGCGCAGAACCTTCCATTCCAGCTTATAGCCCAGCTTCTCAAGCGCGGACTTCCAGAAGTCGAAATCTTCCCACGTGAGGAATTCCTCAACATTTTCCATGAAGATGCGTTTGGGGCGGCTGCGCCCGAGCTTCTGGCAAAATTCCACGATCACCCATGCCAGACCGCGCACGCGCTTGCTGGTCGGTTTGCCGCCGCGCGCACGGCTGAAATGGGTGCAATCCGGGCTGGCCCAGAGGTCATTCACCGGGCGGCCTTGCGTGTAGGATCGAATATCCAGCGCCCACACGTCAGAGGGCAAATGCAGCGTGTCCGGGTGATTGGCCGCATGCATGGCCAGCGCCAGCGGGCAATGGTTGATGGCTATCTCAGGCGACTTGCCTGTTGCCAGCTCAATGCCTGTTGACGCCCCGCCACCACCGGCAAAGGAATCGATGAAGCCAATTGGTGGAAGGCCGGGGCCGGACTCGGTCTGGAATAGATCAAGCATCACTCTGCCCCCTCGCCGCGCTGCAGAGCCTCAACAGCGGCTCCGATTTTTTCATGCAGCTCGATCAGCTCGCTCGGCGAGACCGTGCTAAAGCGCGGATCGGGGATTTGGAACGGACCGCACACGCGAAAATGGACTTGCCCGGAGGCAGGATCGCGCAGCGGCGAGACCGAAATGGGTGGCTTGAATGACGTGGAAAAATTGTGGTGACGCTTCATTGAACGGCCTCCATCACAAGCAAAATTCGTTGACGCTCTCGCCATTTGCTCCGCAATTGGCTTGCGCTAGCGACGACTTCGGCCGCCATGCAGCCTTGTCTGTTACGCCGCATGGTGTGCCTCCTGAACGATGTGCCGGCCTGACACGCGCTTCTGTCGCTGGAGATGCGCCTGCGCCGCGCGGCGGACGGTCTTTTTGTCGACGCCCAGGGCCTCGACCACATCAGCCTGCGAAAAACCTTCCTCGTGCACCAACCGCCCGAGGAACAACCGAAACAGATGCTTGTGGTGCGACCGCTCACCATGATAGATCGCCAGCGGTGTTTCCTCCTCGTCATGCGCCAGCGCGCAGAGACAGGTGAGATAGGCAGAGGGAAGCTCCGGCAAGGGCGGATCAATGGGACAGTCCCGCGCGCCGCCATAGCTGCTGATCATGACCAGAGCATTCGGCGCGGTCGCCTGAATGATCGCGGCGATTGCGCCGCCCGTCATGCCCCAGCGGTTGGCCAGGTGCCATGCCACTGCACCGCGCGCCGGTCGCGCCTCTTTCGATCTGTGAAAGCCATTGACATCGACGCCTTCCGCATCGCAAGCCCACGTGATCAAGGCCTGAATGTTTTCCTCCAAACAAACAAACCAATCCGGCAGCATCGGACGAGGCTTGGGGCCATAGCCGCAGATTGCCGCTATATCAGCAGCCGCAAGGTGATAATCCGCCGCAATGCGCTTGAGGCTGTTGCCGTGCCGGAAATGCCGCTGCCTGATTCGTTCCTTGTCCATCACGCGCCCTCCTCGATTTGTTTGACCCGCTGTTTCATGCCAACCAGCACCTGCAGCGCGTCGTCGATCTCCTTGCGCAGGCGGTGCGCGCGGCATTCGTCTGGCGTAATCTCACCGTCATCGGCCAGACATTCGCCAATGTGGTGCGTGACTTCGCCCACTTCCTTGAACATCGCAGCCAGCTGCTGGTTGATGTCGCCGTCCCAGCGCCCGTCGGGCAGCTTGACCACCTCGAAGCCCAGCGCCTGCACCAGCGCCCGGCTGACCACCGGCTCGCCGATGTCCTTTTCCAGATCGGCGATCACATCAGCGGGCATCCAGTCGCGCCCGTCCGGCGCGCCATAGCGCCCGATGTGGGCTTGGCTGACCCGCGAAAGGTCGGCGGCGCATTCGATGCCGCCGCATGTCTTGATCAAGGCGCGGCACCGATGCCGCAGGCGCAGGTAAAAGTCGGCGGCATATTGGCGGGCCTCGGTCATGAGAAATTTCTCCCGTCTTTCTCGGTGACAGGCAGTGGGCAGTCTTGAGAGACTGCCCGGCAGGAAAGCAATCCAGAAATCAGGAGGCGAGAAAGATGACAAAAGACAAGGCGCGAAAGCGCCGACGTCGACGGCCAGTACGAGCAAGGGGCGAAGCCCCGCCGCTCATTGTGCGAAAGCCAATTGCGCAGCAAATGGCGAAAGCGCCCACAGCGGGCAACAAGAGCGTCCATGCGCAGCAAATGACGAAAGCGGGCAAGACTGCCCTCCCCGAGAATCCGACTGAGGTCAGAGCGAAGGCGCGCGAAATCGGTGAGATGCTCGCACGGGAGCATGAGGCGCGGGTCAGGCAGCATCACCGGCCTCCTGATTGCGGAAATATGCCTGAAACGACTGGAACGTGATTGCCCCGCAGCTCAAATGTTCAACAGCGTTAATCATCTCCGCTGGAGGCCATCTGTCGTCTTTGAGTATCCGCGAGATTGTTGAGGCGGCGCAACCGAGTGCATCTGCAGCTTCGATCTGCTTCCACTTTTTCAAGTCCATAAAGACCTGTAGAGGGTGCCCACTGTCGCACATTTTGCTCTCCGAAATTTGCATTGCAATTTCCATAAAGAGCATTTGCGCACATTAATTGCAATATTGCAAGAATGCAAAAAGGCTTTTTTGTGCATAATCGCAATCGACAGCAATAAAGTAAGGTCACAAAGGCAAGACGCCATGAGCAACCTGACTAGAAGAAAACTCGAATTGGCGATGAGAATAACCGGCTTGAAGGCGTCCCCTCTCGGACCCTTTGCCGGAGTTGCGGCAAGCACCTTTTCCCGCTACCTGGCCGGGTCGGCCGATTCCGAAATCAAGCAGAGCACAATGGAGAAGCTTGAGGAGGCCATGCGCACTCATATCCAGTCCGGCAAAGCCTCACCTGAGCAGATTACCCTTTATCAGGAGGAGTATTTGCCCTTGGTGCCGGGCAGCAAGATGCCGGATATCGCAGGCCCAGAGCAAGAAGTCGCCTATGCGGCCAGCATTCCGCCCCGCCCACTTGAGAGCTTTCATTCAGGGCCCATGGATATCGAGGTGCGCGGCACGGCCATGGGTGGCCTGATCGGTGCGATGCAAATCACCTCGGAAACAGTTGAGTTCGTGCGCCGCCCGCCCAGCTTGATGACCGCAAAGAATGCCTTTGCCATCTATGTGCGAGGCGACTCTATGGTGCCCCAGCACAACCCCGGCGAATTGCGCTTTGTTCATCCTGACCGGCCCGCAGCACCAGGAGACAGCGTGATCATCGAGACCTACAATCCGGCCACGAAAGAAAAAGAAGCCTTTATCAAGATATTTCAGCGCCGGGACGGCAATCGGATCATCTGCAAACAACACAACCCGGAGGCCACCATCGAATATATTATCCCCGATGGCCCCGCTCCTGAGAAAACCGACAAATATGCCGTCAACGTCTGGAAAGTGCTAACAATGAATGAGCTTCTAGGATATTAGACACGAAGAGCACATCCACTAGAGATAACAACCATAAAAGCCCGCTCACGCGGGCTTTGTCGTTTCATCTTTGAACAAAAATGATTATTGCACCGTCTCTTCAACAATCGTTTTTCTTCCCCGAGACACCAGCGCCAGGACTCCCGTTATCACTGATCCAATGGCCCATAGAATCAGCACCATGCCGATCCCTACCGCTGAACCGATAGCATGGCCTGCCTCCTCTGCCGCCCCTACCGGTTTCAACTCGCTCAAAGCATCCGCCCCTGCGACAAGCCACAGCAGCATGATCAAATTAAACACAATGAAAAGGGTCAAAAATACCCAACCGAAAAAACCCCTCTTTCTCACTTCTTTTCTGATTATTGTCGTCACGGCAACCTCCCAAATTATCCGCCATTGCGGCGATTAATAAACCTAAAACTCAAAATCTGGCGTACTTTTTGCCGCCTCTATTTCCATATCAATGCAAGACTGCAACAACTGATACGACCCCCTACCTCCAAAAGTCGCCACTTGATTGCAATGCCGTTTGGCAGATTGCGGGTAGTCCTCCCATCCGGCCTTCAAACCATTATAGGCGCTCTGCTCGATCTTCAGGCATGATTTATCCAACATCGCTGAATACTCCCCACCGAACGACGCAACCTCTTTGCAGTGCCCTTTAGGGTCATAGCGGGGTAATCCTTGCGCAGACGCATTGCCCACGACCGAAAGCACAAGCGCGATAGCCGCAAGGCTAATCAGTTTTTTCACGTTAATCCTCCACAAGTTCTTGAGCCACCCGCACGCCACAGCTGAGTGCTCATACCAGTCAAGACCACCGTGGGTAGAATTTCAAACAAAAAATTGAACGTCAAAACAACAGTTTACAACAAACTTAACCATTGTTTGCATTTTTGCACTTTTCAAAATAGCTTTTTTGCGCAATTATGCTATTGCATTTTTGCAATTTGAGGCTTTACCCATGACCACTCTTAACCACCCAGCCATGCCCCGACAAGCAAGAACCATCACCGAACAGACCGGGTGGAAACGCCCACATCCAAAAGCGCTTTGCCAAGACTTTGATGTCCGCACGCAGATCCATGAGTATGACTTCGATAGTTCGGACATGAACTTTCAGGCCTATTGCCGGTCTCGCGGACTGGCTTGCCGCTTTGGAAAACTGGGCAGTGAACGGCGCGCCTTTATGGACGACCACGCTGGCACCAAAGACCAGTTTATGCGGCTGGAATGCGTAAATTTCGCAGAAGAACAACCCGACGGCAGTCGGCACAAATATTCCGACAAGCATAAAGAAACCTTCTGGACCATCCACCTTTCAAACAAAGGTGCGCTGCAAGACGCTTGGGAACTCTACCAGAGCGAACTTCGCAGCAAAGACAAAGTTATCGTGACGCGCCCCAAATTGGGGCAGCAAGCCTTTGACTTTGCCCCCGCCTCTAGCCAGCAGTTTTCACTTTTGTAGCAGGAGCCACCCATGACCGCACTTTACCTCCCTGCCAGACCGGACTGGCCGCACCGCCAGCGCATCGCGATCGAGCAGATGCGCGACAAGGCCTCCCAACCGGTCTCGCAAGTCCTGCGCTACATCGCCGAGACTGTCGCCATCGCCGCCAGCACCGCCGCCATCACCCTTTCCCTACTTTTGATTTTTGGATCCTGACGTCGGCGGCCATCGCCGCCGACGTCAGCTTACAACCCCAACCCGCGCAGAGGCAGCTATGTGCAATTGCATTGAAACAGTGAATGAACAACTTGCCGAGAGAAACACAGTTCTCTCACAAGCATTTTTTTTCAGAGAAAACCCAAATCCGGGCCTGATGCTCGAAACCAAACGCATTGAAATTGTCCGCGGCAAGCCAAAGGCAATTTCAGTGTTTCCGAGCTATTGCCCGTTCTGTGGTGAAAAATATCCAAAGAAAGAGGAGCAGGCATCATGACCAACGAACCACCGATCCTGCGCCAATTCGGCCAATTCATGCAGAGCCTTGAGGATGGACAATTCCATCAAGACTGCTCGGACACCTTGACCGAAATCCGCGAAAAACTGACCGACTACATGCTCGATCACGGCGGCGAGCCATCGGCCACGCTGACCATCAAGTTCAAGCTGAAGATGGAAAAGGGCACCCTGTCGGTCCGGCCATCGCTCGACAAGTCACTGCCCAAGGCCCCGCGTGGCACGTCGATGCTTTATGTCACCGAGAAGGGGCTGACCCCTCTCAATCCCAAACAGATGGACATGTTCCGCGGCAAACCAAAAGAGGTGCCCGATTCCAGCGACGTGAAGACCATCTAATTCAACCCCTTATCGAACAGGCGACATCATGAGCGATCTCACCAAAGAAGCAATCGACCGCATCTCCGAGCTGGCTGGCCAAAATCACGCCCCGGAAATTTTGCAAATCCCTCACAAAGGAAGCAATGAACAGCTCACTTATTTGTTCACGCGCAATAAGCAGGGCGGAACAGACTGTGTCCAACTCAACGATGAGCTGGAAAGGTTTGACGAGCACCCCCGAGCGATCAAAACGACCGCCAGCATGGACCATCTCGATAGCTTGATCGACTATGTCAACCGCTTCAAGAATGAAGAAAGTGCCCTGTTCGGCGAGCGCACCGACAACAACGAGATTTTGAAAATCTCGGCGGTGATCGACTATCACGACCGCGTCAACCTCCTCGATGAGCCAGATGTGGTTCGTGCGGCAGACAGCGTCTATCCGCAACATTGCCAACATCGTGTCACACACCGCTTCCCTCTGTCTGACGAAATCAAGGCTTGGAGCGTCATCGCGGCAAACCCTCTTGAACTTCTCGAATTTGCCCTGTTCCTCGAAGACAACATTCTCGATGTCCTACCCCTCCCCGGCTTCCTGGCCAACAAAGACGAAAAGCCGGAAACAGAGTCCGACAAACGGCTCGCCGAGCTAATGCACAAGCTCGATGGCAATCCGTGCGGGCCGCAGAAGCTTATGGAACTCAGCAAGGGCCTGCAGATCAACGAGGACACCAAGGCCAAGGTGATCATCGACCGGAACACGGGCGAGCAAGCCATCGGTTTTGAAACCGAACACGAGGACGCCGAAGGCAACAAGCTGTCAGTGCCTAATATGTTCCTGATCGCCATCCCGATCTTTGAAGGGGGCGAGCCCTATCGCATCCCCGTCCGACTCCGCTATCGCAAAAAAGGCGGATCGCTCGCGTGGCTGATCGAGCCATACCAGCTCGACCGCTATGTCAAGCACGCCTTTGCCGAGGCCTGCGAAGTCGCAGCTCAGCAAACCGCCTTGCCGCTCTTCTTTGGTCGGCCAGAGAGCAAGTGATCTGTGGGCGGCATTGCCGCCCCAGCAACCAGCGGGAGGAGCGCATCATGACAACCCAGACAGTCACATTTCCGGTATCACTTGGCGAGCGCGTTTATAGCAATCGCCTCAGAAAGGCCGGCACGGTGGTCGCCCTGTCGGTCGCTGAAGGCGGCGCACCAAAGGCGCGGATTGAATATCTCAATCGGGATGACGCCCCGCAGCTTGCGTGGATGCTGTGTAGCACGCTGAGCGAGCCAGGCCGACCGACCGCTCAAAACGCGCCACACGGCCACCCCAACCCGCACTCCGGCCCGCATTCTGGGCCAGTCCAGAAGGAGCCCGCGCCATGAACCCGATCATCACGCTCGCCACAGGCGAAAGCTGGCCCCTTGGCTATGACCTGTCCGCGATCGACTTTCGCACGCTCGGCCGCCATCTGGCAGCGCGGGCTTGGATGTATGGCATGATGCATCCGGCCTATTCCTACGCCGATCACCTGCTCGACCTCGCCGCAAAGGCCCCCAAGGCGCTGCGGCTCGAAGCCCTGTTGCTCCATGCGCACATGGCCATAGCCGAAGGCCCGGTCCTGCTGGTCACCAACGATCCGACCACCGATCCCCATGGCGAGGCACAAACCAAGGTCTTGCGCGCGCCCTTCCCGCCCGTCGTTCACAATTCCCTCTTGCTTGGCATCCGTCAGGCAGCGGAGCTTGACGCCGTCATGTCCGAAGCGATCAAGCAGCACTTATGGGATCTGGAAGACACCTTGATCAAAACCGAGATGCGCGACCTCAAGCACAATCGCGGCATCCCTCGCAAAGGTCAGCTTCACCCTCGCACGCCCGAAGCCGCCGCCGCCGAATGGGCCGACCAGGTCGAACAAAGAATCCCGCGCATCATGGTTTTGCGCGAAGTCGGATAGGAGAGAGTTATGGCAGGATCCGTCAACAAGGTCATTCTCGTGGGCAACTTGGGCGCAAACCCGGACATCCGCACCACCCAAGAGGGCCGCAAGATCGCCAATCTGTCCGTTGCGACCAGCGAAAGTTGGAAGGACAAGCAGACAGGCGAGAAACGTGAGCGCACCGAATGGCACCGGGTGGTGATCTTCTCCGATGGCATCGCCAGCGTGGTTGAACGCTTCTGCAAGAAAGGCTCGAAGGTCTATCTCGAGGGGCAACTGATGACCCGAAAGTGGACTGACAACAATGGCATCGATCGCTACATCACCGAGATCGTCTTGCAGGGCTTTAGCTGCAAACTGACCTTGCTCGACAAATCCGGCAATGGCGGCCCGCCATCAGCCGAACCCGGCGCCTATGGCGACATGCCGCCCGGCCCCGATGATTATGATCCGGACTATGCAGGACTGTAGGAGGCCATCATGACGCCGCGCCTGCTCACAAAACAAACCGCCGCTGCTTATTGCGGCATCAGTCCGGTCACCTTTGATGCTTGGATCAGGGATGGACTATTGCCACCGCCGATCACTGGCCACCGCCGCTATGACAGACGCGCAATAGACCTCGCACTTGATAAACTGAGCAATCTAGACTCTACTGAAGATCAGTCACAAAGCGCGTATGAGCGCCGCAGGAAACGTAAACATGGTCAAGGCTGATCTCACCGGCATCCACCGTTACAAGAAAACGCTAAGTGGCGGCTTGGTGCGATACTACTATAAAGTATCACGAGAAAAGGGCGCTCCTGTCTTTTGGACGCGCGACCACGCGCCAGAGCCAGAGCCAGTATCAAAAGCTTTTATTGCCGCCTACCATGACAAGCGGGCAGACTGGTTTGTCAACCCGATCGCAGAAAGTGATACCATCGCTCACTTGATCCGCCGCGTACGCATAACACCAGAATTCCAAAAGCTAGCTAGGGCAACCCGCGCCTATTACGAAGAAGCCTTCCCCCACATTTTGGAGGAATTCGGAGAGGATGAAATTGCCGCCTTCGAGGATAAGGCGATGCGCAAGGATGTAAAGGACTGGCGTAACAATTGGCGCGCCACGCCCCGACAGGCCGACAAGATGCTCGGCTCTTTGATCTACATTCTCAACTTTGCAATAGATGAAGGCGAAATAACCCAGCATGTCATCAGTAAGATCAAGCGCCTGCACAAGTCCGACCGCTCCTATATTATCTGGGAGAAGGAAGACATCGAGGCATTCAAATCAGACGCGCCGAACCATCTAAAATGGGTCATCGATCTGGCGACCATGACAGGGCTGCGCCGTGAGGATCTTGTCACGATCCCCGCCAACGCCGATAAAGACAGCCACCTGGAATGGCGCACCCACAAGAGCGGCCGCCGCCTAACCATCATTGTCCCGATCATCGGCGAGCTGCGCACGCTCCTTAATGACATAGCCGACCACAAGGGCAGGCAGAAGATCAAGAGCACCACCCTGCTCTGCAACAGCCGCGGCAAACCATGGACAGGGATGGGGCTATCAGCCAGCTTCCGAAAACAGGCGAGCAAACACGGCATAGAAAAGACCATGCATGACATGCGCGGCACAGCCGTCACGCATTTCAAATTGGCCGGCCTGGAAGACGATGAAATTGCCGATATCGTCGGATGGAAAAAAGCGGATGTGGAAAAGATAATTAAGCTTTACATCGACAAAGAAACTGTCCTAAGAGCTATCATCCATAGGGTCGAAAAAGAACGTCAAACGAACAAAAACTGTAAACCGGCTGTAAACCGGCGCATTAGCATCATAAAAGATGAATAGCGCACCTCAGTCAGCTCTTTGATTTTGTTTCGTTTTTTGACAGAAAGCCGGTATAGCTCAGTTGGTAGAGCACCTGATTTGTAATCAGGGGGTCGCGGGTTCAAATCCTGCTGCCGGCACCACTCCTCCTTAAAATCTCTCGATTAAGCCGCCCCGCATCACAGCACGGGATTTTCTGGCATTGACGCAGCCATGCGGCCATCGTGGACCAATCAAACGGAAAACCGGCGTTCAACTCGCCTTACATATCAACCGAGACCTTGCCTCGTGGGTAGGAGCAACAAGCCAGAATATAGCCTTCTTCGATTTCGTCCTCAGTGATCCCGCCACTGTGAACCATCTGAACATCACCGGACAGCTTGCGGATCTTGCAGGTACCGCAGACCCCGAACGTGCATCCGGAGGGAATCGCAACGCCAGCACCGCGTGCGGCGATCAGAACCGTCTCTGTCTCGGCGCAGGTCTGCTTGACGCCAGAGACATCAAACAGGATTTCAGCCAACTCGTCTTCCTGCGGCAGGCTGTCATCATCAGAGGCATCGTAAGGCGTGCTCTCTCCGATCCCTTCTGGCGGATGGAAGCTTTCTTGATGATAATGATCCATGTCGAAGCCCAGCACCGACAGCGCCTCGCGTACGGCCTGCATGAAGGGCTCTGGCCCGCAGCAGAAGACCTCACGCTCCAGATAGTCCGGCGCGACCAGCCCCAGCATCAGCTGATTGAACCGCCCCTGAAAGCCGGTCCATGGCTTAAAGGGATCCCGCTCATCGACCACCCATTTGATGTCGATGCCTTCAACGCGAGAGGCGATATGCTCAAGCCGCTCACGAAAGATGATCTCGGAAGGACGCCGGGCGCAATTAACCAGAACGACGTCACAGGGCCGCCCGATATCATAGATCTCTGCCGTCATGGACATCATCGGCGTGATGCCTGACCCGGCTGAAATGAAGAGATACTTGCTCGCCGGATGCTCCGTGGTGGTGAACACACCGCTCGGCCCAATAGCCTTGAGCATCATGCCGGGCTTGAGATTATCGATCAGCCAGCGACTGCCGATCGATCCGGGCTGGGCCTTGATCGTGATGGTCAGGGACAGGGGGCGAGAGGGCGACGAGGAAATCGTATAGGTGCGATAGAGTGGGCCGCCGAGCACGGGCAATTCAAGGGTGACGAACTGCCCCGCATCAAAGCCAAACGGCCGCCCGGACGGCGACTGAAAGCAGATGGTGACCACGTCTTTGGTTTCAGGCAGCACCGAAACGCATTCGAGCGGCTCGTCGTCGGTCCAGCTGTTGCGGATGGCAGAATTCGCCTTCAAGATCATTCCATTACTCCGCTGCAATCGAAGCCGGAGACAGGGCTGCTCGCATTCTGCCCAGATACCAATCGACAAACTGCATCACGCCGTCTTCTGCCTTGGCCGAATAGGGACCGGGTTCATAGACGGGCGAGTTGATTCCCTGCTGATTGTTCTCGACAACCTCCCGGTCCTCTTCGTTGGTTTTGGTCCAGACGCGTTTGAGGTTTTCGAGATCATAATCAACCCCTTCCACCGCATCCTTGTGAACGAGCCAGCTTGTGGTCACGGCGGATTCCATCGGACCGATGGGGGTCACGCGGAAGGTGATGGAGTGATCGGACAAGAAATGGTTCCAGGTGGTCGGATAGTTGAACAGAAGAAGCGCACCAGCATCCAGATAAGGGATCTGCCCGAGCCGTCTGCGCACCGCGATCTTGCCGCTCACGGTATAGCTTTCAGCCCCCTCCAGAAGCGGCATCCGCGCGACGCGAAACTGCCCGTCATCGGCCATTTTGAACCGGGATGGAACTCCAGCCGCCTCCATACGGCTGAAGTGATTTTCAACGATATCGGGAAACACTCCATCCTCAGTCACGCCTGTTACGGCAGGGTCCTCAGGATAGGTGCGGCACAGATCGGGGTGATTACCGGCGCAATGATAGCATTCGCGGTTGTTCTCCCAGACAAGCTTCCAGTTGCCGCCCTCAATGATGGTGGAACTGTGTGCCACCTTGGCGTTGGCCAGATCATGCTTGGCAAGATAGGGCCCGGCTGTTTCGGCAAATTCATCAAAATCCGGCGCAAGACTCGCAAGACAAATATAAACGAGACCGGCGACCTCACGGCAATGAACAGGTTTCAAGCCGTGTTGGCTCGGATCAAAATCCTCGCCCATGTCCCGCGCCCAGAGCAACTTGCCATTCAGATCATAGGTCCATTGATGATAGGGACAGGTCAGGTTTGCCACACGGCCCTGAAACCCTGAGCAAATGATCGATCCACGATGCCGACAGCTGTTGTGAAACGCGACGATTTCACCATCCTGCCGACGCAGAACAATCACATCATAGGCGCCGACCTTCATCCGCTCATAGCTTCCCGTTTTCTCAAGCGCACAGGAGGGAAGCGCGAACAGCCAGTCTTTGTAAAAGATCGTCTCGAGATCGGACTGGTATACTTGCGGCGAAGTATAAAAGGCCTGAGAGAGCGAGTATCCGGGCCGATGCTGAGATAGCAATTCCGAAATAAAAGCCGTGTCATTCATGAAGCTATTCCCATGCAGCCAAGGTGATCAGACTGTAGTCAGTTTAAATCAAGCCATTTGTAGATCGTTCTTGACAAGATCGAAAATTCTAAAGTTAAATTAGGCCAGCTAATGTTATAATGATTTCTGACAGATTCAGATCCCACAGGAGACTCATTCGTGCCCAGCTCCTACGACCTCCCCTCGCTTGGCGATCTCGCCTGTTTTGAAGCGGCAGCCCGCCACCTCAGCTTCAAGGAGGCGGCTTCCGAACTGAATGTCACTCCAGCGGCCGTCAGCCACCGGATCAAGGCACTGGAGTTTGAATTGACCCAACCACTGTTTTTGCGGCGTTATCGGGGCGTTGAACTCACGGAAGCGGGAACTCTGCTGTTTGTCGCACTTCAGCGCGGCTTCACCACGATTTCGGAGTGCGTTTCGCGCATTCGCAACAGTCAGGATGAGACCGGCGTCGCCATCGCTTCAACGTCAGCTGTCAGTGGGCTGTGGTTGACGCAATTTTTGGCGCTGTTCCTAGAGAATAATCCTGATATTTCAGTATCCCAGATCGTTCAGGACAGCGGCACACCGCCGGGACCTGATCTGAGCATTGTCTATGGCGATCCGAATGAAGAGCATGATGAAACCCGTCATC
This sequence comes from Cohaesibacter sp. ES.047, assembly GCF_900215505.1. Lineage (NCBI taxonomy): Bacteria > Pseudomonadati > Pseudomonadota > Alphaproteobacteria > Hyphomicrobiales > Cohaesibacteraceae > Cohaesibacter > Cohaesibacter sp. ES.047. The sequence continues at coordinate 4,763,585 of NZ_LT907844.1, forward strand.
TCTTTCGCGGCAGGATCGTGGCACTTGGCACCCGCAAATTTTTGGAAAACCATAAAATCACGAATGTTCTGGATCTGCTGAGCGTGCCCCTCATTCACACGCAGACAAGCAACAGCACCCGGACGGAATGGGCCGAATGGTTCGACGCCTTCGGCGCAACACTCCCCGGAGGCCCGCGCTACTCCCTCAACAATTATCTCATCTCGCTCCAAGCTGCAGAGAATCACATCGGTGCCGTTCTGGGCTGGGAAAGCCTGCTGACCGAATATATGAAAAACGACAGGCTGATCCAGCTCGTGCCAGAGTCGATCGAATCCCCCTACCCTTTCTACCTTCGCATCCACAGTGGCGCATCGGAGAATGCGCGCCTGTTTGCCGACTGGCTCGTTGAAAGGCTCGTGCCTGATCAGGCCCGAGCTACCCCGTCATGAGCGGCCCCCATCAATTAAGATCACCTCAACTTAACGCATGAGTGATCATTCCTTGATCAGGTCCCGTCACGCCCAAGCCTCCCGTTTCTCTTCCAATTTTATCTACACCGAAGAAAAGTGCATAGTTCTTGTGCAAGTAGAAATCAGGAAAGAACAGAATCAAAGCAGCCATTATTGTCACTCCACAGCGAACAGATCCGGCTTATTCCTTCGGGCTTGTAAAATTACAATAATAAAAGGGGCGAGACTGCGTCCTCGCCCCAAACCATCAATCAATTGGAACTGACCGGCAAAGCCTAGCTGCGCGGCTTCAGATTCTCCGGATCATAAAGCGGTTCATAGCCAACTCCAGCGACTTCCACCGGATAGACCTCATCAAAATAGGTCACATTCAGCTTCCGCCCCTTCTCGCAATAGGCGCGCGGCAAATAGGCAAGCGCGATAGTCTTGCCGATGCTGGGGCCGAAGGCGATAGAGGTCGTGTAAGACCGCCGTCCCAGATCATCCACCAGCACGTCTCCGGTCTCGGGATCCATCACGGGTAGCGTGCCAACCGGATAGCGCGCGACACCCGCCCCATCTTCATTGCCTGTCATGACCAGCGTGCAGAGCGTGGCAGGCTGGTGTTCGCGGGCACGATATTCCAGATGCTTCTCCTTGCCGCGGAAATCAGCCTCCTTGACCTTGGGCCGCGCCAGATCGGCTTCATAAAGATTATACTGGGTGAGCAGGTCAGCATTCTGAAGGCGCAGGGACTTCTCCATCCGGCGCGTGTTGGCATAAGTCTCAACACCGACAGCAATGGCACCGGTCGAGCGCAGAGCATCCCAAATGGCGAGCCCGTCCTCATAGGCCATATGCAGCTCCCATCCCTGCTCGCCGACATAGGAGATCCGGAAAGCGGTCGCTTCCTTGCCTGCAATCGTGACCGGTTTGAGCGTTCCAAAGGGGAAACTGTCAGACAGCAGCGCTGCTGGTTCCTCAACAAGGCTCTGCAGTTTGACCCGCGCATTCGGCCCCCAGATGCCGACCGTGACAAAGTCCGTCGTCACCTCCGTGATAGTGACATCAAAGCCCTTGTCTCGCGCCACCCGCTGCATGTAGCGCAGATCACGCGGTCCTGCATCGGCACCATTGACGAGACGGCAGAACGCTTCAAACCGCAGCACCGTAAAATCAGCCCGGACATTGCCTTCATCATCAAGGAAATGGGTATAGATGCCGCGATTGATGTTGCGCTCGCCACCGATCTTGGCCGCACACAGCCATTCCAGAAAGGCCACATGATCTGGCCCGGAAATATCCGTGAGGTGGAAGTGCGACAGATTGATGATGCCGCAATCCTCGCTCATTTCCAGTTGTTCGGCGTTGGAAACGCGCCAGAAATGGCGATTGTCCCACTCATTCTTGCGCACCGGAATCCGGTCGGCATATTTCTCGAGAAGATGCTCATTCGCTGCATAGCCGTGGGCACGTTCCCAGCCCCCAAGCTCCATGAAATAGCCGCCAAGCTCCACCTCGCGCTCGTAGAAGGGCGAGCGTCTGAGATTGCGTCCGTTGCCGAAAGGCTCGCGCGGATGAACCGGGGGATTGTAGATCTTCGCCGCCGTTTCCTCGCAGCGACCGTAGATGTAATCCTCTTCGAGCTGATAGGGATTGAAGCGCGAAAAATCGATGCTGGCATGGTCAATCTCGGTACGGCCATCCGTCATCCAGTCAGCAATCAGCTTGCCCATGCCCGGGCCGTCTTTCACCCAAATCCCGACCGCATACCAAAGTCCGCGCAGCTTCTGGCTTTCGCCCATCGCCGGGCCACCATCAATCGAAGTCTGCAACAGGCCGTTGAAGGAATGGCTCTCATTGAACCCAAGCTCGGTGAGAATGGGTGTCAGCTCCATGGCGCGTTCGAGCGGTTCGATGACATCTTCCAGCTCGAGATCACGCTGGGAGGGCGACAGGCGCGCCTCTTCCTTCTCCAGTATGTCGCGCGGATGCACAAGGCGCGGGTTGGACTCGTAATAATAGCCCCACTCGATCTGGCCACCTTCTGTGCTTTTGGAATCGCCCGTGTCGCGCATATAGGCCGAATTGCCCTGATCACGCATCAAGGGGCGGCCGATTTCAAGCCCGGTGCCATCATACTCGTTGTAGGGACCAAAGAAGGTCAGCGGATGATCCACCGGCATGACGGGCAGATCTTCTCCTGCCATCGCTGCAATGAGACGCCCCCACAATCCGGCACAGACAACCACATAATCCGCATGGATCGTGCCGCGTTCAGTCACCACACCCTTGATGACGCCATCTTCGGTGATGAGTTCCAAGGCGGACGTATTGGCAAAGGCTTTCAGCTTGCCTGCATTCACGCCCTGATCGACGAGTTTGCCCGCCACGGTCTGTGAGCGCGGAACGACGAGACCGGCATCAGGATCCCAAAGTGCACCCTGAATGAGATCCTCTTCAAGCAGCGGGAATTTCTCCTTGGCCTCTGTCGTCGAGATCATCTTGGCGCGCGTACCGAAGGCGCGACCTGAGTCCACCTTGCGCTTCAGCTCCGCCATGCGCTCATCATCGCCAACACGCGCCACCTCAATGCCGCCGATCCGCTCGTAATGGCCCATCTTCTCGTAGAAATCGACCGAATAGAGCGTGGTCCAGCAAGAGAGGAAATCATGGCTGGTCGCATAGCAGAAATCCGATGCATGGGCTGTTGAGCCGATATCGGTCGGGATGCCCGACTTGTCGATACCGACAATATCGTCCCATCCGCGTTCGATCAGATGATGGGCCACCGAGGCACCCACAATCCCGCCAAGCCCGACAATCACGACCTTTGCATGCTGAGGAAATGAGGACATCTTCAAAACTCCTTGCCAGATAAAGCCGGTCAACATGGCAAGATGCCCGAGCTGAACGGCTGCGACAGATCCCCATCATTCGGAATTTCTGTCATTCAGAATTTCAAGGCCACCCGACCATCCGGCGGATGAACAGGGGACCATGAAGCAATCGCATCAACTGGCTTCCCCGCAGTATAAAAAGGGGCGTCAGTATATCTTTATCTAACAGTCGCATCAGCGCCCCATTATTTCAGTTTTAGCCCGTCTTCCGAACAGCCTGCAGCACAGGGTGCGCTTCAAAACGGAAGCGGGACCAGTCAATTCAAAGCAGAGTGCCACACAATCGGGGCATCTACTGTCGGTATGAAAACTCAATAGAGAAACTATTGCGACGATATGCAGCGCTGTATAGTATGAATGCGACAAAATGAGATGATTTTAACGACACTGGAACACGCATCGCGCAGGGGCCAACAGCGAACGGAGCATGTGAGCCAATGGAGAGGACCATCAATCCGACCAGACCGAGCAGCCGAGGGGACGTGCGCCTGAGGGTCGGGTTCATCCTCTCGGGGCGCTTTACCCTGTGCGCCTTTGCCAATTTCGTCGATGTGCTGCGATTGGCAGCCGATGATGGCGATCGAAGTCGTCCCATTTTCTGCAACTGGTCGGTGCTCTCTCATGACATGTCCCCCGTCTCCTCAAGCTGCGGAGTGCGGGTCAGCCCCAATGAGCGCCTCGGCAATCCCAAGGACTTCGACTATATCGTCGTTGTTGGCGGGGTGATGGATGAAACACCGGACCTCAATCCCGCCTATACCCGCTACCTGAAGCGCGCAGCCAATGAGCACGTGCCGCTGGTTGGTGTCTGCACCGGTGCGTTCCTTTTGCATCAGGCGGGTCTTCTTGACGGCTTCCGCTGCTGCGTAAGCTGGTTTCACGACCCCAATTTCCTTGAACAGTTCGATGGTCTTAACCCCGTATCGAACCAGATCTTCGTGGTCGACCGCGACAGGCTCACCTGTTCAGGCGGGGCAAGCTCGGCCCATCTGGCCGCCTATCTCGTCGACAAGCATGTCGGACGGGCACAGGCCCAGAAAAGCCTTCGGATCATGATCATCGACGGGGCTCAGGACGCAGAAATGCCGCAACCGGGCGTGACACTCGAATTCAGGACAAAGGACCCGCTGGTCCATCGAACACTGTTGATCATGCAACAGAATATCGACACGCCACTGACCATCAAGGAAATCGCCAAACGCATTGGCGAAAGCAAGCGCCGCATCGAGCGCCATTTTCGGGCAGAGCTGGACATGTCGCCTCAAGCGGCCTTCCTGTCGATCCGGCTATCCTTTGCCCATCACCTCGTGACCTCGACCCAGAAATCGGTTGCCCGGATCGCGGTTGACAGCGGCTTTTGTGATGCGTCCCATCTCAGCCGCTTCTACAAGCAGCGTTTCGGAGCGACACCCCATGCCATCCGGCAACAGCCAGAAAAGCATCAGATCATGTTGACGGGCTGAAGAAGACACGCTCAAGCGGCACCCCCGCAGCCCCGATGGCAGCTGCCTCGGGAGGCATCTCGGTTACCAAAAGACCGGGAGCATGTTGCTTGTCCCTGCCAGCGATGGGGCCGAGGGATTGTGTCCGTTTGACGAGGGCCTTGGCCAAGTTCTTGCGGATCCGCCCGCCCAGCACGATCGCCTTGGGATCGACAACGCCCGTCAAAACACTGAGAATCCGATGAAGGGACGGCGCGGACTGATCAAGCCACTGGGAAACGCCGGGTGTGCGCAGATTGATGCCCTCTGTCACTGCGCCGAGATCATCAACCGAAGCCCCATGCTGTTTGAGGTTCGCCAGTAGCCCGTGAAGCGACGGCTCGCTGGTCGCATCGCCCGTGTTCAACAGGCTGTCCAGCACACCAGCATTGCCAAATGCCCCGCGCGTCAACGAGCCATCAACAACCAGACCGCAGGCAAGCGAGCGGCCAATCGACAGATGCACAAAGGTATCCAGCTTGCGCCCGGCCCCAAATCTGGCCTCGCACAAAGCAGCGGCGTGCGCCGCAGTTTCCGTCCAGATTGGCAGGTCATACCACTGCGAAAGCAGCGGCCCGACATGCACTTTTGACCATTGCTTGAGGGCTGGATGGGCAGAAAAAGACGTGCGATCAAGCACCTGTCCATCAAGACAGAACCCCAGCCCGAAAATATGATCCCGCGCGAACCCCGTTTCGAGCAGAAGGCTGGTGATTTCCCCATCAATGCTGGAGAGCGTATCGTCCCTGCCTTGACCGCTGATGCACAAGAACCGGGTCCAGACCCCACCAGCAAAGTCCATAAGGGCGACGCAGGCGTGGTCGGTATGAACCGCAATGCCGATCGAGCAGCAATAGCGTGCATTCAGCAGGAGCTTGGGGCTGGACTTTCCGCCAGAAGCAGTTGCTTCGGGTTCACCAAGGCGCATGAGCCGCCGCTCGCACAAATCCATGATGAGTGCATGAAACGTGTCACCGTCGATGTCGAGGATTTCGGCCAACTCAGCGCGTTGCAGATTGGGCTGACGCAAAAGAGCGGACAGCAAACGCCTCTCCCGCAGCGGCACGACCGGGCGCTTTCCCCGTTCACGAAAAAATCTTGAATCGATATCGGCAATTGGATCGTAGTTCATCAAGCCCTCGGAGACCCTGAAAGAGACGACAAAGACGCCACATACATTCAAGAAATACCGGATATCGGCTACCCGAGCTTAACCCCTTGAATCATCTCCTTCAAAGGGTAACTGCCTTTGAAGACATTGTCATACAAAATAGCAGCCAAACAAACAGCAACCGCATGAGATGCTTCTGGGCACGGCAAGAAAAAGGTGCCGGCCATCGCGGTGCCAACACCCTTCACTCGACGCACAGGATCATCCCCCCTCGCAGTCCCCACATGGGCATTACAGCGTTTTCATCACCTCGCTGATGCTATCGCGAAGGATAGCGGCGATCTCGGCAATCATCTGTTCGGTCAGGATAAGCGTCGGTGACAGGATGAGGATGTTGCCAAGCGGACGGGCTATCAGTCCGCGTTTCTGTGCGGCCTGGGCGATCTTGAGACCGACCGCCTCATCCGGCGAGAAAGGCGCATTTGTCGCCTTGTCCTTGACGAACTCGATGCCGATCATGAAGTGGCTGCCGCGCACTTCGCCGACAATGTCCAGATCGCACAGCGCCTTGAGAGCATTTTCGAAGGACTTGCCCGTTGTGCGCACCTGTTCAGGCAGTTTTTCCGCTTCCATCAAAGCGATGTTGGCGAGGCCCGCAGCCGTCGCAGCCGGATGCCCCGAATAGGTCATTCCATGCAGGAAGGTGCCCCCCGGCCCCGAAATCACGTCGTGAATTTCGTCCGAGATGATGGTCGCTGACAGCGGCTGGTAGCCCGACGTCAGCCCCTTGGCGGTCGTGATGATATCCGGTTCAATGCCGAACAAATCCTTGGACGCAAAGAAATGGCCGAGCCGTCCCCATGCAGTGACGACCTCATCCGAGATATATTTGATGTCATAGGCAGAACAGACCGCCGCCATGCGCGCATGATAGCCCTCAGGCGCAACGATCACGCCGCCAGCCCCCATGATCGGTTCAGCGATGAAGGCCGCAATGGTCTCTGGGCCCATATGCTCGATGGTGCTCTTGAGATCTGCAACGAGCAGGTCAAGAAACTCCGCTTCACTAACCCCACCGCCTTCGCGCCAATAATGCGGGCTGCGCAAGTGGTGGACGAGTTCATTGGCGCTGTCCCACCCTTCCGAATAACCGGGTGTGGTCATGGCGATGGCAAGATGGGTGGAGCCGTGATAGGCCCCCATGCGGCTCAGGATCTTCTTTTTCTTGGGGCGGCCCAGACGATTGTTATAATGGTGCAGCATGCGCACAGCCGTATCATTGGCCACCGAGCCGGAGTTGGCAAAATAGACCTTGTTGAGTGCGCCGGGCGCAAGGCTGGCCACCTTTTCGGCAAGGGCAGCCGCCGCCGGGTGGGTAAAGTTGTAGAAGGTCGAATAGAAATCCAGCGTATCGAGCTGCTTGGAGATCGCCTCGATGATCTCCTGGCGGCGATGCCCGACATTGACGCACCAAAGCCCGCCAATCCCATCAATCAGCCTGTTGCCTTCGCTGTCCATCACATAGGCACCGTCAGCATTGGTCACCACGGTTCGGGCACCATCCTGCTTGAGGGCATTGAGGTCGGCAAAGGACTGGATGAGATGAACGTCCGATGTCAACACCGTGTCGGTATCGGTTGCCACATTATAGTTCATTGATAACTCCAATCGCTCTGTAATCTTCACGCTGTCGCGACACCATCTCCGGTGCAATCTCTCCCGACAGTCTCACTTCAGCCACCAGCAGGCTTTCCTGTCGCCCGGCAGTGGCCAGCATCTCGGCATCTGGCCCCGCGATCAGCGAGCATCCCGCGTAGTCAAGCCCGGCTTCCGAGCCGCAATAGTTGGCGTAAACGATAATCAGGCCCATTTCGGAAGCGCGCGCGGGAACCAGATAGTCCGAAACATGCTCATACCCTTTCGGGTTGGCGGTCGGCACGAACACCAGTTCCACGCCCTCTTGCGCAAGGGCCAAACAATGTTGAGGAAATTCAATATCATAACAAATGAGAAGAGCCGCTTTTCGCCCCTCCCACAGAAAGGTCGTATAGCTGGACCCATAAGCAAAGCTGGCTTGCTCCATCGGTCCGAACAGCTGCAGCTTGCGGTGATGCGCCAATTGCGTGCCTTGGGCATCAAAGCAGGTGGCCGCATTATAGACACAGCCATCCGCAGCCTCAGCCCAACCAATTGTCAGACCGCAACCACTTTGCGCAGCGACAGCGGACAAGCGCTGGCACCATTCCCCGCCCAGAGGCTGGGCGAGGCTTTTGTGAAGCGCCGGCTGGTTATAGCCGGGCAGGTAAAGCTCCGGAAAGACAGCCATTCTTGCGCCTGCCATCGCGGCAGCAGACAATTGGCTTTCGATGACGGCAAAGGCCGCATCGATATCGCCATCAATGGCCGGTCCCTGATACAGTGCAAGTTTCATGACTGTCTGATCCGTTCGCCTATTTCTTCAGGTTGGTCCAGATGGCATCGTAAAGAACCTGAACCTCTTCAGGGCATGCCTGCACGAAGACGCCCTTGGGGCCCTCGGGTGGATTGGATTCCGGAGAATTCTTCACCGCATCATCGAGATAAGGCTCGACACCCTTCACGCCGGATGTGTATTGGGCATAGTTGGTCACCGCCGCCGCATTTTCCGGCTCAAGCAGGAAGTTCATGAACTTCAACGCATTTTCCCGGTTGGGGGCATCTTTAAGCAGCGCCACATTGTCCATCCAGACGATATAGCCTTCCTTCGGGAACGCATATTCAATGTTCGCCCCTTCGCCGCGCGCCTTGGCGGAGAAGCCAGACCAGATCATGCCAGCAGCGGCATCGCCCGAGACAAGCACATCCTTGGCAACATCGGAACCGAACGATGCCCAGTCCTTCTTGGCATCCAGAACAAGAGCATTGAGGGCCTTGAGCTGATCGCGATCGGCGGTGCACTGCGGGATACCAAGATGAAGAGACGCCAGCGTCAGTGTTTCACCCGCCGTATCGAGCACGTTGATCTTGCCTTTCAGCTCTTCAGGCGGATCAAAGACGATCGCGGTGGTATCGATCGGCCCTTTGTAGACATCACGATTGACCGCAAAAGAGGTGGAGCCCCACTGATAGGGGATGGAGCTCTTGCGACCCGGATCGAAACTCACATCGACCCACTGATCCTGAATATTCGAGAAATTGGACAGCTCGGAGGGTTCAAACGTATCCAGCATGCCCTCGTCATTGAGGATCTTGACCATATAGTCGCCGGGAACCGCGACATCATAGCTGCCCAGCTTGCCTGCCTTGAGCGAAGCAAGCAGCGCTTCATTGCTGTCATAGGTATCCATGGTGACTTCGACATCATATTCCTTGGCAAACTTGTCCAGCAGTTCCTGCGGGATATATTCGAACCAGTGATAAATGGACAATTTGCCTTCGGCCTGAACGTTGGCCGTTAGCGCCAAAAGTGCCATCGAGGTCGTCAATAGGAGTTTCTTCATCGGGAGGGCTCCACTCTGTAAAAAATGTTTTCTGTCAGGATTTTGTTTTTAATTGCCCCATCCGACCGATTAGCCAGGACAGGGAGACAAAGACCACCGACACGCCAAGCATGAGTGTCGAAATGGCCATGATATTGGGCTTGATCCCCTGTTTGACCGACCCGAAAATTGCGGTCGGAAGGGTTTCAACGCCAGCGCCCTTGACGAAGTTGGTGATCAGGAAATCGTCAAGGGAAATGATGAAGGCAAGCAAAAAGCCAGACAGAATGCCGGGCATCATGATCGGCAAAAGGATCTGCTGGAACGCCTCTCTGGGCGTGGCGTAGAGATCCATGGCAGCCTGCTCATAGACATCCGGAATGCTCTGCATGCGAGCCGAAATCGGCAAATAGGCAAAAGGAATACAAAAAACGGTGTGCGCAACAAGGATTGTGCCAAGGCCACTGGTAAATCCGATGGCGGAAAAGAACACCAGACTGGCCACGGCGGTCACCACTTCGGGCACCATCAGTGGCAAATTGATGAGCGCGAAGCTCGCCATCTTGCCCTTGAAACGCCCAGCCCGCGTCATCGCCACCGAAGCGGCAACGGCAATCATGGTCGCAAGACCCGCTGCAATCATCGCAATCGTCAGCGAATTGGTTGCGGCCCGCTGGAATTTCGTTGCCTCCGGTCCGGTGAAGACATCGACATACCATTTGAGAGACAAGCCACCCCAGTTGGTGATCGAGGTCGATGCGTTGAAGGAATAGACACCGACGATAACCAGCGGGGCATAAAGCACCACAAGGCACAGGATGGTGATCGCCAGAAAGCCGGGAAAGCGGCGAAGGTCGGTTTTGGCAGCCATCAGCGACGCTCCCCTTTGCTCTGATTGCGGGCGTAGACCAGAAGCACCGCCATGACAATGCTCAGAAGGACCATGGAAATGGCGGCTCCGAAGGGCCAGTTCCCTGCAGCACCCTTGAATTGCTCCTCAATCAGCGAACCGATCATGAAGTTCTTTGCCCCGCCCAGCAGATCCGGTGCCAGAAAGGCACCAAGGGACGGCACGAAAACAAGGATGCAGCCGGCAATGATCCCCGGCTTGATCACCGGCAGGATAACCAGTCGCAAGGTCGTCCAGACCCCGGAGTAGAGATCGGCAGCGGCCTCCGACAGGGCGAAGTCATATCGCTCGACCGCGGCATAGATCGGCAACACCATGAAGGGCAGATAGCTGTAGAACAGCCCCAGCTGCACGGCAAAATTGGTATTGATCAGCCCGATGGGCTCGTTGATGATCCCGGTCCACATCAGAAACTCGTTGAAGGGACCCGTGTCGCGAATGAGAAATTTCATTGAGACGGTGCGGATCAGCAGATTGACCCAATAAGGAATGGTGACCAGAAACAGCCAGATCGAGCGCGACTTCGGATCCCGCGTGGCGATGAACCAAGCGGTCGGAAAGCCGATAAGCAGACAGGCAATGGTTGCCACGCCCGCCTGCCAGATCGAGCGCCAGAAAATCGAGATGTAGGTCCATTCGATCGACGGGGGCTCATCCCCGAACAGGCCGCGATCAAAGAAGAACTGGTCGTAGGCATCAAGGGAGAATTCCCAGATCACGCCGCCGCGGAATTCCTTGGTCAGGAACGAATAAACGGCCATCACCAGAACCGGAGCCAACAGGAAGATCCCGATGACGATCCAGGTTGGCAGCATGAGGCGGAAACTGTTGCCGCGATAGATGTCCGAGGTCTCGCCCGCGCCCATCGGCGCACCGGCCGCCATTAGTCAACGAGCAGGCGCGCGGCACCTGCCTCCATTTTCAGCCCCACCGAGGCACCAGCCTCGGGAACTTCCTGCCCCTCCGAATTCTGCAGCCTGATGTTGATGGCCTCACCATCAACAAGCTGCATCTGGAGGTGAATGTCCGTACCCAGATAGACTTGGCCGACAACCGTTGCGCAGAGATCTGCCTCGGCTTCGGCACACAGACTGATCCGTTCCGGTCGCACCGAAAGATGCCCCTTGCCCGCATCCACTGCATCGGCAGCCGGACAGGAGAACGGATGCCCTCCGGGCAAGGTGATACTGGCTTGTCCGCCAGATACCGAAAGAACATCAACATCAAGAAGGTTCGTCTCACCAATGAAATCCGCAACAAAGCGATTGATTGGCGCTTCATAGATTTCACGAGGCGATCCGACCTGTTGCACACGCCCATCCGACATGACGGCAATGCGATCCGACATGGTCAGCGCCTCTTCCTGATCGTGGGTCACGAAAACAAAGGCAATGCCGGTCTCGCGCTGAATTTCCTTCAACTGCACGCGCACCGCCTGCCTCAGCTTCAGATCAAGAGCAGAGAGCGGTTCATCGAGCAACAGCACTTTCGGGCGCGGAGCGAGAGCCCGGGCAAGAGCCACCCGCTGCTGCTGTCCCCCGGACAATTGCGCTGGCTTTCGATTGGCGAAATCCGCAAGTTGGACCAGTTTGAGCACGTCATCGGCCCGCCGCACCGCCTCGACCCGGCTCCAGCCGGACCGCAGGAGCCCGAACATGACATTTTCCTCGACGCTCATATGCGGGAAAAGTGCATATTGCTGGAAGACCGTATTGACCGGCCTCTTGTGCGGCGGCAGATCCGTAAGATCCGCGCCTTGCAGCCGGATCGACCCTCCACTCACCTCCTCGAAACCAGCAATGCAGCGCAGAAGCGTTGTCTTGCCGCAACCGGACGGTCCAAGCAGGGTGAAGAACTCATTGTCGCGAATATCCAGAGACACACCATGCAGCGCGGTCACCGGACCATAGTTTTTAACGACTTTATCAATATCAATTGCAACATCAGGGCGGTTCATCTAAATCTCTTCGTTGATACCACTCAATTCACTGGATAAAAGACTAAGTTAGGTCATTTGAGGGGTATATACCCCCAAGGAGGTATGGAGATGGTCTCGCCCAATTCGTCGGAAAGCCACTTGGGGAAGGTGATTGCCGCTCTCTCGTCCGAGACATTTGAAAGCAAATTATTTCAATGGCTTAACAGATGCTTTGAAATAGACAACACAACCATGCTGGCCTATTTCCAGAACAAAAGGCCCGAAATCCTGTTCTCACAATCTCGCGTGAAAAGCGTTCACGAGAAGCTTGAGACGGTCTATGTCCCCGCCGCATACCTCCTTGATCCTTTCCATGCTCTGCATGTGGATCAGGCCGAACCGGGGCTCTATTGGTTGCAGCGTATCGCGCCAGATCAGTTCCAGCGCAATGAATATTTCGCCACCTACTATCAACGCACAACGCTGGTCGATGAAGTCGCCTATGTGGCAAACCCGTCCGATGGCGTTTCGGTGCATATTTGTCTGGGGCGAGATATATCTTCGGGACGACGGTTCAACGCGCGCGAAGTCGCCAAGGCGGAATTGCTGGCACCGATCGTCTGCGCCCTGATCGAACAACGCTGGTCGGGCCTTGAATCCACGGGCGATTTCAGCGACGAGGATCTGGCCCGGCATTTGATCGAAGCCATTCAGGAAGCCCATCAGATCAAATTGAGCCCGAGACAAGCTCAAGTGGCCCTGCTCATCCTGAGGGGCCACTCGTCTGTTTCCATCGGCCTGCGCCTGGGCATCAGCCCACAAACCGTCAAGGTCTTTCGCAAGCAGCTTTACAGCAAATGCAAGATTTCGTCGCAAGCCGAACTCTTCTCGCTATTGATGCCCCTTCTCTCGATGCATTGAAACGGCGTTTCAGATAATCACCAAGATAGACCATAACAAATTGTAATAATTGGATAAAATTCTGGACAGAACTGTCCCGCCAGAGTCCGCTGACATCAAATCTTCACAAAACTTACATGTAAGCGTCATACGCGAGCGATAGGCAAACGCAACACCCTTCTGATGCGCTCAACGATAAGTTTTTCCCATGACCAGTCAGGCTCCCGCTGCCCTGTCCATTCGCTCTCTGTCCATGAGTTATGGGACCGAAAAGGTCCTTGACGGCATCAACATCGATCTGGAAGCAGGCAAGGTCCTAGGCCTGCTGGGACCATCCGGCTGTGGCAAGACGACCTTGCTCCGCCTTATTTCAGGTCTGCTGCTCCCCAATGAGGGACAGATCGAGATCGCCGGGCGCATCGTTGCCGGTCAGGCCGGTCACAATGCCCTGCCACCGGAAAAACGCGATCTGGGCATGGTGTTTCAGGATTATGCGCTCTGGCCGCACATGTCGGTCGCAAAGAATGTTGCCTTCCCGCTCGAAATGAAGAAAGTGCCAGCCGACGAACGCAAGCGCCGGGTGATCCGGGCGCTGGATCGTGTTGGGCTAGGCGCTCTTGCGGAGCGTCGCCCCTCAGACCTGTCTGGTGGCCAGCAGCAACGCGTCGCCATTGCCCGCGCCATCGTTGCCGAGCCACCACTTGTCCTCTTTGATGAGCCCCTCTCCAACCTCGATCGCGAACTGCGCGAGACCATGATTGATGAACTTGGAGACCTTGTCGCAGACCTCAATCTCAGTGCAGTCTATGTCACCCACGACCACGCAGAGGCCCTCACCCTGTCCGATCAGGTGGCAGTGATGCGCGGCGGGCACATCGAACAATTGGCAAGACCGGATCAACTCGTCAGTGAGCCCGCCAATGAGACGGTTGCCGATTTTCTCCGTCTTGGCTGCCTACTGCCCGCAAAACAGGGCAGCAATGGTTGGTACATCGACAACACCACGATCCCGCTCATCGGCGCAGAACAAAAGACATCCAGAGCCACCGTCCTTTTGCCGGAGAAGGCCCTGCGCCTAGGCGATGCCGGGCCCGAAACCATCAACGTCGAGGTTGTCCGGTCCCAAACCCGCAGCACCGGCTTTGCCCTCACGCTGCGGGCAAAAGGAACCGACCACCTCATCCGCCTTGTCAGCTCCATTCGCGCGGCCCCCGGCGAACAACTGGACCTGTCCTACTCACCTGAAGACCTACGCTGGTTTCCCATCACCACCTAACATTTTCCAATGGAGATTTTCGATGCGTCGCACACTTGCCGCTCTCGCAATGGGCCTTCTGGCCACCACGGCTGCTCAGGCCGATATCACCGTTTATTCCGCTGGCCCCAAGGCCCTGATCAAGAATCTCGCTACGGGCTTCACGGCAAAGACCGGCATCAAGGCCAACGTCTTTCAGGCAACCACCGGCAAGGTGATGGCCCGTCTTGAAGCCGAGAGCGCCAACCCGGTTGCTGACGTTGTCGTCTCAGCCTCCTGGGGCACGGCCACCAGCTTTGCCGAAAAAGGCCTGCTGCTTTCCTACGACAGCCCAAATGCCAAAACCGTTCCGGATTTCCTCAAAATAGACGGTGCGGTGGCGCAAGGCGTTGCCGGTCTCATCATCGCATGGAACACCCAGTCCGGCACCCCCAAGCCAACCGACTGGTCCGACCTGACCAAGCCGGAATACAAGGATCTGGTGACCCTTCCCGATCCGGCAGCCTCCGGCGGCACCTACACGCTGGTCGAAGCTTTCATCGCCAATGACATGACCGACGTGCTCCAAGGCCTCAAGGACAATGGCGCGATCGTGGCCGGTGCCAACAAGGCAGCGCTCAACCCTGTTCTTCAGGGCGCAAAAGCCGCCGTTTTCGCTGGCGTTGACTACATCACCATGGGTGCCGCTGCCAAAGGCGAAACCGTGGAAGCCATCTTCCCGAAAAGCGGCACCGTGGTTGCACCGCGTCCGATCATGATCCTCAAGTCGTCCAAACAGCAGGAAGACGCAAAGAAGTTCATCGACTATGTGCTGTCTGAGGAAGGCCAGCAGGCGGTTGCCAAAGTCAACCTGATGCCATCCCGCACCGACATCAAGGTGGACCGCCCGCTGATCGGCGATCTGAAGCTGCTGTCCAAGGATGGTGCACCGGCACGCGACAAGGTACTGGCTGACTTCAAAGCGATCTTCAACTAATGGCAACGGGGACGCCTGCGACAGGCGCTGAGGGCAGCGCCCTGCTCAAATGGACTGCGATCATCGGTCTGATGGTGATCGTTGCGATCCCCTGCCTGTTCATCGTCATACAGGCGATATTCCCCGACATCGGGAGCGGCTCTCTGGCCGCTCCCTTCTCGCTCTTTATCAAGACCTTGGCTGACCCGAGCCTCATCGGCTTGACACGCAACACGCTTCTGTTGGGTGTCGGCACGGTGATTGCGGCCACAGTTCTGGCACTGCCCCTTGCGGCCCTCAGGGCGCTGTTCCACGTCCCCTATGCCATAATCTGGGACGCAATCCTGCTCGTTCCTTTCATGATCCCCCCCTATATCGCGGCGCTTGGCTGGATCATGACCTTGCAGCCACGCGGCTATATGGAACAATTGACCGGCTTCAACCTCGCTCCTGTGCTCTTCTCCGTGCCCGGCATCATGATCATCATGGGGCTGAACACCTTCCCAGTGGTCTATTTCGTCCTCTCGCGCACCTTCGAGACGGTTGGCGCCCGCTATTCCGATGTTGGCCGCGTCTTTGGCGCCAATCAGTGGAGCTCCTTCTCCCGCATCACTTTCCCGCTCGCCATGCCGGGGCTTGCCGCCAGCCTGTTGCTGGTCTTTGCCATGTCGATTGAGGAATATGGCACGCCCGCCGCTCTTGGTCGCCGCATCGGCTTTGAAGTGCTGGTGACTGGCATCGAGAACCGTATTTCCGAATGGCCCATCGACCTGCCGGGCGCGGCCACCCTGTCGCTCGTTCTGGTCTGCCTCGCGCTCCTCGCCTTCATGCTTCAGCGCTGGCTGCTGACCCGTCGCGATTATCGCATCGTTAGCGGCAAACCTCAGGCGGCCGACAAGCGCTCCCTTGGCCCTTGGACCATGCCGGTGATGATGCTGTTCGCCTTTGTGGCTTTTCTCGCCACCGGCCTGCCGATCCTTGCCATTCTGGCAACGGCCCTGTCGCGCACGATATCAGGAGGCCTCAAGCCATCAAACATGGGGTTCGACAATTTCAATGAGTTGCTCGGGATCGGGAGCGATGGCGTTGATGCGCTGAGCAATTCGCTCATGCTTGGCATCAGCACCGCCATACTTGCTGGCCTCTTGGGCGCCATCACCGCCTATTCGGTGGTCAAGGGGCGCGGCCGCTTCCGTCTTGTCCTTGATGCCTTGTCGATCACGCCAAACGCCCTGCCCGGTGTTGTCGTGGCCGTCGGCATCATTCTGGCGTGGAGCCAGCCGTGGCTGCCGATCTCGCCCTACAACACGCCCTTCATTCTGCTGCTGGCCTATATCTGTATTCTGCTGCCGCAACCTGTCCGCTATGCCACCGCTTCACTGCACCAGTTGGGCGATAATCTTGAGGCAGCAGCAAGGGTCAGCGGCGCGGGTGCACTCAGAGCCTTTGGCACGATTGTCTTGCCGCTGATCTTGCCCAGCATGGTGACCGCAATGATATTGGTCTTTGCGGTCGCGTCGCGAGAGCTTGTCGCCTCACTGCTCGTCGCACCGGTCGGCTTCCAGACCATCGCGGTCTATATCTGGCAGCAGTTCGATCAGGGCTCCGTCGGTCTTGGCATGGCCATGGCCTTCTGCGCAATCCTGATCACGACCCTCATCCCGCTGACCCTGATCGCGCTCTTGCGCTGGCTCTCAAAAGGACAGGTGGCCGGGCTCAACTGATGTTGGTGCCTGATATGCCATCTTACGGCGTCAGATCGACAAATTGCACCCACGCGGAATTGTTCGACGACGACCGGACGCAGGCATCAATGAAGGCCATACCGGCAAGCCCGTCCCAAATGGTCGGATACACCACATCCTGAGGCACTGGCTTGCCAGCCTTTTTGGCCCGGATCGCCGTTGCAGCTTCGAAGTAGATATTGGCGAACCCTTCCAGATACCCCTCCGGGTGTCCGGCAGGCACACGACTGAGGCGCAGCGAAGCCGCACCGGTTCCAGCCCCATTGCGCGTCAACAGGCGCTTGGGCTCGCCAAAGGGCGTGTACCAGAGCTTATTCGGCTCCTCCTGAGCCCACTCAAGACCACCCTTGACCCCATAGACCTGAAGCTTGAGACCGTTCTCGTTGCCCGGTGCGACGTGACTGCACCAAAGCATCCCGCGAGCGCCGCCACCATAGCACATCATCACGTGCGCATTGTCATCGACGCGCCGCCCCGGCACGAAGGATTGCAGATCCGCCGAAAGCCCCTGAACCTCCAGACCGGTGACGAACTGTGACAGATTGAAAGCATGGGTGCCAATGTCGCCAATCGCGCCCCCTCCGCCGGTCATGGCAGGATTGGTGCGCCACGCCGCCTGTTTCGACTCGACCTCCTCGGTCAGCCAGTCCTGCGCATAGGAAACCTGAACCACGCGCAACGGTCCCAGAAGACCATCGGCAATCATGGCCCGTGCCTCGCGCACCATGGGGTAGCCGGTATAATTGTGGGTAAGAACGAACAAGGCGCCGGAGCGCTCCGCCTCTGCCGCCAGAGCTCGCGCCTCCTCAATAGTGGCCGTCAGTGGCTTGTCGCAAATGACATGGATCCCTTGCCTGAGAAAGGCGCTGGCAGGCCCTTCATGCATGTGATTTGGCGTGACGATCGCCACCGCCTCGATGCCATCGGGACGAGCGGCTTCTGCCTTGGCCATATGCTCATAGCTGTCATAAACACGGTCCGGATCAAGACCCAGAGCCGCGCCGGATTGTTGCGCGCGCTCCGGCGTGGAAGACAGAGCTCCGGCAACGAGCACATAATGATCATCCAGCCGCGACGCGATTCGGTGCACATCGCCAATAAAGGCATCGACCCCGCCTCCAACCATGCCCAGACGGATCTTTTCCTCGTGACCGCTCAAGCTCTTGCCTCCAACCATAAAATCCCCCGCTCAGGACTACGCTTCAGCGATTGGTTAGAGCGCATGTCTCCAACCACCGCACAAGCTTTTGTTTCAATTAGATAATGACCGCTAACCAATCTTGGCTTCCAGAGCTCGCACCCTAGAGCTCATGCTGCCAGGGCGGATTCGCCCCCTTGCGCGACACGGTAACAGCCGCGATGCGGGCTGCGAACCCCAAAGCTTGGGCAATCTGCTCATCAGAGATTGACCCAAGAGAGGCTTTGTCCAACAGACCGAATTCGGAGAGCTTGTAGAGAATGCCCGCATTGAAGGTATCCCCGGCCCCCACTGTATCAACCACTTCGACGCGCTCTGCAGCAACGGAAATGTCTCGCCCGTCGGCCAGATAAGCGGTCGCGCCATCGCCGCCCTTGGTTACCAGAATGATCTTGAGACCCATCTTGCGCAAAGTATCCACCTGCGCATCGAGATCGGCCAAATCTGGCATCAGCCAGCCAAGATCCTCATCCGAGACTTTCACGATATCCGCGTGCGAGAGCATATTGTTGATCCGCGCGCGAAAGACATCGGCGTCCTTGATGAAGCCGGGGCGGACATTGGGGTCCATCATGATCACATGACCGGCCGCCTCGCGCACCTCGATCGCCTCATAGGTGCGGGCGCAGGGCTCGACCGCAAGGGAGATGCCGCCAAAGAACAACGCATCAATCTCGTCGGGGATGGGGCGCACGTCATCAAGCGACAGCATGCGGCCTGCCGTATTCTCATCATAGAAATGATAGGTCGCATGCCCATCCGCCAGCTTGACGAAGGCCAATGTTGTCGGCTGCGTGCTCTTTTTGCAAAGATTGACATCCACGCCGCTGTTGGCAAGCGTGGCCTGCAACTGCTCGCCAAACAGATCCGATGACAGGCCAGTCAGAAACTCAGTTGGCTCGCCAAGCCGCCCCAATGCAATCGCCGTGTTGAAGACGGAGCCGCCCGAACAGGGTTCATAAGCCAGAGCACCAGAGGCGCTTTCCACCGGGATCATGTCAATCAACGCTTCACCGCAACATAGAATTTTTGCCGCCTTGCTCACTACTTGTCCTCCTGTTCGCGCCAAGTTATCCGAGGCGCTGGACCCTATTTCAATCAAACCTTATTTGCGGATCCCGCACGATCTGCTGGACCTCATCTGCACCATCCCGCAACTGATCGATCAGAATCTCGCCCATCTGGCGACCGGCCTCGCCGATTTCCTCATGAACCCGGTCGATACCGGGATCAATCTGCTCGAGAATCCGATGATTGCATTTCACAACCACATCATAGTCCTCTCCGCGCGTTCGGCCTACTGCTCTCAAAGCAGAGTATAGCGCGAGATAACTGGCTTCTCCGGGGCATATGAACCCGTCCACATCACGGGTGGTCTCATCCTCCAGCAAATGCCTCAGCCAGCTGTCCACCTGCTCTTGAGTGGAATCGAGCGTCACCTCTTCGGGGATGATAGCCTGAAGCCCGCTCTCCCGGATAGCCCGCATGAACCCATAGCGCATGTGCTGGTGGAAGGTGTAGTGGGCTTGCGGCAGAATGATCGCCAGCTTGCTTCGACCCTTGTCGGCCAACCTCTGAACCGCCTGATAGGCAAAGGCCTCATTGTCGAAATCGACAAAGTGATGGGGTGTAGAAAAATCCGTGCGACCATGGCTGACAAAGGGAAAGTTCTTCTCCAGCAGATACCGGATGCGCTCATCAAAATTCTGCGTCCGCGTGAGCACAAGGCCATCGACCAGACTGTTCTCAACGAGCCGCCGGATCGGCGTGATTTCGTCGCCGCCACCAAAGGCAGGCGTGATGTTGAGATGATAGTCAGATCCGGCTAGAGCCTCGGACAGCCCCGCAATCAGACTGTTTCCAAAGCCGAAAATTTCATCGTGGGGATTGAGAATAAGGCTGATGGTGCGGGTCTTACCGGTCCTGAGGCGCAAGGCGGCCCGGTCGGGGACATAGCCGATCTCTTTGGCCACCTGCGCCACCTTCAGCCGTGTCGCCTCGGCGATCTTGAGATCTCCCTTGAGCGCACGCGACACCGTGGTCACGGCAAATCCGGTCACGTCGGCTATTGTCCTCTGCGTCGGACGTTTGCTATCTTTAGCCATTCAGTCTCCGGTGAACCCATCCCGACACGGTCTCGTTGCAAAACGCGGTCTCTTGGGCTGAGCGGGCGGCGGGCGGGCGGCGGGTGGTTCAAGATCCCACCTTTAACACGTCACTTTTCAAAATCCGCCTCACGTTACGAGATAAGTATTCACAATTCAAACACCTATCAACTTATCCCCTTTGAATATTTGCAACGATTTAAACTCTTACGGGAACCCTGCTATACTGCTCGCAATCGCTCCTTTTAGGGGGCAAAAACGACCCATTTCTCCTAGAACAAGGCCCTGCCATGAAACGCTCAATGGTGAATGAAATCCTCAAGGAAAGCGATGCCTTCATTCGCTCCTTCGGGTATGTCCTGCCGCCCTTTGCCTATTTTTCTCCCGAAAAAATGCAAGAAGTCGATCACTCAATCTATGTCGAGCGCACCATGGGCTGGGACATCACCGACTATGGCCTTGAGAAATTCGACGAATTGGGCCTTTTTCTCTTCACGGTTCGGAACGGCATCGCAGCCGATCTCGGTAAGGGAACCGGCATGCTCTATGCGGAAAAGATCATGATCAGCCGCAAGGACCAGCTCTCCCCGATGCATCGCCACTATATCAAGGCAGAGGACATCATCAATCGCGGTGGCGGCAAACTCGTGCTCGAACTCTTCGCCTTTGACGACAAGGGTGAAATCGATCGCGACAGCGACGTGACCGTGCCGGTTGATGGCCGCATGGTGACGCTGCCGGCGGGCGGACATCTCAAGCTCGATCCGGGCGAGAGCGTCACGCTGATGCCCGGCGTCTGGCATGCCTTCTGGGGTGAAGGGGATGATGTCCTGATCGGCGAGGTCTCCACCGTCAACGATGATCGCACCGACAATTGGTTCGAGATGAAAATCGGCCGCTTCTCAAACATCGATGAAGATGAGA
This sequence comes from Cohaesibacter sp. ES.047, assembly GCF_900215505.1. Taxonomy (NCBI): domain Bacteria; kingdom Pseudomonadati; phylum Pseudomonadota; class Alphaproteobacteria; order Hyphomicrobiales; family Cohaesibacteraceae; genus Cohaesibacter; species Cohaesibacter sp. ES.047. Next base: position 4,784,876 of record NZ_LT907844.1, read on the forward strand.
AACCGAAACACCTGCTCGTCTCGGATTATGACACCTGGCTGAAATAGCCGCTTTCAGAGACACCCAATTGCCAGTAATAACCAATTGCCAGTACTAACCAATTGAAAGGGAGCACGCGCCCCCTTTCATCGCATCCCTGCCCCATGAAGAAACACCCCGACCACCAAGGCGACATGCGAAGCGATCTCCTCCGCTGACATCGGCGGGCGATTGCCCATTAAAATTGCGGTGCGCTGCGACAACAGCATCGAATTGAAAAGATCTGCCATCGCCGGATCAACCGGGCGATCCAGATGATCGCTCAGAAAGCGCACCAGCCCATCGCGCCAGGATGGCTGCGCGCGTGTGCGAAAAATCTCCCCAAGCTCGCCATGATCCCGAGCCTCCGTCATCATCATGCGAAAGAATCCAAGATTGTGCGGCGTCATATGCTCGGAGAGAAAAGCCACGCCATACCGCTCAAGCTCCTGTCCGGCCCCACCATCCCCAAAAGCAAAAGTTCTCGCACCATCATCGTCGCCCTCGATCAGAGCGATAACCAGATCTGCCTTTGACGGGAAATAGCGATAGACCGTCTGCTTGGTGACAGCGGCTTCTTCTGCCACAGCGTCCATTGTCGTTCCGACATAGCCGTGCTCGAGAAAAAGCCTTTCTGCCGCGGCGAGGATCTGGCGGGTCTTTACCTGTTGTTGTTCAATTCGTTTCATTGCTGTCCGGTAGCGATTGAAAATCATACTGATCAGTATTATATTTGAAAAATCTAAAATATCAACCTGGTAGTCTGTTTCATGTCATTTCACGAAAAAGGTCTCGCATACCTTCTCGTAGCGTCAGCCCTGATGAGCCTTGATGCGGTATTCATTCGCCTTTCCGGCCTTCACGGCTTCGCGCCATCCTTTTTGTTTGGCTTCTTTTCACTCGTCTCCATGACGTCACTGACGCGCTGGCGCGAGGGTCCACTCGTTGCTGCCGTCAAGGCCAGTGGCCCGATCCTGATCCTGTCCGGCGCCATCATGGGCGTGAGTGGCACGGCCTTCGTCCTTGCGGTACAGAACACGACTGTCGCCAACGTGCTGTTGATCATGAGTCTGTCCCCCTTCTTCTCGGCCCTCTTCAGTTGGATCCTCCTGCAGGAACGCATCACCACCCAGACCGCTTTGGCAACACTTTTATCCATTGGCGGCATGTATATCATTGTCCAAGGGTCACTGGCGTCCGATGGCGTAACCGGCGATATCCTGGCGGTGATCTGCACGATGGCAGTGTCCCTGAATTTTGTGGTCTATCGCAAATATCCCAAACTCAGCCGCTCGCTCGCCGTTGCCGCTGGTGGCTTCTTTATCGCTCTGTTTGCATCCTTTTTCATTGAGACCGGCGATTTCGACACCCGCGGCATTCTGATCATGATGATCATGGGCCTGTTCAGCGCGCCGGTCGGGCGCATGCTGATGGCCATGGCGACCAGATTGATGCCCGCTCCTGAGGTTAGCCTCATCTCACAGGTCAAGGTTGCCATTGCCCCAGCCATCATGTGGCTGGTCTTTGCCGAAGTGCCCAATCAGGCAACCTTCATGGGCGGAAGCCTGATCTTGCTGGCTGCACTGGGCCATCCGCTGCTCACGCTTTATCGCAACAGACAAAAGCCCGCGCAGCAAACGTGACCACCTCAAGCCAAGGCCGGCGGGCCGGCGACAGCACTAAAGCCGGGTTATAAAAAGAAAGCATCTCCTGCAAATCAGATCTGCAAGAGATGCTTTCCAAGGGTGAGAGATATATCAAGAGGGGACTCTCACCCCTTTTCTTGTCAGATCAAGTCAACCGATGACTGCCTCAACCCGAACCGAAGGCGCGCCATTTGAGGGCGGGGGTACAATTTCACCATCAACAGCAACACCATCGACAGACAGAGCGACCGAATTGCCCGGTCCTTTGCGGCTAACGGCAATGTGGTAGGTCACCCCCCGGAAGGTGCGAGACACGGTGAAGCCAGTCCAGCGCTCAGGAATGCGCGGCGCAATCCGCAGGCCGGAATAGTCTGGCCGGATGCCGAAGATCCACTGGGTGATGGTGTAATAGTTCCATGCAGCCGTACCGGTCAGCCAGGAGTTCTTCGCCTCCCCATGTGTCGGGGCATCCCGACCGGCGATCATCTGAGCATAGACATAGGGCTCCAGACGATGCACATCGGATATGCCCTCACGCGCAGACGGGCAAATGCGAGTGTAATAGTCAAACGCCCGGTCGCCATTGCCCAGCATTGCTTCGCCGATGCTAACCCATGGGTTGTTGTGGCAGAAAATACCGGCATTTTCCTTGTAGCCCGGCGGATAGGTCGAGATCTCACCATACTCGATGACATAGTCAGAGAAGGCCGGCTGCTGCAACACGATGCCGTGCGGTGTCGCCAGATGCTTGGCGACAGACTCAAGCGCAGCCTCGGCCTTGCCATCTTCAAGCCCAACCCCGGCCAGCACGCAGAAGCCTTGAGACTCGATGAAGATCTTACCTTCTTTATTCTCGTGGCTACCCACCTTATGGCCATAGTCATCATAGGCTCTCAAGAACCAGTCACCATCCCAGCCATGTTCAAGGATCGTCTGCTTCATGTCGGATGAAACACGGGTGTAGAAAGTGGCATCCTCATCACGGCCAGCAACCTTGGCGATGTCGGCCAGCTCCTTGGCAGAGAGCACCATCAATCCGGCAATGAAGACAGATTCAGCGACCTTGCCATCCTTGCCGGTCGTGGTCTGGAAGCTCTCCCCCGGCGTATCCGAGAAGCAATTGAGGTTGAGGCAGTCATTCCAGTCAGCCCGACCAATCAAGGGCAGACCATGCGGCCCCTTGCGTTCAAGAGCATATTGAATCGAGCGCTTTAGATGCTCATATAGCGGCTCTTCGGTTCCCGGTTCACAATCGAACATCACCGGTTCATCAAGAATGGCAAAATCGCCGGTCTCTTTGAGATAGGCAGCAACGCCAATGATCAACCAATGCGGATCGTCGTTAAAGTCACCGCCGATATCATTGTTGCCCTTTTTGGTCAGCGGCTGATACTGGTGATAGGCCCCGCCAGAGGCGAGCTGTGTCGCCGCAATATCAAGGATCCGCTCCCGCGCTCGCGATGGCACCATATGCACGAAGCCGAGCAGGTCCTGGTTGGAATCGCGGAACCCGAGCCCACGCCCGATGCCGGATTCGAACGACGACGCCGAGCGCGACATGTTGAAGGTCGCCATGCACTGATAGGCGTTCCAGATATTGACCATGCGGTTGGCATGTTCATCCGGACTGGACACCTGATAGACATTGAGCAAAGCATCCCAATGCTTACCGAGGGCTGCGAATGCCTCTTCCACCGCATTGATATCGCAATATTTCGAAATCAGCGGCTTGACGGTGCGCTTGTTGAGGGTCTGGGAGCCCGGCGGATCGAATTTGTCGTCCTTGTCATTCTCATGATAGCCGAGCACAAAGATCACCTGACGGCTTTCACCCGGCATCAGCTTGATAGACACCTGATGCGATCCCATTGGCGACCAGCCGTGGGCGATGGAGTTGCGCGACCGGCCTTCTGTAACAGCAAGCGGCTTGTCCCATCCGCGCCAAGCCCCGAGAAAATCCTCACGCTGGGTGTCAAAGCCCTCAATCTCTTCGGAACAGGCAAAATAGGCAAAATGATTGCGGCGCTCGCGATACTCGGTCTTGTGATAGATGACGCCGTCTTCGACTTCCACCTGCCCGGTCGACAGATTGCGCTGAAAGTTGGTGGCATCATCAAGCGCTTCCCACAGGCAGAATTCCACCGAGGAAAACAGTGACACATCGGCCGGGAACTGGCGTTCGTTGGTCACCGTCACCTGCCAGATCTCAAGAGTTTCATCGAGCGGCACAAAATAGCGGGTCGAAGAGCGAATACCATTGCGTTTGGACGAGATGGTCGAGTATCCCATGCCATGGCGACAGGTGTAGTCCTCAAGCTCGGATTGGGTCGGCATCCAGCTTGGCGACCAGAAATCGCCGTCCGCATTGTCGCGAAGATAGATATAACGACCACCGAAATCGGTCGGCACATTGTTGTAGCGCCCCCGGGTCAACCGGCGAAGGCGCGCATCGCGATAGTAGGAATAGCCACCACCGGTGGCCGAGAGGATGCCGAAGTAGCTTTGACAGCCGATGTAGTTTATCCATGGCAACGGTGTGTCGGGACGAGTGATCACATATTCCCGCGCATCATCATCGAAATAGCCGTACTTCATGGGAAGCTCCCCCCTTACCTGTGCGATCACCAAACCCACGCGCACGCACCAAACCTTCGGCGCTGCGCATCAGATGGACGCTTCTTGTCTCTTGTCGTCCCTATCATACATTCACGCCACTGCCTAGCCAAAGCGCTTAGAATTTTCGCACTTATACGCAATTGAACACACCATCACACCCCAAGGAAGCGCGGAAAAGAAACATAAGACACTGTCTTTGTTATATAATATCGGAAATAAAAACGAGCAAAACAGAGAGTTTTTGCCGCAGGAAACTTAAGCGCGACCCAACATACCACGCCAACCACAGAGACAGCTTAGCGGCTTCAGGCAAATCAAAGCACCGCAACCTTGCAGGTCATACCGCGAGATGAATGCATGCAACCATATGAAATATATAATTTTTCACCCTTAAGGCGCTTGAATGGATCACACCAACTCAACATCGCAAATGCGGATGGAACCAACAAAACACAAACCAAAGCGCTTTGATATTCATGAAAATCTGGCCAAAGACTGCGCGCTCCCGCCCGACCTCCGTCTCTTCGAGACAGGCAACCGGACACAAAAAAGGACTGCTGTGCAATAACAGCAGTCCTTGTGAAGCGAAATTGATGCAAAAGTGAGGGGCTAGCGGAGTGGTTAGAAGGACCGCTGAGAAATGGCGATCATGTTGCCGCTACCGACCTGGCTCATGCTGACATGATTGTTCTGGCCATATTGCTGAATGGCGGCCTGATTGCCAGTGCCCTGAATGCTGGCATCAATCGAGTTGCCTGATCCATTCTGCAAGAACGAGAACAAGTTGTTGGATCCATCAACATCAATGTCCATACGGTTGTTGAAACCGATTTGGGTCAGATGGCCCGGCTCCAGACCACTGGCCGCCAAGGCACCCGAAAAACGCGCACCAAGCGGGCCGCCGTTAAAATCGCCGTTGATGGAAATATTCATGATATTGCCATCGACAGCGCCACTCGCCAGCGTCTGGTTGATATGCAGTCCGTTGTTCGATCCCGTCACCAAAAGCTCAACGGTATTCCCATCCATATCAGCCTGATTCATAAGCTCGATTACATTGTCTTCCGAACTGGCATGAGCCATGAGGCCAGATGCCAAAAGGACGCTGAACGCCACCAGATATTTCATCATTATCCGCTCCTGTGCTTTGTTGAGACCATCACAACAGGCAAAGATTTCTGGCCACTTAATCGGCTCCTTCAGCTCAGGATTTACGGCGATCAGGCGGGAAATTGGATGAATCAAAGTAAATCAAAGATTGTTTTCAACAGGAATTGCAACCCACCACAACTCATAGCAGGCAAAGTCGGCCATAGGAGGCGGTCGGTATTAATCTCAAAATAAGGAATGCGACAATGCCGCCATTTTCAAGCAAGAGAGCCATGCGCAGATAGGGAAGGCCTTGCCTGCCAGCGCAGGGAATGCGATAGACTGAGACCCATAAGAAAGCCCAGCAGAAAGATCTCATGACCAGTCGGCATATTTTCATCGGTGACGTACATGGCATGCTCGACATGCTCAATCACCTGCTCGAAGAGGTAGCACCACGTCCCGAGGATACTGTGATCTTTGTTGGCGATCTGGTCGACAAGGGGCCGGATCCGGCTGGCGTTGTTCGCCGGGTGCGTCAACTGGTCAGGGCAGCTCCCTTTCGAACCATATTGGTCGAAGGCAATCACGAGGAAGTCTATCTGAGATATCGGCGCAACCTCACGCAGCGTCCGTCCGTTGCACGGGAGCAGGCCCAAAGCCATCGCGCGCTCGTTCAGCTTCATGCCGCCCTGTCCGATGAAGATGCGCGCTTCCTTGAACCGGCCCTGCCCTTCTACCGGATTCCTGAACACGACATTCTTGTCCTGCACGCAGGGGTGACCAGCGACATGCAAACGCTACCTCAGACAGTCGAGGAGGCAAAAGCCCTCAAGGGCAAGGCCCGCAATTCCTTTCGCAAGATTCTCTACACGCGCTTCATCGATCAAAAGACCGGCGAGTTCATCACACGTGGCAAGGAGAAAGACGGCGACCCCTTCTGGGCAGAACGCTATGACGGGCGCTTCGGGCATATCGTTTTCGGGCACAATCCCTTTCGTGACGGCCCTGCCCTCTTCCCTCATGCAACAGGCATCGACACCGGCGCCGTGCACGGTGGTTCCCTGACGGCTCTCATCGTCGGTTCGGATGGTTCAAGGGATTTTGTCTCCATTCCCAACGGCGAGATGGAAACCAAACAGAGCTAAGCGTTGAAATAGTCGCGATACCAGTCGACGAATTTTCGAACCCCCTCAGGCACCGCCGTCTTGGGCGCATAGCCAGTCAGTGACTGCAACAGGCTGACATCGGTCCAGGTCGCAGGCACATCCCCGGCCTGCATGGGCATGAGGTTGCGAATGGCCTTCTTGCCCAGAGCGGCTTCGATAGCCGCGATGAAGTCCGTCAGCTGCACCGGATTGGCATTGCCGATATTGACCACCCGGAACGGCGCAACAGGCGACAGCGTGTCGCCCTCGTCCACCAAACCATCCACCGGGCGCTCCGGCGCGACATCAACCAACATCCAGATGGCCTGCACCAGATCGTCGATATAGGTAAAGTCGCGTTTCATGTCGCCGAAGTTATAGACATCGATCGGCTGATCTTCCAGAATCGCCTTGGTGAATTTGAACAGCGCCATGTCGGGCCGCCCCCAGGGACCGTAAACGGTAAAGAAGCGGAACATGGTCGTCGGCAGGTCATAGAGATGCGCATAGGAATGCGCCATCAGCTCTGAAGACTTTTTGGTCGCCGCGTAAAAAGACATCTGGTGATCGGTTTTCACCGTCTCGACGTACGGCATCACACTGTTGGCCCCATAAACCGAGGAGGAGGACGCCATCAGCATGTGCTTAGGCGGGAAAGCCCTTGCTGCCTCAAGCAGCTCGAATGTGCCGATGAGATTGCTGTCGAGATAGGAGCGCGGATTTTCGATGGAATAGCGCACACCGGCCTGCGCTGCCAGATGGATGACCAGATCGGGCCGCTCATCGCGGAACAGTGACATCAGCACATCCGGCGTTTCCAGCGCCTCATTGACCACCCGAAACGACGGCGACTGCTTGAGCATCGCCTCGCGGCGCTGCTTGAGAGAGACATCATAATAATCGGAATGACAATCAAGGCCGATGACAGTCCATCCTTCGGCAAGGAGCTTGCGACTGACATGATAGCCGATGAAACCGGCAGAACCGGTTACAAGTGCAGTGGGCATACGTTACTCGTTAATCTGACCCGAACAGGTCTCTGGTGAAGACCTTGTCGGTCACGTCTTCGATCTCGCGGGCCATCCGGTTGGCGATGATGATATCGGACCGATTCTTGAACGTCTCAAGGTCGCCGACAACGTCGGAATTGAAGAAGCTGTCCTCCTTGAAGGAGGGCTCATAGACGATCACTTCAATACCCTTGGCCTTGATGCGCTTCATGATCCCCTGAATGGAGGAACTGCGGAAATTGTCCGAATTGGCTTTCATCACCAGACGGTAGACCCCGACCGTGCGCGGCTGGCGGGCAATAATCTGATCCGCAATGAAATCCTTGCGCGTGGTGTTGGCCTCGACGATGGCATGAATGAGGTTCTGCGGCACTTGCGAATAGTTGGCCAGCAACTGCTTGGTATCCTTGGGCAGGCAATAGCCACCGTAGCCAAAGGACGGATTGTTGTAGTGATCACCAATACGGGGATCGAGCCCCACTCCTTCAACGATCTGGCGCGAGTTCATGCCATTGGCCATGGCATAGCTGTCAAGTTCGTTGAAATAGGCAACACGCATGGCAAGATAGGTGTTGGCGAACAGTTTGATTGCCTCAGCCTCGGACGGGTCGGTAAAAAGAACCGGAACGTCCTTTTTGATGGCCCCTTCCAGCAACAGATTGGCGAAAGTCTCTGCCCGGGTCGAGCGCTCCCCGACAATGATGCGCGATGGGTAGAGATTGTCGTAAAGCGCGTGGCCTTCACGCAGGAACTCGGGCGAAAACACAACCTGAGTGCTGCCCAGCTCGACGCGCACGCGCTCGACAAAGCCGACCGGGATCGTCGACTTGATCACGATGATTGCATCAGGATTGACGCCGACAACAGAGCGAATGACCGCCTCGACCGAAGACGTGTTGAAATAGTTGGTATCGGGATCGTAATTCGTTGGCGTCGCAACAATGACGAAATCGGCGTCCGAACAGGCCTGACCGATATCGGTTGTCGCCGAGAGATTGAGCGGCTTGTTGCCGAGATAATCCTCAATCTCCTCATCGATAATCGGGCTTTTGCGCTCATTGACCAGATCCACCTTGGCCTGATCAATATCAACGGCAACCACCTCGTGGTTCTGCGCAAAAAGGATAGCGTTGGACAACCCAACATAGCCGATGCCAGCAACAACGATCTTCATCTTAATCTCTCAGTCCGTAGCAAGACGCATACATGCAAACCCGTTGCAGTCGTCTTATAGAATCTGGCGCACACTGTCACGCCAAATCAGGACATTTCAAGACCACATCCGCCCATTTGGCCGGTCGCAGATCGGAACAAAGAGGAGGCCCGGTCACTGATGGACCGGGATCAACAACAAAAGAGTCGCATATCAGGCCGTAAGGGCGAACTCCGCGCACCCGGTCTTAAGCAGACCAATGAGATGAGGTGCAAAGCTGTTCCAGATATCCATCTGAAAGCGCGTCTCCGACGAACGCCACAAAACAACCGTTGCACAGTCAAACAAGGTTCTACGCCCCTCCCCCACTGGGATCGAGGCAATGTCGCGCGGGGTACCGATCGTCAGCAAGTCCGTCGCTTGTGGACCGGAGATCAAGAGACTGATCTCTCGCCCCGAAATATCCACCAGACTGTGCGGATTCTCAGCATAGAGCCCCGCAAAAGCCTCAATGATCGTGGGCACGGCATCACTTGCCATGTGCAGGGCCCACTCGTCAGGCCCCAAGCAGATGGCTCTGGTCTCGCCGTTGGATGCGATGCTGCCGATCTTGCCCGGCAGGCTCAGACCGAGTGCTGCACTGAAGGGTGCAACATCACCCCGCGCCCGAATGGAGAGGCGCCCACAGGGAGCCGCGAGCGTCACCTCTGCCGCGTGGCTGGAGGCCAGAACACCGGGCGTGATAGAAGAAATTGGTGCGTTCATCATGACCTCCAGTCAGATTTTCAATCTGGAATTTTCAGGATCGACGAAAACCGTCTCGGCAACTCTGGCTTCGATGGTGCGATCCGGCATCGGGATATAGACCGTCTCGCCAAGCTTGTTGTGACCATTTTCCACCAAGGCCAGAGCAATCGGCTGCCCAACGGTGTCCGAATGATAGGAAGACGTCACGTGACCGACCATTGTCATCGGGACAGGCTGCTTGGGATCAAGGACGATCTGCGCCCCCTCCTCCAGCTTCGACAGATCACTGGAAAGAAGTCCAACGAGCTGTTTGCGTCCCTCCGCCACCAGATCAGGCCGCGCCAGACCGCGCTTGCCAACAAAGTCTGGCTTCTTCTTGCCAACGGCCCAGCCCATGCCCGCATCGTAAGGCGTGACTGTGCCGTCGGTATCCTGACCGACGATGATATAGCCCTTCTCGGCCCTGAGCACATGCATGGTCTCCGTGCCATAGGGCATGATGTTATACTGTTGCCCCTCAGCCCAGAGGATCTCCCACATGGCGCGTCCCATCGGAGCGGGCACATTGACCTCAAAGCCAATTTCACCGGTAAAGCTGACCCGGAACAGACGCGCAGGCATTCCGGCCACGGTGCAATCCACACAAGACATATGCGGGAAGGCCTCATCGCTCAGCTCAACCCCTTCCACGAGCGGTGCCAGCAGCTTGGCTGCATTGGGACCATTCAGCGCAATGGTCGACCATTGCTCCGTGGTCGAGGTCAGCCAAACATTGAGATCCGGCCATTCGGTCTGGAGGAAGTCCTCCATGTGGTTCAACACGCGTGCGGCCCCGCCGGTCGTCGTTGTGACATGGAAGCGGTCCTCGGCAAGACGACCAATCACGCCATCATCGCGGATATAGCCATCATCCCCCAGCAACAGGCCATAGCGGCAGCGACCAACGCCAAGCTTGGTCCATGGGTTGGTGTAGATCCGGTTCATGAATTCAACAGCATCGGGACCGACAACTTCGATCTTGCCCAAAGTGGACGCGTCGAAAATCCCAAGGCTCTTGCGCGTTGCCACACATTCGCGGCGCACCGCAGTGTCCATATCTTCCCCGGCACGAGGGAAATACCGCGCCCTGCGCCACTGACCGACCGGTTCGAAAACGGCACCATTTTCCTCGGCCCAGCCATCAATCTGGGTCTTGCGGGTCACCTCGAAATGCTCGCCACTATGATAACCAGCAAGCGTGCCGAAGGTAATGGGCGTGAACGGGGGACGGAACGTCGTCAGCCCCACCTTCGGCTGCTTGCGGCTCAGAGCATCAGCGGTGATGTTGAGGCCGTTGATATTGGACATCTTGCCCTGATCTGCGCCCATGCCGTTGGTTGTGTAGCGTTTGACATGTTCGATGGAGCGCATGCCCTCACGCACGGCGAGGCGCAAATCCTTGGCGGTAACATCGCTCTGGAAATCGACAAAGGCCTTTGCCTTGCCTGCATTCTTGTCGGTCGGCAACTCCTTAAGAGAAACGCCACTCCCGATCCGATCATTCCCAATGACATAGTCCAGCGCTTCTGCATCCTTGCCAAGCAGAAACGCGACTTTCTGCCCTGCGAGCATGCCGTCGGTCATGGCATCCTGAAGCCCCCAAAGGCCGCGGCTTGCGCCGGTGATAACACAATCCTCCGGCGTTTCATTGGGCAAGAAGGTCGTGCGATCATCATCCCAAGTGAGCGTGCCCTTGGTGTGCGAGAACAGATGCAGCGATGGCGTCCAGCCACCCGACATCAAAAGCACATCGCAAGCGATCCATTCCCCCGCCCCGACCGAGCCGCCCTTCACCGGATTGATGCGAACGCGCTTGATGCGCAACCGGCCTGCGGTTTCGCTGACCGTGTGGGATAGTTTGACCGGGATGCTCCGACGGTTTGCCTCGGCCACAAGATCGCCTCGAACATCCTCGCGGACATCGACAATCGCCTGAACTTTGGCCCCGGCATCATGCAGATCAAAGGCAGCGAACCAAGCACTGTCATGGCTGGTGATCACCAATGGCCTGTTGCCGACCTTGACGCCATAGCGGTTGAGATAGGTTTGTACCGACCCGGCCAGCATGACGCCCGGTCGATCATTGCAATGAAAGACCAGTGGTTTCTCAATGGCCCCCTGTGCCAGTACGACTTGCTTGGCACGAACCCGCCAGAGGCGCTCACGCGGCATGCCATCGGGCACATGCTCCAGATGATCGCTCACCTTCTGGCACAGGCCGATCATGTTCTGATGATAATAGCCGATGGCCGTGGTGTGCGGCATGATCTTCACGCCCAGCGCTTTAAGCTCGGTGACTTCTGCTTCCAACCAGTCCCATGCGGGCTTGCCATTGATCACCGCCTGCGGCTCGGACAGTAGCGAACCACCCACTTCCGAATGTTCGTCAACCACAACGACCTTGAGGCCATCCACCGCCGCCGCGCGCGCAGCCGCCAGTCCCGAAGGCCCGGCCCCGACGATCAACACATCGCAATGCATATAGCGCGAAGCGTAATGATCGGGGTCTTCCTCGCTCGGCGAGGTGCCCAGTCCCGCGGCATTGCGGATGAAGGGCTCATAGAGCCTGTCCCAGAGCACCCGCGGCCACATGAAGGTCTTGTAGTAGAAACCGGCGGAGAAGAACATGAAGGCGAAATCATTGATCGCACCGACGTGAAACTTCAGGCTCGGGCCTTTATTCTGGGAGGTGACTTCGAGCCCATTCCAGATTTCATGCATCGTGGCATGGGAATTGGGCTCATAACGCCCTTTGCCCCGGCTCGTCCCGACCAGCGCGTTCGGCTCTTCCGACCCTGCCGTGACGGGGCCGCGCGGGCGATTGTACTTGTAAGAACGCCCGATCAGATGAACGCCATTGGCAAGCAGCGCTGAGGCAATGGTGTCGCCCTTTGCACCACGATAGGATTTGCCGTCAAAGGTGAAAGACACCGGATTGGACGGATCAACGCGCCCTGCGCCGGAAACACGAAAGTCGCTCATTGTCCGTCTTCCTTCGTGGGTTCAAGCTCTGGCCGGGCCTCGCCTGCCTTGTAGGTGGCAAGGAAGCGATCGGTCACCGTATTTCTCACCGCGTTGAAAAAGCGGCCGCAGCCATGGAAATGCCGCCATCTTTCCGCATGCGCCCCGCGCGCATTGCTACGAATAAACAGGAAGGCTTCCCATTCCTCGTCGGTCTGGCTGTCTGGATCGGCAGGGCGGGCAATATGGGCTTCACCGGCATAGGTGAATTCGGCTTCGGGGAGGGTTTCCTCGCAATAGGGGCAATGAATCAAAAGCATGGCGAGATCCTTAGTGGGCAACGGCGGCGGCAGCGGCTTCGTCAATCAGGCGGCCGGAGCGGAAACGCTCAAGGTTGAAAGGGGCGTTAATCGGATGCGGCTCGTCCTTGGCGACAGTCCAGGCAAGGGTGTGGGCCGCGCCCGGCGTGGCCTTGAAGCCGCCTGTGCCCCAGCCGCAGTTGACATAAAGGCCCTTGACCGGGGTCTTGCCCAGAATGGCTGACCGATCAGGCGTCACATCGACCGTGCCACCCCATTTGCGCAGCATCCGCATACGATTGAAAATCGGGAAGATTTCGGTAATGGCAGCGACCGTATGCTCGATCAGCGGAAGACCGCCACGCTGGGAATAAGAAGTATATTGGTCCGTCCCCGACCCGATGACGAGCTCGCCCTTGTCCGACTGGCTAATGTAGGCGTGAACAGCGTTCGACATCACCACGCAGGGGAAGATGGGCTTGACCGGTTCGGAAATCAGCGCCTGAAGCGGATAGCTCTCGAGCGGCATGCGAACATGTGCGGTGTCCATCACAACGCTGGAGTTGCCAGCCGCAGAAACGGCGATCTTCTTGGCCTTGATGAAGCCCTTCGAGGTATCAACACCCGCAACAGAGCCATCGGGATTGCGGCGAATGGCATTGACCGCGCAATTCTCGATGATTTCAACACCGCGAGCAGCCGCAGCCCGGGCATAGCCCCAGGCAACAGCATCGTGGCGAGCCGTCCCCGCTCGCTTCTGCAAGGCCGCCCCCATCACCGGATAGCGGGCGTTTGGCGAAATGCTGAGGGGCGGGCAGAACTCCTTGGCTTCTTCAGGGGTGAGCCACTGGTTGTCGACGCCATTAAGGCGATTGGCATGAATGTGACGTTTGAAGCTCTGCACATCATGCACCGTGTGGGCGAGCATCAGCACGCCGCGGTTTGAATACATTACATTGTAATTGAGGTCCTGACTGAGCCCTTCCCACAGATCGAGGGCGTGATCATAGATCCGCGCACTTTCGTCATAGAGATAGTTCGAGCGGATGATCGTCGTGTTTCTGCCCGTATTGCCACCACCGAGCCAGCCCTTGTCGATCACAGCAATGTTTGTGATGCCATGCTCCTTGGCCAGATAATAGGCCGCGCCCAAACCATGCCCGCCAGCGCCGATGATGATCACATCATATTCGCTCTTCGGTTGGCTTTCGGGCCATTGCTCGGGCCAGTTCTTGTGTCCGGAAAGAGTATTTTTTATCAAAGAAAATGCATTGAAGCGCGTCATCATACACACCGCCTAATATTCGTGTCTGGACGACAGGTTGAAAGTATGATGGGCTGTGCGCAGGAATATTTCCGTCACATGATTTGTAAAATTGCGCCATGCCGACAAATGAGCCCTCAAACCGCAAACAATTGCGCGTTGCCTTTCTGTTGTCCGACCGGTTCACTCTGTCGGCTTTCGCAAATTTCGTTGATGTTCTGCGCCTCGCTGCCGACGACGCCGACAAATCCCGCCAGATACACTGCGAATGGGCAGTCCTGTCCGACGACATGTCCTTGATCAAATCCAGCTGCGGCGTCTCCATCCGGCCAGACACACGGCTGAGGAATGCGGGCCACTATGACTATGTCGTCGTTGTCGGAGGATTGATGGGCGAGCGGGCCGCTCTCAGCGCCGAAAGCATCGCCTATCTCAAGCGGGTCGCCACCGAAGGCACCTCACTCGTTGGCCTGTGCACCGGTGTTTTCATCTTGCAGGAAGCGGGGCTTCTTCAAGGCTACAAAACCTGCGTCAGTTGGTTTCATCATCAGGAATTCATTGATCGCTTTGAAACCGAAGAGCCGGTGTCTGACCAGATCTTCGTGGTCGACCGCAATCGCCTGACCTGCTCGGGAGGCCACGGCACGGCTCATCTCGCCGCCTTTCTGGTCCAGCGCCACATAGGACAGGCCGCAGCCATCAAAAGCCTCAACATCATGATGATCGACGATGCGATGAGCGGCGAGAGACCGCAGCCAGCAACCTTTTCCTCAAACAAGGCAAAAGATCCGCTGGTAAAACGTGCCATCCTGCGCATGCAGCAGAATATCGAACTACCCAAAACCATTGATGATATGGCCAAGGAGATCGGCATCGGAAGGCGTACTCTGGAGCGCCGGTTTCTGGCAGATGTCAAGGAAACACCGCACACAATCTATTTGACGCTCCGGCTGGAACGTGCCCTCGTATGGCTCAGGACAACCAATGAACCCATCTTGGAAATCGCCATCGCCTGCGGCTTTTGCGATGTCGCCCATTTCTCGCGCACGATGAAATCCAAATGGGGCATGACCCCATCGCAGTACCGCGCACTGGAAACGAAGATAAAGGCCTGACGACCGGCAACGATAACCAAGATCGACAGAGCAAGAATGGAGAAAAGAAAATTTCGTCTCGTGGGAGAGCAACTTCGCTTTCGGGATCTTCACATCTGCTCAACTTCACATTCAATCGAATGCGAAGGAGCGTTGGTTGCGGGGGTAGGATTCGAACCTACGACCTTCAGGTTATGAGCCTGACGAGCTACCGGGCTGCTCCACCCCGCGCCAAAGCGTGTCCTATATTGCCAAAGCAACATAGCACTTATATGGCACCGTGTCCGTGCCATTTCAAGAGACCGACAATCTGTGAGATTGGGTGCGGGAAAGGCTTTGACCGTATCCCTGCTTGTCACTTGCGCGCTTAACGCTGCACACCCATAGAAGCTAAGCCATCGCATTGCAACAGCTATTTCCGCAAGGAGTGGATAAAGCCACTCTGACCTCGCTCAAGCAAACATGGCCAGCGCCCCTGTATTTCATAAATAGGGCCATCGCCACGACCAGAGGCCGTTACCTCGGCCCCACCGCGCCCGCGATGGCAACATCGACATCAACGGATTTGAAGGCAGGTGTCCGGCTGCGCGGATCCACCTTTGTGTCGGTCAACACATTGGCTTCCGGGTAATAGGCCAGAATGGATCCTTGCGGCAATCCGAAGGCATAGACGGTCACCCCTTCCATCTTGCCGTTGGGTGATGTCACATCCGCCTTGGCTTCGGGCTCGATGCCGAGTCTTTTCATGTCCTCTGCATTCATCAGGATGGACCATCGGGTCTTGGTGCCGCGATAGCTGTCCGTCTCTTCATAAACGATGGAATTATATTGCCCCTCACTGCGCATCGTGGACAGAACGAAAGGCTTGTCTCCAGCCTCCGGCAACGGATGGGTGACAAAATGGGCCTTGCCGTCCTTGGTCTTGAAGTCCGGGCTATGGATGATCCGGTTGCGAATGTGAAATTCGCGCTTGGCGACATCAATTGTGGCCAGATCTTCCATACCGGGCACCACTTGCGCGATGGCTTTGCGCAGTTCCTGATGCTTGCCAAACACCTTGAAGTCTATCACATCATCCCCCAGAAGGCGCGATGCCAGATCGGACAGGATCACGGATTCCGGGCGAACCTTGTCGAGACGATGGATGCCGCCATCAGACAGGCGCACGAAGTTAAACATGCTCTCCTGTGTGGTCGGCTCCCACTCTTCATCCCGGGCCGTGACCGGCAGGATCAGCACCTCCCCGCTTCCAAGACCATGCACATGGCCCTGATTAAGGGTGGTGGTCATGAACAGCTTGAACCCGATCAGCTCCAGGGCTTCCCGCGCCCAAGCGGTATCTGGCGTGGCTGAATAGAGATTGCCCCCCATGATCACGGCGCTATCAATCAACCCGTCACGCGCAGCAGCCAAAGAGGCCATGGTATCAAGTCCCTTGGCTGCTGGCAGTTGGATGCCAAAGGCCTCTTCCAGACGGGACAGCACCTCTTCCGGCAAGACCGGCTTGACGCCAATGGTGCCAACCCCTTGCACATTGGAATGGCCGCGCAAGGGGAGTAGACCGGCATTGGGCCGCCCCACCATGCCGCGCATCAGGGCAAGGGCGGAAATATATTCGATATTCTCCACGCCATGGAGATGATGGGTCATGCCCATGCCCCACGAGAAGACCGCCGATTTTGAGGCGCCATAAATGCGGGCAGCCTCTTCGATCTTGTCCCGCTGAACGCCGCTTGTTTGGGTAATTTCATCCCATGAGATGGCTTTAATGTCGTTAAGGAAAGCCTCGAACCCGATGGTGTGGCTATCAATGAAGGCTTCATCGAGATCACCCGCCTCGATGATCGCCTTCGCAATGCCCTTGAACAGCGCCATATCAGAGCCGATTTTCGGCTGGAGATAGTGGGAGGCGACATCACGCCCCCCGGTCATCATGGCGCGGGCGCTCTTGGGCGAGGCAAAGCGCACGAGGCCCGGTTCCTTCGCCGGGTTGATCACCACCACATGGCCGCCCCGCTTGCGGCACTCGAGCAGCTTGTGGATGAAACGTGGATGGTTCGATGCCGGATTCGCACCGATCACAAAGATCAAATCAGCGCCGGTGAGGTCCGCCAGCTCAACGGTGGAGGTTCCGGTGCCGATGGTGGCCCCCAGCGCCATGCCAGTGGCCTGATGACAGAAATAGGAGCAGTTGGTCACATTGTTGGTGCCGTACATCCGGGCGATGAGCTGGAACAAAAACGCAGCCTCGTTGGATGACCGACCGGAGGAGTAGAAAAAGGATCGGTCAGGCTCGGTCGCTTTCAGCCTGTCGGCAACGATCTGCAAGGCATCATCCCACTCCAGTCTTGAAAACCCCTCAGCGTCCCTTGCCTTGTAGAGCGGGGTATTCAGGCGACCAAGGGTCTCCATTTCCTTGCCCGTAAGCTCCCGCAGATCAGCAATGGTGTGCTTGTCAAACAGGGCATCCGGAATGGGAGGCTGAATATCCGTCGATTGGGCCTGAACACTTTTGTTGCAGACAGCCGGGTATTCGCCAATCTCGTTGACCATACCGCCGGCTTGCCCCCCCATGCCAAGCGCACAGGATTTGCAGGTATTCTTGCTGGTCAGAGCCTTGGCCGATTTCACCACACCGATCTGGCGCATGGTATTGAGCGTGTAGAGGACTTTCTTGTGGCCACCGCCGACGATCTGTTTGGGCATGGGTCTTTACCTCTCTCCACGCTTGGCTTGCAATATGTGCCGATCCCTCCCGGACTAGAGCGCCTTGAAGGTGTCGCAGCGACAAAATATCGGAAGCACATTTAAGCATTAACGCTTATTCGACACAAATCTCTTTCGCAAGGCCAAGGCGGCAGCCTCCTCACATCAAGCTTCAGGGGTCGAATAGTATCGGAACGATTGACAAGATCGGGGCTGGCGTGACCGGTTTCGAAGTCGGGCAACGCATCTTTGGCGATTACGTGATGAGTGGTGGTGGGTCTGCCGAATATGCCTGCGTGCCAGCGAACCTGTCGGCGCCTGTGCCCGAACCAATTGCCGATGAAACCGCAGCTGCCTGCCACAAGCCGGCGGAATCGCCCTCACGGGGATGGAAGCCGTCGCAGCGCTGATCAGGAGCGACCGATACCGCGACCAAGAACCACTGCACCATCACGCATAGCGAGCGAATGCTTGACCAAATCAAGTAGCTATCATTCATACAAAATGTAGGGAAGATTGGTTGCGGGGGTAGGATTCGAACCTACGACCTTCAGGTTATGAGCCTGACGAGCTACCGGGCTGCTCCACCCCGCGTCATTGGAGTGTCATCTTTATAGAGGCACAGTCAGAATTTGAACCCCCAAATTCGGGTTTTCCCCTCCTTTAAGGGGACGATGACTTTGCCACCGCGACAGAGCGGCAAAGGTGCCGTTGGAAATGCAAACGCTCACCCACGCTCCCGCAGCAGACGCGCCTTGTCGCGCTGCCAGTCACGCTTTTTGGCATCCTGGCGTTTGTCATAATCCTTCTTGCCCTTGGCAACAGCAATGGCGAGCTTGGCGATGCCCTTGTCGTTGAAATAGAGCTTTAAAGGCACGATGGTCATGCCTTCTCGCTGGACAGCCTGTTTCAGCTTGTCGATTTCGCGCTTGTGCAAAAGCAGCTTGCGTGGCCGGAGCGGCTCGTGATTGAAGCGATTGCCCTGAGTATATTCCGGAATGTGGGAATTGATCAGGACAATCTCGCCATTTTCGTCCGACGCATAGGATTCAGCGATGTTGGCCTTGCCAAGGCGCAAGCTTTTGACTTCGGTGCCTGTCAATTGTAGGCCCGCTTCCAAAACATCGCCAACCTCGTAGTTGTGACGCGCCTTCCGGTTCTCCGCCACGGTACGATTATTCGGATCGCTTTTTTTCTTTTTCTGTGCCATGCCCAACAGATAAGCGCTTTAGATCAGACCTGCAACCTTCATTGCAGCTTCGATCTTGGCTTTCACCGGATCTGTTGCTTGAACCAGCGGCAAGCGGATCTCGTTTTGAATCTTGCCGAGCACCGACAAGGCATATTTCGCCCCTGCAGGACTTGGCTCAAGGAACATCGCACGATGCAGCGGAAATAGCATGTCATGAAGCTCAAGTGCCTTGTCCCAGTTGCCGTCCATGCAGGCAGTCTGGAACTGTGAACACAGCTTTGGTGCAACGTTGGACGACACCGAAATACAGCCATGGCCGCCTTGCGCGTTATAGCCAAGCGCGGTCGGATCCTCGCCGGACAACTGCACGAAGTCCTTGCCAATTTCGAGCCGCTGACGCGTCACCCGTGTCAGATCCGCAGTCGCGTCCTTCACACCGATGATATTGTCGCAATCATCGAACAGGCGCTTCATGGTTTGAACGCTCATGTCGATCACCGAACGGGGCGGAATGTTGTAGATCACAATCGGGATGGAAACCGAAGCGGCAATCGCCTTGAAATGCTGATAGAGGCCTTCCTGCGATGGCTTGTTGTAATAGGGCGTAACAACGAGCACACCATCAGCGCCAACCCCTTCGGCAAACTTTGCCAGATCAATGGCCTCGGCGGTGTTGTTTGAACCGGCACCGGCCAGAACGGGAACACGCTTGTTGGCAACAGACACGCAAGCCTCGACGACCTTCTTGTGCTCATCATGGCTGAGTGTTGGGGATTCCCCCGTTGTGCCGACAGGAACCAGCCCGTGGGTTCCTTCGGTGATCTGCCAGTCTACAAAAGACTCAAAGGCCTTGTAGTCCACAGCGCCCTCTCGAAAAGGTGTGATCAGAGCGGTGCAAGATCCCTTGAACATATCCGTGTTTCCTCACTTTGAGCGGGTTATGGGTTTTCCCGCCATTATTCTTGACATTTTGTTATTTCAGTCCAGCAAATTGCCGAAATATACGACATATCCAGCAAATTGCCGATTTCATGAGTGCATAACATCACAGAACAGCGCTCAATGCAACAATGGGAATCATTCCATCCCGAAGGGATTTGTTCATCATAATTCTGCAAGATTGATGTCTCAAAGAGAGATAAACCGGGAAACCAACAGAATTTCAAGCTGATATGTGCAAATCCATTAATAGAACAGCCGCAGCAAGCCTCATTCTGGCCATCGTATTTGGTGCCTGCGACGCCTCCGCGCAGGCCGAGACGATGCCTTTGCCAAAGGCGCGTCCGGCTGCCGTTCCGATTGCGGCCCCAGCAGTGACCCCTGCCCCGGTTCAACTCGTGCCACAAAGCGTCGAGCAAATCATCGATACCCATTCGGTGACACCGACGAGCGGCGCAGCGATTGTCACAGCCCTGCCCCAAGCCAAGCCGGGCCTACCTCCACTCACTGCAATCACGGCCACCGTAGCACCCGCCACGGTCGCACTGCCCAAGGTGATCAAAACCACAAACGATATCGATGCCAAGAGAGGCACGCTGAAGCAGGCCCTTGATGCGCTCGATAAATACAAATCCAACGAAGCCGTTGCTATTTACAAGGGCATGAAGCCCTCGCTTGATCGCTCGATCCTGACCTACATACTGACCATTGGTGCCTATCGCAATTTCCCGGCCTCGGAAATCAAGCGCTTCTATGATCAGAAAACCAACTGGCCGAGCCGCAGCCTGACGGCCCGCAGAATCGAGGAAGCAGTCGCCCGTCAGGTCAGAACGGGAAAACCGCTGGCCGGAGCCTTTGGCAACACGATCCCCAAATCGACCACAGCCGCAATCGAGGTCGCCATCTCACAAGCCATGGTTGGCAACAAAAAACAGGCCGCGCGGATCATTCGGCCCATCTGGCGCAGTGAAAAACTGAATGCAAAAACCGAGCGGAAAATCCTGTCAGCCATGCGCTCGCTATTGACCAACAACGATCACTTCCAACGCGCCAGCTTCCTGCTCTACCATGAGAGAGCGACAGGCGCGAACCGGTTGAACAAATATCTGACCGCTGATCAGCGCAAATATGTCGAGGCGCGCACCGCAGTGATCCGCCAACAGAAATCGGCCAGTGCAAAGCTCAAGGCGGTTCCCAAGAGCCTTCGCTCGGATCCCGGCTATGTCTTCTCGCGCATCCAGTATTTGCGCAGGAAGGGCAATGAGACCGCCGCAGCCGACGTCATGATCAATGCCCCTCGCGCTGTCGAAAAGCTGATCAATCACCGCGAATGGTGGATTGAACGCAGGCTCATGTCCCGCATCATGCTCAACAAGGGCGATGCCAGGCGCGCCTATCTCATTGCGGCCCGCCATACGGCCCAATCGAGCAAGAACAAGTCCGAGGCCGAATTCCACGCCGGCTTCTTCGCCTTGCGCTACCTGCATGATCACAAGACGGCTGCCATCCATTTCGAAAGAAGCTGGAAAGTGGCCTCCCGCGATCGCGACAAGTCGCGCGGGCTCTACTGGCAGGGTCGTGCATGGGAGACAGCCGGAGACCGCAAGGTCGCCGAGAAATTCTACAAGGCGGCTGCTAACCCGACTGTCTATTATGGCCAGCTTGCAATGGAGGAAATCGGACAGACACAGATGCACTTGTCCAATCCGCCTGCAGCCGATGCTGGCACCAAGACCCGCTTCAATGGTCGTGAACTCGTCAAGGCCATCAAGCGCCTGAAAGCGGTTGGTCATGAAGATCGCGCGGGTCCGATTTTCCGTCATCTTGCCAGAACGCTCGACAATCCATCAGAAGTCCTCCTTCTGCATCAGATGGCACAGAGCTATGGCCAGCATCAGGAAGCCGTGCAGATCGGACAGATCGCCCTCAATCGCCACATGCCGGCCCAGAAGATGGCGTTCCCGCTCAACGTCATCCCGCGCGGTGTCAAAACCAACGGCATTGATATTGCCCTGATCTATGCACTGACCAAACAGGAAAGCGTCTTCAACATCGGAGCCGTGAGCCACGCGAACGCGCGCGGCCTCATGCAGATGCTCCCCGCCACGGCAAAGCGGACGGCTCGCAGTCTGGGCGTGAAATATTCAAAATCCAGGCTGACCCGCGATCCAAAATATGCGGTGCTGTTGGGCAGTGCCTTCCTGAAGAAAAATCTCGAAACCTTCAACGGGTCTCTCATCCTCACCTTTGCTGGCTACAACGCCGGTCCGGGGCGCCCGCCCCAGTGGATTGAGCGCTTCGGAGACCCCCGAACCAATGAGGTGAGCGCGATTGACTGGGTGGAGCGGATCCCCTTCACCGAAACCCGCGACTATGTCATGAAGCTGATCGAAAATCTGCAGGTCTATGAAGCCCGCATCCACGGCAAGGGGCTCGATATCAGTGCAGATCTCAAGCGCGGTCATCCTTGATGCAAAGATCGAATCCTAGTCGACCAAAGAGCAGGCTGCACCAGCTTGGCAGGTCGCCAAAGACGCGCTAAGACTGAAAACATAGTGGATATGAGAGACAAAAGACGACAAGGGCTACCAGACCATCATGCCGTTTTTTGATCGATGGCCGATGCCAAACCATGGGACATGCTGATGGACTATCCTGTCAGACGCTTCGAAATCACGACCTTTGACGGCCTCGTTCTACGCGGAGAAGTTTTTGGCGACCGGTCGTGGCCGTCAACCCCCATCTTTTGCCTTCCGGGCCTCACGCGCAACAGCCGCGACTTCCATCCGCTTGCCGAACGTCTCGCCGGAGACCCGGATAATCCTCGCTTCGTCATGATCCTTAACAGCCGGGGCCGCGGGCCGTCCGATTATGACAAAGACCCCGAGAATTATACCGTCCTGATCGAGGCAAACGATGCCATCCATGCGTTGACGGCGGCCGGTCTGGAAAAGGCGATCTTCATAGGCACCTCCCGTGGCGGCCTGCTGACCATGGCCATCGCAGCCCTGCGCCCCGGCATCATCGCCAGCGCGGTGCTCAATGATGTCGGCCCGGTGATTGACGCAACCGGCATTGCGCGCATCAAATCCTATCTCACCATGTCAAAACCGGTGAGTGATTGGGATGATGCCCTGTCCTACATGAAGACGGCCAACTTCAACCAGTTCAAAAACCTCAGTGAAGAGCAATGGGAGCTTTTCGCACAGATGACGTTCCGGGACGAAAAGGGCAAACCCACAAGCGACTTCGACAAGGCAATCGCCGACAGCCTAGGCTCGCTCGATCTCAGCCAACCCTTGCCCGCCGCATGGCCACAATTCATCGCCCTCTCCCGTTGTCCCGTTCTGGTGATCCGGGGAGAGAATTCCGATTTGCTGTCGCCATCCACGGCTTCAGAAATGCTGGCCCGTCATCCGGATTGCGAGCTTTTTGAAGTGAAGGATCAGGGCCACGCCCCGCTGTTCATTTTCGATGAACTCAATGAGCGTATCGCGGCCTTTGCCACGGAAACAGACGACAAGATCAAGCAAGAGCAAACCAGTGCCGAACCGGCCTTCCTTGCAGCGGAAGATATCATCTATCTCGAAATCGAGGAACCTGAGCCCGAAGAGGAAGATGCGGTTGAGGACGAGACGGATGAGACATTAGGGGCTCCATCGGAGAAGACGCCTGAAAACACGCCTGAGACTGCGCCTGAAGACGTGATGGAAGACGGGCCAGCAGATGACCCCGAAGTCCAAAATCAGGCTGCTGAACCACCGGCGAGTGACAGCGAAACGCCGAAGGACGATGAGCAAGACAGGCAGGAACCGCTCGTCACCCCGATCTGATGCGCGCCTATCACAGGTTTTATTCAACAAACAGCAAAGCCCGCCGAGCCATTCGCTCGACGGGCTTGTTTAGGCTTTGTCCTATTCTCAGACTGGACTTGGGTTGAACTGACACCAAGTCAGGCGGATTTCTTGCCTTCAGTCACCCGCGCCCTGATCTTCTCGATGCTCGTCTGCGGCGTCGCCGCAAGCAGGGTCTTGGTGTAGTCATGCTGTGGATTGTTGAACACCTCTTCGCGCGTTCCGCTTTCGACGATCTCACCGAAATACATCACCATCACCCGATCCGCGAGATACTTAACCACACTGAGATCGTGGGAAATGAACAGATAGGAGAGATTGAACTCGTCCTGCAAATCCTTCAGCAGGTTGAGGATCTGAGCCTGAATCGACAGATCGAGCGCCGACACCGGCTCATCCAGCACAAGGATATCCGGGTTCAACATCAGGGCACGACCGATGGCAATGCGCTGACGCTGGCCGCCCGAAAACATATGCGGATAGCGCCCGAAATGCTCCGGAGCCAACCCCACTTTCTGCAGCATGTCCATCGCGCGTCGCCGACGTTCCGCCGATGGCATTTCCGGATTGTTGATCAGCAGCGGTTCTTCAAGAACCGCCCCGACCTTCTGGCGCGGATTAAGCGAGCCATAAGGGTTCTGGAACACAATCTGGATGGTTCGGCGCAACTCGGAACCGATCTTCTTTTTGGAGATGTCAATCGAATGGCCTTCGATTTTCAACTCGCCCGACGTCTGGGCATCGATCAGCGTAAGAATGCGCGCTAGGGTCGACTTGCCGCAGCCGGATTCCCCAACAAGTGCCAGTGTCTCGCCCTTGATGAGATCAAAATCGATCCCCTTGAGCGCACGCACGGTTTCAACACGGCCGAACATGCCGCTCTTGGTGATATAGTCCCGTGTGATGCCACGCACCTGCATAATCGGATTGGTTTCAACACTCATGAGGCCACTGTATCCTCTTTGCTGTAGGAGCTGGCAAAGTCACTCACCGTTGGCAACCTGTCGCCATCTGCCCGTTCGGGAAGAGCAGACAGGAGCGCCTTGGTATAGGGATGCTTGGGACTTTCAAAAAGCTCAAGCACGCCGGATTCTTCCATCTGCTCGCCATTATACTGCACCACCACCCGATCAGCGGTTTCTGCGACAACACCCATGTCGTGGGTGATCATGATCAGGGCCATGTCACTGCGCGACTGGATGTCCATCAAGAGATCAAGGATCTGCTTCTGGATTGTCACATCGAGCGCCGTAGTCGGCTCATCGGCGATAAGCAACTGAGGCTGGCAGGCAATCGCCATGGCGATCATGATGCGCTGGCACTGGCCACCGGACATCTGATGGGGAAAACTGTTAAGCCGCTTCTCAGGCGTGGGAATGCCCACCGCCTCGAACAGCTCGAGCGTCCGTGTCTTCACATCCCTGCCTGTGAGGCCCAGATGTGTCTTGAGCACTTCGCCAATCTGGAAGCCCACCGTGAAGCACGGATTGAGGCTGGCAATCGGCTCCTGAAAGATCATCGAGATGTCTTTCCCGATCACCTGCCGGCGTTCCTTGGCAGACAGGGTCTGAAGGTCACGACCATCAAACTGCATGAGGTCGGCCTTGACCGTTGCCGTGTCCGGCAACAGGCCCATGGTCGCCAGCATGGCCACCGACTTGCCCGAACCGGACTCGCCAACGATGGCGAGAACTTCGCCCTTCTCGACCCTGTAGTCGACCCCTTTGAGGGCCTGAAACGGACCGGTGGCTGTTTCGAATTCGACCGTGAGATTACGGATTTCCAACAAGGACATAAGAAACCCTCCTCAAGACCGTTTCAGTTTCGGATCAAGCGCATCGCGCAGACCGTCACCGATGAGATTGATCGCCAGAACGGTGATCAGGATCGAAATACCCGGGAAGGTGACAACCCACCAGGCACGCAGGATGAACTCGCGCGCTTCAGCAAGCATCGTTCCCCATTCGGGGGTCGGCGGCTGGGCACCAAGTCCCAGAAAGCCAAGAGCCGCAATATCGAGGATGGCATTGGAGAAGGACAGCGTGCCCTGCACAATCAGCGGGGCTGTGCAGTTGGGCAGAATGGTCAGGAACATCAGCCTGAGCGAACTGGCACCGGCGACGCGGGCTGCAACCACATATTCGCGCTCACGTTCGGCCATCACTGCGGCTCGCGTCAGACGCACGAAGTGAGGCTGATAGACCACCGCAATCGCGATCATGGCGTTGATGAGGCCCGGCCCCAATACGGCGACCATGACCAGCGCCAGCAAAAGGCTGGGAAACGCCAGAATGATATCCATGATCCGCATAATCAGGGTATCGGTCTTGCCGCCATAGTAGCCAGCAACAAGACCAAGCACGATGCCGCCAGTGAGCGCGATCAGAACAACAACCACGCCGACGAATAGCGAAAAGCGTGACCCCATGATCAAACGCGACAGCATGTCTCTGCCCACAGCATCGGTACCCAGAAGGTAAGCGCTCTGGCCACCATCCTGCCAGAAGGGAGGCAGAAGGAAGGCATCGCGATACTGGTGATTGGCATCATGCGGCACAATATAAGGGGCCAGCAACGCGATCAGGACAAGCGCGACAAACACGCCAAGGCCGATCACCGCCCCCTTGTTGACGCTAAAATAGAACCAGAATTCCTTTAACACAGCCCGCGTGGACTGGCGGGAGACGGATTCGACTCTTTCAATTGTATCAGTCATAGAGCGCTCCCTTAGTGATGCCGAATGCGCGGATTGATGAGACCATAAAGCAGGTCGACGATCAGATTGACCGTCATCACCAGCACGGCAACCATGAGCAGCCCGCCCTGCACGACCTGATAGTCACGCCGCGAGATGCTGTCGACCATCCACTTGCCGATTCCCGGCCAGGAGAAGATGGTCTCAGTCAGGATGGCCCCGGCGAGCAGCACGCCCACCTGAAGACCGATGGTGGTGATCACCGGGATAAGCGCGTTGCGCAGCGCATGAAGCCCGGTCACACGAAACTTCGAGAGGCCCTTGGCCCGTGCGGTGCGGACATAATCCTCACCCAGCACTTCCAGCATGGCAGAGCGCGTCTGACGCGCAATCACGGCCATGGGAATGGTAGCAAGCACGATCGATGGCAAGACCAAGTGTGAGAAAGCTGAGCCAAAGGCCCCCTTCTCACCAGAGAGCAGCGAGTCGATCAACATGAACCCAGTAACCGGCTCGAAGTAATACATCACCGAGATTCGTCCGGAGACAGGCGTCCACTGTAACCAGCCCGAAAACACGATGATCACCAGAAGCGCCCACCAGAAGATCGGCATGGAATAACCGACAAGCGCGGTGGTCATGACCGAATGATCGAACACCGAACCGCGTTTAACCGCAGCGATCACACCAGCCGGAATGCCGAGCACAACGGCAATGATGATAGCGACAAAGGAGAGTTCCAGCGTTGCAGGAAAGAGCGTGAAGAACTCGTCCCATACCGGGCGACGCGTCACCATCGACGTGCCAAAGTCCCCATGGAACAGGCCTGCCAGATAGTCGAAATATTGCATGATCACCGGCTGATCAAAGCCGAACTGCGCCTGCAATTCCGCATAACGTGCTTCGGAAATGCCGCGCTCGCCAGCGAGCAGCAGGATCGGATCACCGGGGAGAAGGCGTATGAAAAAGAACGCCACAAGTGTCACGCCAATGAAGGTCGGAATAAGCATCCCGACACGGCGCAAGATAAAACCCAACATTGATGTTGCCAGTCCTTTGAAGGAAAGAGTCTGCACTCTCGCCTTTTGTTCATTCAGCAGCTGCCTTGCCGGTCGTCTTCTTTTATTGAATCAGCAAGGCTGATCGTCATTGGTGACAGGCAAGAATTTCGGGCATTCTTTAGCGGATACACTGGGCGCAATCCATAGCCCTAAGCCAAAAAAAGACAGAGGCGGTAAAACCCGCCCCTGTCCGTGTAGATTATTCCTCGATATCCACACCGTAGAAGATGTGGCCACCGAGCGGATCAATCTTGTAGTTTTTCACTTTCGTGCTGATCGGCTCATAGACGACCGAATGCGCGATGGTTGCCCAAGGGGCTTCGCGTTTGAAGACAACCTGAGCTTCTTCATAAAGCTTGGTGCGTTCTTCAATATCGGTGGTCTGTTTTGCTTTCAGCAAGAGATCGTTGAACTCTTCGTTACACCATTTCGCACGGTTTGCACCGGACTCAACGGCATCACAGCCAAGCAGAACATACATGAAGTTGTCCGGGTCACCATTGTCACCGGTCCAGCCAAGCAGGGCGGCATCATGTTCACCATTGGACGAACGCTTCAGGTATTCACCCCATTCGTAGGACACGATTTCAGCTTCAACACCAATGGCTTTCCAGTCAGCCTGAATGAGTTCAGCCATACGGCGCGCATTCGGGTTGTAAGGACGCTGTACCGGCATGGCCCAGATGTTGGTCTTCATGCCTTCAACACCGGCTTCGGCCAGCAGCTTTTTGGCAGCTTCCGGATCATACGGATCATCGACAACTTTGTTGTTGTAGGACCACATGGTCGGCGGAATCGGGTTCTTGGCGATTTCACCAGAGCCCTGGAAGACGGCATCCAGAATGGCCTTCTTGTTGATGGCCATGTTGAGGGCCTTGCGAACACGTACGTCCTGGAACTTTTCTTTCTGGTTGTTGTAAGCCAGATAGCCAACGTTCAGGCCGGGCTGATGCATCAGGTTGATGCTGTCATCCGCGTCCATGGCTTCAAGATCTGCCGGGTTCGGATACGGCATGACATGGCATTCGCCGGCTTTCATCTTCTGATAGCGCACAGAAGCATCCGGCGTGATCGAGAAGATCAGGTTGTCAATCGGAGCCTTGCCTGCCCAGTAGTCCGGATTGGCCTTAAAGCGAATGATCGCATCTTTCTGATAAGCGACGAGCTGGAAAGGACCGGTGCCGACAGGGTTCTGATCGAAGGTTTCCAGTTTGCCAGTTTCAGCGATCTGATCGGCATATTCAGCGGAATGGATGGAGGCAAAATCCATGGCCATGTTGGCGATGAAAGGCGCTTCAACCTCGGCAAGAACGAATTTGACGGTGTAATCGTCGACCTTGACGATATCCTTGATCAGGGTATCCATCGACATGCCGCCGAAATACTCGTACGTGCCGCCCGAAACCTTGTAGTAAGGATGGTTCGGATCTTTCTGACGCATGAAGGAGAAGAGCACATCATCCGCATTGAAGTCGCGGTTCGGAGTGAAGTCCTTGGTTGTGTGGAACTTGACGCCTTTGCGCAGATGGAAGGTGTATTCCAGACCATCTTCGGACACGTCATAGCTTTCAGCCAGGCCAGGGACGACATTGGTGCCGCCACGCTCGAATTCGACCAGCTTATTGTAGACGTTCTTGGACGAAGCATCAAACGTGGTGCCCGCCGTGTAAAGCGCCGGGGTGAAACCCTCCGGGCTACCCTCAGAGCAATAAACCAGGGTCTTGGCTTGCGCGGTCGCAGACAACACAACAGCCAAAGCGGTCGCAGCCAGAGCTTTGGTAAGCAGCTTCATGTTAATATCCCTCTATTCGTTATCATTTTGATGTGCCAACTAGACAGACCGGATGCATAAAATCAACCATCCAGTAGTATTTGCCGCTCCCGAAGTTATACCCTCAGGAACGGTCTCTCCCAATGCCTAACCAGCAGACCCAAAGTCGAAACCAAACAAAACAGAAATGCAATCTTTTATTCGATATATTCCACCCAATTTGGGATAATTTGATCGCCTTAATGCTGCATTGGGAAAAATATTCGGGATTCCGGGCTCATTGCGGCAATTCTCGAAATGGCGCTTGTAGAAAAGCATCCACCTCAAAGCCGCACGCATAAGATGTTACGCAAGGTTAAGTGACTGGGGCTGTGTGAGAGGCTGCTCTTCACAGCATCATATGACGCAGGATCATTTTACGAGGCGCAGTCTTTCCTCTGCCCACCCATTGCGCTCGCGATCCAGAATCCGCTCCGCATTGAGAGACCGGATCGGAATGGATGGATTTTGCGGAATGTCGCCCGTCAGCTGCAATGCCAGAAAGCGCCCACAACACACTCTGAGGAAGCTGGTGAAATTCCCCAGATTGTGATCGGCGTCTTCGGCTTCATGATAAAGCTTTGAAATCAATTGCGTGACGGCAAACCCGTCACGCTTGGCAATCTGTTCCAGAACCTGCCAGAAGAAACTCTCCAGCCGGATCGACGTCACCATGCCGTCGATCCGCAAGGATCGGGTTTCACACTCCCACATTGCCGGATCAGATCCAATAAACAATTGACACATGGTATCCTCCCATACCGAGCGCTACAGACTTCCGGCAATCCACGGGCATGTTCAGGTTTCGATTTTTGTCCCCAGAACCACCAGAAACTGCGAGATCCAGGCCGGATGAGCCGGCCATGCTGGCGCAGACACCAGATTACCATCTGTCACAGCAGCATCAATGGCTATATCGGCGTAGGTGCCGCCAGCCAGTTCCACCTCGGGCTTGCACGCCGGATAGGCCGAACAATTGCGCCCTTTCAGAACCCCCGCCCCGGCCAGAAGTTGCGCACCATGACAGATTGCAGCAACCGGTTTGTCTGCATCAAAGAAATGCCGCACCATCGCAAGCACAGCCTCATTGAGCCTGAGATACTCGGGCGCCCGACCACCGGCAACAACCAGCGCGTCGAAGTCCTCGGGCTTGATTTCGCTAAATGTGCCATTGAGCGCGAAATTATGGCCACGCTTTTCCGAATAGGTCTGGTCGCCTTCAAAGTCATGAATGGCGGTGGCAATCGACTCTCCCGCCTTCTTGTCCGGACAAACCGCGATGACCTCATGTCCGACCGCAAGCAAGGCCTGAAACGGAACCATGATTTCGTAGTCTTCGCCAAAATCGCCAGCGAGCAACAGAATTTTCTTAGCCATGATGATAGTCCTCCCTTATCTATGGATGGACCAAACATGACACACCGCGCCCTCACCTAGGTATTATCCCCATACTACGGACAAAAAGACATGCAGCAGGCCATCACTAGCCAGCATCTGGCGAAGGATCAGCCGTCTCCGAAATGACCCAGCTCAGAAAGCCCGGCAGGCCATCGGCCACAGGCAGTGCGATTAGGGCAGGTTCTTCGTAAGGGTGATGTTTCTCAAACAGAGCTTTGACGGCAGGCATCCTGGATTTGCTTGTCTTGGCAATGAAGGCGACCTCCGCCGCTTCCTCAACCTTTCCATCCCAGCGAAACAACGAAATCATGCCGGGCAAAAGATTGACGCAGGCAACAAGCCGCGCATCCAGCAGCGCCCGCGCGATAGCCTTGCCCACCTCGGCATCGGGACAGGTGCCATACACAAACAGACATTCGGCATCAAACTTGTTGTCCAAGCGGTCCTCCTGATTGGAAAAATATCTAATCCATGCTACTGCAGATTAAGGGTCCACGCAAAGCGGATCAGTTGAGTAAAAAACGGACCATCGAAATGTCGCAGGCATTTGAGAATATCGCTTTCATTTCCAGCGCAACCGATGAAACGGAAAAGGCGAGGAAAAAGCTGGCTCACCGTTATGGTTCCGTCCCTCCCGATCAGGCCGATGTCATTGTTGTTCTGGGTGGCGACGGCCTGATGCTCCAGACCCTTCATCGCTACATGAACAGCGACATACCCATTTACGGTATGAACTGCGGTTCGATCGGCTTCTTGATGAATGAATATCTCGAAGACGATCTTCAGGCACGCCTTGAAAAAGCTGAGGTGTCGGAAATTCGTCCCTTGCATATGCAAGCAACCACCGCAGACGGCACCATCCACGAATCCCTCGCAATCAACGAAATTTCCGTTTTTCGCCAGACAGCGCAGGCCGCAAAGCTCGAAATCCAGATTGACGGCAAGATCCGCATGGAAGAGCTGATTTGCGATGGTGTGTTGGTGGCAACCCCCACCGGCAGCACGGCCTATAACCTCTCAGCGCATGGTCCGATCCTGCCCATCGATTCCCCTCTTCTGGCCCTCACGCCGATCAGCCCCTTCCGGCCCCGTCACTGGCGCGGAGCCCTGTTGCCCAATTCGGCACAGGTACGGCTTCTGGTACGCGAACCCAACAAGCGCCCCTTGAGCGCCGTGGCAGATCATTCGGAAATCCGATCCGTCTTGGAGGTTGAAATTCGCGAGGACATGGAGCATTCCTGCAAGATTATGCTGGACCCCGAACACGGCTGGACGGAGCGCATTCTCACCGAGCAGTTCCGCTATTGAACCTGCAGGCAGATGCAAATTCCATCAAGGTTTTTGCCTTGCAGCAAGGAAAGCCTTCTTTAATATGCAACCACTATAATTCAAATTCGAACCATTGCCGGACAGCGAACAAAGGCGTCCGGCATGGCAGGTGACTTTTTTAGGCTGCACAAGCAATGATCAATCTCGACCTCTCGCAGTTGCGTTTTCTAGTGGTAGAAGACAACACGCATATGCGACGGGTCGTGCGCACCTTGATCAACGGATTTGGAGCCCGAGAAGTAACCGAAGCAGAGGACGGAGCAACCGGCCTCGAATTATTTCAGGCGACTCAACCGGACATAGTGATCACTGACTGGTTTATGCCTATATTTAGCGGCATAGAACTCACGAGGATGATGCGTAACCCTGATTCGTCCAGCAATCCGACAGTACCGATCATCATGCTGACCGGACATTCGGAGAAGAAAAGAGTGGTCGACGCCAGAGACTCCGGGGTAACCGAGTTTTTGTGCAAACCCATTTCGGCAAAGGCACTGTATGCAAGGGTCGCGAATTGCGTAATCAATCCAAGGCCTTTCATCAAAGCCTCGGCATTTTATGGACCTGATCGCAGGCGGTTCTCCAACCCACTCTACAAGGGCAGCGAGCGTAGAAACGCTCAATCCGACCCAGACCGGGTGGAGCTTAAGTGACGAGAGCAGGTGACTCGGGCCCTAAAGCGGCCTAAGGTCATAGGACAAGCAAAGGACAAACCAAATGGCCGACTATGAGATCATAAAGCCCAAAGTCGACTTGAGGAAAAAAATTCGTGTCTTGCCCAGCAGCAACGATTTTGATCCCGTTGCCAAGGCAGAGCAAGCCATGGAACGTCTTTCGGTCAATTTTGGCAACTGGATGAAGGAAGAGGTTTTCAAGCTGCAAAAAGCTTGGGAGCCGATGGAAAAAGGTGAATGGACCGAAGAGACCGTCGCCACCCTGTTCCGGTCTGCTCACGACATAAAGGGTCAGGGGCACACCATGGGCTTTCCGATCGCTGGTGTCATCGCTGGATCCCTGTGCGATCTGATTGAGACTATTCCGCAAGTTGAAGACTTGCCCAAGCAGATCATGCAAAAACATGTTCAGGCGATCACTGCTGTCGTCAACGAAGGCGCTCGCGAAGAAGACAATGCAATCGGCAACAAGCTGGCCAACGAGCTTTCAAGCGTCGCGATCGACCATATCGAAAAGGTCACAGGCAAACCCTTTGATCCGAACAATCGCTAGAAACGAAAAGAGCCGCCCTGTCGAGCGGCTCCGCAGTTGATTGCTGACGTGGCACTTCGCCTCCATGCGTCAAGCGGCATCGACTTGCCGAAACTTTGCCCGCATTTCCCGAGCCTCGTCACGCGCAATCTGCGTCGCAAAGCGCCTTAGCAGTGCATTCAGATCGTCCAGCTCGTCGTCCCCGCCCCCATCATAATCACTCAGGATCCGATCGACCATCAGCCGCGCAAACCGCGACCGGGGCACTTCGGGGTCGAAATCTTCCGATAGATCCTGATAGGCAACCAGCGCGGACTGAACAGTCGACACGACGCGCTCCGAAAGCCCGGCCTTCAGGCACAGAGCCCGAACAGCACTCTGACTGGCGTCCGCCACACAGGCCCGCACCCGCTTGTCGCTGAGATCGGTGAGGCTGACCATCGACGCCACGAACAGCTCGACATTGCCCATACAAAGCCCGCGAATGAGGATGTCGGCCGTCAGCTGCCCGGACAGGCGCAAATGCTCGACAAGTGCGATCAGTTCATCGCCATGCGCACAGCAAAAGGCAAGATCGACAGTGGCCTTGTCGCACGCGTCCTTGAGCAGCGCAGAGCGACGTTCAACACTGACGAATGACTGAACCAGCGACAATTGCCCCAGAGCATCGCCAAGTTGAACGATCAGCATCTGGCGGATATCAACAGGAAGGCCGGGAAGGCTGAGCAAGGCGTTGCGCAACTCGGGTTCATGTCCGAAACGCTCGGTCAGCCGACGCAGACTGAACACAGCCAGTTGTGCACCGGGATTGTCCAGCATGGCACGGCAAGCCTCGAGTGTGCCAACCTCTGAGATCGCAGCAGACAGCGACGGGCTCACAGACGGGCGTGATGCAATCGCTATCTGCTGAGAGACCGCGCCATCAGCGATCAGATCGACAAGCTCTCCATCCAGCAACACCGGCGAGGAAGCCAAAACCGGAACGGCAACCGCCTCGATATCCTGAATAAGAGTGAGAACAACGTGTCTGGGCGCATAGGGCGACGTTGCGAGCGCATAGGCCAGCGCTTCACGCACCATCGGCGATGGATCATCCAGAAGAATCGTCAAGGCCGTTTCCGCTGCCTGCTTCTCGCAAGGCTCCAGATCGGAATAGAGGTAGGCACGCGCCAAGGCGCTTGTCGCTTCCGCGCGACGCTCGACAGGGGCGGTTTCAATCCACGAGAGAAACTTCGCAACAATCATCCCAAAAATCCCTGGCCCGAAGGCCGATACGCACATACTGAAAAGGCGGCACGGAAAGTGCCTTACTTGGGATCATTTTGCCTGACCAACCCTTAACGATCGGTTCACCATAAATGGCAAAGGCAATCGGGATGAAATCAGCTCGTGCGTCCGAGCTTAAACACGTCTCGGCTGAGGAAAGCCGTAAGGTCCATGGCGGACCGACTGCGGCCGGTTTGATGTGTGCTGACAGAAGCGCTCGCTTCATCACCAACCAGATCGATCGGGGCTGGAGATAAGACGTCCGCACTGACCGGGCGCGTCTGCAGAATTGCGCCAGCTGTGCTGGCGGGACTGGAGGCAGCAACAGGGGCGGAGGGTGCTGCCGGTTTGCTGCGGGGCAATGGCTGCATATCCGCCGACGCTGCAACGTCTGGATTGTCGGCTTCGGTCTGCATGGTCCGAACGCCTGACAGTGGATCACCGGTGAGATAGCTTGCCTGTTCGGCTGTGAAAATGCGGCTCTTGCGCATCTCATGCTGAGCGGCTTCAATCACGCGCTGGCCATCTGTATCAAGTGCAAGACGAGAGGAACGCGCCTCGAGCGCCGTTTCCGTCGAATTATAGCTCAGCCCATACCGACTGGGCAGCAAGGGCTTGCCGGGATGCGAAAAGAAATTCTCAAGAGACCTGTCAGACGATTCTGCCACCAAACGGGATTTGGCAACATCCGTCTCCACGGGTTGATTCTGCGCGACAGTCGACTTTGTCACGCTCGCCTGCGCTGTCGCCGGGACAGTCTCTTCATTCACCTGCGCATAACGGCTGGATTCTTCGCTGTTCTTGGACTTGAACAGATCGCGCAAACCAAGAACATCGACCAGCGTCCGGCTTTTCTTCTCCGGCGCACCGTTGGGAACGGTCGAAACGAGATCGTCATAGACCTCGGCAACCGTTTTGGCCTCCCCGGTTTTTTCATAAAAGATGCCGCGGTTGGCCTGCGCCTGCTGCGGGAAGACCTTGTTCGCGGCAAGATCAGGATTGCTGTTCACAAGTTCGATCAGCTTGCTGCTGCCATTCGCACCCAGAAAGTGCGCGGCATAAAGCTCCCCGGACGAGGGATCCCGATTGAGTTTCTGCGCCAGAATGCCTTCATTCTGCTGGGCAAGCGCACCAGCCAGCAACGTCGATGCCCGAGGATCACTGCGCAGGTTGAGGATCTGATCCCGCGCATCGGGGTCCCTGACGTAATACTTGCTGCCGACCTGTGTGATTTTGTCCGACAAATTGCCGTAACCCAGCTCCGGCCCGGCATGCTTCATGGTTTGCAACCAGGTTTGCTCGACGAACTGAAACAAGCCGGTCGCAGATGAAGTCGGCGCCTTTGCCGCTGGCTGTAGTCCGCTTTCACGCTGAGCCGTATGCAGCAGAAATTGAAAGCTCGTGCCGGTGGTCCGGCTCGCCTCTTCAAAAACGGACTGAAACCTTTGAGGCAGATTGTTCGCAACGGGACTGGTCACGGCTTTCTCTCTTAATCCTCTGGAATGGCCCAATGTGCGGATGGGAAAACCCTGTCCAAACATTTGGGACTCAGACTGGTTACCATTTCTTAACCATGGTGCCCATTTTAGGTTAATGAATGCTTAACACATAAGGAACCAGCCAGCTTCAGGCCTTGAAAAGCCTTGATCTTCGGGGGACGCCCCAAAGGAAGGGATCGCCCCTGCCCGGCTTCGCACCTATACTGTCTGCAACGCCAGATCGAACCGAGCCGAGGCTGCTATCATGCGAACCTTTCTTCCCATCCGCCTGAGTGCCGACACCCTGTATAGTGAACTGGAATCCGCCATCACCTCCAAGGCGGATGCGCTCATCCTTTCGCCCATCGAACTTGACCTTGATGCAATGAAAGGTGCCATCTGCGAGATCAGAACAGCATGCACCAAACTGCTCGGCACAGAGAAGCATCCGCACCTTTATATCCAAATCGATGCGCGCGCCGATCACACCTCGGATGAGGACATCAGCAAACTCGTCGAGACCGGACCCGACGGCGTGCTTGTGACAAACTGCACCTCGGGCACGGACATCACCGCCATGGATGTCAGGCTCGGCGCAGCGGAAGCCATCGCCAATGTGCCGATCGGCACGATTGACATTCTGGCCGTGGCACCCGAAAGCGCAGAGGCCATCTTCGGGCTGGAGACCTACCAAGGCTCAAGCCCACGTCTCAAGGCACTGATATGGGACGCCGACAAAATCGCAGCGGCCATCGGGGCCAAATCGCCCCGTGACGAGACGGCCGATTTCACCCCACCATGCCTCACCGCTCGAAGCCTTTGCCTGTTTGGTGCAGCCGCCGCAGGTGTCGCGTCGATCGACACGGGCTTCCCCGCGAGCGGCAGCCCGGCTGCCCTCAAAAGGGAGGCCATGACCGCCAGACGAGACGGCTTCACAGGCAAGATCGCGACAAACGAGCAACAGGTCGCCGTTCTCAATTCTGTCTTCGGTCTGGATCAGGCATAACACAAAAGGGCCACGCCCGATCCGCACTTCAAGTAATTTATTGCATGAATATCAAACAGTTGATCCACTTTTCTGAATCAGAATTCAAAGCTCTTGAATCAGATCCTCATGCACATAAATCAATCCGCCAATCACCAGAATCTGAACACAAGAACCGAAGGGCAACCTTCTGAGTTAAAGAGAGAAATCCGATCACTCCTGCCAATAGGAGACAATATCGGACAGGTTGGGGCGATCCCGGTCTGCAGGCGTTGCGGCTGCGGTGCCGATATGGATGAAACCGGCAATCTGCTCATCCGGACCGAGGCCCAGCACCTTCAGAAATGGGGCATCGAAGGCATACCATTCCGTCAGCCACTGTGCGGCGAAACCGGAACCATGGGCAGCGTGGACAAGGTTCATGCAGACCGCCCCGGCGGAAAGCACCTGCTCCCAGACAGGGACCGGCGCGGCAAGATTGGGCGACGAGACAACGGCGATCACCAGTGGTGCACGCGTGAATCGCGCCCGCTCCACCTCGACCCGTTCGTCTTTCGAGCGAGGCTCTATTTCGAGCCAGCGCTCGGCCACCACGTCACCAAGCCGCTTTGCGCCCGCCGCATCAAACCGAAGAAATCGCCAAGGCGCCAGTTTCTTGTGATCAGGCACACGGGCCGCTGCGGTTAACATCACCTCGACCTCAGCCTCGCTCGGGGCCGGTGCTTCCAGAAAGGCGGCCTGCACACTGCGCCGCGTGAGCAGATGATCAAGCAATTCTGACATTGAACACTCCTTCTTACAAAATTCTCTCAGAACCTACGCAAAGAAACTTAGACGCACCAGACCTCCCGGTCTTTGTGCCCAGAAATGACCATGGTTTTTGGATTTGCTAAGCCAGCACCAGATGCTAAACAGAGTGGTCAGTATGACCGAGTCTGTCACGCAAGAACCAGTTGCATTGCAAGCAAGGACCCAAACGTGAAACGCCCCGATCTTTCCAATCGAACCGTTCGACCTGTACAGATCATTCTCAGGTGCCTGCTTCTGATTCTTACAATAGCCGTTTTGCCGGGCAACGCCGCCGCACAGCAGGCCGACCAGCCCCTCAATCTCGGTGAAGTCATCCAGAAGGAGAGCAGGACAGCCGCGCCGCCACCCTCCTATATCAAACTGCCCGAGACCATTCAGCTGCCGACAGCCAAACCGGCTCAGGGCGCAACACCCGAAAGCGCGGCTGAAACCACCGATCAGACGGACCCGGCAGCACAAAGCGCCGAAGGCACAGAAAGCCAGGATCCGCTCCTTGCCCCCATTCCCGGCGAGACCACTCAGCCAGAAGCACCAGTCGAGCCGGAGATCCAGCCCGGAGGCATTGCACGCCTGCAGCTAGCCGCGCTTCTCTCAGACGAAGGAGAAGTCCTGCGCCGCGGCATTGACTGGCGCATCTATGAGGAAAAGCGTGACGAGAATGGCCAATTGCCCCTCATTCAGGATATCGAAGGCGGCCCGATCCAAGTCGAATTGGAAACCGGCAAATACATCATCTATGCCGGATATGGATTTGCCAATCTGACCAAACGCATCGTGCTCGACAAAGCCGGTGATTATGCCGAGAATTTCAATTTGCAGGCAGGAGCGGTCCGTCTCAACGCGGTAGCCACGGGCGACATTCCGCTCGACAACTCCATTCTGTCCTTCGATATCTACACACGGGACAAGGCCGAGGGCGAAGCACAGAAGCGGGTGGCTGAAAATGTCAAACCCAATCATGTCATCAAGCTGACGGAAGGGACCTATCACATCGTCTCCAGCTACGGCACCTCCAACGCCAAGGTGCGCGGCGACGTTGAAATCTCTGCCGGCAAACTCGTCAACGTGACCATG
Source organism: Cohaesibacter sp. ES.047 (assembly GCF_900215505.1). Taxonomy (NCBI): domain Bacteria; kingdom Pseudomonadati; phylum Pseudomonadota; class Alphaproteobacteria; order Hyphomicrobiales; family Cohaesibacteraceae; genus Cohaesibacter; species Cohaesibacter sp. ES.047. Next base: position 4,823,763 of record NZ_LT907844.1, read on the forward strand.
ATCCACAATGCCGCCAAGGTCACATTGCGCCTCGTCTCCGAACCCGGCGGCGAAGCCTTGGCCAACACGATCTGGACGGTTCTCACGCCCGGCGGCGATGTCGTCAAACGGGCCATCGGCGCCTTCCCCACCCTCGCCCTGACAGCCGGCGACTACACCGCCATCGCCAAGCAGAACAATGAAGTCTACAACAGAGACTTCTCGGTGGACTCCGGTCTTGACCGAGACATCGAGGTTCTCGCAACGGTGCGCTGATCCATGTCCCAGCGCCCCACCACATGACCCAACACCCTCCTCTGCAGAACCAATCTGCGACGCTTTGCCATCTACGGACTTCATCACGGCACCATATATCTGCGGCTGTAGTTTCAAACGCCTTTCGCCGTGAGATTGAACAATGGCCAACGCATCCGCCAAGTCAAAATGGGGCATCCGCGCCCATCCAGTTCGCTATGCCCTCATTGCCTTGTGTGTGGTGTTGCTCGGATCCTTCGCCTTTCTGGGCCTTAAGACAAAAGCTCAGGTCGATGAAATCTTTGCCCTCAATGCTGAACGCAAACAGCAGGGCTATTTCATGGCCGAGTTTGAATTTCAGATGCTCTCTGTCATCTACCATGTGGATCGGGGGCACTATCTCACTGCGCTGTCGATCATTCGCGCTGTGCATCACAAACTTGAAAGCGGCGAAGGCCTCATCAAGCTGCCACAGGATGCAACTCCGTCCCAGACGCTGACTTTCTTCAAGGATCTGCAACAGCCTGACACGGGAGACTTCATGCAGGACAAGGGGTATCCGGTTTTTGCCTCCATCAGCGTCACGGCCAATATGATAAACACAATTGACGGTCTTTCGCGAAAAACTGGCATGCCACTTGAGCTCAACCATCCCATGCGCTTCCTCGAAGGCTTCAACGAGCCCGGCGAACTCATCCCGCTTCTGGATGATCTCTCAATGATTGGGCCATTTGGCGCGCGCATGCCCCAGACTCCTTTCGTCGAAATTGGAGAATTGATCGGATTCGCGCAGGATCTGGAGGAGCTTGGCATGTACAAATTCTCTGACGCTTGGCACCTCGCTTTCATCGATTGGGCCAATTCCCATCAACACCCTCAGACGGGGCTTTGGGGCCCTCACCGTGCCGATGATCCCCTTCCCGCTGGCGGTGGAGACATCACGTCCAGTGAAAAAATCGCTCAAGTGTATCTCGACAACGATGGCAATCGGCGACGTCAGGACGCTCCACTCCAGCACCGGGATCAGATTTTCTCCACCGTGCTTGCGCACTTGAACTCAGCCGCTCCCGAAGAACAATCCGATCTCAGTGATATGCACGAATGGATCCTGTCACAGAACAGGGGACTGCGCTTCATCACCCGCTATCTCTGGCGAGAGCTGGAGGCAGATCAGCGGGATGTGGCACACGCGAAGTTCGAAACATTGATCCGCACCCGCTTCGAGCGCACCTTCATTCCAAGCGAGAAAGCCTTCTCTCTCTATCCCGGCGAGGCCCATGCAGACCTTGACGGCACCGGCGAGACGCTTGGCATCCTTGATGAACTTGGCGTCTATTCTCTGGAACGCCAGAACCGCCTTTGGGGCGAGCAGAGCACCGAGACAAAAATGCTGCCGCCGGTCACAACGAACGACATGATGGCTGCGCTAAGGGAAACCTTCTCGCAGATACAGGGGGGCAATTCCATCCGGCTTCATCGCATTGAAAGTTCAATCTTCGACCCGCTCAAACCGGATCTGATCTATCGGCCCATAACCGCAACAATACCCGACGCGGTTGAACTGGCCTACGGCATCGAAGGCTGGCTGGTACAGACGCCACAGCAGATGGGCAACTGGATGTCAAAGGATTCGATACGCCGTCGCCTGCCTGAACTGGAGCAGATCCAGCCAGTCATCCTCACCGATCCGTCAGCTGCCTTACCCCCGGTATTCCAGAGGACCGGTTCGAGCTGGCAGGCGATTGCCTACGACATTTTGGGCCGCGCCATCGGCCAGACGATCTTGCATCCGAAAACGGAATCAAAGTCTGAAGCCGTAGATTCTCTTTAGCACCAAAGCGGAATAACCATCTGGAATACAAAAAGAAAAGGCGACACTTAAAGTGCCGCCTTTAGCCTTGTTAGTTGAATCAATCTCTCAAGTGAGACACATCTCTACTCGGCAGCCTGCCCCTTGGCAGCTTCCATCTCGCGGCGGAGATCTGGAGCCACAGCTTCATCGACCAGCGAAGAGATCGCCTCTTCAAGGCTCATCGAGGTCTGGTGCTTGGAGCCGAGACGACGGATGGAAACGGTCCGCTCTTCAGCTTCCTTCTTGCCACAAACCAGCAGCGCCGGAACCTTGGCCAGCGAGTGCTCGCGAACCTTGTAGTTGATCTTCTCGTTACGAAGATCAAGGTCAACATTGAGACCCGCAGCGGTCAGCAGATCACGCACCTCTTGCGCATACTCATCCGCATCGGACGTGATGGTCGCGACCACCACCTGCAGCGGCGCAAGCCAAAGCGGGAAGTGACCGGCATAATGCTCAATGAGGATGCCGCAGAAGCGTTCCAGCGATCCGAACAGCGCCCGGTGGATCATCACCGGATTGACCTTGTTGCCCTCGGTGTCGATATAGAAGGCACCGAGACGTCCGGGCAAGTTGAGGTCAACCTGAACCGTGCCGCATTGCCAGTCACGACCAATGGCATCGCGCAGGACATATTCGAGCTTGGGACCATAGAAGGCCCCCTCGCCCGGATTAAGCGTCCATTCCTGACCTGCCGCATCAATCGCATGCTTCAATGCCGCCTCGGCAGCATCCCAGACAGCATCCGAACCAACGCGTTTTTCGGGACGGTCCGAGAATTTGACGCGGATGTCATGGAAGCCGAAATCCCGATAAATCGACATGATCTGCTGATGCATATCGACACAGACTTCGGTGATCTGATCCTCGGAAGAGAAGATGTGCGCATCATCTTGCGTGAAGTGACGCACGCGCATCATTCCATGCAGAGCACCCGATGGCTCATAGCGATGCACCTTGCCGAACTCGGCAATCTTCAGGGGAAGGTCACGATAGGACTTGAGACCATTCTTGAAGATCTGCACATGGCCGGGGCAGTTCATCGGCTTGCAGCAATAGACACGCTCATCCGGGGTCTGGGTGGTGAACATGTTTTCACCGAACTTCTCCCAGTGGCCAGACGTCTCCCAAAGAGACTTCTCCATCATGTCAGGGCTGTTGACTTCCTTGTAGCCCCAATCCCGCTGACGGCGACGCATATAGGCAATGAGGCTCTGGAACAGGGTCCAGCCCTTGTCGTGCCAGAAGACGGACCCGGGGGCCTCTTCCTGAAAATGGAACAGGTCCATCTCGCGGCCCAGCTTGCGGTGGTCGCGCTTCTCGGCTTCCTCGAGGCGATGCAGATGCTCCTTGAGATCCTTGTCCGAAGCCCATGCCGTGCCGTAGATGCGGCTCAACATGGCATTGTTGGAATCGCCGCGCCAATAGGCACCGGCAACCTTCATCAGCTTGAAGGCCGTGCCAATGTGGCCGGTCGAGGTCATGTGCGGACCGCGGCACAGATCGAGCCACTCGCCCTGCCGGTAGATCTTCAGATCCTGATCTGCCGGAATGGCTTCCACCAGCTCAACCTTGTAGCCCTCTCCCTTGTCGGAGAAATGCTTCTTGGCAACATCGCGGCTCCAGACTTCCTTGGTGAAGGGTTTGTTGCGCGCGATGATCTCGGCCATCTTCTTCTCAATGGCTTCGAGATCTTCAGTGGTGAAGGGCTCGTTGCGAGCAAAATCGTAATAAAAGCCATCCTTGATGACTGGGCCGATGGTGACCTGGGTTCCGGGGAAGAGTTCCTGCACAGCTTCGGCCATCACATGCGCGGCATCGTGACGGATAAGCTCGAGCGCAACATCGTCCGTGCGGGTCACGATTTCGATGGAGGCGTCACTCTTGATCGGATCAGCCAGATCACTAAGCACGCCATCCAGTTTCATGGCGACGGCTTTTTTGGCGAGGGATTTGGAAATGCCCGCAGCGATATCGACGCCGGTGGTCCCAGCATCATATTCGCGAACAGATCCGTCGGGGAAAGTCAGATTGACCATTGGTATTCTCCTGCTCAACTCCTGCCTACAACGCAGGTAAGCTTTCGGGCATGGCCCGGTTTTTGTCATAAAATGCGATCAGTCTATGGCCTAGGGAGGAGCAGCAAAGGCATCAATCGCAGGACCCCGGTCCCGTCGCATGATCAATGTGGTCGCCACCCCACAGGCCATAGTGCCATGGTTTATACCAACGAGCATCATCAGGCAACCGTTCAGGCACGGGATCATAGCCGCTATGTCCCCAAGGGTGACAGCGACAGATCCGCGCAAGGCCAACCCAGCCCCCGGCCCAAAAGCCAAAGCGCCCAATCGCCTCTTCAGTATACTGGGAACAGGTGGGAAGATAACGGCACTGCCGCCCCATGAAGGGGGAAAGAAAGATCTGATAGAGCTTGATCAGACCAATCGCCAGATATTTCATTGCCCAGACTCTGATTGCCCTGATTGCCCTGATTGCTCGATCTGATCGATCGCATCAACCACCGCATCGAACACCAAAAGCGTTGAGGTGTGGCGCGCAGGATAGTCCCGCACAGGCTCGAGATATTGCAGATCGTCCCACTTTCCCTGCGGCGGATTGCCCTTGTCCATCAGCATGGCCCGCATTTCATCGCGCAAAAGCCGCAGCTCATTGCCATCCGACCCGATGATATGCCGCGCCACAACAGAGGACGCCGCCTGACCCAGCGCACAAGCATTGACCGCATGGCCGTAATCAACCACCTTGCCGTCTTCCATGACAAGGTCGACTTCAACCGTCGATCCGCACAGCTTGCTGTGTTTCTTGGACGAGGCCTGAGGCTCCGCCAGACGCTCAAGTCGTGGAATATTGCCGGCAAATTCCATGATTTTCTTGTTGTAGATGGCATCTAACATGAAAATGATCCCGTTTCTTTACTCGCCGATGCGATCCAAACTTGGTGCTTCACCCTATAACCCCTATATGGGAAGTGAAACAAGAATGTCGCAGCTTTTCCCACCCCCGAAAGCAAATATTCAGATCAAAGAGCATGATGCCTGCCTAGCAGGAGCAAATAGCTGCTGACAAATCAGCAAAAAAGTGCATGATGGCGCAACTAGATCAATCGTCACCAAACGATGACATTCCGTCGATCCAAATGCCACTCGCACCTCATTCAGGAAAGGCACGGGGATTCCCATGGCTATTGTCGTTGACACGAGTGATACCGCTTCGGCTTCCAAGAGTGAGCATGAAACAGCGTTGAAAAACAACAAAAACACAGAAAATCTGCACCCCTTCCCTCGCGCGGAGAACACCGCCGAAGACTGGGCGCTGACCGAGCGTCCGTCTCGTGAAGAGGCTGAGGAAGCCGTACGCACACTGATCAAATGGATTGGCGATGATCCCGAACGCGAAGGCCTGATTGACACGCCTCGCCGGGTCGTCAATGCCTATGAGGATCTCTACAAGGGCTATCGCGAAGACCCGACCGTGCCGCTTGAGCGTGTCTTTGAAGAGGTCAACGGCTATAAGGACATGGTGCTTTTGCGCGATGTGGAATTCTATTCCGCTTGCGAACACCACATGGTTCCTTTCGTTGGCAAGGCGCACATTGCCTACTACCCGGCAAACGGCGTCGTCGGTCTGTCCAAGCTGGCGCGGGTGATCGACACCTTCGCCCGCCGTTTGCAGACGCAAGAATCCATGACCTCCCAGATCATCAAGACCATCGAGACATCTCTGGCTCCGCGCGGCATTGCCCTGATGATCGAGGCAGAACATATGTGCATGAGCATGAGGGGCGTTCAGAAAAGGGGCGTATCCACTGTGACCACCTGTTTCACCGGCGTCTTCGAAGACGATGCGGACAAGCAGGAGCGTTTCATGCGTTTGGTCGGAGAGCGGCGTTAGGCCCACCGAACCACACCACAACATGAGCAAGGGGTGGATCTGGATCCGCCCCTTTTCTTTTTGCCCCATCAAGGCTATGGCAAGAGCAGCAATAACGGCCATCCATAGTTTAGGAAGAGACGCCCATGCCCACGCCCTTTTTCTCCCGAGACGGCAAAGACAAAGAGACCATCGAGCTGGGCACAGACATGCTGCCCAAGTTTGACGAGGCCGGCCTTATCGCTTGCATCGTCACCGATGCCGACAGCGGTGATGTCGTCATGTTCGCCTATATGAACGAAGAAAGCCTGCGCCTGACGCTTGAAACCCGGGAGGCTCACTATTGGAGCCGCTCCCGTCAGGAGCTCTGGCACAAGGGCGCGACCAGCGGCAACGTTCAGGATGTCATTGAGCTACGCACCGATTGCGATCAGGACGCCATCTGGATCAAGGTCCGCACCCGCGGCGCCAGCGCCAATTGCCATCAGGGCTACAAATCCTGCTTCTACCGCGCAGCCTCGCTGGACGACGGCAAAGCCAAATTGTCCTTCACTGAAGACAAGCCCCTGTTCGACCCCGCCAAGGTCTATGGCAAGCATTGATCCCATCCGACCAATTGACAAGGAAGGCCCATCCGCCTGTTAATGCTCCTGGAGCGCTCCACTGATAGACTAGAAGCCCGGAGGACAAGACCATGCTCTCGAACTGGCTGGACACGCCCGCACCAGACAAGGGTGCAACATCTCAGGATGGAACACAGGAGATCTCCGAGCAATCCGACCCTGTCATAGCGCCACCCTCTCTCGATGCGCCGCTTGGCCTTGCTCTTGGGGGCGGCGCTGCCAAGGGCTGGTCCCACATTGGTGTTTTTCACGCTCTTGACGAAGCAGGCATCCGGCCGGACATCATCACCGGGACGTCCATCGGCGCTGTGGTTGGCGGCTGCTATCTTGCCGGTCGTCTCGACAAGCTGGAGGAATTTGCCCGCGGTCTGACCCGTGGCCGTCTTTTTGGCCTGCTTGATGTCAGCTTCTCGGGCAGCAGCCTGATCAACGGCACACGCCTGACCAAACTTCTCAAGCGTTATCTCAACGATATCAAAATCGAGGATCTGGACCGGCCCTTCATGGCGGTTGGCACCGAGCTCTCAACGGGCCATGAAATCTGGCTCCGCCGGGGCTCCCTGATCACGGCAATGCAGGCATCCTATGCCCTGCCCGGCGTTTTCTCGCCTGTTAATGTCAATGGCCGTCTTCTCGTTGACGGGGCTTTGGTCAACCCGGTGCCCGTCTCCCTCACGCGCGCCCTGGGGGCAAGAATCGTTATCGCGGTCAATCTCAGCTCGGATACGTTCGGGCGCGGCACCATCGTCCCAAATGTCCATTTCGAGGACGATCGGCTTCCCGCGAGCCAGCCCCTTGAGCGGGAGGCTCCGGCCATGGGAACACTGGGGACTTTGAAAAATCTCGTCTTTGGCAACGAAGAACAGGGCAGCCCCGGCATCTCGAGCGTGATGTTTGACGCCTACACCATCATTCAGGACCGGATCACACGCTCCCGTCTCGCCGGAGACCCACCGGACATCACCATCAAACCCCGCCTCAAGGATATCGGCATGTTCGACTTTGATCAGGCTGAGGCCTCCATCGCGGCAGGTTATGCAGCAACTCAGAAGGTGATCAAGGAACTGCACGAATTGTCGGATGACCTCAAGTCCTAGCCCCGCCAACCACGCCATCACGACAAAAGACAAAACAAAGGCGGGCAATAAGCCCGCCTGTCAGAGCGATTTGAAGATAAACCGGGTCAACAGTTTAGATTTAAACGCCATTGCTCGGTATTATAATGCATTCTCAAGCACGCTTGCTCCGGAGAATTGCTCCAGAGCATCAGATTGCGAAAAGGAGGCCAGCCTCTAGGCTGAGGCAATGTAGCGCCGCATTTCTTCCGCTTCCCGTTCGGTTTCCTCAATCCGGCGCTTCACGACGTCCCCGATCGAGACCAGCCCGATCAGCTTGCCATCCTCGACGACAGGCATGTGGCGAAACCGGCCCGACGACATCTTCGACATGACGCTGACAATCGTATCCGCCTCTTTGCAGGTCACCACATTCGCGGTCATGTAATCGGAGGCCAACTCGGACAGCACGGCCCCTCCCTTTTCGCCCAGCGCGCGCACAATATCGCGCTCTGACAAAATGCCTTTGAGCGTTGCGCCTTCCGCGAGCAACACCACACCAATCCTCTTTTCGCGCAACATCTTCACGACGTCTGCCAGCGGACTGGCGGGCTGCATCGTAAAGACCTCGCGCCCCTTCTTATCCAGAATAGTAGCGATCGTCATGCATGTCTCCCCTGATGATCTGATGCCCGAAGTCAATCTCAACGCTGTCTTTCGGGCACCGATGACGTGTCCTTTTTAAAGTCTGCGACGAAATAAAGCGCATGGCAAGCGTCCGACGCGAAAACTTACGACTAATATCGCCAACACTAACGGTCAAACGTTGCTTTGGCGACGCTTTTTAAAACACAATTAATACTGTTTGAGCGAGGACAAAAGATGGATAGACCTCAGATCTTGCTGTTTCTTCTGTCCGGGCAGAGTACCAATCGTCTACTTTATAACGCGTAAGTGCTCAGGTCGTTTCTTCTCGTCCTGCTTTTTTGGTTTTTTCGGACCGCGCGGCGGTCGGCTGTAGGGGTCAACGTAGGGCAGGATGAGCAGACCGGCAATAAATCCACCAAGATGCGCTTCCCAAGCGATACCGCCACCGCCAAAAGCAGACGTCAGACCGAACACCAGGTTAAGCACCAGCCAGATACCCAGAAAAGCCATCGCCTGCTGGTTTTGCCACAGTTGCTTGAGGGTCAGCGCGGGATAGGTGTGCGTTCCCTGTAGGGCAGAAAACCCGCCATAGCCGCCAACAAAGGCGAACCGTGCGGTCGCCGCCATTGCACCGGAGAGCACCGCGGACACACCGACGAGCGGCGAGGAACTGTTCAGATGCACCAGCAGATGCACGAATGCACCGGCTGCTGCCGTGACGACAAAGAAGATCGCGAAATTGAATGTCCCGATCCGCCGCAAAACCACCGTTGCAAAGGCCGCCATCCAAACGAGGTTGAGAAGCAGGTGCGCCCAGCCTCCATGCAGGAAGGCATAGGTCACGAAGGTCCAGACATCTCCGAAGATCCCGCCGGGAAAGGCAAAATTCTGCGCCACTTCGCCGTAGCGTGGCGGCAGGAAAGAGAACCACAGCATGAGATCCTGTCGCTGAACAGGAGAAAGCACGAAGGACTGCAGCACCTGAATGACAATCATGATTCCGCCAAGCACCATGATAGGCCTCGGCAAATTGAGCATGGGTTCTCTTGGAGGAGGTGTTCCGGCAGGCATATGCCAGGAGCCGCGCGGTTGCAATGCCATGTCTGTTCCTTGTCTCTACAGGCGCCAAGACTGACATTTGGGAGCTTTTTGTGGCGACATCAAGCCCACGCAGCACAGCACGGCGCGATGGTGGCTCCCATTTGATAAGGCAATTGTTTTAACAACGCCTAGCAGGGACGACGGAGCCTTTGATAAAAAAAAGCCACCCGACGACCTGTTGATCACTTCGGATGGCAAAAAAAGCCTCCTGAAAATTATCAGGGCTGGCTTGAAGAGCCGCAGCATCGGGCGCTTTAGGAGTCCGGCCCGACGCCGAGGATGCTGTTGATCACCTGTTTACTGCGCATGGAAGCCCGTGGCAATCGAAAGACATTATTAATGTTAATCTGCCCCAGACAAACCCTTCGCTCTAGAAAGGCCATTCTTTATTGTATGTCTCTACCAAGTTCGACCCGGCCTGAGTCGCCCCCCCGATGACCGAGCAAATTGGCACGGCTTTCGCAGATCATGGGGTAGACAACAGGCAAAGGGTCTAAAGTGTCTCAGCTTGAAACAGCTTTGGCACAAAACTGGCCCAGATAGAGAAGAACCATGAAACATCAGGTGACACGAGAGCTCTTCACATACTGGGATGGCTTGCGTGGCGGACGGACGGCTCCGGAACGCAGTGACATTGATCCGGCCGAAATTCATCAAATTCTGGGCGACACATTCATTCTTGAATATGAGAATCAGGACACCCTCCGGTTCAGACTTGCCGGAACGCGTCTGTGCGGCTCTTTTTGCCGCGAATTGAAAGGCCAGAATTTCCTCAAGATCTGGAGCCGACAGGATACCTCGAGCATCCGCCTCTTGCTCACCGCCGTGGCAGAAGATGAAGCCGCTGCCGTTGTAGGCTTCAAGGGCAAGACCGAACGGGATCAGGAGCTTGATTTCGAGGCAATCCTTTTGCCGCTGCGCCACTATGGCCAACCAAAGTCACGCATCCTTGGCGCAGCAAGCCCGGCAGACATTCCCTATTGGGTGGGCATCTGGCCACTGACCGAGCTGAGCGTCACATCCATGCGTCTCATCTGGCCGGACGAACGCCCCTCTTTCATGCGCAAGGGCGCGGGCGATGAGAGCCTTAACAACAAGTTCGGCCTTGCCCCTGTCACCGCCACGCGACAGGCAGCCGCTCAAATGCACAAAAGCCCGGCGTTCCAGACCGAGCAGCGTTTCGGGCACCTGACGGTCATCGAAGGTGGGCGTCAAGACTGAACAAATCCTTTTGCCTGTTGATTAAAGACTGAGCGCGCGTCACGATCCGGATCATGACGCGCGCTTTTTCTTTGCCGTTCCGTTCGGATCGATGGCGGAATATCGGCATTTACAGCTATTTTCGGCCAATCCTGTCCTAAACGCCTCTCACATCGATTTCACCAAGGTCATGATCACAACCAAAGCGATATTCCGGACGCCCGCTAAAAGGCTTTGTTAACCATGCAAGGCCTAGGATAGGTCCAGTCACGTCAACAAGTCTCTTATGGCGATAAGCGGTCCTTCATGTCTGCATCACTGCAAAAATCCGTTTTGCCTCGGGTAACCGAGCGTCGACGGCACCAGCGGGTCAGGGTAAATCTGCTCGGTCGGTTCATGCTTGAGAACAAGCAGGAATACCCGTGCCAGGTTATCAACATGTCCCCCGGCGGCGTTGCCTTGATCGCACCAATTCGCGGTGAAATCGGTGAGAGGGTCATTGCCTATATCGATCACATCGGCCGCATTGAAGGAAAAATCGTTCGCAAGATTGAAGGTGGCTTTGCCCTGACTGTCGATGCGACATCAAGAAAGCGTGACAAGCTGGCATCACAGCTGACCTGGCTGGCCAACCGCCACATTCTCGATCTGCCTGAAGATCGCCGCCACGAACGGCAACAGCCCAAGGCCCCGATCACCAAGCTTATCCTTGAAGATGGCACTGAGCATATTTGTCAGGTTCTCGACCTGTCGCTCTCGGGCGCCGCGGTCAAGACAAAGGTACGCCCGAAGATCGGCAAACCGGTCAAGGTAGGCAAGATCCGCGCTCGTGTGGTGCGCCACCTTGAAGATGGTCTCGCCATCGAATTCGCCGCAGTTCAGGACCGGAACATGCTCGACGAGAATCTGCGCTGACATCCCGTATGGGTGACACAGGCCAAAAGTGACGCATGTCTCTCTTGAGCGTCCTCCCCGATCACCTTCAACGATCCTGCCGTAATGCATCCTCGCGTTTAAATCCGGCACGCCCAATCACATACACAGAATATTTTTGAGAAAATAATCTCATCGAAAATATCATTTTTCGGTGGGATTTTGCCGTGCGCGGCGTCCAACTGGCGCGCATCAGATCGCTTGTGCGCGGCCTGAAAGCAACCTCTCATCTCTCGTCGTTGTTGTTGTCAAACCTCAACGGGAGCAAGGCAACAAGCCGAAGCGGCGACAAAAAATTCCCTAAGCTATTGTTTTTTATACATTTTTCCCGCTCATTACAGTTTTAACAAAGTTTGACGCTCTTTTTCCTAAAGCTTGAGAAAAAGGCTATTCAAGTTTTCATAAAAATAAAAATAAAATATAATAAAAGTAAATTCGAATTCAAATCAAAGTAAAATAAAGTACTATTTTTATTATACTCAAATGTACCAAGCAAAGTTGGAAGTATATAAAATCGAAGGCGCTATAAATCTCCAGACAACGACGGGAGATTTACATGAAAAAGCGCATTTGGGGATTTGCATTTTTCTGCTTCACAAGCTTGGCCTTCATCAGCCAATCACAAGCAGCATCCTTTTCACCATTCATGACCCTTTCAGGGAAAACCTCTGCACCCATAGGACATGTCGAATTCTGCCGCCAGAATCCGCGCGAATGCAACAAGTCCTTCAGCGTGGATCAGGCGGTGCGCCTGACGCCGGAAAACTGGGAACAGCTGATCAACATCAACAATCAGGTCAACCAGACCGTGAAACCGGTTACCGATCAGGAGCTCTATCGCACCGAGGAAGTATGGACCTATCCGGGCAACGCAGGGGACTGCGAAGACTATGCCCTGCTCAAACGGCGCCTGTTGAACAATCTCGGCTGGCCAGAAACGGCGCTGCTCATCACGGTTGTGCGCGAAGTCAATGGCAACGGCCATGCCGTGCTCACCGTACGGACCGACCGGGGCGACCTCATTCTTGATAATCAGGACTCGCGCATCCTGCCGTGGGACCAGACACCTTATCATTATGTCAAACGCCAGGCCGCGCTTCACCCTTCAAACTGGACCGCGATCCTTGACCAAAGATAACTGGCAGCTAGATCGGCCTGCTCTGAAAGACACACATGCTAACTGATTGAAGAAACATAGGAATAAGTGGGGTTCGAACTCTTGCCAGTGTGACAGCTCTTGACATGAAGTACGAAGACAAAACCTGATCGTAAATCCCCACTTCCCGTCCGCATCGATCAGGTTTTGAGGGCCAGCTGTCCCCGCAGCTGGCCCTTGCCCTTTTGGGCCATCCGGTTGAACGGTATAGAGGCTAGATCGCCTGCAGTTCAGACGCAAACCGCTTCCAGTTGGCGACATAGTTGCGCGCCGAGGCGGTCAGTTTGGCGACGGCCTCCTCATCAAGCACGCGAACAACTTTGCCCGGCATCCCCATGACGAGGGAATTGTCGGGAATCTCCTTGCCCTCCGGGATCAGCGCTTTGGCACCGATCAGGCAATTGCGCCCGATTTTAGCCCCGTTGAGGATCACCGCTCCCATTCCAATCAGCGAATTGTCACCGATCGTGCATCCGTGCAGGATCACATTGTGACCAATCGTGCAGTCACTGCCAATATCGAGCGGATACCCCATGTCGGTGTGCAACGTGCTGCCTTCCTGAATGTTGCTGCGCTCTCCAACAGTAATGGCCTCGTTGTCACCGCGAAGCACGGCTCCGAACCAGACACTTGCGCTCGATTTCAGAATGACCTTGCCGATCACACTCGCCGACGGTGCGACCCAGCAGTCTCCCGCTTCCGGCAATTCGGGTCGAACCTCTCCCAATTGATAAAGTGTCACCCTGCTCTCCTCCTTCTTCTTTGCTGCTTCTTTGCTGCGGGCATTCACCCCACGGCGGTCATCGTGCCAACAACAGCATTGAGCAGAAGCACACCCGAGCAGGCACTCCAAAGACCTGCAATGGCAGACGAACCGAACAGCCAACCGATCGGCCTGTTCTCGATCCGGCGCCCCCGCAAGGCATTGCGCATGATAATGAACGGGCCGGCAAAGGTACACATCCCGATCGCGATCATGGCTTTCCCCCAGCTCTCAGCCTCAACCCGAAAACCGACCGGCCGTTGAGCGAACAACTGATAAAGGCTGGAGAGAATCCCCGCGCAGACGAATCCCACACATGTGACATAGACAAACGCAAACACTTCAAGTCCCATCTATGGACACCTTTCCTGATTTCTGGCTCCATTTCGTCTCACCTTGAAACAGAGCGAATGCATTGATCAGGAAAGTGCAATCCGCGTGCCGCCGGGCCCGTCCGCATCGGGCCGGACCTCCCGCCAAACTGTTCATTGAAGCGCCAGAGAGGATTGCTTAAGCTTGCAATGCCCCTTATCCAATAATGACAGGGCAAGGACAGCAGCAAAGGACAGAGATGCAACAGCCGCTTGACGAACATGGTTCGCCGCAGAGATGGATTTTCTTTCTGCTTATTGCCGGGCTGATTGCCATCACGACCCTGTTCATCGTCAGTCGCCTGTTCGAATATTCCGGCCCCGAGCTTCTCAACAGCCCCTACAGCGCCAAGACCGAGCCGAAAATCATCCTCATCGGCGACATTCGCTTCACGGTGCCCGAGAATATGATCCGCCGCCCCGAACAACGCGAAGACGCCATGGTCCAACAGCTGGACCTCGTCATGCTCTGGCCGGAACTGGAAGGCTTCACCCGTGACAATCAGGTTCACTTCAGCAATTCGGGCCCCGACTCGCGTCTGATCTACGCCACCCTCAGTCAGCCCGAGCAGATCCTCTCAAGCTCCGAGCGGCTCTATACGGTCTATAGCGAGCATTTCGATGGTGACCCGATCAGCGGGCCGGCCAGATTGATTGGCTTTGCCATGGACCCGAAATCAAGCTTCGCCGGAGAGACGGTCTATTTCAAACCGGATGAAAGCGAGCCCTTTGTCGCCCGTTGTGTCCAGCCCGTAAAAGGCTCCCCCACATTCTGCATGCGCGACATCATGCTCACTGGCAAAGTGCAACTAAGCTATCGCTTTCGCCTGCCTTTGCTGAAGGAATGGAAACGCATGGACGAAACCATCAAGGACCGCGTCACCGGCTTTGTCCATTTCCCCTAGGCAAGGGGGAAAGTCACCTAGGGCGGCCCTTTGGAACACCCCTAGAAAAGACAACAAAAAAGCCGCCGGATCAGGGATCAGGCAGCTTTGATGCAATGTCAAATCTCTCGAAAGGGCGCCGTAAGGCTCATTGCTCCTCGAGGTCATAGTCCAGAATCGCCATCGAGAAATTGTAGGACAGGTCCCCGTCTTCCTCATCGCGGAACAGAACGCCGACAAACTCGTCCTCAACATACACTTCGGCAGAATCATCTTTGCGGGGGCGAGCGCGCACTTCGAGTTTTGGGGACTGCAAGGTCCGACGCATGAAATTCTGAAGTTTCGCCAGTTCGGTCTTGTCCAAAATTGCCTCCTGCAAAAAGTTTGTTGTATGCGGGATCAGATGCAGATGCCATCTTATCCTAAGGGCCCGATTTGCAAAGCCGCCCTAAACGATCCGCAATGCCTTAATATGCTCGTTGGTGAAGTGACATAACGAGCTTCCAGAGTAAAGCCGCTTTCCACACATCATTGTCCACATGCGCGATTTGGCCACTCTAGCCAAGCCACCAAGGATAACGCACACGAAGCTATTCGGTTTCGCGTAAAATCTGATCCATGGTGCGCGCAGGCTCGGCACATCCGGCCTTGCCAACCATCTTGGCGGGAACGCCAGCCACCGTGGTGTTGGGGGCGACATCCTTGAGCACGACAGACCCGGCGGCGATGCGTGAGCAATTGCCGATTTCGATGTTGCCAAGCACATTGGCACCGGCCCCGATCAGGACGCCATGGCGAATCTTGGGATGGCGATCACCGCCTTCCTTGCCGGTCCCGCCAAGAGTAACGCCCTGAAGAATGGACACATCATCCTCGACAACCGCAGTGGCCCCAATGACGATACCGGTGGCATGGTCGAAGAATATCCCCTTGCCAAGCGGAACGCACGGATGAATATCCACCTGAAAGACCGCCGAGCTGACGCTTTGCAGATAGAGGGCAAAATCCTGACGACCATTTTTCCAGAGCCAGTTGGCAAGACGATGGGTTTGGATGGCCTGAAACCCCTTGAAATAGAGCAAGGGATCAAGATAGCGGTCGCACGCAGGGTCGCGATCAACCACTGCGACGATATCGGCGCGCATGGCGTCTGAAAGGGAGGGATCGGAGGCATAGGCCTCACGATAGGCCTGACGGATAGCCTCCGAGTCCATCGCGGGGCTGTGCATACGATCCACCAGCCGGTGCATGACCGCATTCTCAAGACGCTTGTGACTGAGAACCGTGGAATAGATGAAGCTGCTCAGCACCGGTTCGGCACGGATCACCTCTTCCGCTTCGGAACGAACCCGATGCCAGATCGGATCAACCAGATCCAGCTCCTCGCCGCTTACGCTCTTCAGACTGCTTTCAGCCATTGCTCTTTGCCTCTTCCTTCGCCTATTGCCCGACTTTCAAAGGGCCAACATTGCCGCTAGACATAGTCTGCGCAGATGTCACCCGCAAGAGCAGCGCCATCACATTTGAGTTGCGGGGTTTTTATTTGCCCCATTTCAATCACCAAAAGCCAAGATATCACAGTCATGACAAACACCCAAACCACCGACAAGATCCTCATCGAGCGCTCCGGCACCATCGGTCGGATCATCATCAACAACGAAACCCGCCGCAACGCCATGACCCTTGATATGTGGCAGGCAATCCCGGCTGCGGTAAAGCAACTGGACGACGACCCCGCCATTCACGTCATTGCCTTCACCGGGGCTGGCGAGAAGGCCTTCATCTCGGGGGCTGACATTTCCGAATTCGACACGGTGCGCAAGGACACAGCCTCCGCCTCCCGCTATGATGATATCAATGCCGATTGCTATCGCCAGATTCGCAATGCGAAAAAGCCGACCATCGCGCTTATCAAGGGCTTCTGCATGGGAGGCGGCCTCGGACTGGCTGCTGCGTGCGATCTGCGTCTTTCCAACAAAAGCGGCAAATTCGGCATACCGGCAGGCAAGCTCGGAGTGGGCTACCCGCTGGGCGCCATCGGCGACATTGTCACCCTCGCAGGCTCTGCCAATGCCAAGGCCCTTTATCTCACAGCCAATGTCTATGACGCAGACAGGGCCGCAGCAATGGGCTTGCTCAACGAGATTTTCGAGGATGCGGAGTTTGATGCCAAAGCACAAGGCTACTGCGAGACGGTCGCCACCCTCGCTCCCTTGAGCGCGCAATATCACAAAGCGGCCATCAATAGCGCCATCGACCAGACCGATTGCCTGCTTGCGGACGCGTTGCGCGAAATGGGCATCGCCTGTTACGACAGCGCCGACTATGCAGAAGGACGCAAGGCCTTTGCAGAAAAGCGCAAACCGGTCTTCACCGGCAAATAGGCGCGCTTTTCGCCCGTATCGTCTGGCGCTCGCATCGTCGGGCCGCTCAATATTCCGACAGGAATTCGAGCACAGCTTTCTTGAAGACCTTGTCGCCAACCGCAACCATGTGATCGCGACCGGGAATGTCGCAAACCCGGGCTTCGGGCAGGATATCAGCCAGATCCTGCGCCGACCCTGCGATGGCATCTCGCGTGCCCACAGCAACGAGAGCTGGCACTTTGAGACCGCAAAGCTCTTCTTCGGATATCTTCTGGCGCGACGCGGCCATGCAGGCTGCGAGCGCCATCCGGTCGCTGCCAGTCTGCTCGGCAAACTGCCGGAAGGACTTACCGACCACATGGCGGATCTCGTCGACGTTGTCAGTTCTCAACGCCTTGATGATCGGCTCGGGATCGCCAGTGCCATGGATCATGCCACTGCCAAGCCCGCCAAAAACCACCCGCCGCACCCGCTCGGGATGGTTGAGCGAGAGAAAAGCAGAAATCCGAGCGCCCATCGAATAGCCCATCACAAAGGCGCTTTCGATTTCGAGGTGATCAAGCAAGGCCCGCGCATCTTCGGACATGGTAAGGGCCGAATAGAGCGCCGGATCATAGAGCTTTTCGCTCTCCCCGTGCCCCCGGTTGTCAATCGCAATGACGCGATAGCCCGCGCCGGTCAGGGTCTGCACCCAGCCGGGGTTGACCCAGTTGATCATCTTGTTGGAGGCAAAGCCGTGAATGAGCAGGATCGGTTCACCAGCCCCCTCATCAAGATAGGAGAGCGTAACATTTTCGGATTGGAATTGAGGCATGACAGACAGTTGGGTTCGATATGGACAGATAGTCCCGTTTCATAACAGGTTGGCACAAAAGAGCAACCAGGGATCTTCGTTTGGAAGGCAATTGCGCGCGCCTTATAAAAGCGGGATTGTTCCTAAGCAGTATCCCGTGCACACTAGGATTTGATCACCAGTCCGGTTAAGGTCCGGCAGGCAGGCGCGCATATCAAGAGAGATTCAGCCATGGCAGACCACACGATTCCCCACTTCAAGAATGACGCGGGTGTTTCTGTAATCGAAATCGGCGTTCGCGAATTCCAGTGCATGGGCGCAAGCCCGCCGCAAGACCACCCGCACGTCTATCTCGACATGGGTGATGACAGCGAAATTCTCTGCCCCTACTGCTCAACCCATTACAAATACAATAAAAATATGGGCAAGACAAAAACCAACCCGGTTGGTTGCTATCACGAATAGCAAGCCCCCACCTTGGGAAAAGAGCCAGACCTCAAAGACGGGGAGCCGTGCTGTTTGCTAAGGATCAATACAGCAATCAACTGGCCGGTCTAGTGTCCAAATCAAAGAGTAGCAACAGGCCCGAAACACCATAGGGTCATTGGAAAGCAGCTTTCTGATGACAATTGCCGGTCCTGCTGACGAGTGCCGCAAAGGGAAGAAACATGACTGAACAATTGCCGATCATCATCGCCGGAGCCGGTATTGGTGGTCTGTCTGCTGCCTTGGCGCTGGCTTCAAGAAACATCCCGGTTTTGCTACTCGAGCGCAACACGATTCCAACCGAGGTTGGCGCCGGTGTTCAGATTTCCCCCAACGCGACGGCGAGCCTCAAGGATTGGGGCGTTTGGCCCTATCTGTCGGAGCATGCCGTCACACCGCCCAAGATCAACATCCACTCGGCCACTTCCGGCAGCCTTTTGTCGACACTTGATACCAGCGATTTCGAAAGCCGGTATGGCTCTCCCTATTTTGTGGTCCATCGCGCCGATCTTCATCAGGCGCTCTATCATCGTGCCAGTCAGTTCGACCTGATTGAAATTCTCGAAGATCGGAAAGTGCGTGAAATTGCGCAGACCGACGACTATATCGAGGTGCGCAGCAAACGCAGCAATGGCACGCAGCGCTTTTACCGCGGCGCGGCATTGATCGCTGCAGATGGCGTCTGGTCCCGCATCCGCACCGAGCATGTCGGCAGCAGCCCGGCCACCTATTCGGGCAAGACCGCATGGCGGATCACCATGCCCATGCAGATGGTTCCCGAGCATTTCGACCGGCAGAATGTCGGTCTGTGGCTGTCGCCAAAGGCCCATCTCGTTCACTATCCGGTCGTTGGCGGCCATATGCTCAACATCGTCGCAATCGTCGATGAAGACTGGACCGAAGAGGGCTGGAGCGCCCCGGGCGATGCCCTTTGGCTCAACAAGCGATTTGCGCGCTGGCCTCTGGAGATCCGCGAAGTGCTGGCAGAGCAGGATGGCTGGTTGAAATGGGCCCTGTGCGGCCACAAACCCGAACAGCATTGGGTCAAGGGCAAGGTTGCACTGCTGGGCGACGCCGCGCACGGAATGCTGCCCTTTATGGCTCAGGGAGCTGGCATGGCCATCGAGGACGCCGCCATTCTGGCCCGGGCTATCGACGAGATTTCCGCCACCATGCACATCCGACTGATGGCCTATGAACGCATGCGCAAGGCGCGGGTCTGTCAGGTTGTGCAGCGCGCGGCCAAGAACGGCGACATCTATCACTATAGTGGCCCCATGGCGACGGCCCGCAATCTGGCCATGCGCCTGATGCCCCAGTCCCAACTGCTCAAGCAATTCGACTGGATCTATCGCTGGCGTCCCGATCAACAGCACTTCGACATTTAGCGCCGATTTGCGATTGCCCACCGTCAGGAAGACGCTTTGCTGAGCGCTTTCATCCGGGCAACATAGTCCCTCAGCTCCCGCCCCTTCTCAACCGGGAAGTGCTCCTCGATCACGTCAAGACCTTCGATGTGATCGACGCGAAAAGAGCGGAAATCCTGTCTCAGCTCACACCAGCTGAGCAAGGTCCAGACGCGCCCCCAAAAATAGAGCCCTAACGGACGGACACGGCGCGTGCTGCCTTGCCCTTCAAGACTGAGATAGGTCATCACGATTACACGCCGTTCCTTGCAGGCAAGCCGGAGCTGATCGAGCGTCATCCGCTCGCTGCCCTGATCTTCCAGCTTCATGGCATAAAGCTGTGTCTCGCTCATGAGGTTGCGCATCCCGTCGGGCACCACCGCATCAATCTTGACCAGTGCTTCCTCCGCAGCGTTTTTGAGATCCTCGCTCGCCCACGCCTTCACCATTCTCGCACCCAGCACGAGAGCGGCGATTTCATCGGGCGTGAAACTGAGGGGCGGCACGTGATAATCGCTGGAGAGAACATACCCCACTCCAGCCTCTCCTTCGATGGGTACTCCGCTTGCTTGCAAATCGAGAATATCGCGGTAAATGGTGCGTTTGGAGACTTCCAACCGGTCGGCAAGAGCCTGCGCGGTGAGCAAACGCCCACCCCGCAGAAACTGTACAATCTCAAACAAACGATCAGCCCGCCGCATTCTCTCTCTCCGATCCGCAAGGATCCCAGCCTTGGTCAACTGCGGCAAGGACTGCGAGATCACGCCTGATGCAAGCCCACAGGATTGCCGTCACAATCCGCAATCACAGCCACCTGCCCCATATCGCCCGGCAAGGGCATCTTTGGTGCCAAAAGCTCGCCGCCAAGCTTATCGAGCTTTGCAATCGACGCATCAATGTCCCGGCAGGCAAGATAGATCACAACGCCTGTGCCATTTCCGCCCTTGCGGTATCGGCCATCAGATGTCACCGCGCCGGAGACACCGCCGTCCATGACAGGAAAACGACCATAGCTTGAAGCATCCCCTTCCATGGTCACCAGATCGAGAGAGATGTCGAGCAACTCCTCGTAAAATTTCACAGATTTGTCGAAATCCGTTGCAGGAATGGAAAACCAGGTTACGGCATTCTTGGGATTGTTGGTCATGTTTCTCTCCATAGTTGGCACGGCATCAGTGCCGTTGAAACCAACCATAAAGAAGGGCTACTGACAGCATCCTGTCAGCAGCCTTGGCCGTTGGGAAATCACTCCACACTTTAAAGCCGCAGCCAAGCATGGTGCCAACACTCACATGTCCTTCTCAGCGCCCTTGCCTTGAGGGACATCGCCCTCAGGGACATCGCCGGAAAAATCGAGCGCTTTGGTCACCTTGGCGGCGTCGGACATCGTGTCTGCCTGCACTTCATTGGAAGACTGAAGCTCATTGGTGATGGCCTTGTAGGCATCAAGACGGCCATAGCCGAATTCGGGATCACGCCCCGCGATGCCCAGATCCAGTGCGGATCTGGCAAGACGATCCTTGATCTGTTGCACATCCAACTGAGGCTCCCGCTCGAGCATCAAGGCCACCGAGCCGGAAATGTAGGCTGTCGCCATCGAGGTTCCGGTCTGAA
Organism: Cohaesibacter sp. ES.047; assembly: GCF_900215505.1. NCBI lineage: Bacteria > Pseudomonadati > Pseudomonadota > Alphaproteobacteria > Hyphomicrobiales > Cohaesibacteraceae > Cohaesibacter > Cohaesibacter sp. ES.047. Next base: position 4,845,139 of record NZ_LT907844.1, read on the forward strand.
GGCCATAGCCCTCTTCGCCCGCAGCAACAAGAACATCAACACCCGGCGCTGCCAGTTCGACATGGTCACCCCGATTGGCAAAGCTATAAAGCCCGTCCTCCTCATCGGTGGCCGTGACGGCAATCACATCCTCATAGGCGGCAGGATAGGCCGCTGGCGCATCTGCTCCCTCATTGCCCGCCGCCGCGATCATGATCACGCCTTTCTCGCTCGCGCGTTTCAAAGCATCAGCAAGAAATTTGTCTTTTGATCCGGCAAAGCTGAGATTGAGGATTTTCGCGCCATTGCTGACGGCCCAGTCGATGCCGCGCACAATGTCAAAGCTATCGGCGACCATGTTGCCACTTTCGCCAAAGCGGAACACCTGCGCCGACATCAGCGAAACATTCTGCGCAACGCCGCGCATCCCCGTTCTGGCCGCAATGATCGACGCAACAGCGGTGCCATGATCAAAATTGAGGCTCTCGGCATCCGCATCAGGAAAGGCCGTGAAACTTGATGCCACCGCATCGGAAAGCGCCGGGTGGGTCCCTCGAATACCGCTGTCAATCACGGCAAGCTTGACGCCCCGACCGGTTTCCCCATCTTCAAGCTGGCTCAAACGCATCTTGTCGAACGCATATTGCAACTCGGCAAAGAGGCTCACAGGCTGAGGGTCGGCATTTGCGGTCGGATAGTAATAATAGTTCGGCTGAGCTCGAAACACGCGGTCATCCGTCGCCAATTGCAGGGCGCGCCTCACAGACAAGTCATCCGGATAGGCCACCTTCAATAGCACCTGATCGATAAGCCCCACCCGTGTCTGCGAGAGCACAGACAGTCCATACTCCTTGAGGAACGAAGCCAGATCCGGTCGCGACAGACCCGGTGTCATGGCGATCAGAAAATCCGTCTCACTTGCCCACGGCTTGTCACCGATCGAATAGATGCGCGGCTTGGCCTTGGCGAGCACGGGCAGATTTTGCGGCAGCTGAATGCGCTGGGGCTTTGCCGTCCGCTTGGGCTTGATACGTTTGGGCTTTATCCGTTTCGGTTGGATGCGTTTGGGAGGGCGATAGGTTGCGGGCGGCTCCACATATTGGGGGTCGACCTGCTCCAACTCTCTCTGGCGGTAAATCTCACGCGCAATACCGATTCCGATACCAAATGCAGGGGCAAATTTATTGCTCTTCTTGTGGTCGCGATTCCCGCTATCGTTTCTCCGGTCACTATGACCAGTCTGGGTGCCTGTTTGGCCATAGGTCTGGGCCCCTGCCACCGATGACAATCCAAGGAAGGTACAGGTCAAAGCCGCGCATCCATAGCCGAAAATCTTCTGAAGTCTTGCCCGTTTCATCGCTTCTCTCCGACGCGCTGACCAACAACAATCAACAAACGAAGCGCGGCAAGGTGCCCACCAATGCCCCGCAATGGTTCCATTCCGGGGAACAGCTTACCATAAGTCACAACAAATTGCGCTTGAAGGTCTCTCAATGCCCGACCATCAAACAAGGCCCGACCAAAAACAAGGATTTCGACTCTTACTCGGAGACAGATGCAAACTGCACAAGGTCGGTTTCTGCCTTGAGCGCATCAACCACCGCCTTGGCCCCACCGTCCGGCAACTTGTCAGACGGAACCTGAAGCTCGAAGAAACCACCAGCCTTTGGCCCACTGATGATGCGGGCAGACTGCGTCTTCAGCAATGCGGCAACGGCATCGATACGGGCATCCTTCCTGAAGGAAACAAGGAAGACAGCGCCGCCATCAACCCTGACAGCTTCCGCAGGCCCCGACGCGGTGGTAAAGCGGGACGAGACGGAGCCCGGCACGTTTGCCTTTTGCCCCCCCTCGATCAATCCGCCGATGATCACGCCCTGAATGACAACCACCAGGGCGGCCGCCATGGCTGCAATGCGCATGCCCGGCGAAGAGAAATTGTCAAAGAAGGCCTTGCACTTGTCAGCCAGAGAGTTTGCCGTGTTCGAAACCGGTGCCTTCTCGGCCTCGATCGCATCGATATCGGCCATCAGCCGGTCCAGCCCGCCGGGCTTGGGAGCTCCGAGAGACGCATGGATCCGCTCGACCGCATCAGCCTCTTCCGCAATCAGATCAAGCTGCATCTGCATCTCGGGGTTCGCCTTCAAGTAGGCATCAACCTGCTCGGTCTGATCGCGCTCCAAAAGGCCCTTTGAATACCAAGGCAGGAGCTTTTCGATTTCCGCTTCATTCATCATGATCATTGTCCTCGACACGGGTATCCAACGGGTTTCATGGCCATCCCCGGTCTATGCCGGATTTTGACAAGAGTTCGGACAGTTTCTTTCGAGCGTGAAACACGCGCGTCTTTACCGTGTTCTCCGGAACAGACAGGATCACGGCAATCTCCTTGATCGCCTTTTCCTGATAGTAAACGAGATCGATCGCTTCCCGATGTTCATCACTCAGCTTGTTGATGCAGATCCGCATGAGCACGGCCTTGTCCTGCTTCAGCGTCGTGACCTCCGGGGTGTCGCTATCGTCCTCAAGGCTGGTTGCATAATCGTCATCCAGCTCTGCGTCCGACTTCTTGCGCAACAAAGAGATCGCCTTGTTCCGTCCGATGGAAATGATCCAGGACGAAACCTGAGAGCGCCCCTCGAATTTGCCTGCCGCACGCCAGACATCGATGAAAGTCTCGTTCACAAGTTCCTCTGCAACAGCCTCGCTTTTCACAAAGCGCAGCAGATAACGATAAAGCCGAAGATGATGCCTCTGATACAGAAGAGCTATGGCTTTTCGATCATTGCTCGCGATCTGTCGCAACAGCTCAAGATCACGGGCATTATCAGATCCAGACATTCGATCCTCGATTTCACTGTCATACCTGTGTCGTTTGAGAGCGCCGTTTGGTTCAAAAAACTTAATGGAAAAACGTCAGACACGCCCACTCTTATTATTGGCACAGGAATCATCTGCGGGCCAGCCCAGACAGAAACGATGCTGAAACGGACACGCTCCAACGCCTATAAGGCCGAAAGCCTGCCTTACCCCAGACCATAGGAAAGAAAAGCACATCAACTATCCCATTGAATTTCCATGCCTTTTATAAAAATCGACAAAAAACACGATTTTTCTTGAACCCATTCTGGCCTGACCGCGACTGATGAGTATAGGCGGCGAACACCACCGCCAACCCAATCAACAAAGCGACACACTGACCTTCAAAGCCAGATCACAACAGATACCTTTCAGGAGAAACGACATGTTCAAGAAAACCATCGCAACCTTTGCACTGATCGCAACCCTCGCTGCCGCAGCAACAGTTGCCATGCCAACCTCTGAGGCCGAGGCCAAAGGCGGACGCAAAGCGGCCTTTGCTATCGGAGCCTTCACCGGTCTTGCCGTGGGTGCCATGGCCGCCCATTCGCATCGCCGCCATTACCATGGTCATCATGCGGGACCGGCCTACCACGGTCGCCCAGCTCCCTGGACCCGTGCATGGTATCGCTACTGCCACAACCGCTATCGGTCCTTTAATCCACACACCGGCTACTTCACCACTTATAGCGGCCACAAACGCTTCTGCCGTTAATCCTCCCACTCAACAAAAGCCGCCCCAAAAGGGTGGCTTTTCTCCTCAGTATCAAACGCACCAAAACCGCGCTTCAGAGAGTGCATATGGATGCAAAGCATCGGCCAAGAGTGCGCGGCAACGGCAAAGGGAAAATAAATTTCGACCTTGACCGCATTCTGATCACGATTTGCATGTAGCGTTCGATTTGTGGATGGTCAGGGTGACTCTTGACACCTCAGCAGTGTCAAATTCATCGGAGAGAGAAAACATGTTTAAAAGAGCATTTGCAGCAATAGCGATCATTGCCGGCCTTGCCGCAACAGCGACGGTCACCTTGCCGACCGCTGAGGCGCAAGCGGCAGAGGGTCGAAACGCAGCGTTCGTGGCAGGCACAATCACGGGATTGACCCTTGGAGCCGTCGCGCAGACTGTTGATTGGCGGGGCAATCCACGCCGACATTATAGAGGCGACCGGCGCTATCGCCATTATCGCAAGGATCGTCGCCATCGCGGCTATCGTTACGACCTTCCGCGTCGCCATTATCGTCCGGTGAGACCGCGCCACTACGCGCGCCCGCGTCCCTGGTCCGGCGCATGGTATAGCTATTGTCACAGCAAATATCGGTCTTTTAACCCGCGCACCGGGTATTACACGACCTATAGCGGTCGCAAGCGCTTCTGCCGCTAAAACATTGTGATTGAAGATCAAAGCCAGACCACCGCCCCATCAGGACGGTGGTCTTTTTGTACTTAAATATACCTATTTTTACGTTCTTCTAGCCTAACCCACCCAAGTCTGCCATGATGTTCAAGTATAACTGGTCTACTGTTTGCGACTGGGAAGACACTGGGGAGATCTCGAGGAGCACACAATGTTTGCAAGAAAGATTTTTATCTACGCTTTGCTTGTGGCTATCCTGCCAGCCATAGCCATTACCATTCCAACCAGCAAGGCGCACGCCGCCAATGGACGCAAAGCCGCCTTTGTTGCTGGTCTGGTTGCGGGGGCCGTCGGGGCGGCTGCCCTTTACAGCGCATCCAAACACCGTTGGTCGCGCGTTCGCAATCACTATCACCGCGGACACTGGCGCGGCTGCCACATCCACAACGGCATTCGTCATTGTCACGGCCGAAAAGGCCCAAGCTACCGGAGGTCAAGTCCGGTTCACTATGGCCGCCCACGCCCATGGACCCGTGCATGGTATCGTTATTGTCACAGCAAATACCGGTCCTTTAATCCGCGCACCGGCTATTTCACGACCTATAGCGGCCATAAGCGCTTCTGCCGCTAACAGTTAGTGCCGTAGCCAAAAGAATTCGGACATCAATCAATCGCCCCCTTCAGATCATACCAACGGCATTTAATTCTGACCTTCTTGAGCCCATTTTCTCATACCTATTGAATGGATGATGGTTGGGTTGGCGGAGAGGCTCTTCCATGCTTGGCAACCAGCATCAAGAATGGCGGCATAGTCTTCGAAGACCCGATTGGACAGGAAGGTACCGCGCAGATACTGCCAAATATTCTCAACTGGGTTCAGTTCCGGTGATTTGGAAGGCAACAGGAGGATGGTGATATTCTTGGGCACGTTGAGTCTGCTTGTCGTATGCCATCCGGCACGATCCATCAGCACCACGGCATGAGCGCCGCGCGCCACTGTCCTTGAGACTTCTTCGAGGTGCATTTGCATGGCCTGTGTATTTGCAAAAGGCATCATCAATCCCGCGCCAACGCCACGCGCTGGACATATTGCACCGAACAGATAGGCATTTTTATATCGCTGATCGGCTGGCAGACGTGGTCTGGTTCCCTTTTTTGCCCATAGTCGGGCCAGTCCATTCTTCTGACCAAGCCTAGCCTCATCTTGCCACCAAATCTCGATGGGCTTGTTCTTTGGCAAATGGCCTACATGCGCTGCCAACGTTGCGGAGAAGTTTTTTTGAAAGCATCAATGACTTCAGGCTTTTGTTCTGGATGTTGAGGTCGACCAGATATGCGCACATACCCCATGCGGCGCAAAAGATCCCGTACTCCACGTTCCTTGTAGGAGACCCCAAACCGCTCTTGGATCACACGCACCAGATCCTGGCTACGCCAGACAGAGACGCCGTCCTTCTCAGGATCAGGACCGGTTTCAACGATAGCAACAAACTCTTCGAGCTGTTCTGGGCTCAAGCGCATGGGAGCGCCGGTTGCTTTGATGTCGACAAGACCATCGGTGCCTTGCTCATTGAAGCGAAGAACCCAATCTCGCAAAGTCTGGCGGTCCATACCGCCGACTTTGGCGGCATCAGCACGGTTCATGCCGTCATAGACAGCCGCAATGGCCAGTAGGCGGCGGCTCTGTTTGGCATTGCGGCATCCTTTGGCAAGACGGCGCAAACTATCGGCGTCAAAAGCATCGCTAAGAATCAAAGCGGCAGACATGGCAAAATCTCCTTTGCCATGTTGAATCACGCCAGTGCTAAAAATGGAATCCCTAAAGAGTCAGAACTTCACGCCCTTGGTATCAATCATCGGAAGGGGGCTTTTTTTCTCAGAAAGCACAACAAAGACGTGATACCAACGGCATTTAATTCTGACCTTCTTGAGCCCATTTTCTCATACCTATTGAATGGATGATGGTTGGGTTGGCGGAGAGGCTCTTCCATGCTTGGCAACCAGCATCAAGAATGGCGGCATAGTCTTCGAAGACCCGATTGGACAGGAAGGTACCGCGCAGATACTGCCAAATATTCTCAACTGGGTTCAGTTCCGGTGATTTGGAAGGCAACAGGAGGATGGTGATATTCTTGGGCACGTTGAGTCTGCTTGTCGTATGCCATCCGGCACGATCCATCAGCACCACGGCATGAGCGCCGCGCGCCACTGTCCTTGAGACTTCTTCGAGGTGCATTTGCATGGCCTGTGTATTTGCAAAAGGCATCATCAATCCCGCGCCAACGCCACGCGCTGGACATATTGCACCGAACAGATAGGCATTTTTATATCGCTGATCGGCTGGCAGACGTGGTCTGGTTCCCTTTTTTGCCCATAGTCGGGCCAGTCCATTCTTCTGACCAAGCCTAGCCTCATCTTGCCACCAAATCTCGATGGGCTTGTTCTTTGGCAAATGGCCTACATGCGCTGCCAACGTTGCGGAGAAGTTTTTTTGAAAGCATCAATGACTTCAGGCTTTTGTTCTGGATGTTGAGGTCGACCAGATATGCGCACATACCCCATGCGGCGCAAAAGATCCCGTACTCCACGTTCCTTGTAGGAGACCCCAAACCGCTCTTGGATCACACGCACCAGATCCTGGCTACGCCAGACAGAGACGCCGTCCTTCTCAGGATCAGGACCGGTTTCAACGATAGCAACAAACTCTTCGAGCTGTTCTGGGCTCAAGCGCATGGGAGCGCCGGTTGCTTTGATGTCGACAAGACCATCGGTGCCTTGCTCATTGAAGCGAAGAACCCAATCTCGCAAAGTCTGGCGGTCCATACCGCCGACTTTGGCGGCATCAGCACGGTTCATGCCGTCATAGACAGCCGCAATGGCCAGTAGGCGGCGGCTCTGTTTGGCATTGCGGCATCCTTTGGCAAGACGGCGCAAACTATCGGCGTCAAAAGCATCGCTAAGAATCAAAGCGGCAGACATGGCAAAATCTCCTTTGCCATGTTGAATCACGCCAGTGCTAAAAATGGAATCCCTAAAGAGTCAGAACTTCACGCCCTTGGTATGAGAGCGCGGAAGCGCACAGGCACGTGATGGCCAAAAAGTATTAATACGCGCGCATACGAATCCGATAACCACCTGACAGGTATGTATTAATTGCAGATGTTAACTTGAGTTCTGCATTTTGAGCATGGCTGTTATAGGCCATCCCTGCTGAAATATGCAGTGGCTCTGCTATGGTTGGCGCACCGTTGCACGGCAACGGATTCGCCAATCTTCAAAAGCCCCGTCACCACATCAATTGGATCCTCAATGTCCTGGGAAATTATCTTCACCTTCATCGTCCTTGGAGCCTCGGTCATTCTGTTTGTCACCGACAAGGTGAGACTGGATCTTGTGGCCATTGGGGTCATGCTCGCACTCGGTCTGTCCGGCATTCTCACACCGGCTGAAACAGTCGCCGGGTTCGGCTCAACGGTGGTGATTCTGATCGCTGGTCTGTTCGTTGTCGGGGAAGGGCTTGCCCAGACCGGCATTTCCTACGCTGTCGGCGACAAGATCGTTCAGGTTGCCGGTCACGATGAATGGAAGTTGATTGTCCTGTTGATGCTGTCGGTTGCCGCACTCGCCTCCGTCATGAGCGTGACCGGATCCGGGGCGATTTTCATTCCCGTCGCCATTCGTCTGGCCACGCGTGCCGGCATTTCGCCCTCCAAGCTTTTGATGCCGCTTGCTTACGGCGCTCTCATTGGCGGCATGCTGACCCTGATCGGCACACCGCCCAACCTTGTTGTCAGTGCCCAGTTGCAGGAAGCTGGCCTCGAGCCATTCAACTTTTTCGCGTTTTCCCCCATCGGCCTGATCATTCTGGCAATCGCCGTTGTCTACATGGTCTTCTACGGTCGCAAAATGCTCCGCGACGATGGATCCGCGGTCCACAAGCGACAGGAACGCCGCTCTCTCAACGACATGATTTCGGCCTATGGCGTCAAGGACCAGATCGTCCGGCTGGAGCTGCACAAAAACTCCATCCTGATTGATGAGACCGTGGTCAGCGTGAAGCTGCGCCGCAAGATCGGCCTGACCGTCTTCGGCATCGAGGATCGGGACCAGTCAGGCTCCAAACCCAAGGTGTCCTTCATGCACTCGGAAATCGTCTTTCAGGAAGGAGACGTGATCTATGGTGTCATGGCCGAGCCGCTCTCACCGGAAGATCTGGCCGCCGTTGGCATGAAGGTCATCGATATGGACGAAGCCGGTCATCACCTGTCCGCCCGCGAATTGGGCATCGCCGATCTGATCGTCACCCAACGCTCCCGTCTGGTGGGGCGCAAGATTTCCGGTGCAGGCTTTCGCACCAAGCACAATCTGACCATTGTTGGCATCATGCGGCGGGGCAAAGCCATTAGAGGCAACATCGGCAACATCGAGATGGAATTCGGCGACCAATTGCTGGTTCTGGGCGAATGGCGCGACATTCAGAAATTGCGCGCCTCTCGCGAGGACTTCCTGCTGTTGTCCTTCCCCGAAGAGATCAACAATTACCTGCCCCGCCGAAAGCTCGCCCCCATCGCCATCGGCATTCTGCTGGTTATGCTCTGCCTGATCATTTTCCGCGTTGTGCCCAGCGTGCTCGCCGTCGTCCTTGCAGCAGCCGCCATGGTTGTCACCCAGTGCGTCGATCCCAAAAAGGCTTACACGCTCATCAATTGGCGCAGCCTCGTCCTGATCGCGGGCATGATCCCCATGGCAACCGCCCTTGATAAAACCGGCGGACTGGCGCTCATCGTTGATAAAATGCTCGCGCTCAATGGTGCCAATTCACCCTATATGATGCTGATTTCCTTCTTCCTACTCACATCGGTTCTCAGCCAGTTCACCTCGAACACCGCGACCGCAGTGCTGCTGGCCCCTGTTGCCTTCGAAGTCGCCAAGATCATGGGCGTCAATCCCGAACCGCTCTTGATGAGCGTGGCCATCGCCGCTTCGACCGCCTTCTCCACCCCTGTCGCCTCTCCCATCAACACCCTCGTGATGGGTCCGGGCAACTACCGGTTCCGCGATTTCGCCATCATCGGCGTACCGCTTCAGGTCATAGCGCTGATCATCTCGACCTTCGCGATCCCGATATTCCTGCCCTTCTGATCCGGTTTTCCCAAGCACATCAAAAGGGGCGGGATATTTGGCCTGTTTTTTCTTCCAATTCACGGCAACCCGGGCCATGATCGAGCCAAATAGACGAGACTTGCCCGAACGGACGCATAATGGACTTTGACACACTCTCCAGGCTTTTTCTTGCGGCTATGTTCAGCCCGCCCGGCATTGCGAATTTCATCATCAGCACAATCCTGAAAAAGCGCTGGCAGGCGAGCGTTGCAGCTCTGCTGGCCGCAAGTGCGGTCATGTTCGTCAACAAGGCCGCATTTGTTGAGAAATCAGCGTCCTTTTATACGATCTCGGTCGTGTGCGTTGTGGTGGCCATGATGATCACATCCCATCTGGGTTTCACGATCGGCGCCAAAGTCATCCGTAAGGAAAAATAGCTCCAAAGGCCTGATCGAACAGGCCAATGCGTAGCGAACAGAAGCATCAAAGCATCTGGTGCGGGCACCGGGAATCGAACCCGGACGATCTAGGATCGAGGGATTTTAAGTCCCTTGCGTCTACCAATTCCGCCATGCCCGCAGAAATGGTGCGACCATTGCTAATGCGATGAAGTGGCAATTGCAAGCAATGCCTCACACTCCATCCACAAAGCCCGCGCCGATAGAAACGCAGCGAAGCGGTATCCACTTGTGGCAAAGGAGAGCAGGCGACACCGATCAGCACCGCCCCTCCTGTCGACTTGAAGGACAAATGCAGGCGACTAGCCAACAGGCCCTTTGGCAATCGGTGCCTGAAACTGCAGGCCCATGTCCCAGGGGAAATAGATCCAGGTATCCTGAGAAACCTCGGTGATATAGGTATCGACGAGAGGTCGGCCCATCGGCTTGGCATAGACCGCGGCGAAATGGGCTTTAGGCAGCATGGCCCGAACCACCTTTGCGGTTTTGCCCGTATCGACCAGATCGTCGATGATCAGCACACCTTCGCCATCGCCACCTTCCACATCGATCACCGACGGATCAATGGGCTTGAGAACCTGCATCTCACCTTGCGATTCATAATCGTGATAGGACGCAACGCAGACGGTATCGATCATCCGCACACCCAGCTCACGGGCGATGATCGCCGCAGGCACGAGCCCACCGCGCGTAATGCAGACGATGGCCTTCCATTCGGAGACCCCTTTGAGACGCCATGCAAGAGCGCGGCAATCCCTGTGAAATTGTTCCCAGTAAACGGGAAAGGCATTGGGAGAAGCCTCAGCCATATTCTTTTCCTTCTCGCTTTCGATCACGCCTGCCCCTTTGGGAGCCGCTTGCTAAAATTGACCTTGATGGTGCCCCTTGAGATCCGTCAAGAGCGCATGAACCGCATCTGCAGCAGCAGACAGGGCGTCCTTGTCGCGACTGCGCAGAACGATGTTGGTCGCAAAGACATTGTCCTTGATATAAGGGTATGAGCCAATGACCACCTGCGGATGATCCGTTTGCAGATTGGACAGGGGTCCAGCCACCAGTCCCTCACCAAGGCCACTGTCGATGGTGACACTCTCGATCTGGCTGTTGGTGCGAAGAGTGGGGACGATTTCGTCCATCATCGCCTGCATCACGGAGGGAACACCTGCCATGACATGGACGTTTTCAAGGCGAAAGCCCGGTGCACTCGATACTTTATTCTTGATCAGATCGGCACCGAATGGAATGCGCGCCATGCGTTTGCGGGCCTCATTGAAGTCGGTCCCTTCCATCTTGTCATAGTGCGCCTCAAGAATGGCCATGGCGCGCGGATCATGATCGATCCCGACCCCGAAGGCCGCCGCAATGGAATCCGCCGTGATGTCATCATGGGTTGGGCCGATGCCGCCGGTGGTAAAGACATAGGTAAAGCGCGAACGCAGGGCATTCACCGCCTCGACGATGGCGTCCATGTCATCGGAAACGACCCGCACTTCCTTAAGGTCTATCCCGACCTGTGTCAGATAATCGGCGATGAAGCCGACATTCTTGTCCTTGGTTCGGCCAGACAGGATCTCGTCTCCGATCACCAGAACCGCTGCGGTCACCACCTCTACACTCATCGCACGTGTCTCACATCTGTTATTGGCTCCTGATCGTCACACCCTCATCCCGCAAAGGGAGATCCCAGCTGACGCTCAGAAAGAATGCCCTTGGATTTACGCCAAGGCGCCCATCCGCTCAAGTGGGCTATTTGACAACACCGCTAATCTTAACAAGAAGATGGCACGCTCGTCATCCCAAAACAGCCCCCACAGGCCAAACCATAAAACCACGTTTTCCGTTTGAACCGCGCCCACGGGATCCCTAAGCTGACACAACACATCGACCACCCCATCCCGAAACACGTCTTCCCGCCGAAGAGACCGCCCATGCAATTCGCCGCCCCCCTCATTCGAGGCACTCTGATCAAACGCTACAAGCGCTTTCTGGCCGACATCGAACTGGATGATGGCAGCCTGATCACCGCCCATTGTGCCAACCCCGGCTCTATGATGGGCCTGAAAGACCCCGGCGTGACAGTTTGGCTGTCAAAGTCCGACAATCCCAAACGCAAGCTCGCCTACAGTTGGGAACTCATGGAACTGGACGGCGCAATGATTGGCATCAACACAGCCCACCCCAACCGCATTGTCGAAGAGGCCATACTGGCAGGCAAGGTGAGCGAAGTCGCCGCCTACCCGACCCTTCGGCGCGAAGTCAAATACGGCAAGAACAGCCGTATTGACCTGTTGCTGGAGGGAGAAGGCCTGCCGAATTGCTATGTCGAGGTGAAAAACGTCCATCTGTTGCGCGTCCCCGGTCTGGCCGAATTCCCGGATTCGGTCACAAAACGCGGCGCCAAGCATCTTGTCGAACTTGGTGACATGGTTCAGGAGGGGCACCGTGCCGTGATGCTCTATCTGGTCCAGCGCACGGACGCTGAGCGCTTCTCCCTTGCTGCGGACATAGATCCGGACTATGCCGCCGCCTTTGCCCTTGCACGCCAGCGAGGAGTTGAGGCCTATGTTTATGCCTGCGACATCTCAACGGACGGTATCACGCTGTCGCACCCGATCCCCTTTGATCTCCACCCCTTTGAACAATGAAGAACCCAACGCGTCTTTCATTGCACCGATGAAGCAAAAAGTGCCCCTTTGATCCGATTTCCGGTTTGCACATTGCGTGCGAGAACGATATCCATGGGGGAAAGAAGCAATCGGAATACGATCCAATGGTAAATTATATAGAAGCCTCAAGCGCCCCCCTCAGAAACACCGGCGACATTCGCCTTTATGGCGAAGAAGCCTTCGAAGGCATGCGTAAGGCTGGCCAGTTGACCGCCCGCGCCCTTGATGGCGTTGCCGAACTGATCAAGCCGGGAACCAAGACCCAGGAAATCGATGATTTCATCCGTGATTTCGGCGAAGAGAACGGCGCCTTGCCAGCAACCCTGAACTACCGCGGGTATAAGAAATACACCTGCACCTCGATCAACCATGTTGTCTGCCACGGCATCCCCAATGACAAGCCCCTCAAGGAAGGCGACATCGTCAATGTCGACGTCACCTACATCCTCGACGGCTGGTACGGCGACAGTTCGCGGATGTACCCAGTTGGCCAGATCAAGCGCGCGGCCGAACGTCTGCTCGACGTCACCTATAAATCCTTGATGATCGGTATCGACGCATCCAAGCCGGGCAACACCACCGGAGACATCGGCGCGGCTATTCAGGAATATGCTGAAAGCGAACGCTGCGGTGTCGTGCGGGATTTTTGCGGCCATGGTGTCGGCCAGTTGTTCCACGATGCACCCAACATCCTGCATTATGGCACGCGGGGCGAAGGCGTTGAGCTCAAGCCCGGCATGATCTTCACCATCGAGCCGATGATCAATCTGGGCAAGCCCCACGTCAAGGTGCTGCACGACGGCTGGACCGCCGTCACGCGTGATCGCTCCCTTTCGGCCCAGTTCGAGCATTCCATCGGCATTACCGAGGATGGCTGCGAGATCTTCACCCTGTCGCCAAAGGGTTATGACAAGCCGCCCTATATTCTAGGCAACGACTAGCCTCAACCCCGAGGGCTTGCAGGGAGGCAGCGCAATGGGCGGTTTGAAGGATGCAGCGGGTTCACCGCACTACATGGGCCACCGCGACCGCCTGCGCCAAAAGTTCCGCGAGGCAGGCCCGGCAGCTCTGCATGACTACGAGTTGCTTGAGCTCATTCTCTTTCGCGCCATCCCGCGGCGGGACACCAAGCCCGTCGCCAAGGCCCTGCTGGACCGCTTCGGCTCTTTCGCCGAGGTCCTGTCCGCCCCGGACCGTCTGCTGATGGAGATCCCCGGCATTGGACAATCGGTCGTCACCGAACTCAAGCTGGTTCAGGCTGCCGCCTTCAAATTCACATCCGATCAGGTCAAGAACCGCCCGGTCCTGTCGTCATGGAACGCGGTGCTCGATCATTGCCGCACCACCATGGCCTACAATGATATCGAGCAGTTCCGGGTCATCTTTCTGGACAAGAAGAACAAGCTGATCGCCGATGAAGTGCAGCAGACCGGAACGGTCGATCACACACCGGTCTATATTCGCGAGGTAGTCAAGCGCGCGCTCGAGCTTTCTGCCTCTGCCATCATCATGGTTCACAATCATCCAAGCGGCGACCCGACCCCTTCACGGGCTGATATCGACATGACCAAACAGGTTGCCGACGCAGCAGAACCGCTCGGTGTCATTCTGCATGATCACATCATAGTGGCGCGCAGCGGTCACGTGAGTTTCCGATCACTTGGATTAATCTAGTTCTTTCTCCCTAAGCACCCTTACGGAACCACCGATCTGGACTGCCAGTCCGGTGCCGTGAAACACCCGGAATCTTTCCAGAACAACTAGATTTGCGCAATAAATACGCAAGATTCCAACAGTTTCTATGGTACAGATTACAACTCTGCATATTTTTCATACAGAACAGCAGAAACGTTCCACATTTATCGTCTATTATGCAATCATTCTTCTAAAAAACCCCGATATCAGTGCCAAATATACCAGCATTCACGCCGAATTTGGCTAAATTATAGACATATTTTTCGAATTACGCTGAAATTGTTTGTTTTCTCGACTCAACTATTTGTACTCCTAGCCACTTCTTGCTAAAAAAGTTGGCGAGAACTTTCTCATATAAAAACAAAACAACACCTTCCATCATAATAAGTGGTCCAAAGCCACAGAGAACTCAGGAACAGCGAGTCAAATGGAATATTTTATACAACAGCTGATCAATGGTATCGCACTGGGGTCTATTTACGGTCTCATCGCCATTGGTTACACCATGGTGTATGGCATTATCGGCATGATCAACTTTGCCCATGGTGACATCTTCATGGTTGGCGCATTCATCGCGTTGATCGCGCTTCTGGCCGTAACAGCCATGGGCGTCACTTTCCTTCCCATTGCCCTCTTGATCGTCCTCATCATATCGATGCTGATGACATCGGTGTGGGGATGGGGTGTCGAGCGTCTGGCCTATCGCCCCTTGCGAGGCTCCTTCCGCCTGGCTCCGCTGATCACGGCCATCGGCATGTCGATTGTCCTTCAGAACTTCGTTCAGGTCGTTCAGGGCGCACGCGTCAAGCCGCTGCCGCCACAAATCACTGGTGGCTTCACCCTGATGGAAGGCAATGGCTTTGCGGTCCAGTTGTCCTACATGCAGATCCTGATCATCGTGACGACATTCCTGCTCATGGTCGGATTTACCCTCCTGATCAACAAGACATCGCTCGGACGCGCCCAGCGCTCCTGCGAACAGGATCAGAAAATGGCAGCCCTTCTCGGTGTCAATGTCGACCGCACGATCTCCCTGACCTTCGTCATGGGCGCAGCGCTCGCCTCGGTCGCAGGCATCATGTTCCTGCTCTACTACGGTGTGATCGACTTCTACATCGGCTTCCTTGCCGGGGTGAAAGCCTTCACGGCCGCTGTCCTTGGCGGGATTGGTTCGCTTCCCGGCGCCATGCTTGGCGGTCTGCTCATCGGCCTGATCGAGACCTTCTGGTCCGGTTACTTCTCGGTGGAGTACAAGGACGTGGCAGCCTTCTCGATCCTCGCGATTGTGTTGATCTTCCTGCCGTCCGGCCTGCTAGGCAAGCCTGAAGTGGAGAAAGTGTAAGATGCAGTTTCTCAACGATAGCCGCGTAGGTGCCGCTCTCAAGGATGCGGGCCTAGCGGCACTGGTAACCCTTGGCCTGACGTGGATCCTCGTGGGCATGAGAACAAAGACCGCGACAGGCGGCCTTGTCCTCACCAGCCAGTGGGAACTGGTTACCTGGATGGTTGTTGTGGTTGCGATTGGTCGCTTCCTGATCAGCCTGCTCGTCTGGCGCGGTGAAAACGTCGTCGCAGATGCGGCCAAATCCGTCCTGCCATCAACGGAAGCCTTGACCAAAATCGGCACCTTTTTCGGCCCCGCCCTTCTGGCGCTGGCTGTTTCGATGCCGTTTTGGGGCGATCGCTATATGATTGACCTTGGCATTCTGGTTCTCACCTACATCATGCTCGGCTGGGGTCTGAACATCGTGGTTGGCCTCGCCGGTCTTCTTGACCTCGGATATGTGGCCTTTTATGCGGTTGGCGCTTATTCCTACGCGTTGTTCGCCCACTATTTTGATCTCTCCTTCTGGGTCTGCCTGCCGCTTGCCGGTATTCTGGCAGCCTTCTGGGGCATTATTCTGGGCTTCCCTGTCTTGCGTCTGCGCGGCGACTATCTCGCCATCGTGACGCTAGCATTCGGGGAAATCATCCGTGTCGTCCTGCTCAACTGGTACCAGTTCACCGGCGGCCCCGACGGCATATCCCGCATTCCGCGCCCCTCCTTCTTCGGCCTTGAATTCAAGCGCAAGGACGGATTTGCCGATTTCTTCGGCCTTGATTATTCCTCACTGCACAGGGTGATCTTCCTTTTCTATCTCATCCTGATTCTGGCTCTCGTTACCAACTTCGTGACAATGCGCCTGCGCAAATTGCCGATTGGCCGCGCATGGGAAGCCCTGCGTGAGGACGAAATCGCCTGCCGGTCTCTGGGGATCAACACCACCAACACCAAACTGACAGCCTTCTCGCTTGGCGCTATGTTCGGCGGTTTCGCCGGCGCATTCTTTGCCACCCGGCAGGGCTTCATTTCGCCAGAGAGCTTCACCTTCATGGAATCGGCAATCATTCTGGCCATCGTGGTGCTTGGCGGGCTGGGTAGCCAGATCGGCGTCGTCATCGCCTCCATCGTCATGATCGGCGGCTTTGAGCTCTTCCGAGATCTACAAGAGCTGCGCATGCTTGTCTTCGGCCTGTTGATGGTCTTCATCATGGTCTGGAAACCGCGTGGTTTGATCTCAAGTCGCGCCCCGTCTGTCTATCTTAAAGAGAAGAAAGCCGTCTCGGGCGATCTGGTTGCGGAGGGCGAAGGATGAACACTTGGAACGACAATCCCATCCTGACCGTCGAGCATCTCACGATGCGCTTTGGCGGTCTGGTTGCGGTCGATGACCTTTCCTTCGAGGTTGGCCGCAATGACATCACCGCTCTGATCGGCCCCAACGGTGCCGGCAAGACCACGGTCTTCAACTGCGTCACGGGCTTCTACAAACCCACTGAAGGCCGGATCACCATGAAACGGTTAAACGGCGAACAGCTCCTTCTGGAACGGATGCCCGATTTCCAGATCGCGCAAAGCGCCAAAGTGGCAAGGACTTTCCAGAACATCCGTCTGTTCGGCGGCATGACCGTTTTGGAAAACCTGATGATCGCCCAACACAACAAACTGATGAAGGATTCCTACTTCACTGTGGGCGGCGTCCTTGGTCTCAAGAGCTTCCGCAGGTCCGAAACCGCCTCGATCGATAAAGCAAAAGGCTGGCTTGAGCGGATCGGGCTGATCGACCGGGCAGATGACCCCGCCGCAGACTTGCCTTATGGCGACCAGCGCCGTTTGGAAATCGCCCGTGCTATGTGCACGGGTCCGGAACTGCTCTGCCTTGACGAACCGGCTGCAGGTCTGAACCCCAAGGAAACCCATGAGCTGAACCAACTGCTCTATTCCATCCGGAAGACAGACGACACGGCGGTTCTGTTGATCGAACATGACATGAGCATGGTGATGGAGATCTCCGACCATGTTGTCGTTCTCGATTATGGCGTGAAGATCTCGGACGGCGATGCCAATCATGTCCAGAATGACCCCAGCGTGATTGCTGCCTATCTTGGTGTCGATGACGAAGAGGTTGAGGAAGCCGAAGCAGAAGCGCATTTCTCGCATAAGGAGGAGCAGACCTCATGAGCCAGCCACTCCTGAGCCTGAGAGGCGTCGAAACCTATTATGGCAAGATCGTTGCCCTGCGCGGCATCGACATTGATGTCAATGAGGGCGAGATCGTCACCGTCATCGGTGCCAACGGTGCCGGTAAATCAACCACCATGATGACCATTTGCGGCATCACGCGTGCCCGCGCCGGTTCCATCATCTACCGCGGCGAGGACATCACCAAGCTGCCAACCCATGAGATTGCGCACAAACAGATCGCTCAGTCTCCCGAGGGACGCCGGATCTTTGGCCGCATGACCGTCATGGAAAACCTTCAGATGGGGGCAGCAGTCATCAACTACGCCCACATTGATGAAGACCTCAGGATGGTCTTTGACCTCTTCCCCATTCTGGAAAAGCGTCAAAGTCAACGGGGCGGCACCCTGTCAGGGGGCGAACAGCAAATGCTGGCGATCGCCCGAGCCCTGATGTCCCGCCCCAAGCTTCTGATGCTGGACGAACCTTCTCTGGGTCTTGCCCCTCTCGTGGTCAAGCAGATCTTCGAAGTGGTAAAGGAGCTGAATGAAAAGCAGGGTCTGACGGTCTTTCTCGTGGAACAGAATGCCTATCATGCGCTGCGCCTCGCCCATCGCGGATACGTGATGATCAATGGACAGATCACCCTGACAGGTGGCGGCAAGGAACTTCTATCCAATCCGGAAGTTCAGGCAGCCTATCTCGAAGGCGGACGGCACTAAGCAAAAGGAACGGTTGTCATGAACTTTCTTTGGGACAATACCATCGCCGCCTTTCTCGTCCTCACCATTTTTCTGGGTGGCGGAGCAGCTTGGATGTCAGGCAGAGCCATCGCGTTGAGCTGGCGTCCGAATTGGCAAATATTTTTATACATGCTGCTTCTGACCGCAGCAGTAAGATTTCTGAATTACGGCCTCTATGAAGGACAATTGCTGTCCCTCTACTACTATCTGGTCACCTTCGTAATCCTGACAGCCTTCTGCTGGCTGGGTTACCGCTATACACGCACAAATCAGATGGTAAGGCAGTATCATTGGCTCTATCAAAAGGTCAGCCCTCTTTCCTGGAAAGAGCGGTAGGCCAGAGCCGATCAGCAAAAGATCGGGTGTGACGACACACGCCACACTCGCTCCGACACATGCGGGACATAATCGATTGTTCAATTTGTGAAGGAGAAAAAGGGGATTGAATGTTTTATAAATTTCAGCCCTAATCCAACCAACCGTAAGGTTCAAAAATAAAATCACTACCAGATTGTTGCGCTCAATCAGGCGCAACGGAACACGCCAAACATCTCATGGGAGAGTTTTGATGAAAAAAGCACTTTTGGCAGGCGTCGCCCTTGCTGGCTCTATTGCTATGTCCAGCGCCGCAATGGCCGATATCGTGATCGCAACTGCAGGCCCAATGACCGGTCAGTATGCTTCCTTCGGCATGCAGATGAAAATCGGTGCCGAGCAGGCGGTTGAAGACATCAACGAAGCTGGCGGCATCAACGGCGAAATGTTGAAGCTGGAAGTTGGCGATGACGCCTGCGATCCGAAACAGGCTGTTGCTGTAGCCAACCAGATGGTTGGTAAAGGCGTTGTCTTCATGGCTGGCCACTTCTGCTCTGGCTCTTCCATTCCTGCGTCCGCAGTTTATGCTGAAGAAGGCCTTGTGCAGATTTCGCCGGCTTCCACCAACCCGAAATTCACCGACGAACGTCCGAATCCGGATGGCGGCACCTACCGCGTCTGTGGTCGTGATGACCAGCAGGGTGAAGTTGCCGGTAAACTGCTCTTTGAAGAGTTCGGCGACAAGAAGGTGGCCATCATCCACGACAAAACCGCTTACGGTAAGGGTCTTGCTGATCAGACCATGGGAGCTTTCGAAGCTCTTGGTGGCAAAACTGCAATGTACGAAGCCTATACCGCTGGTGAAAAAGACTACACCGCGCTGGTCTCCAAGTTCAAACAGGCTGGTATCGACGCTCTGTATGTTGGTGGCTATCACACCGAAGCAGGCCTGATCGTTCGTCAGATGCGCGAACAGGGCATGGACACCGTCCTGATCTCTGGTGACGCTCTTGTGACGGACGAATATTGGTCCATCACCGGCGACGCTGGCGAAGGCACCCTGATGACCTTCTCCCCGGATCCGGCTCTTAACCCGGAAGCAGCACCGGTTGTGGAAGAATTCAAAGCCAAAGGCCTGACCACCGAAGGCTATGTTCTTTACACCTACGCTGCGATCCAGGCTTGGGCTGATGCTGTTAAAGCGGCTGGCTCCACCGACTATGACGCTGTCAACGAAGCTCTGAACGAAGGCGAATTCTCCACCGTTCTTGGCAACCTGTCCTTCGACGACAAAGGCGACGTCACCCTGCCAGGCTATGTCTGGTACGAATGGAGCGAAGGCAAATACTCCTACAAATAAGATCGGTATCACAGATCTGACGATCTGACCGCTCTTGAATAAAATGGAAAGCCCCTTTGCACTCAGCAATGGGGCTTTTCTTTTTGCGTAGCTATGCCGGCCCGTTCGCAACAAGATGCACCAACCACACCGCCAACCTTGCCAATGCGGGCTTGGTCCTGACCAAAAGCCTCGTTATGCTGACGCAGACAGAGCTCCCTAACTTGTGTTGTCCAGTCAGGATGGCACATGAGGGTCAGGGAGTTCAGTCGGACGCAAGGAAACCAAATGAACAATCTCATCACGGATATCGATGGTCTCAAGGTCGGCAACGCCACTGATCTGACGTTGAAATCAGGAACGACAGCACTTCTGTGCGACCGGCCGATGATTGCCTCGTGCATGATTCTGGGGGGCGCGCCGGGCACCCGGGACACAGACCTCCTCTCCCCCGAACAGAGCGTGCAACATATCGACGGGCTTGTTCTGTCCGGCGGCTCCGCTTATGGCCTCGATGCTGCAGGTGGCGTGCAAGCCTGGTTGCGAGAACAAGGCCGCGGCTTTGCCATCGGACCGGTGCGTGTTCCCATCGTCTCAAGCGCCATTTTGTTCGACCTGATCAATGGCGGCGACAAGTCATGGTCCCGCCAGAGCCCCTATTGGGAGCTTGGCTGGGAGGCTGCAGAGGCAGCAGCCCAAGATTTTTCTCTCGGCAGCCATGGTGCGGGCACAGGCGCCTTCACGGCAGGACTGAAAGGGGGCTTGGGCTCCGCATCCATGCAAACAGACGACGGCATTCGCATCGGTGCGCTGGTCGCGGTCAATGCCGTGGGGCGCGCGACAATGGGCGAGACACCCCATTTCTGGGCCGCGCCCTTCGAGAAGAATGCAGAATTCGGCGGGCTCGGTCATGCCAAGGAACTCCCCGAAGACATAGCCATCCCCTACACGAAGCTGGACGCCATGCGCAATGCCCCCACCGGCGGCCTACCGACCGGACTGGGTGGCAACACCACGATCGGCATCATCGCCACCGATGCCAAACTGACCAAGCCCGAGGCAAAGCGCCTTGCGATCATGGCCCACACCGGATTTGCTCGCGCGCTCTGGCCGTCCCATTCTCCAATGGATGGGGATTTGATCTTCGCGCTGTCCACAGGCAGCAAGGATCTGCCCAATGGAGATGACGGCTTTGGGATGCTCGGCGCTCATGGCGCAGCGACGATGGCCCGTGCCATCGCCAGAGGGGTCTATGAGGCCACGCCGGCACCCGAAGACCCCTTCCCCACGTGGCGAGCGATGTTTTCGTCCTAGCGATGATTCTGTTCGACGTAATCCACAATCCTCGGCGGAAGAATTGTTTTACCTCGTCGAGCCACAGGGGCTTTTTCTTCACATTCCTTTCAAATCGAGTGCTTTTCTTTCCTAGGGCAGCTCGAATTGAATAAAAATAATCATGTACAAGCCCCAAAATACTTTGTAGCCTTCGAATAAAATATTTCTAATGTGAGCTAGATATGGAAAAAATGACACTGGATTCAGGGGACGTGCGCATCCTCAAAGTCTTGCAGAGTGACGCATCACTTTCCATCGCGGAAGTCGCAAAGCAGGCTGGCATGTCGCAAACGCCCTGTTGGCGCCGTATCAAGAAACTCAAGGAAACGGGCGTTCTCAAGCAGATCACCGCGATCATAGATCGCGAGTCCGTGGGCCTGAGCTTTGTCTCCTATGCCTTTGTCAAACTCACCGTGCCCAGCCGCACAAACATGGAAGAATTCGACAAGCTGATGAGCGTCTGGCCCGAAGTCGTCACCTGCGAACGCATTACCGGTGCTGTCGACTATCTGGTCAAGGTCATCACCGAAGACATCAAGGCCTACGACAATTTTCTGTGCTACAAACTGCTCAATTCCGAACTGGTTTCGGATGTTCAGTCGCGCATCGTCGTTTCCACCGTCAAGGAGACCGCCGCTCTGCCGCTGGTCGAGTGACGCGTGAGGCAAAAAAGACGCTGGCCCGTTCAGACCAGCGTCGTTTCTTGTTCTTGAAGAACCACCCTGCCCTAGAACCGGCCTGCAGAAAAGCCTTTCACATCATAGGATAGCTCGCGCCCCATGATCATATCGGCCATCATTCGGCCAGTCACCGGCCCCGTCGCAAATCCCAAATGGCCATGGCCAAAATTGAAGTAGAGGCCGGGATGGTTGTCCGCCCGATCAATGAGCGGCAGCGAATCCGGGAAGCATGGCCGGAAGCCCATCCAAGGTTCATCCTCAACCGGTGCCCCAAGTGGATAGAGATGCCGGGCCCATTCGGTTGCACGATAGATCTGCACCGGTGTTTTCTTCGTGTCCCGCGCGGCAAACTCAATGCCTGAGGTCATCCGGATGCCCGCCTCGGTCGGGGTCATCAGAAAACCGACGTCCTCATCCACCACGGGGCGATTGAGGAAGGCTCCATCCTTGCTGGCGAAATGCTGATGATAGCCGCGCTTGGCCGCAAGCGGAAAGCTGTAGCCCATGGGTTTGAGCAGATCGAGGCTCCATGCCCCCAGCGAAACAACCACCTTGTTGGCCTTGACATCGCCAGCCTCGGTGGTGACGACCCAAGCATCCCCTTCCCGTTTGAGGCTCCTGGCATCCCCTTTGACGAAGCGTCCGCCGCGGCTCTCGTATAGCGCTGCATAGGCCTTGGTCACGGTCTTGGGCGAAGAGACAGACACGCAGCCTTTCCAAAAGATGGCGTGATCGTCCTTGTCAAACTGCATGTGCGGTTCGAGCTCTTCGAGATCGGTCTGTTTGACCACCTCATAATCGACCCCAAACTCAGCCGCATAGCGCCGCGCCCCTTCGGTTGACGCAAAGCTCTTGGCGCTGTGGTAAAGGTGGATCCAGCCAGTGGCGCGAAACTGCTCGTTTATTCCTGCTTCATTGGCGAAATGCGCATGTTCGTCTGCCGCTACCGCTCTAAGCGGGGCAATCGCCCGGGCGTAGGTATCGATGCCCTTGTCATTGGACAACAGCCACATGCGAAACAGCCATGGCGCAAGCCTGGGCATGAACGTGGGATGATAGTGCATGTGGATCTGCCGATTGGACGCATATTTCGCCACCTCAATCGGATTGCTCGGAATGGTCAGAGGGATCATGCCATCCTTCTCGATGACGCCAGCGTTGCCATGGGAGGCTTCTTCCCCCGGCTCACGTCGATCAACCAGCACCACCGATTGCCCCGCAGCCTGCAAATGCAAGGCGGTGCTGACACCCACAATCCCCGCTCCAAGAACGAGGACGTCATGGCTTTTTTCTTCGTTACTCATCAAAATTGACTCCACTCGGCAGCCCTCGGTGACCCGACATCAAGGGAGCATCGTTTGAAACGGGACCACAGTATCATTTGAGACAGGCTGGATTTGACAGCAGAACGCCAACGCCCCGGAAATACCACCAATATACAAACAAAATACAAAAGAGCAATCACTTCCCGCATTTTATCAGGACAAAAGCGCCAAGGCCTCGTCTCTTGCGTTGATCCGCGAAATATTTGCACCGATTGCCTGCAAAATCAAAAACAATTCGTCACCCCCCCCACCCGGAAGCTTGCCCAAACCCCGCCCATATGCTACCCGCGAAGCCAACATCCCAATGACACGACAGGATCAACAACCATGGCGCGGCCCATCATCATCGCCCCTTCCATTCTCGCTTCGGATTTCGCCCGCTTTGGCGAAGAGGTCAAGGCCATTGACGAGGCCGGGTGCGACTGGATTCACGTCGATGTCATGGATGGCCACTTCGTGCCCAACATCACGTTTGGGCCACAAGTCGTGCGGGCCATTCGCCCCTATACCGACAAGATCATCGACACGCATCTGATGATCTCGCCTGCCGACCCGTATCTGGAAGATTTTGCCCAGGCGGGCGCGGACATGATCACCGTACATGCCGAAGCGGGTCCACATCTTGATCGTTCTCTTCAGGCCATTAAGGCCATGGGCAAGAAGGCAGGCGTTTCACTGAACCCCGCAACCCATGAGAGCGTCATCGAATATGTGCTCGACCGCCTCGACATGGTGCTCTTGATGACGGTTAATCCCGGATTTGGTGGTCAGTCATTGATCTCCTCAGTGATCGAGAAAACCCGCCGCGTAAAGAAAATCATTGGTGATCGTGACATCGACATCCAGATTGACGGCGGCGTCACGGTTGAAACTGCGCCAAAAGTTGTCGAGGCTGGCGCAAATGTGCTGGTTGCCGGTTCTGCCATTTTCAAGGGCGAGAGCGTGGACGACTATCGCAGAGAAATCGAAAACCTTCGCAAAGCCGCCCAAAAAGCCCAATAAAGCGCGCGCTGCTGATAGTGCATACCATGATATGCCCGTCGCATATCCGGCCCTTTTCCTCCCTTTGGTCCTGCTTCTGGCGAGGCTCCCAAGGGGTCCCACAAACGAACACAGGCAACCGACATGATCCCTCGTTATTCCCGGCCCGACATGGTCGACATCTGGTCTCCCGAAACCAAGTTCCGCATCTGGTTCGAGATCGAAGCCCATGCCTGCGATGCGCTCGCCAAGCTGGGTGTCATCCCGGAAAGCGCAGCAAAGACTATCTGGGAAAAGGGCAGCGCGGCGACCTTTGACATCGACCGGATTGACGAGATCGAGCGCGAGACCAAGCATGATGTCATTGCTTTCCTCACCCATCTGGCCGAAATTGTCGGCCCCGACGCCCGCTTCGTGCATCAGGGCATGACCTCTTCGGACGTGCTGGACACCTGTTTCAACGTCCAGTTGACCAAAGCTGCCGATCTGCTGCTGGCCGACCTTGATAAACTGCTTGAGGCCACCAAACGCCGCGCCTTCGAGCACAAGGACACCGTCTGCATCGGCCGCTCTCATGGCATCCATGCCGAGCCGGTGACCTTTGGCCTCAAGATGGCCGAAGCCTACGCAGAATTCGATCGCTGCCGGACCCGCCTCATTGCGGCCCGCGACGAAATCGCCACCTGTGCCATTTCCGGGGCCGTCGGCACCTTCGCCAACATCGACCCCAGCGTTGAGGAACATGTGGCAGAAGCCATGGGCCTTCAGCCCGAGCCAGTATCCACACAGGTCATCCCGCGTGACCGTCACGCCATGTTTTTCTCCACCCTTGGCGTGATCGCATCGTCCGTTGAGCGCGTCTCGACAGAAATCCGCCACCTGCAGCGCACCGAAGTGCTCGAAGCAGAGGAATTCTTCTCCAAGGGCCAGAAAGGCTCTTCGGCCATGCCGCACAAGCGCAACCCGATCCTGACCGAGAACCTTACCGGACTTGCCCGCATCGTGCGTTCTGCCGTCACGCCTGCCCTTGAGAATGTCGCCCTCTGGCATGAACGCGATATCTCCCATTCCTCCGTTGAGCGCATGATCGGCCCAGATGCGACCGTAACGCTCGACTTCGCCCTTGTGCGTCTTACCGGCGTTATCGACAAGCTGCTGGTCTATCCCGAGCGCATGCTGGGCAACATGAACGGCCTGGGCGGTCTCGTGCATTCCCAGCGCATTCTGCTGGCCCTCACTCAGGCAGGCTCTTCTCGCGAAGACGCCTATCGCCTCGTGCAGCGCAATGCGATGAAGGTCTGGGAGAGCTATCACATGGCAGGCAACGCCACCGTCGATTTTCTCACCGAGCTTCTTGCAGACGAAGACGTGCGTCAATATCTCTCGGAAGAGGAAATCAAGGATCGCTTCGACCTTGGCTATCACACCAAGAATGTTGACGTGATCTTCAAACGCGTGTTCGGCGAAGCTTGAGGCCTCGCCGATAGGGGCAACCCGAAAGGAGTCTCATGAAAGCGTCTGAAGCGGACATTTTCATCATACCGGGGCTGGATAATTCCGGCCCCGATCACTGGCAATCCCGGTGGGAGGACAAGATCAGGTCTGCCCGCCGCATTGAGCAGCAAGACTGGGCCAATCCGCAAATGGAGGCATGGGTCTCCAACATCATCGCCGACGTTGAAAAAGCCACCCGGCCCGCTGTTCTTGTGGCCCATTCTCTGGGTGTCGTCGCTGCAGTCAAGGCTGCACACGGCATAAAGCCCGGCATTGTCAGTGGAGCATTTCTGGTCGGGATGCCAAACGTGGAAAGCGATGATCACGTGCCGGGCCACATTCGCCATTTTGCCCCGATCCCGGAAGCGCCATTGCCCTTTCCCTCGATCCTTGTCGCCTCACGCTCCGACCCCTATTGCGCCTTTGAAACGGCAGAGCATTTCAGCGCAAAATGGGGATCCCAGCTGGTCGACGCAGGCGACACCGGCCACCTGAATGAACACAGCGGTCAGGGCCCATGGCCCGAAGGCCTGATGACTTTCGCCAACTTCATGAACAAGTTGTCGTGAAACAAAAAAAGGCCTGACACCAGTCAGGCCTTTTGCATTGCACCCAATCACAGATATCAAGCTATTGCGGGCATCAAGCAGTCGCAGCCGGTCTTTCCTTGGAGATGGCTGCATCGACACGCTTTGCAACATACCAAGATACCGGGAGCGCCAGAACAACGCCCGCAACCACAAATGCGATGAACAGCATCGGGTCAAAATCAAGGGTTCCATACATAGTCAATGGAACCAGCGCAAAAATACCTGCCAACGTCGGTGCGATGACAATGAAAAATATGGCCGTCAGCTTCAGCATCGAGGGTCCTCCTCCCTTTCCCTGCACCGTTTGCCCGGACGAACAAAAGACGCATATAACATTCCTCTTATCGAAGAATGCGCAGAAAAGCGCGGCTTTGCTCTGACCTAGATCAAATGAAGCCGAAACCTTGGCAGAATTCTAATTTAAAGGATTTAGAATATAGGATAATAGCGGCGCCAAACGCTGAACGCGGCTGGCACACGCATCATTAGCCAATCCTGATCTGCTCCAGTGCAACCGCGAGCAACTGGCTCATGTGCCGCCGAATCTGATGTTCGGACTGATCCACCGCGTTTTCCTGAAAGTCAGCTTGGATTTTGCGGAAAACATCCTCCTCGCCCGGCTCGGCAAAGTCCGAACGCACCACTTCCTTTGCGTAATTCTCTGCTTCCTCCCCTTCAAGACCCAGCTTTTCGGCGGCCCAGAGCCCCAGAAGCTTGTTGCGGCGTGCCGTCGCCTTGAAGCGCGTTTCCTCATCATGCACGAACCCGGCTTCATAGCTTTGTTCACGCTTATCAAATGTTGTCATCAAGCCTCTCCCCTTCGGATCAATCCGAGCGCATACCTACCTTCCCGTATATGTTCAGTACCGTTGAGAAAACAACAGGACCATTTTCTATATCCCTCCCACTTTCGTCGCATCACGGCCTGAACAGAGACCTCGGCACAGCGCCACATCATTATACCACAAGCGCCATTGGCTTCGGCACACCACTTGAAATTGGCCGTCTTATCAATCCGTCGTAGGCGGTCCAACTGTGCGCATTTCAAGGTTTGGTCCTTGCGCCATGATGCCAACAAGCGAACGATCAACCGAACATCGCAAAAAACTTGCGTTTTGTGCGTTTCCAAGATTGAGAATTGGCTCAAAATTCGCTAATCACCGTGCCTGTGCGCCAGACTGCGCGTCAGACAGCGCGAAACCAACCGAAATCGCGACTTGGCTTCCCGCCGCACGCTCGATTTGCGTTATAGTCCAGAGATGGTCCGGCCTGATTCTCCCCTTGAAGGGCGAGGGTCAGAATCGAACCCCTCGGGCGATCAGCAGCAAGCGGCCTGAGTGACACAGAATTGAAACGAAAAAAGCCGACTGTTCGCACGAAAAGCGTCAGGGCTTTTCACTCCAATACACCAGCCCTTTAGGGGCTCAATGAAACGGTATTACGCTCATGAATCGTCGTCGCAGAATCTATGAAGGCAAAGCCAAAATTCTGTATGAAGGTCCAGAACCGGGTACGCTTATCTGCCATTTCAAGGACGACGCCACCGCCTTCAACAACAAGAAGCACGAAATCATTGACGGCAAGGGCGTTCTGAACAACCGGATTTCCGAATTCATTTTCAAAAATCTCAATGATATGGGCATCCAGACCCACTTCATTCGCCGCATCAACATGCGCGAACAGTTGATCAAGGAATGCGAAATCATTCCGCTCGAGGTCATCGTGCGCAACGTGGCGGCCGGCTCCATTGCCAAGCGTCTGGGCCTTGAGGAAGGCACCCAGTTGCCGCGCTCGGTCATCGAATTCTGCTACAAGAACGACAGTCTGGACGATCCGATGGTCTCCGAAGAGCACATCACCGCCTTTGGCTGGGCGAGCCCGCAGGAAATCGACGACATCATGGCGCTGGCCATCCGCATCAACGACTATCTTTGCGGCATGTTCCGGGCAGCAGGCATTCGCCTCGTCGACTTCAAGATCGAATGTGGTCGCTACTTCGAGGGCGACACGATGCGCGTCATCCTTGCTGATGAGATCTCCCCCGATTCCTGCCGCCTGTGGGACATCGAGAGCAACGACAAGCTCGACAAGGACCGGTTCCGCCGCGATCTTGGCGGCATGCTCGAAGCCTATCAGGAAGTCGCGCGGCGCCTTGGCATCATGAACGAAAATCCCGAACACAAGGGCACAGGCCCGGTTCTGGTCAAATAATCAAAAAAGGCAGGAGCCCGCTCCTGCCTTTGCCATTTCTTCTCCCCCGGGCCGATCAACGGGTCTTGTCAGGGACCTCCCTGATTTCCAACCACGGGGCGACACACAGGGAAAGCAGTAAGATGAAGGCACGTATCACCGTAACATTGAAAAACGGCGTTCTGGACCCTCAGGGCAAGGCCATCGAAGGCGCTCTGGGCTCGCTGGGCTTTGACGGCGTCGAGTCTGTGCGTCAGGGCAAGGTGATCGACATTGAACTGAGCGAAGGCGACAAGGCTGCGGCCGAAGCCAAGCTGACTGACATGTGCGAAAAACTCCTCGCCAACACCGTTATCGAGAATTACCACATCGACATTCTCTGACGCAGTAGGACACGCGCCCGCCATCGTGCCGGGCAGCATGTGACCACAAGGTAAGAGGTTG
Organism: Cohaesibacter sp. ES.047; assembly: GCF_900215505.1. Taxonomy (NCBI): domain Bacteria; kingdom Pseudomonadati; phylum Pseudomonadota; class Alphaproteobacteria; order Hyphomicrobiales; family Cohaesibacteraceae; genus Cohaesibacter; species Cohaesibacter sp. ES.047. The sequence goes on from NZ_LT907844.1 coordinate 4,874,195, forward strand.
GACCCCGGCCATGACCGACCAGAACGAAGATCAATTGACGCAGCCTGCCCGCATCGACCAGCGCGAGGAGGCCGCCAAGGCCATCCGCTTCATGCTGATCAAGGCTGCCATCTTCATTCTGATCCCGGTCATCGCCTCGGCGCTCGCCATCTTCTTTCTTCTGTAATCCGGCCGGATCCCGGCCATTCAACTGACGGAGCAGGACTTCATGAAAACTGCGATCCTCGTTTTCCCCGGAACCAATCGTGAGCGCGACATGGCAGCAGCCGTGCGCTCCGTTTCCGGTGCCGACCCGATGATGGTCTGGCACGCCGAGACCGAAATCCCCGAGGCTGATCTGATCATCCTTCCCGGTGGCTTCTCCTATGGTGACTATCTTCGCTCCGGAGCGATTGCAGCCCGGTCGCCGATTGTTGCCGACCTTCTGGAGAAGGCCAAACAGGGCGTCCGCATTCTCGGCGTCTGCAACGGCTTCCAGATCCTGACAGAAACCGGCATCCTGCCCGGCGCGCTGATGCGCAATGCGGGCCTTAACTTCATCTGCAAGGAAACCCTGCTGCGCGTTGAACGCACGGACACGATCTTTACCAGTAGTTATCAAGCTGGTCAGGTCATGCGCTGCCCGGTCGCCCATCACGACGGCAACTTCTTTGCCGACGATGAAACGCTGAAGATGCTCGAAGATGAAGGCCGCGTGCTGTTCCGCTATTCCGATGTGAAAGGCGAAACAACCCCAGAGGCCAACATCAACGGCTCGCGCAACAACATCGCAGGCATCATGAATGCCCGTGGCACCATTCTGGGCATGATGCCGCATCCCGAAAATCTGATTGAAGACCTGCACGGCGGCCTTGATGGCCGCGGCCTGTTTGAAAGCCTGTTGGAGAAGGTGGCATGATCCAGAACGAACCAAAGATCACTCCCGAACTGATCGCCTCCCATGGCCTCAAACCTGAAGAATATGCCCACATTCTCGAACTGATCGGACGTGAGCCGACCTTCACCGAGTTTGGCATCTTCTCGGCCATGTGGAACGAGCACTGTTCTTACAAGTCCTCCAAGAAGTGGCTCCGCACCCTGCCAACCAAAGGCCCGCGCGTGCTGCAGGGGCCCGGCGAGAACGCCGGTGTGGTCGACATTGACGATGGCCAGACGGTCGTCTTCAAGATGGAAAGCCACAACCATCCCTCCTATATCGAGCCCTATCAGGGCGCGGCCACCGGCGTTGGCGGTATCCTGCGCGATGTCTTCACCATGGGTGCCCGTCCCGTTGCGGCCATGAACTCCCTGCGCTTTGGCGAACCTGAGCATGAGCGCACCCGGCACGTTGTATCCGGCGTCGTGGCTGGCGTTGGCGGCTATGGCAACAGCTTTGGCGTGCCCACCGTTGGCGGCGAAGTCAACTTCCATCCTTCTTATAACGGCAACTGCCTCGTCAATGCCTTTGCGGCGGGCCTTGCAGATGCGGACAAGATCTTCCTCTCTGAGGCCAAGGGCGTCGGCATGCCGGTTGTCTATCTTGGTGCCAAAACCGGCCGCGACGGCGTCGGCGGAGCCACCATGGCCTCGGCCGAGTTCGACGATGACAGCGAGGAAAAGCGTCCTACTGTTCAGGTCGGCGACCCCTTCAGCGAAAAACGCCTGATGGAAGCCACCATCGAGCTGATGCAGACCGGTGCCGTCATTGCCATTCAGGACATGGGCGCGGCAGGCCTCACCTGCTCCGCCGTTGAAATGGGCGCGAAGGGCAACCTCGGCATCGATCTGGACCTCAACAAGGTTCCAGTGCGCGAAGAAAACATGACCCCATATGAGATGATGCTGTCCGAATCCCAGGAACGCATGCTCATGGTGCTGCACCCGGAAAAACGCGAAGCCGCCGAAGCGGTGTTCCGCAAATGGGAACTGGACTTTGCCGAAGTCGGCGAGACCACCGACAATCTGCGCTTCCGCATCTATTTTGATGGCGAGCTGGTTGCTGATCTGCCGATCAAGGAACTGGGTGACGAAGCCCCCGAATATGATCGCCCATGGATCGAGAGTGAAAAACTCGCCAAGCTCGACAATGGGACCATCCCCGCGCCCAACGATCTTCTGGCAAGCCTTGTCAAGATGGTCGGCAGCCCGAACCTGAGCTCACGTCGCTGGGTCTGGGAGCAATATGACACGATGATTCAGGGCAACACCCAGCAGCGCCCCGGTGGCGATGCAGGCGTCATCCGTGTCGATGGCACCGGCAAGGGCCTTGCCTTCACCGTTGATGTCACCCCGCGCTACTGCAGGGCAGACCCGTTCGAAGGCGGCAAGCAGGCTGTCGCCGAAAGCTGGCGCAACCTCAACTCGGTTGGCGCAGAGCCTCTTGCCACCACCGACAACCTCAACTTCGGCAATCCTGAAAAGCCCGAAATCATGGGCCAGTTCGTCGGCTGCATCAAAGGGATCGGCGAGGCTTGCCAAACCCTCGACATGCCAATCGTCTCGGGCAACGTCTCGCTCTATAACGAGACCTCCGGCGAAGCAATCCTGCCTACCCCGGCCATTGGTGCCGTTGGCCTGCTGCCCGACGTCACCGTCTCTGTCGGCAATGGTTTCGTGGCCGAAGACGATGTGATCATCCTCATCGGTTGCCATGGCAGCGAAATGGGCCAGAGCCTCTATCTCGCCGAAATGCTCGGGCGTGAGGAAGGGGCTCCACCGCCGGTCAATCTCGAGATTGAAAAAATCTATGGTGCCTTTGTTCGCGACGCGATCCGCTCCGGCGCAATCAATGCAGCGCACGACATTTCCGACGGCGGACTAGGTGTTGCCGTTGCCGAAATGGCCATGCGTTCCGGCCTCGGATGCACCATTGAACTGCCCTCGAACGATCCCCATATTGCCCTCTACGCGGAGGATCAGGCACGCTACGTGGTCACCTGTAACAAGGAGGCAGCCAATGCCCTTCTGGCTCAGGCCGGCAAGAGCGGTGTCCTAGCCGAGGTCATTGGTGTTGTTGAAGGTGAAGCCCTCAGCCTCGCCGGCCACGGCTCGGTCCCGGTTGCAGATCTTGTCAAGGCACACGAGACCTGGTTCCCCGCCTATATGGCCAAGGAAATCTGAGGAACAGGGCGCGGACAAACTGCACAATGTCTAGTCCGGGTCTAGACTGGTGATTGTCTGATTTTTCAGCTTGACCCAGACCTGTCTCAAAGGAGACGCTAGCGCAAACAGCATCTTTCCCTATCGGCTCACCTGAAAATTGGTGATACAAGGGGAAGATGGCCAAGAAAGGCAGAACCGGCAAACACGCGGAAGCAGACTCCATTCACTGATCTGCTATTTGCGTCTGTCCAACTTTCCTGCCACACTTTGTACCGAGGAGAGCAGCAGCATGCCAATGGACGCCCGAGAAATCGAAACCCTGATCAAGGAAGCCCTACCAGACGCCAAGGTCGTCATTCGCGATCTTGCCGGCGACGGCGACCACTTTGCCGCCGAAGTGGTCTCGGAAAGCTTCCGCGAAAAGTCCCGCGTGCAACAGCACCAGATGGTCTATGAAGCCCTGAAAGGCAACATGGGCGGCGAGCTGCATGCTCTGGCTCTGCAAACATCCATCCCGGATTAAACCCATCGCACCGGCACTTGCCGGATCTGCGTTCCCTCTAGCGGCGTCCCGGACAACAGCCGATACAACGCAGATAAAAGCAAAGACGAAACGAGGACGTTTACATGAGCGATATCAAGGCCTGGATCGAAAACGAGGTCAAATCCAACGACGTTGTGCTTTTCATGAAAGGCACGCCAACCTTCCCGCAATGCGGCTTCTCCGGTCAGGTTGTCCAGATCATGGATTACCTTGACGTGCCCTACAAGGGCATCAACGTGCTGGAAAACGACGATCTGCGTCAGGGCATCAAGGATTATTCCAACTGGCCAACCATCCCACAGCTTTATGTGAAGGGTGAATTCGTCGGCGGTTGTGACATTATCCGCGAGATGTTCCAGAGTCAGGAACTCCAGACCCTGGTAAATTCCAAGGTCACCGCCTGATTGGCGATCCGCACCACACTGAACTAGAAAAAAAGCCCGGATCAATGATCCGGGCTTTTTGTATGATCAGAGCATAAACACGCCGTTGAGGCCTTAATTTTCATGCATGGTCAGGAAACCATCCGTGAGCGCTGACACGGCGGCGCAACCATCGGTATCGTCGCTGTCATCCCCGGCCCGGTCGTCGTCAATAGAGAGGCCGGTAAAATCGAACAGCTTGGTATCGAGCATGTGCGAGGGGCGGATGTTGGAGAGCGCGCGGAACATCACCTGCGTGCGGCCCTTGTGCTGGGCTTCAAAGCCCTGCAGCATGGCCTTGACCTGCTGACGCTGTAATCCATCCTGCGAACCGCACAGATCGCATGGGATGATCGGGAACTGCATTGCTTCGGCAAACTTCTGCAAGTCCTTCTCCTCGCAATAGGCCAGCGGCCGGAACAGCATCAGGTCCCCCTCCTCGTTCTTTAGCTTTGGCGGCATCGTCGCAAGACGACCACCATGCATCAGATTGAGGAAAAAGGTCTCGAGGATGTCATCCCTGTGATGACCCAGAAGAACCGCGTCACAGCCGTGTTCTCTCGCCACCCGATAGAGATTGCCGCGCCGCAAGCGCGAGCAGAGCGAGCAATAGGTGTTTCCTTCGGGGATCTTCTCCTTGACGATGGAATAGGTATCCTGCCGCTCAATATGATAGGGAATGTCATTTTCTTCAAAATAGCGCGGCAAGACGTCAGATGGAAACCCCGGCTGCGCCTGATCGAGGTTGCAGGCCAGAAGCTCCGCATCGAGCAGACCGCGCCATTTGAGGTCCAACAGGATCGCCAGAAGACCATAGCTGTCCTTGCCGCCAGACAGGCAGACCAGCCACTTCTGCTTTTTGGTGCTCATGTTGAAGTCGTCCATGGCCGACCGAACATTGCGCAACAGCCGCTTGCGCAGCTTCTTGAAGGCAACACTGCTCGGCGCCTTGCGGAACATCGGATGGCACAGATCATCCTCATCCTGAACGGGCTCAGACGCGGCGATCAGGGAGGCGGCACTATCACTCATCAGGTCTCTTTCCGGTTGGGAATATGCCCCGCAGATGTATCAAAAGCGGCGGAAGGGCTCAACAGCAACAAACACAAAAGGCTGCCAATGGCAGCCTTTTGCAAAATCCAGATCTCTGATCGCGTCCCGTTAGCGGGAGTAGAATTCGACCACGAGGTTCGGTTCCATCACAACCGGATACGGCACATCAGCCAGCTGCGGAACAGCTTTGTAGGTTGCGGTCATCTTGCTGTGGTCAGCTTCGATGTAATCAGGCACATCGCGCTCAGCCAGCTGGGTTGCTTCCAGAACAAAGGCGAGCTGCTTGGAACGATCACGCACTTCAACCACGTCACCCGCTTTAAGGCGGTAGGACGGGATGTTGACGCGCTGGCCGTTCACTTTGACATGACCGTGGTTCACGAACTGACGAGCAGCGAACACGGTAGCCACGAATTTGGAGCGGTATACGATGGCGTCCAGACGGGATTCGAGCAGACCGATCAGGTTTTCCGAGGTATCGCCTTTAAGACGGTTTGCTTCCTTGTAGATACGCAGGAAGTGTTTCTCGGAGATGTTGCCGTAGTAGCCTTTGAGCTTCTGCTTGGCGCGCAGCTGAATACCGAAGTCAGACAGCTTGCCTTTACGGCGCTGGCCATGCTGACCCGGAGCATATTCGCGGCGGTTCACCGGGGACTTCGGACGACCCCAGATGTTTTCGCCCATACGGCGGTCAATTTTGTATTTCTGAGAATGGCGCTTAGTCATTCGCGAGTTTTCCTTGTTTTCATATTATCGAGAAAACGCGCCCCTCCTAGGATCATTGGCCGAAACCGGATCCGACAGAAGCTCAAGGTTGCGCCCCTCAAGCCTCACGGGTGCGTCGAAATCAAAGGGGGCCAGTATGACCAGCCCCGCGACGATTGAGTGGTGTTTAGAAGGTTTGACCTCAGGAGTCAAACCAGTTTGCGTTCAAACCGGCAGAAATTTGCGCAATTCCCACCTCAAATGTGCCGAACGGCATCCGAGCGATGCAAAAGCCTCAGCCACCCCTGCTGCAAGCGTTCCTCACCGCCACCGGTCGCAACGAACCGGACCCGCGATTTCAGCGTCTCGCGATAATTGGGGGAACCAACAAGGCAGTCCTGCCATTCCTGCCCCAGAAGGTGCATCACCCGTCGCGCCACCGCTGGCGCGGGATCAATGAAGAAGAGCGGACGCACGACCAGATCCTCCAGAACCGGCAACAGCAGAGGATAATGGGTACATCCCAGAACGACAACATCAACGCTGTCAAAGGCCGGACCGTCCAGAAGCGGCGACAGAACGGCCCTCACCGCCGCATCATCGCGCTTGTCGTCCACCACAAAGGCCTCGGCAAGTCCTGCCAGACCGGGACAGGCGATCAGATCCACCTTCACCCCTTCGGCAAAATCGCGAATGAGATCCTGCGTATACGCCCGCCGGATGGTGCCCGGCGTTGCCAGCACCGCCACATGGCCGCTCTGGGTCGCCTGAGCCGCCGGCTTGATTGCAGGCACGATCCCGACGATTGGAATGCTAAAGGCCTCACGCAAGGCGCCCAGCGCAACCGTGGAGGCCGTATTGCAGGCGATTACAATGAGGTCTGGGGCATAGGTCTTGCAGGCCTCGGCCAAAAGCGTCACGAGGCCCGAGGTCAATACATCGTCGTCAAGATCGCCATAGGGAAAACGGGCATTGTCCGCCAGATAGATATAGTCGGTTTGCGGCAAGGTTTCGCCGAGAGCGGACAGAACGGACAATCCGCCAAGGCCGGAATCGAACACCAGAATGCGAGGATCCTTCTCGCGCAGCATGTCAAGATCCTTCAAGAGCAAAGTGGCCGGATGACCCTGCATCAGGTCCGGTGGCACACTTTGGGTTTATAAAGTCAGCGGCTCATGATGTCAGCGCTAATGGCGTTCATGGCGACGCTGCAGCGCGGCGACAACGCCGCGTAACGTGCGCACTTCCTGTTCGGCCCAATCGCCCTTTTGCAGGATGGTCTTGAGATTGCGCACCATATGCTCACGCTTTTCAGGCGGGCGGAAGAAGCCAGCTTCATCGAGCGCTTGCTCGAGATGCTCGAACAGGTTGACCATGTCCTGCTTGCTGGCGCGTGGCACATCAGGGGTTTCAAATGGCAAGGCGGCTTCACGATCATTGCCCGACATGCGCCACTCGTAGCAAATGATCAGCACGGCCTGAGCAATATTCAGCGAAGCAAAGTCAGGATCGACCGGCAGGGTCAGGATCTCGTTGGCCAGCGCCACCTCATCATTGTTGAGGCCCCAGCGTTCGCGCCCGAACAGAACCCCCACCTTGCCCCCTGCGGACACGGTCTTGCGCATCACTTGCGCCGCCTCGACCGGATGCCGCACGGTCTTGAGCATGTCCCGCTGGCGGGCTGTGGTCGCATAGACGAAATCGAGATCGGCCAGCGCCTCTTCCAGCGTTTCGAAAATACCGGTCTTTTCGATCACATGATCGGCCCGGCTCGCCGCATTGCGCGCCTTCTCGCTCGGCCAGCCATCACGCGGCCGGACAAGGCGCAGGTCCGTCACCCCGAAATTCGCCATGGCACGTGCAGCCGTACCGATATTCTCGCCCAGTTGCGGCTCCACCAGAATGATCACCGGATCCATTTTCTTGTCTTTCTTTTGTCCAATTCAAATCAGCCCGAAAAAGGGATCAACCCTGCCGACATGCCACTTGAACATGGCTGCAAAAAAAGCGGCGTTGGTGAAATTCCGGGACGGCGTCTGTAGTGACCCAATCATGGCAATTTTTCAACCCCTTCTGCCAACAACAGCCCACCGGGAGCAAAAATGCGGTTCATTGTCGGCGACCGAGCGATTTCGCCCTCAAGGTCATCAAGACAGGCCCATGCGTGCCGCCGCGTAAGACTAAGGGTGACCCTGCGTGCCCTATGCCCAAATCCACTTGGATGCTATACGGGCGACATATTCTCTTTACTCACTGACCGACCGACATGATGACCTATAGGAAATCCGAATGGTGACGCTGTCGTCAAGGTCAGAACCATGCATAACGAGGTCACATACATGTCCAAGATCAAGGTTGATAATCCGGTCGTCGAACTCGACGGCGATGAAATGACCCGCATCATCTGGGATTTCATCAAACAGAAGCTGATCCTGCCCTATCTGGATATCGACCTGAAGTATTACGACCTGGGCATCGAGGAACGGGATCGCACAGACGATAAGATCACGGTGGATGCCGCCGAAGCCATCAAACAGTACGGCGTCGGCATCAAGTGCGCCACCATCACCCCCGACGAGCAGCGGGTCGAGGAATTTGGCCTCAAACGCATGTATCGCTCGCCCAACGGCACCATCCGCAACATTCTGGGCGGCGTGGTTTTCCGCCAGCCCATCATCTGCCGCAACGTACCGCGCCTTGTTCCCGGCTGGACCCAGCCCATCGTCATCGGCCGCCACGCCTTTGGCGATCAGTATCGCGCGACAGATTTCCACTTCCCCTGCAAGGGAAAGCTGACCATGAAATTCGTCGGTGAAGACGGAACCGTCATCGAGCGTGAAGTCTACGACGCCCCCGGTGCTGGCGTGGCTCAGGCAATGTACAATCTGGACGCCTCCATCATCGATTTTGCCCGTGCCTCCTTCAACTATGGCCTGTCGCTCGGCTGGCCTGTTTTCCTGTCCACCAAGAATACAATCCTGAAAGCCTACGACGGACGTTTCAAGGATCTCTTCCAGAAGGTCTATGAAGAGGAGTTCGAAGCCGACTTCAAGAAAAAGGGCATTCACTATGAGCATCGCCTGATCGATGACATGGTGGCTTGTTGCATGAAGTGGAACGGCGGCTTCGTCTGGGCCTGCAAGAACTACGACGGGGATGTGCAGTCCGATACGGTTGCTCAGGGCTTCGGCTCTCTTGGGCTGATGACCTCACAGCTGATGACACCTGACGGCAAGATCGTTGAAGCAGAAGCAGCCCATGGCACCGTTACCCGCCACTATCGCCAGCATCAGAAGGGCGAAGCGACCTCGACCAACTCGATTGCCTCCATCTTTGCCTGGACCGGCGGATTGAAGCACCGCGCCAAGCTCGATGAGAACATGGGTCTTGCCGCCTTTGCCTCCACGTTGGAGAAAGTCATCGTCGAAACGGTCGAAAGTGGCCAGATGACGAAAGATCTGGCCCTCCTTGTTGGCCCGGATCAGAAGTGGCTCTCGACGACCGGCTTTCTGGATGCCGTGGATCGCAATTTGCAGAAAACCATGTCGTAAGGTGACCCGGTGGGCCCCAACCGGTCCACCGGCTTCCTTGACGAAAAACAAGAGAAAACATCTTTTCAAAACGATTTGAATGAAAAGGATCGTCAATTTTTCCGATTATGACGCAAGGTTATCCCGAAGAGAAATAATCAGACACACATTTCATTCGGAGCCAGACAGAACAAACGAAATCAAAAATTGGATACAAATCAATAATTTACTATCTTTGCGGCGCGAAACATAATTTTCGCAAAGCCCTACTCACCTATCTGCAAGATAATACTTGGATATATTGTACCAAAACATGTTTACCACGTCTGACAGTTGAGTTACCAATTAGGCGGCTAGCAATAGCCGGTGACTGTCTGATCACCCGCTTGCCCACCACCTCGTATGATCGGGCAGTCACCCTTGTTTTTTTCCACCAAATCCACGTTTCCCTGAATTTTATCATTTAGCCCCAAAGCGCTTGGGACAGTTGATTTGCGTTGACGGCCAACGCAAAAAAGGCCGGGATTTTCACCCGGCCTTTCAAACTTTGATAGCGCATGCCCTGAAAAATAATTCAGGTTTCAGGCCCCGGAGATCAGACCGCGCACGGCATCAATGGCCGCATCAGCCTGAGCCGCATCCTTGCCGCCAGCCTGCGCCATGTCAGGACGACCACCGCCGCCACGACCACCCAGAAGCTCGGCGGCTTTCTTGACCATGTCGACAGCATTAAAGCGTTCTGTCAGGTCATCGGTGACCCCCACAACCACGCCGACCTTGCCGTCATCGCCCACCGCGATCATCATCACGACACCACTGCCGACGCTGTCTTTACCCTGATCGACAAGACCTTTGAGGTCTTTGGGTGAAACGCCTTCCGCCACACGCGCCATGAACTTGACACCAGCGACCTCCTCGATGGCATCACCATCAGAACCGCCACCCATGGCCAGCTTGCGCCGCACATCTCCCAGATCCTTCTCCAGCTTGCGACGCTCTGCAACGAGTGCTTCGAGACGCTCCAGAAGATCATTGGGGGAGACTTTAAGCAGCGCGGCAGCATCCTTGGTGCGCTCATCTTGCTGCTGCAGATAACGGCGTGCCTCGCTGCCAGTCAGGGCCTCAATGCGCCTGACACCGGCCGCCACTGCGCTTTCGGCGACAACCGTCAAAAGCCCGATATCGCCGGTGCGTTTGACATGCGTACCACCACAAAGCTCCACCGAATAGGTCTTGCCAGACTTCTCACCGCGCACCGCTTCGCCCATAGAGACCACGCGGACCTCATCACCATATTTCTCACCAAACAGTGCCATGGCTCCGGCCTCGATGGCATCATCAACCGCCATGATGCGCGTTTCGACAGCACCGTTCTGCAGCACGATCTCGTTGACCATGTCTTCGATGTGCTTCATTTCGTCTTCGCTGACAGGCTTCTGGTGCGAGAAGTCAAACCGCAAACGCTCCGGCGTTACGAGCGACCCCTTCTGTGCAACATGGGCGCCCAGCGTTTCGCGCAGGGCCTCATGCAACAGGTGAGTTGCCGAATGGTTGGCGCGGATCGCCCCCCGGCGCTCACTGGCAACCTTGAGCTCAAGCGCATCGCCGATCTTCGTGCTGCCTTCGATCATCTTGCCCATGTGCACGAACATGCCGCCAGCCTTCTTGACCGTATCGCTGACCTCGAAGCGCACCCCATCGGCAATCATCGCGCCCGTGTCGCCAACCTGACCACCGGATTCCCCATAGAATGGTGTCTGATTGAGAATGATCGCGCCTTCGTCTCCGGCCTTGAGTCCATCGGTTTCTGCGCCATCCTTGATCAGGGCAACAACCGCGCCTTCGGCGCTTTCGGTTTCATAGCCGAGGAAATCCGTTGCACCAACTTTTTCGGCTACATCGAACCAGACAGCCTCGGTTGCCGCTTCACCGGAACCGGCCCAGTTGGCCCGAGCTTCCGCTTTCTGACGTTCCATGGCTGTGTCAAAGCCATCGGTGTCGACTTCGATGTCGCGACTGCGCAGCGCATCCTGCGTCAGATCGAGCGGGAAGCCAAAGGTATCGTAAAGTTTGAATGCGGTTTCACCATCAAGGCGATCGCCTTCGCCAAGGCCATCCGTTGCATCATCGAGCAGCTGCAGGCCCCGGCTCAAGGTCTTGCCGAACCGGGCTTCCTCAAGCTTGAGCGTTTCGGTGATAAGGGCTTCAGCCCGCACAAGTTCCGGGAAGGCCTGTCCCATTTCGCGAATAAGCGTTGGCACCATCTTGTAGATCACAGGATCCTGAGACCCCAGAAGACGGGCATGGCGCATCGCCCGGCGCATGATTCGGCGAAGAACATAGCCGCGTCCGTCAGAAGAGGGCAGAACGCCATCTGCAATCAGAAAGCTGGTCGAGCGAAGATGGTCCGCGATCACGCGATGGCTCGCCGCCGCCTCTCCAATTTCATCGACGCCGGTCAAATCCACACTGTTGTGAATGAGGGCGCGGAAAAGATCGGTCTCGTAGTTGTCATGGGTGCCCTGCAGCACGGCCGCGATGCGCTCCAATCCCATGCCTGTATCAATAGACGGCTTTGGCAGGTCGACGCGCTTGTCCTTGGAGAGCTGCTCATACTGCATGAAGACGAGGTTCCAGATCTCGATGAAACGGTCTCCATCTTCCTCAGGCGACCCCGGAGGGCCACCCCAGATGTGATCGCCGTGATCATAGAAGATTTCAGAGCACGGGCCGCAAGGTCCGGTTTCGCCCATGGACCAGAAGTTATCGCTCGTCGGAATGCGGATGATCTTGTCTTCGGACAAGCCGGCAATCTTGCGCCACAGATTGAATGCTTCCTCGTCTTCGGAATAGACCGTGACGAGAAGTTTGTCCTTCGGCAATCCGAATTCCTTGGTGATAAGATTCCAGGACAGCTCAATCGCGTCATCCTTGAAGTAATCGCCGAACGAAAAGTTGCCGAGCATTTCAAAGAAGGTATGGTGCCGGGCGGTATAGCCGACATTGTCCAGATCGTTGTGCTTGCCGCCGGCACGCACGCATTTCTGCGATGTGGTTGCGCGCGAATAGTCGCGCGTCTCAAGCCCGGTGAAAACGTTCTTGAACTGCACCATGCCTGCGTTGGTGAACATCAGCGTTGGATCATTGCGAGGGACCAGAGGACCTGACTCGACAATGGAATGACCATGATCGCCGAAATAGTTCAGGAATGTGGACCGAATTTCATTTACACCGCTCATACTGCACCAATCATATTTGACTGCCCGAAAGCAGATTGACCTTGTCAGGACGTTGCCCGGCGCCTGCCGTCCGGTTTCGAATGCCGGGGTCGAACGCAGCAACAGACCTGGAATTGTCTCCAAATTGTCACTTCGCGGTTTTAACGAGCCATCGTGCCTCTGTCTATCACTTTGGGGGCACAGGCCGGACCTTTCATCAGCTTCTTTGCCGAATTTGCTCTATTTGGCGCTCAATAAGGGCCCTGTCATGCAATTCGGCCCGATTGCGGGGGCAATCATCAGAAAAGGAAATCAGAACGCGAAAAGGGCTACCGTAACGGCAGCCCTTCCAAATTCCGTGTTGTCCATCGAACAGGCGAACAGCGGTTCGTCAGGAACGATCCGACTATGCGTCGTCGTCCTTTTCATCAGCTTCAGGCGGCGCCATCAGGCTTTCGGCCAGCCCTGCGCTTTGACGGATGGCCGCTTCAATCTCGTTGGCGATCTTCGGATTTTCGCGCAAGAAGGTCTTGGAATTCTCACGCCCCTGCCCCAGACGCTGGCTGTCATAGGAGAACCAGGCCCCTGACTTGTCAACGACGCCGGCCTTGACGCCCAGATCGAGCAACTCGCCAAGCTTGGACACCCCTTCGCCATACATGATGTCGAATTCAACCTGCTTGAACGGCGCGGCCACCTTGTTCTTGACCACCTTGACGCGGGTCTGGTTGCCGACCACTTCATCGCGGTCCTTGATCGAGCCGATCCGGCGAATGTCAAGCCGGACGGAAGCGTAGAATTTCAGCGCATTACCGCCGGTCGTCGTCTCGGGGCTACCGAACATCACACCGATCTTCATACGGATCTGGTTGATGAAGATGACCATGCAGTTGGTTCGGGAAATGGATCCGGCCAGTTTCCGCATTGCCTGGCTCATCAAACGTGCCTGCAATCCGGGAAGGGAGTCGCCCATTTCACCTTCGAGCTCGGCCCTCGGGGTCAGAGCAGCAACGGAATCGACAACCAGAACATCGACAGCACCAGAGCGCACCAGCGTATCAGCGATCTCAAGCGCCTGCTCGCCAGCATCCGGCTGCGAGATCAGCAGATTGTCGATATCCACGCCCAACTTGCGTGCATAAAGAGGATCCAGCGCATGCTCGGCATCCACAAAGGCGCATATGCCACCGCGCTTTTGCGATTCTGCAACCACATGAAGCGCCAATGTTGTCTTGCCCGAGGATTCCGGCCCGTAGATTTCGATGATACGTCCTTTGGGGAGGCCACCGATACCCAATGCTATATCGAGCCCGAGCGATCCGGTGGGAATGGACTCGATCTCGACCACTTCGCGCTGGCCCAGTTTCATCACTGATCCCTTACCAAATGCGCGATCAATCTGCGACAGGGCCGCTTCCAATGCCTTTGTCTTGTCCATGCTGCTTCCTTCAACCAGTCTGAGGCTGTTTTGAATCATTTTGTGTTCCATTCTTCATAGCAGACACGTTCTTGCAACTATGATTAATGTACATATTTTGTTCTCATTAGCAATACTTCTCTTAAAATTCTGAAAATAGTATGAAAATTTGATTTGTTCTCAACATGTTCCGACGGGGGAAACTTATCCCTATTTTGCCACCATTTCGAACTGAACTCAGCTTTTCATGATTCGAGCGACAGGTTTGATCAAAATGGCCGGGGTACGGTCTCCCGCCATTGTCAAACGAACACCTGATTGTCCGGTTGCCCCTCGATATCCAGTGCAAGAGAGAAAACACATCCATTGTGTGGTTCTTGGGCCATGAGATCTTCTGAAATGTTGGTCGCGGCCGATGTGGCAAAAAGCGTTTTGAGATCTTTCCCGCCAAAGGCCGGGCAGGTCACCTGCTTGGCAGGCACCGAAATCTCTCGCATCAAACTGCCGTCGGGACGAAAGGCTGCGACCTTGTAGCCGCCCCAAAAGGCAATCCAGACATTGCCCAAAGCATCAACCACGGCACCGTCAGCATAGAGATTGGCCTCGCGCAGATCCAGAAACACCTCCGGTTCTCCGCTCGGCCAGCCATCCGCATCCAAGGCAACGCGCTTGACCAGCTTTGTCGGCGTATCCGTGAAATAGGCCACCCGCCCGCCGGGGGCGAAACAGGTCGCATTGGTCACAAGAATCCCGGTATAGAGCTGGCGCAATTCACCTTTATACCACCGGTAAACGCTGCCATCGGGCTTCTTTTCAGACTTGGACATGGTTCCGATCCAGAAGCCACCAAGGGGGTCGGCGCGACCGTCGTTGCTGCGGGTGCTTGGATCGTCCGCCTCCAGATGGCACAGGCGCGAGGTCTCGCCGGTCTCCAGATTAAAGAGCAACAATGCAGTCTCGCTGGCGATCACCAAACGGTCCCTGTCGACCCATCCGGCCGCGCTGACTTGCTCGTCAAAGGACCAACTCTGAGGCTTATCCCCCTGTCGGCTCAACAACTTTTTGCCGATGATATCGAACCAGAAGAGCTGATGGCGCAAAGGATGCCAGAGCGGCCCCTCCCCCAATTGGCACCGACGATCATCATAGGGCACCATCTCGACCTGTGTAGGGGTCATCAGCAATATCCTCTTTACAATGGAATTCTGTGCCGCTGCACGGCGTGTTGGCCCCTAGCCATACCGTTCGCAAATCGACAAGGCAAGACGCCCATGATCGCAGGAGAATGGATGAAACAGAAAGAGCGAAAAACGGCTCTCAGGAAAGGGCTTGATAGGCCTCAAGCGCCGCCGCTCGACTTTTCTTGAGGTCCACCATTGGCAACGGATAGTCCTTGCCCAGCGCGACCCCGGCCTCGCTGAGAACAGCCTCGGGTGCCTCCCATGGTTTGGCAAGGTGCTTTTGGGGCAAACGCGCCAATTCGGGAACATACTGGCGGATATAATCGCCCTTCGGATCGAACTTCTCCGCCTGCAGGGCCGGGTTGAACACCCGGAAATAGGGAGCAGCATCGGCACCACAGCCCGCCACCCACTGCCAGCTGGCGCTGTTGCTCGCCAGATCCGCGTCGACCAGCGTATCCCAGAACCAGGCCTCGCCCTTGCGCCAGTCGATGCGCAGGTTCTTGATGAGAAATGACGCCACAATCATCCGAACCCGATTGTGCATGTATCCGGTCTGCCACAGCTCGCGCATGCCAGCGTCGACAATGGGAATGCCGGTCGCGCCCTTCTGCCAGCGCTCAAGCTGAGCCTCATCATCCACCCATTCAAACCCATCGAACTTTGACTGCAAGGCAACGCGGGGCAGCTCTGGATTGTGATAAAGGAGATTGTAGGAAAATTCCCGCCATGCAAGCTCGCTGCGGAAGTGATCAATATCCGCATCCGGCGCATCACAAGTCTCCATCTGAGCGTCACCTTCCAGCGCATACCAAATCTGATTGGGTGAAATCTGTCCCCAATGGAGATAAGGAGACAGGCGCGATGTGTTGGTGCGCGCAGGAAAGTCCCGCCCCGCCTTGTAGCCATCAAGCCCATGCTCCAGAAAGACCGACAGTGCCTTTTGAGCGCCCTGTTCGCTCACATCCCAATGGGGCTCGAGCATGTCATGCCAGCCGACGGGAGACACGAGCGCCAGATCATTGAGCGCTAAGGCACCGTCGCCCGCTTTTGCCTTGCAAAAGCGACAATCCGGCTTCTCGGTCATGGGTCTCGCCGGAGCTTCGACCTGAAGACAGCCCTTGCGATAGTAGGGCGTGAACACCCGATAGGGCTCGCCGTCCTTTTTAAGAACCTCCCAAGGTTCCCACAACAAGGAGCCATTAAGGCGGATTGTCGTCACCCCGATCTGATCCAGTGTCTCCGAGATACGCCTATCCCGGCGGGTTCGCCAAGGCTCATAGCAACGCGTCCAGCTGATGGTTGAGGCCCCATAGAGCTTGGCCACTTCAGGCAGGATATCCTCGGCAGCCCCTCGGTAGAGGCGCAAATGCCCCTCGAGCTGTTGATCAAGATCCTTTAGTGCTTCATAGAGCCACCAACGGCTGGCCCCGCCCATGGCTGCCTCGCCAGCGGTCTCGTCATCGAGAATATAGATCGGAAGAAGCGCGCCCGACTTTGCGGCCTTCATCAAGGCGGGATTGTCCATGAGGCGCAGATCCTGACGGAACCAATGAATTGCAACTGAACTCACGGAGCCACTTCCTTTCCTGCCCAATCAAAACACAGACCGGATTGGGACGGCTTGAGGGACAGCAAAACATCCATCAAGAGATGAGCGGAATGGTCGGGAGAAAACAAACGCCCCTTCGGCACACTGGCCTGAAACGGGGCAGACAGATCACTGTCGACAGTTCCCGGATGAAGCCCGACCAGCACCGCTTGTGGGTTGCTGCGGCCAAGTTCAATCGCGGCGGTCTTGATGAGCTGGTTCAGTCCTGCCTTGGACGCCCGGTAGCTGTACCATCCCCCGAGCCGATTGTCCGAGGTCGAGCCAACGCGTGCACTCAACACACCGATGCGGCACGAATGCTTGCGCGGCAACCGGGTCAGAAGATGCTTGAGGATCATGGCTGGACCAATGAGGTTGATCGCCAGCATCTGAGACAGCGCATCCGGATCCAGCTCACGCATTCGCCTTTCGGGCGTCACCCCCTCGCCATGCAGCACGCCGGTAGCGATCAACACAAGATCAGGGTTGCCACGCTCGAAGATCGCATCGACAGCGCTGACAACTGCCTCTTCGCTGATTAGATCAAAACCGGAGAGATAGGAAACCGACTGGCCTTCACGCACCCCGAGCGGCTTGCAAGGAGACCTTGAGATGGCAATCAGATCGCAACTGTCGTGATGCTTCAGGGCCTCTTCGGCCAGTGCATGCCCGATGGCACCCGACGTGCCGAAAACAGCGATGGTTTTATGCATGCCGGCCCGATCAGATTCCGATGATCGGTTGCAACAGGCGCGTAATCACGCCCTTGAACTCTAGCGGCGCATCCGTCACAGCCAGACAGATGCATTCTTCATCGGTATCAGCAATGGGCTGGTGATGCACGTCATCATCGGCATCCTGAATATCGCCAACCCTGTATCGCCCCGTATCGTCAGAGAAGGAGCCCTTGAGCACAAGGGTCATTTCCGACCCGTGATGGCTGTGTTCGGGGGTCACAAAACCCGGCGACAGCTTAAGAAGGCGCACGGTTTCGCCTTCTGTGCCTTCGAGAGGCAGAACAAACTGCTTGATCCCGGGACCTGCAGTACGCCATCGGATGGCATCAAAATCATCCCCGATGACCGATGCCAACAAGGCCGGAACATGCACTTTCCCAGCGGTCTTGACCATAGACCGGTCCGCCGGAACCGACGCTTCAGTGTATTCCATGTCCGGATCATCGAGCGATCGCATCATGGTTGCGAACAGATCATCAGAGACCGCGCTCTCATCGCAGTCATCGAGCATGGCACCGCCGATGGCTTCCGCGTCCGCAAGCCGTGCCGCGCAATGGGGACAAATCTCAAGGTGACTGGCAACCACCAGCGCATGTCCCACGGACAGCGCACCTGCAGCATAGGCCAAAATCATTTCATCATTGAGGTGATGGTGAATCATGCTTCTACCTCAGCCAAAAGTTTCCTCAACCGTCCGAATGCAAGCCGCATCCGCGACTTCACGGTCCCCAAGGGCAGTTTCAAACGCTGGGCAATGTCGGCATGGGTTGCATCTTCGAAAAAGGCCATGTTGACGATTTCGGCCTGATTCGACGGCAAGAGCGTCAGAGCCTTGGAGACCCTGTCTGCCAGTTCATTGCGATACACATCGCGCGACTGCTCTTCCTCGGTAACCAGCTTTGACGCGAAATAGTCCTGATCCTTGAAGACAAAACTCTTCTCCGACCGCAAGCGATCGATTCGCTGATTTCGGGCGATTGTGAAGATCCAGGTCGATGCGGCAGCCTTGGCCGGATCATACAGATGGGCCTTGCGCCAGATTTGCGCAAAGGTCTCCTGCACCAGTTCTTCAGACATCTGCGGGTTGGTTCCCGCTTTCATGTAATAGCTCTTGAGCCTTGGTGCGAAGTGATCGAAAAGCTGTCTGAACGCCAATCGATCACGCTGATCGCCCAAGGAAACAAGAAGGGCGCTAAGCTGGCCAGCGGTCATATCCCCGCCTCCCCCTGATCTTTTGACGAGAGCTTGCACCAATGTCATAGTCAAATCTACCCGAAAAAGTGATTGTTACCTGTCCTACGATGGTGCGTCCCGTGCGGTTCACATCGATTTGCAAAAAAGCACTTCAACCCGATAATTTGCAACAACCGGTGATCTGAACCCCATATCAGGTCGAATAAAAGAAAAACATCGGAGATACAAATGCATATTGCAGTCATTGGATCTGGTATTGCAGGCCTTTCAGCGGCCTGGCTGCTCTCGAAATCCCATCAGGTCGACATCTATGAAAAAGATGATCGTTTGGGTGGTCACGCCAACAGCCAGCTGGTCGAAACCGACAGCGGGCCTTTGGATGTCGACACGGGGTTCATTGTCTACAACGAGCGGACCTATCCCAATCTCACCGCACTTTTCGACCATATCGGCCTTGAAACAGCTTCATCGGATATGTCGTTCGCCGCTTCCCTTGATGATGGTAGACAGGAATACAGCCCACAAGGGCTCAATAGCCTGTTTGCCAAGCCGAGCAACCTCGCCAATCCGCGATTTCTGAAGATGCTCTACGAGGTGCGGCGCTTCTACACAGAAGCCCAGCGTGATGTCATGGATCCAAATGTGGAGCGCATGACCCTTGGCGACTATCTGACGTCACGCAACTACTCAAAAACCTTCATCAAGGAGCATCTGGTGCCGATGGGTGCCGCCATCTGGTGCATCCCGTCCGAACAGATGCTGGCCTTTCCCTTCCTCGCTTTCATGCGCTTTTCGATCAACCACGGACTGGTGCAATTCCGTGATAGACCGCAATGGCGGTCCATCCCCGGCGGATCGCGCCGATACGTGGAAAAGCTCAAGGACGGCATATCCGGAGAGATCCATCTCAACCAGTCCGTCTCGGACATGGTTCGCCGCCCCGGCTCGGTGACCATCAAGACCCGTCAGGGCATCGAAGCCCGCTACGATCATGTGGTGCTCGCCTGCCATTCCGACCAGGCACTCCAAATCCTGACAGCGGGATCCAGCGACATATCCGAGGAAGAGCGAAATCTGCTCACGGCCATTCCCTATCAGCGCAACCTCGCGATTCTGCACAAGGATCCTGCCCTGATGCCCAAACGTCGCGCCGCATGGGCAAGCTGGAACTACATGCAGACCAGCGCTCCGACGAATGAGGAAAGCGGCAGCTCCCTTTGTGTGACCTACTGGATGAACCGTCTGCAAAATCTAGCGTGCAAGGACAATCTGTTCGTTACGCTCAACCCGACAAAAATGCCGGAAGAAGGCACCGTGCTGCGCTCGTGCCTTTACCACCATCCGGTCTTCTCCATTGAGGCGATGGAGGCCCAACGCCATCTGTGGGGATTGCAGGGCCACCGGCGTACATGGTTCTGCGGTGCCTATTTCGGCTATGGCTTCCATGAGGACGGCATTCAGGCCGGTCTCGCCGTTGCCGAACAGCTCGGCGGCGTCAGCCGCCCATGGAGCGTTGAAGCGCCTTCAGGCCGGATCATGCTGTCGCCGGATCAACCACGGATGGCGCCATACGCCAGCACGGTGGCTGCAGAATGACCCTATCTTCCCCAGCCCCTTTGAATCAGGCTCCTTTCGACCCGGACCCTTGCCTCTATGACGGCAAGGTGGTTCATGCGCGACAGGGCGAAGTCGAGCACCGCTTGAGCTACCGCGTTGGCGCACTTCTCCTACCGCTGTACAAAAAGCAACAGGCAGCCCGGATGAGCCGCTTCTTCTCGGTCAACCGCTTCAATCTCATGAGTTTTCACGAGTCCGACCACATGGATGAAGGCTTTGAAACTCTTGAAGACTTTGTGACCAACCGTCTTGAGCAGTCAGGCCAGTTTGGCCCCGGCGAACCTTTGCCCAGACGCATATCGATCCTGTGTTTTCCGCGCATGCTCGGCCATGCCTTCAACCCGATTTCGATCCTTTTTTGCTGCGATGACGCCAACCAGCCCGTGGCCATCCTTTATCAGGTCAGCAACACCTTCGGTGAGAGACATCACTATCTATATCGTCTTGATCAAGAGGACACAGAGACGGCCAAAGGCGAGAGCTTTCGTCACAGTGGAGAAAAGAATTTCTACGTTTCACCCTTTTTGGCCATGGATGGACGATATGATTTCTCAATACAACTTCCAGATGAAAAAGCGATCTACAGAATCACAATGTCGGGCAATCAGCCTTCGTCATTGACCGCCTCCTTTGCTGCGCAACGCTTGACACTGTCGAACACGAATTTACTCTGGTTGTTTGGGAAGCTGTGGCAAACGGGATGGAAAATCCTGGTCGCCATCCATCTTGAAGCCCTCCGCTTGTGGCTCAAAGGTGCCCCCTATCACAGGCGTCCGCCCCTGCCTTCCCGCTCGGTCTCGACCTTGTCGCGACCGCTTGATGGGAAAGGAACGCCAACATGACGATTCAAAACGAAAGATCGGACCAGGTGCACAGCCACACGGACCAGAGGGGCCACGGCGATCTGCCGACATGGCAATGCCGCCTCTGGTACAAGTTGTTGAGCCCGTTCTTGTCACATCTCAAAAGCGGTCGACTTGACATCACCGTGCCATCGGGCGGGCATCTCGTTTTTGGCGGCGACGACCAGAGCGGCCCCATAGCCAGAATGACGGTCCATCGCCACCGAGCCCTCTGGCGCATCCTTATGCGCGGACCGCTTGGCGTTGCCGAAAGTTATATGGACGGGGACTGGTCCTGCGAGGACCTCACCACCCTGTTCGACCTGTTCTTGAAAAATCCCGCCGTCTTCGATGCTTTGCGAACCCGCGGAAGCCTTGCCCATTGGGTTGCACGCCTCAAGCATCTCAGACGGGCCAATAGTGTGAAGGGAAGCCGCCGCAACATTGCCTATCACTATGACCTCGGCAATGATTTCTACAGCCTCTGGCTGGACCCGACGATGACCTACTCCTCGGCCTATCGCTATGGCGAAACGGACACGCTCGAAGAAGCCCAGATCCGCAAGCTGGACAAGGCTCTGGACCTCAGTGGCCTCAAGCAAGGCGATCATATGCTTGAGATCGGGTGCGGCTGGGGTGCCCTTGCCGAGCGGGCGGCGCTGCGCGGCATAGACCTTGATGGTCTTACCCTGTCAACAGAACAGCTTGAGTACGCCAACGAGCGTGCAAAGACCAAGGGGTTCGATGACAAGGCCCGCTTCCACCTGCGCGACTACCGCCATGAGACCGGGACCTATGATGCCATCATCTCCATCGAGATGATTGAGGCCGTTGGGGAAGAACATTGGCCGACCTATTTCAAGACCCTGTTCGAGAACCTGCGTCCCGGCGGCCGGGCGGTCCTGCAGGCGATCACAATTGATGAAGCCAACTATGAACGCTATCGCCGCAGCGCTGATTTCATCCAAACCTTCATTTTCCCCGGAGGAATGCTGCCTAGCGTGAAACTGTTGCATCATCAGGCCGAAAAGGCCGGGCTTGTAGCCACCCATGCAGAAGGCTTCGCTCTCGATTACGCCAGAACTCTGGCGACTTGGCGCGACCGCTTTCTCGCTCAATGGTCGGAAATCACCCAATTGGGCGATTATGACGAGCGTTTCCGGCGTATGTGGGAATATTACCTGAGCTACTGCGAGGCGGGATTCTCGAACGGCACAATCGATGTCGGCCATTATGTCTATGAGCGTCCGGCCAGCTAAAGGGAGCCATCTCAGCGCCCGAAGCTCGCAACACCCAAATAGGCCCTGAAGCGTATCCCCGAAACATGTTTACGGGGATACGCGAAGAAACACTCTAGACTTGGGCCTTTTTCCTGATCCAGCGAATAACAGCACCGATCACCGGCAACCTACCGAAGAAATGCCGCCCTGAATCCCAATAATCATAGTGGGCCGAGATGCGACCATCGCTGTCGAACTGCAACTCAGTAATCCCCCGCACGGTCCAATCACCGATATAGGCCACCGAGCAGGAGAAATCCCAACGCATCAGGCAGATCTCCCCTGACCACGCAAGATCGAGAATCTCGAACCGGGGATCCTTGACATCCTCGAACATCTTGGCAATCACGGCACGGTAATTGTCGCGTCCTCTGACATCGTTGAACGGATCGATGAAATGGATATCGTCGCTGAGGAGCGGCATAACCTCGCCGACCCGGTCGGGAGAAAGGTGTCCAAAATAATCTGCATAGCGCGTTGCCACGTCGCGCATGGCCTCTGATGCTTGCCTCATCATACCAACCTTCTCATCAGTCGGAAATAGAGCCCATAGGGCAGGAGGCGCAGGATCCTGAGTGAAATCGCCATGCGGAATGGAAAGGCGATTTCAAAGCCGCGGCCCTCAAGACCCTTGACGATCCGGCTGGCCGCCTCATCCGGGCTGATCAAAAACGGCATCTTGAAGGTGTTCTTCTCAGTCAAACCTGTGTCGACAAAACCGGGATTGATCAACCTCAGGCCAAGACCGTCCCGGTCAAACTCTGGACGCAAGGTTTCGCAAAGGCTGGCCAGCGCGGCCTTTGTCGGCCCGTATAGCGAAGCGAGCGGAAGGCCGCAGTAAGAGGTCAGCGAACTGATAATGGCAATGTCGCCCCTGCCTCTTTGTTTGAGGAACGGCACAAGACCCGAAATCACGCCCACCGCGCCCAGATAGTTGACCATCATATGCTTGCTCGCGGCGTCATGGCTCAAGGCATCAATCCCGCCGGGCTCATAGATTGCAGCACAATAAATCGTAAGATCCGGCAAGCCGTCCTGATCCTGCATAGTCTGAATTGCCGCCTGTGTGGCCGACGGATCGGTCACATCAAGGGGCATCGCCGAGATATGCTCAGAGGTCGCAGCCAGTTCATTGAGCGCTTCCTCGCTGCGCGCGCTTGCAAACACATCCATGCCGCGCTCGGCAAAACGGGAGCAAAGCTCCCTGCCTATCCCCGAACTGGCTCCGACAATCCAGACCCGTTTCCACTTTTCTTCAATTGATTCTGACATAAATACCGTCCTTTTTGGTTTTTTACGGACCAAAGGCACAGGTGGTTTACTGCAAAGTGCCAATCGGGCCGGACAAATTGCTGAATGAGGCGAAAAGGCGTGCAAAGCCCCCAACAAAAAAGAGCCCCGAAAAGGGGCTCAATTGATTGCTTGAACAGTTCTTCTGGAACACAGGCCTCAGCCGACCATCAACTGCTTGAGGCGGAGGGTTTCATATTCGACTTCCTGCACCCGGTGCATGACGATGTCGCGGATCGAGATTACCCCGACCAGCACCGGACCGTCCATGACCGGCATGTGGCGAAAATGACCATCCGTCATGATCTGCATGACATCAACAATCAGATCCTCGCCCTTGCAGGTCGCAGGATCCATGGTCATGTGCTGTTCGACGGAGCGCCCCATGGCCTCTTCGCCAACTTCGCAAACGGCAGCAACAATATCGCGCTCGGAGATCACGCCGACCAGACCAAGGTTGTGATCGACGACAGGCAAGTTGCCGACGCGTCGCGCGGCCAGTTCTGCTGTCGCCGCAGCAATGGTCATTGTGCGGGTGACTGTGAAAAGGTCGGCGCTCTTTCCCTTGAGAATGTCCCTGACCTTGGTTTCGGAATAGGTCTTCTCGAATGCCAAACGCGCATCTTGCGACGTGCTATTCTGCTGGGTTTCGTCGCTGGCACGCGGTCCCTGATAGGTTTTCGGTGTCATGGTCTCTCTCCTTCGAGCGGTCCCTGATTGTCCCTGATTGTCACTCGCCACCAATCAACGACTGTTCTTATTTATAAAAGCGTAGCAAAGGAAAAGGTTTCATGACAATCCCTCCTTAGCCTAGACGGGGGTCTGCTTTCTTCAGGATCCTATCGTCAATACAAGCTTGAAAAGACCTGAAAAACCGTGTCATCTGAGGGCATTATGAACTGGTGCGGCAACAGGGGCAAGCGGCATGAAGGATACGATCACGAACATTTCAGCGCTGCGTCTGTTGCTGATGGCAATTCCCACGCTACCAGTGCTCTTTATGCTCTACCGATGGAAACTGAACTTGGGCAAGAGTGTCTATGCAATCGGGCGGATGCTGGTGCAGCTCATCACGATCGGTTTCGTGCTCACCTACCTGTTTACAGCAGCGCATAGCTATCTGGTCTTGATGGTGATCGGCGTCATGATGCTGGCCGCAACATGGATCAGCCTTAATCCCCTGAAATCACCCTCAAAAATTCTCTATCTATACGCCTTTGCGGCTGTCTTCACCGCAGGATCGATTACGCTCGTCACGGTGACCGTTTTCGTTCTGCAGGCAGACCCGTGGTACCAACCACGCCTTATCATACCGCTGTCCGGCATGGTCTATGTGGTCAGCATGAATGCCATCAGCCTGTCCGCAGAGCGCTTGATATCCGAATTGGAAAAACAGGCATCATACGAAGACGCCCGAAAAGCGGCTGCAAATGCGGCGCTCATTCCTATCATCAACTCGCTACTGGCAGTTGGCCTTGTCTCGCTTCCGGGCATGATGACAGGACAGATCCTCTCCGGCGTCGATCCGCTGATCGCCGTTAGATATCAAATCGTTGTCATGCTCATGGGCTTCATCGGCAACGGTCTGTCGACCTTTATTTTCCTCTCTTTGTCTCGCAGCCATTTCGAGGGCAGAAAGCAACGAGACCCCATCCCCCCGATCAGCGGAAAATAGCCTTCTCCTCGTCCATCAGCTGGTAAATATAATCGGACACCGCCTTGATGCGACCGAGGTTGCGCGTGCTTTCGTGATAGATCGCCCAATAGGCTCTCTGGATGGCGTGATCGGGGAGCACCTCGACAAAATCCGGATCATTCTTGGCCAGATAGCCATGCAGGATACCAATCCCCAACCCAGCCCGCACGGCTTCCGTCTGACCAAGCGAGCTGGCACACTCAAACTGGCGCTGATGACCGCGCATCATTTCGTCCGAATAATGCAGCGACGGACTGTAGATCAGATCCTCCACAAGCCCGATCAGCCTGTGCTGGCCAAGATCGGCATGGGTCAAAGGCATCCCATGCTGCTCCAAATAGGCGCGGGACGCATAAAGCCCCAGCTTGTAGTCGACCAGCTTGCGCGCCACCAGCCGCCCGTTTTCCGGCCGATGCACCGTGATCACGATGTCCGCCTCGCGCCGATCAATGGAAAAGGTGCGCGGCACTGGCACGAGCTGAACCCGCAGGTCCGGATAGCGATCTAGAAGCGGGCCAAGGCGCGGCGCAAGATAGGCCACCCCAAAGCCGTCAGGCGCGCCTATGCGAACCACGCCTGCAACATCGACATTGGTCTCGCCAATGCTGGTGTGCGCTGCCAGCATCTCCGCTTCCATCCGCTCGGCAGCGAGCACAAACGCCTCACCCTCCGGCGTCAAGACGCAGCCTGTCGTGCGCCGGTCCATCAACTTGGCCTTGAGCGCATCCTCTAGCGCGCTCACCCGCCGCGCGACCGTGGCGTGATTGACCCCAAGCCGGTTGGCTGCCTGGAGGAATTGCCCTGCGCGCGCCACCGCCAGAAAGATCCTGACATCATCCCAGTTCATCAGTCGGCCCCTATATCAGCTCCACTACTATAATATTTGCACAACGGATGCGATTTATCGAGCATTGATATTTATAATTGCGCAAGCAAAATAGCAGCCAATCACAATCAAACAATTGACGTTGGATATTCGACGCAAGGGAGAAACACAGCATGCGGGAAATCGGCCATTTCATCAACGGCGAGATCGTGGCGGGCTCATCGGGCCGCTTCGCTGATGTCTACAATCCGGCAACCGGTGAAGTTCAGGCGCAGGTCGCCCTTGCCACCACCGCCGAACTTGATGCCGCAGTTGACGCCGCTGACAAGGCACAGCCAGCGTGGGCGGCGACCAATCCCCAGCGCCGCGCCCGTGTCATGATGCGCTTTGTCGATCTCATCAACCGCGACATGGACAAGCTGGCCGACGCCCTCTCCTCCGAGCATGGCAAGACCTTTGTCGACGCCAAGGGGGACGTCCAGCGCGGACTGGAAGTCATCGAATTCTGCATTGGAGCGCCCCATCTCTTGAAAGGGGAATATACAGACAGCGCCGGAACCGGCATCGACATGTATTCCATGCGTCAGGCTCTGGGCGTCGTTGCTGGCATCACGCCGTTCAACTTCCCGGCCATGATTCCTTTGTGGAAGCTCGGACCAGCGCTGGCTTGCGGCAACGCCATGATCCTCAAGCCTTCCGAACGGGATCCATCCGTGCCGCTGATGCTGGCCGAACTGCTCAAGGAAGCGGGCCTTCCCGACGGCATCCTGCAGGTCATCAACGGCGACAAAGAGAGCGTAGACGCCATTCTCGACAATGAGACCGTTCAGGCTGTCGGCTTTGTCGGCTCGACCCCGATCGCGCATTATATTTATTCCCGCGCCACGGCGAACGGCAAACGCTGCCAGTGCTTTGGTGGAGCCAAGAACCACATGATCATCATGCCCGATGCTGATATGGATCAGGCAGCGGACGCCCTTGTCGGCGCAGGCTATGGCGCGGCTGGTGAGCGCTGCATGGCCATCTCGGTCGCCGTGCCCGTTGGTGAGGCTACCGCAGACCGCCTGATCGAAAAGCTGGTCCCGCGCATCGAAAAACTCAAAGTCGGCCCCTACACCGCAGGCAAGGATGTTGATTATGGCCCGGTTGTCACCAAGGCCGCCAAGGAAAACATCCTGCGGCTGATTGAAACCGGTGTGGAGCAAGGCGCCAAACTCGTGGTCGATGGTCGTGATTTCCAGCTTCAGGGCTATGAAAACGGCTTCTTTGTCGGCCCGCACCTGTTCGACCATGTCACCACCGACATGGACATCTACAAAAAAGAGATTTTTGGCCCGGTCCTGTCCTGCGTGCGCGCCCAAACCTATGAGGACGCCCTTGGCTACGCCATGGACCATGAATATGGCAACGGCACAGCGATCTACACCCGCGACGGAGACACCGCCCGCAACTTTGCCAACCGGATCAACATCGGCATGGTGGGTATCAATGTGCCGATCCCGGTTCCCCTTGCCTATCACACCTTCGGCGGCTGGAAGAAATCCGGCTTCGGCGACCTCAATCAGCATGGCCCGGACGCCTTCCGCTTCTACACCCGCACGAAGACCGTCACGGCCCGCTGGCCTTCAGGCATCAAGGAAGGGGGCGAATTCAACTTCAAGGCCATGGACTGATCGGCCCATCCGGTTTTGGCAAATACCCAAATCTCAGAAATGAAGTCCCCACGACACTGAGATGGTGAGACACCGCTGCCTGCACACGGGCAGCGGTGTTTCTTCTTCACAAGTGTTAACCGTCAGCGGCGCGGTCCTTCGCTTTATGCTGGAAAAGCCACATTCCCGTCTGTATGGTCGCCTCCTGATCAACACCAGACGAGCGCACCAAACGCGCAAAGACAGCTCATGGCTCCTCCTTCCCAACCCGATATTCTTGTTTTTGGCGGCGCGCACGTCGACCGCATCGCTCGCTCCCATGCGCGACTGGAGCCCGGGCAATCAAACCCCGGCCATCTCAGCCGCTCCGTTGGCGGGGTTGCCGGCAATGTTGCGCGCGGACTTGCCCGGCTCGAATGGCAGGTGGCACTCAGCACCATCAGCGGTGCTGATGACGATGCCCATTTTCTGAAGCGCGAGCTGGCACGCGAAGGCATCAACACCGACCGGATCACAATCAATCCCGACAAGCCGAGCGCCAGCTACACCGCCATCGAGGATCGCAATGGATCACTCAATGCGGCAATTGCCGACATGGACATCTATGACAGCTTTCCTGCCGAACAAATCGCGGACTGTCTTGCCGGTCTTGAAAGACCGACCCTGATTCTCACCGACACCAATCTGTCTGCGGATGTGCTCGATCAGCTTGTCAAAGGCAAGGGCGAGCATACCCTAGCCATCAGCGCTGTTTCTGGTCCCAAAGCCAACCGCGCAGGTGAGTGCCTCTCTGCGCTTGACCTTCTGTTTTGCAACGAAGAGGAAGCAGCGATTTTGGCGCAGGAATTCGCCGATCCCGAAGCCTTGCCGGAAATCCTGATGGAAGAGGGCGTCAAGTCCGGCATCATCACCCGCGGCGATGCGGGCCTCACCGCATGGCAGGGTGACAAGGTGTGGAAGCTCCCGGCCCCGCCTGTCAAAGTCCGATCAACCAATGGCGCAGGCGATTGCCTCTGCGCCTGTGTCCTTCACGCCCGCTTGCTCGGCCGCTCTTTTGGAGAGTCTCTGGCCTATGGTATGGCGGGCGCAAACCTTGCCTTGATGAGCGAGCAATCTGTCCCTGACATGCTCAACAGACAAATGCTGGAAGCCTGCCTCGCAGAGATTCCGCAAGCTGACAAAGAAAGCCAAACCTCATGACCGCGTCCCCCAACATACTGCCCATTGTCTTCGGCTCAGAAGTTGACGCCGCCCGCAAGGAAGGCAAACCCATTGTCGCCCTTGAATCCACGATCATCACCCACGGCATGCCCTTCCCGGAAAATGTCGCCACGGCTCTGGAAGTAGAACAGATCATCCGTGATGAAGGCGCTTGCCCGGCAACCATCGCCATCCTCGACGGCACCATCCATGTCGGCCTGTCGCGTGAGGACATCGAGGCGCTTGCAGAGCGCGACGATATCATGAAGCTCTCCCGCGCCGACCTTGCCTATGCGCTGGTGGCTGGCAAAAGCGGCTCGACAACTGTCGCCGCAACTATGATCTGTGCAGCCCAAGCTGGTATAGCCACCTTTGCTACCGGCGGCATCGGCGGTGTACATCGCGGCGCAGAGGAAAGCTTTGACATATCCGCCGACCTGCAGGAGCTGGCCAAAACTCCCGTGATGGTGGTCTCGGCAGGCGTCAAGGCGCTGCTCGACATTGCCAAGACCCTGGAGGTGCTCGAAACACTCGGCGTACCGGTTGTTGGCTTCAAGACCGATGAATTCCCGGCCTTCTGGAGCCGGGAAAGCGGCCACACCTGTCCCTTGCGGATGGATGACGCCGATGAGATTGCAGCCCTTTACACCATGCGCAAGACCCTTGGTCTCGAAGGCGGCATGATCGTCGCCAATCCGGTCCCAGAAGCTGATGAAATCCCGCGAGCCGAAATGGAAACCGACATCATCGAAGCCATTTCTGAGGCCAACCGGCTCAACGTGACGGGCAAGGATGTCACCCCGTTCGTTCTGGACCGCATTAAGCATCTGACCGACGGAGACAGCCTGGTGACCAACATCGCCCTCGTGAAAAACAACGCCCGTCTGGCGGCCAAGATTGCAGCTGCGGTCTAGTCTGTCTCAAAGAACGGATCCCAAAACAAACAAGGCGGCGCGTCTCATGGGCCATGAAACGCGCCGCCTTTTTATGATCATTCGCTGATTGAGATACCCGGCCTATTCGCCCAGCACTTCCTTGATCTTGGTCGCCAACTGCTTGAGCGAGAAGGGCTTGGGCAGGAAGCCGAATTCTTCATTCTCCGGCAGGTTCTTGGCGAAGGCTTCTTCCGCATAGCCAGACATGAAGATGATCTTCAACTCGGGCCGGATCTTGCGCAATTCACCCAACATTGTTGGTCCGTCCATTTCAGGCATGACCACATCCGAGACCACAAGATCAATTGGTTCATCAATCTCGCGAATGAGTTCGAGTGCTTCGGCACCTGAGCCCGCCTCATGGACCGTATAGCCGCGTGACGCCAGCGCACGGGCAGCAAAGGCCCGCACGGCCTCCTCATCTTCAACCAACAGGATCGTGGCGCTGCCGGTCAGATCGACGATGGCTGCAGAGGCCGGAACACCCTCTGCCTCATTTTCATGGACATGCTCGCCAACATCCGTGCCTTCGACAACCGAAACTGTTTCCGCCACATGGCGCGGCAGGAAGATGCGGAACGTGGTGCCCTGCCCCATTTCACTTTCAAGGAAGATGAAGCCGCCAGTCTGCTTGATAATGCCATAGACCGTTGAAAGGCCAAGCCCCGTACCCTTGCCCACATCCTTGGTGGAGAAGAAGGGCTCGAAGATCTTGTCCCGGATATCGGGGGGAATGCCGGTGCCACTATCAAGCACTTCAAGCAGGACATATTCGCCCGGCTCAAGCTGTTTGTAAGGCATCTGCATGGTTTCATCTTCAGACAGATTGCGCGTCTGGATGGTCAGCTGCCCACCCTCGGGCATGGCATCGCGGGCATTCACCGCCAGATTGACAATGACCTGTTCAAGCTGGTTGAGGTCGGCCTTCACCGGCCAAAGGTCACGCCCGTAGACCAGCTCCAGTTCGACTTTTTCTCCAAGCAGGCGATCCAGAAGGATCGAAAGATCGGCAAGCACATCCCCGAACGAGAGAATCTGCGGCCTGAGTGTCTGACGCCGCGAGAAGGCCAGCAGCTGCCTGACGAGAGAGGCGGCCCGGTTGGCATTCTGCTTGATGTTCATGATGTCCTGAAACGCCGGATCGCTTGGCTTGTGGCTGGCAAGCAACAAGTCGGAAAAGCCGATGATGGCCGTCAGAACGTTGTTGAAGTCATGCGCGACCCCGCCTGCGAGCTGACCGACGGCCTGCATTTTCTGGCTCTGGGTAAACTGGACTTCCAGTTCTCGTTGCTTTGTGGTTTCCAGCGCATAGACGATAACCTGTTCTTCGTCGGCATCACCGTCTTCGACCCCTGAAAGGAAGAAACGGATCGTTCGGCTGTCGTCTTCGGCCAGTTCGCATTCCACCGGCAGAATGTTGCTCTTGCCATTCAGCGCTTCGTCGATCGCAGCCGATAATTCGTCGCGGTTTTTCTCTGCCAGCAGATTGTGGATCGTCGGGGCGGGCTCCTCGTCAGAGGGGCTGTTATCGGGAATGACAGCGGAGAACAACCGCGCAAACGGCGCGTTGGTGCGCACCACCCGGCCTTCGCCCGTCAGCGCAGCAATGGCAATGGGCGTGTTGTTGAAGAAGCGCGCGAAGCGAACCTCCGCCGCCCGCAATTCTTCTGAGATATCCTCGCCCGGACTGCGATTGATCACAATCGTGCGCGATGCGCCCAGTGTTCCGTCAGCGGCGATGGGCACGCGATGCATCAAACGAACCGGCAACCCCTGCCCGTTGCGTTTGACCAGATCAAGGTCGATCATGTCGGTCCGGCGTCCGCCAGACGATGAGCTGACAGCATCGAGCAAGGCATTGCCATCCCCCGAGACAAGCTCATTGAGATTGAGATGCCGCGGCTCGAACTGCGCAAGATCATACCCCAGCCAATCGGCCAGCGTGGCGTTCATATAGATGACCTTGCCATCCGGTTCGGCAGAAAAGAATCCGGCAGGTGCATGATCGAGATAGTTGATGGCGAGTTGAAGCTCCTGAAAGATGTTCTCCTGCCGCTCGCGATCGCGGGTGATGTCGCTGACCTGCCACACGGAGAAGGCATCCTTGCCGCCGCCCGTTTCGGTGTCATTGAGCGCACGCACCTTGATGCGGAACCAGCGCGCCTGTGGCGCGTCTGCATCCGGCACGACGCCCACGGGCCCCTTGAACAGCCGAAATTCCTCAAGCGCCGGGCGTCCGCTGCGGATGGCCTCGGACAGCCGGTAGATGGCCTCCGCGGCATCTGGTTCGCCGCCAAAGCTGCGTTCGATGGAGCGGATCTCCTCGGCGCTTTGCGCGCCGGTCAGGCGCCCATATTCCGCGTTTGCATAGACAATCCGGTCGCGGGCGTCACAAACGAGGACACCATCGCTCATGCTATCCACAAATTGTCGCGTCAGATGGGGCGGAGCGGCCGCATTGCCAAGCTTGACCAGCCCAACCGCAAGCCCGAGCAACGACAGGATACCGATACCAGCCAGAACGCTGAGAAACACCAACTGCAAATGGCTACCGATCTGTCCTTTGAAGAAAACCAGGGCCGCAGCAACGACCACCAGAAAAACAGCCAGTAACAGCAACCACTTGACACTTCCAGACCGATCAACATGGTCAATCATGGCCTGCGCTGTATCCTCGTGGCTCAATTGTCTGCCCATCATGTATCCCCTGCCTCAGACTGACAGCACATCAGCCAGCACCGCCAAATGAGAAGTTCATCCAACTCTATTGGTTGCGACTAGCCCAACTTGTACGATTCTTCAATTTCATAATATAGCCAATCACTTCAGCCACAGCTTTATAATGCTCTTCTGGCACCTCGTCATCGATATCCACCGTTGCATAAAGCGCTCGGGTCAGCGGTGGGTTCTCAACCAACGGAATCTTGTGCTCTTTGGCGATTTCACGAATACGCATGGCCGTCTCGTCGACGCCCTTGGCAACACAGATCGGGGCGCCCATGCCGCTTTCATACTTTAGCGCAACCGAATAGTGGGTCGGGTTGGTCAGCACGACCGTGGCTTCGGGCACAGCGGCCATCATGCGTTTGCGGCTACGTTCCATACGCACCTGGCGCAACTTCGCCTTGATGTGCGGATCACCCTCGGCCTGCTTGTATTCTTCCTTGATCTCGCGCATCGACATCTTTTGCTTCTCCTGCCAGCGATTGCGCTGATAGAGATAGTCCATGGCAGCCAGAACCGTCATGACAACGATCACACCGATCACCAGTTGAAGCGCCAATTCCTGAATGAAGGGCAGGATCTGAATCGGGTCCAGCCCCATCACGAGATCGAGCTTGTCCCTTTGCGGATAAAGGATGACAGTCATCAGGAATGACACGATGGAAAGCTTCACAAGCCCCTTGACGAAATTGACCAGACTCTCTTTGGAAAACAGACGCTTGAAACCACTGGCGGGAGACACCTTGGACATTTTGGGCTTTAGCGGCTCGGTCGAAAAGACGAACTTGTGCTGGATGATGTTGCCGAAAACAGCCATCGCCAAAAGCGCAATCATCGGCGCGATCAGAACGCCAAGCATGGCATAGCCCACCTGACCCCAGACCTGCGTCAGAAGAGCACCATCAAGGGTCAACTGATAGGAATGCTCGAAAAAGCCCTTGAGGTTGTTCGCCGTGCCCTTGGCGACATAGCTCCCCAGTACGGCAACCACAAGACCGGTGCCCATCATGGAGAACCAGGCGGAAACCTCCTGACTCTTGGCGACATCGCCTTTTTTATGCGCATCATCGAGCCGTTTCTGTGTGGGCTCTTCCGACTTTTCTGCATCATCATTTTCTTCGGCCATGCAAGCCTCCTAAACCACGCCCCTGTCCGCCGCGACAAGACGCGCGCACGCGCAGCTAACGCGCTATAAATTTGCCCAGAACCATTTCGATATGCCCCATATACCAGGTCATCAGCGTGGTGAGCATGAGCATGAACAGGATCATACCGATCAGAATGTTGGCAGGCATCGCAATGAAAAACACCTGCAATTGCGGCATCAGGCGCGACAGTATGCCCAGCCCGAAATAGAAGATCAGTCCATAGACAATGAATGGCGCTGACAGTTTGAGGCCAACCACAAAGGAATCGGCCAGAATTTCGGTCGCATAATCGGCCATGTCGCCAAGCGGCAACATCTGGTTGACCGGAAATAACTCGTAACTGTCATACATGGCCCCGATCATCAGATAATGCAGATTGGTGACGAAGATCAGCGTGATCGCCACCGTCGACAGGAAGGTGTTGAGCTGGACCGTCTGCTGTCCGGTGCTTGGATCGGGGCCCATCGCAAAGCTCAAACCAAGCTGAAAGGCAATGGTTGTCGAGGCGATCTGCAACGCGGCCATGATCAGCTTGACGGACAGGCCCAGCAGCAGCGCGATGAGCATTTCCTTGCCCATGGCAGCCAGAATGCCCGCGAACGTTGCTGGTACCACACCATAGTTGCCGGATACCATGGGATAGAGCATCAAGCTGACCATCACCGCCAGTATCAGGCGCACCCGCACGGAAACCGCCTTTTCCGAGAAACCCGGCATCAACATGAACAGC
This sequence comes from Cohaesibacter sp. ES.047, assembly GCF_900215505.1. Taxonomy (NCBI): domain Bacteria; kingdom Pseudomonadati; phylum Pseudomonadota; class Alphaproteobacteria; order Hyphomicrobiales; family Cohaesibacteraceae; genus Cohaesibacter; species Cohaesibacter sp. ES.047. The sequence continues at coordinate 4,908,808 of NZ_LT907844.1, forward strand.
GTCCCGATGCGGGCAAAGATCAGAATAAAGATGTAGGCGGTTTGCGGAAGAACGTTGAAAAGCATTGCGCGTTTCGCACCTAGCCGGGCCGGTCATAAGCCCTAGCCCGTAATGGCACGCTCCATCAACAAACGAGTGAAGCCGCCAAGCGTGGCCCCAAGGAACGGCATCGTCAGCATGAGCATGAGAAAGATGGCGATGATCTTGGGAACAAAGACGAGAGTCATTTCCTGAATCTGAGTGAGCGCCTGAAACAGCGCAATGATCACACCAACCACCAGACCAACAATCATAATGGGCGCAGATATCTTGATCAGCACCCATATTCCTTCTCGTCCTATATCCAGTACTTCCGGACCGGTCATTTCAGGCCTCCTTGAACGCTCGTCAGGCGAGAGTGCATAGCACCAACCCCGTCCGTTCCAATGCCGCCACGATCAACGGCAGGCCTCCAACCCAGCAACGGATCAGATTGGCATCCGCATGATCTCTTCATAAGCGGAAATCACGCGGTCACGAACGGACACCATGGTTTCCAGTGCCACTTCGGTTTCAGCGACCGCGGTGACGACATCGACCACATCGGCCTTGCCATGCACCATGTCCGTTGCGGCTTTTTCCGCAACCTGTCCCTTGTCGAGAACACCGCTCACCCCGTCCTTTACCATTGCGCCAAAGTCGGGTTTGTTGTCGGCGGCCTGCTGAAGTGTCGGAGTAGAGTTTGTCTGATTCGTCAGCTTTTGGGCCAGATTATATGCATTTGCTGCAGTCAAAGATGTGTTCAGCATGGTGCCTCTCGTCTTGCCCTATCGGAGCAATGTGTGCTGAAAGCCGTCTTGCCCGGATTAGGTATCCGGCATTAAGCCTTTAAAATATCGATTGTTTTTGTGATCATCGTGCGTGTTGCAGAAATCACATTGAGGTTTGCCTGATAGCTGCGCTGTGCCTGCTGCAAATCCGTGATTTCAACCAGTGTGTTCACATTTGGCAGCTTCACATAGCCGTCTTCGTCGGCCGCCGGATGTCCCGGCTCATAGCGGGTGCGAAAGTCCGACTTATCCGGCAGGATACGCCCCAACTCGATGGTTTTCGCCCCCAGCTCCCGGTCGAAACTGGTGCGGAACGTTGGAATCTGGCGCTTGTAGGGATCGGCGCCAGGCTGACGACCCGTCGACTCGGCGTTGGCAATATTCTCTGAGATCACACGCATACGACCGCTCTGAGCGTGAAGGCCGGAAGCCGCAATCATGATTGATCGCAAGAAATCCATCAGGTGTCCTTTCCCTTGTCGTCCGTCGGTTCAAAATGGCCAAAGAGCCTCTTAGCGCCTTTGCGAAGCCATCCGGATCATGTTCAGACCCTTGCTGTAGAGCTGGGTGACTGCCTGAAAATCCATCTGGTTGGTTGTCACCTTCATCATCTGTTCTTCGAGCACCACGGCGTTGCCGCTGGGTGTCGTCTCGAAGCCATCAACCTTTTCGCCCACGAGTTTGCCGTCAGGAAAGATCGCGCGACCTTGCAGATGGTGCGAGTTCGTCATACGCGTCTGCAGGCCTTCCGCCTTGAAAGGCTTGAGGGCGCTGCCAAAATCGAATTCTGACAATTCCTTGACCTTGTAGCCCGGCGAATCCGCGTTCGCGACATTCTCTGACAGCACTTTCTGACGTGCCTGATGCCAGTGCATCTTGTCGCGCAGCATGGAAAAGAGTTTCAGATCGCTCAGAGCCAAAAGGTTGCCTCGTCGGTTTGTGCCATTGGATGAGAAACCCGGCGGCACAGTCACAGTTCTCAAGGCAAATTTTGCCTACCATATGGTTAATGAGTTATTAACGTCAGGCGCTCTTTTCGCGCATTGACCGAAAAGCGTCACTTTTCCGGGGACTTGCACTCGGCAAATTTTGCAAATTGCACTGAAGGCATGCGCAAAAACTTTCAAAAGCGTTAAAATGATCCTGAGTTAAGAGATTCGCACCTGCAACACGGTTCGTAATGCGTTGAAATGTATGCCGGCTGGGCTGGTAGAAAGTAGATTGGAAGTTCCATGTTTAGTGATGAAAGCGGCCTGCTTCTGCAGTTTTTGGTGGCTCTTGGCATTGTCCTGATCCTGATTCTCGTGCTTGCATGGATCCTGAAGAAAGTGAACACCATCTCAAGCAGGGTCGGACGCGAAGGGGCCCATCCGCGCCTCTCGGTGCGCGAAGCCATTCAGGTTGACCACAAGCGGCGTCTTGTTCTGCTGCGGCGGGACAATATCGAACATCTGGTGCTGATCGGTGGAGAAAACGATCTGCTCGTTGAGCACCACATTCCGCCCATGCCTCAAAGTGCAGCCCATCCCGGATCGTTCGCTCAGGCAGGTGTCCCGGGCCATGCTGGATCGCCTCCCGCAGGACAAGCCCCGACGGGTGCAAATCCGACTGGTCCAACTCCATCAGGTCCCGCACCAGCGAGTCAGGCACCTTCAGGACCATCCATGCGCCCGGCACCCCAACGTCCGGCCGCGCATACACCCCAGACAGCGACACAGGCTACGTCACAGGCTTCGACCCATACTCCAACACAGGCAGGCGTCAGCACTTCGGGCGCGTCCACGCCATCGACAGACCGCACCAAAGGCAACGCGGCCGCCCCATCTCTCGACCCGTCAATCAAGAAAGCGGTAAGCGCGTTGACGGCTCAGCCTCCCGCCACGTCGCCCAAACCACCAGCTGTCTCCATCCCCAATGAGACACAGCACCGCCAGACGCCAAGAGACCAGACACCACCAGCGACAACACCAAAAGCTGAAGAGAGCTGGTCTGCACCACAGCGCGCCGCGACACATAACACCGATTTGAATCGTCCCCTCGCGAATCGTGAGCAGGGCCGCAAAGTGCCGCAATCGCAAGCGCCGGACGAAACGGCGGACAAATATGCGGACACGTATAAGGCGCAGAACGCAGCGCCTGAGCGTTCTTATGAAAAAGACAAACCAGATGAAGGCCCTGACGCTCGGTCTACACCGACCACACAGCGCACCGCCGCCGAGAGCACCCCGGCAAGCACGCCCGCAAAGGCAGCAAGCCCAAGAGCGGAGCAGGCTGAGGATGGTGCGCCCCTCGCCCAGCCAGCCGCCCCTGCAAGTGCCCCCCGGCAAGCACCAGATCCATCCAGCACCCCAGAGCCATCCAGCAATAAAGATGCTGAGGCAAAACCGGAACGGACGCCATCAGCTGAAGCTCCGCCTGCTGGGGTCAGGCAGGAAGACGCAGACCCCTCTCAAACGCGGGCTTCACCAGAAGCCGCTGAGCCGAAAGAGTCCTATGAGGATGAAATCAACCGTCTGCTCAATGAGCTGACTAGCGACCCGAAAAAGTCATAAGGCCGACCATCTTGGCATCATTCTCGAAAGTGCCGGAGACTGCACCCAAAGCCGCGCCAGAGCAGGCCGGTGCATTGGCAGCTCCGCGCAAAGGCCCAAGTTGGCGCAAGAGGCTGAGACAACTCGGCCTTGTCAGCATGCTGAGTTTTGTCTTTGCTTGCACGATGGTCTGGTTCGCGTGGCTCAATCCAGCCTTCGCGCAACAATTGACCATCGGCTTCGGCGACGATCTCACGATCACCGAACGGGCCGTGCAGCTGGTCGGCCTGATCACGGTGCTGTCTCTGGCACCGTCGATCCTCATCATGGTCACGTCCTTCACCCGGATTGTCGTGGTGCTGTCGCTGTTGCGCTCGGCAATCGGGCTTCAGACTGCACCGCCCAACACGGTGATGATCAGCCTTGCCCTGTTTCTGACCGCCTTCATCATGGCGCCAACCTTTGAAGAAGCCTACAACATCGGCATTCAACCCCTCGTGGATGGCGAAATTGAGCCCGCAGAAGCCTTTGACCTCACCTCGCAGCCGTTTCATGCCTTCATGCGCCGGCATGTGCGCGAAAACGATCTCGCTCTGTTTCTGGACATGGCACAGCAGGAAGCACCGGCGACCCCGGAAGACGTAAGCCTTCGGGTTCTCATCCCTGCTTTCATGATCAGTGAACTGCGTCGGGCTTTCGAAATTGGCTTTCTGGTGTTCCTGCCCTTCATCATCATCGACCTTGTGGTCGCTTCGATACTCATGTCGATGGGTATGATGATGCTGCCGCCAGTGGTGATTTCTCTGCCGTTCAAGCTCATATTCTTTGTTCTGGTGGACGGCTGGAACCTGATCACCGGATCATTGGTCAGAAGCTTTTTGGGGACATAGAACGCAGTTGACCGCTACAAGACCGCGATCAGCAATCACGATCCGGCGAGTGCCAACAAGCTTGGCCTCACACTTGCGGGTTGTCCGGAGTGTCTGCGGGCTTTTCAGGGGTCGCGGTTTCCGGCTTGGCATCGGCATTCATGTAGCGTGTGCGATATTCCTTGAGAAACCGCTCCATCGTGTCGATGCCCGCAATCTCTTGAGCAATGGCCTGAAACTGCTGCCCGTTGCTTTCAATCGGCATGCTCACCACGTCAAACGCACCGGCAACCGGCGAATTGCTCATCTTGTCGGCAAATTTCCGGCGCAGGCGATCAAGCCCCAACCGGTCGTCGGCCAACGTGTAGGCAATCCCGGCCCGCAGGATATTTGTCTGCTCGTTTTCGTCAAGCTCTGCACCGACGGTCCAGCGGTCCCCCAACAAAACCTCGATCTGTTCGGCCGCGTCCTGCCAGCGCTTGGCGCGCCAGAGAATGTCAGCCCGCAATTGCTCGACATCATCCCCCTGAAGTGGCTTGAGAATATCAAGCGCAAGATTGACCTTGTTCAGCTCGGCCAACGCCTTTGCCTCGACAAGGCGCCGTTGCCGCTCTAAAGACAGCGGCAACTGAGACTGACGCGTACGGCGCAAGGTGTCGAGAGCCAGATTGGGTTTGCTGTCGAGCAGATAGACCATCGCGAGATCTGCGGCAATTTGCGACCGTGCAGCACCCTTGAGGCGATTGTCGACCTGATGCTTGAGCAGATCGGCCGCCCGGTCCAGAAGGTCCACCTCCACCAGCTTGTCAGCCAGTCTGCGAACCATTTCGTCGCCGCGACGCCCCACCGGGGTCAATTCGCGGAAGTCATAATATAGCGACAGCGCCTTGATGGCGGAGAGCTCGTTCACCTTGCCGTCGAGGAACAGCGAGGAAAAAACCGCGTTCATCTCTTCTTGCAAAACACGGGCAACATCGGAATTGGGATCGGAATCCGCGGCTGAATGCAATGTCTCAAAGGCACTACGATACTCACCCTTGTCCACATAGAGATGGGCAAGGGTTCTGAGAGCATTCAATTCGACATCATCACCCCGCCAAACAACAGAAAGGCCCTCGAGTTCATCGATGGCCTGATCCACGTCGATGACTTTTTCCTGTTGCCTTAACTTTATATCCTGCAACCAGGCTTGATTGGAAATCGGCAAATATCCAGTGTCTCGCGAGGCCTTGAATGCCTCGAATGCCTCCTGCGGCTTGTTCATGGCCACAGCGATCCGGCCTCGCAGCAGATTGTAGCGCGCGATGCTCTCATCATTGAGAAAGGCGGGGTTCACTTCCGCAAGGGCAGCAGATGCACTACCGAACTGTTGATCAATGAGACTGATTTCAACGCCATCGAGCAGCATCATCTGGCGGACGCTATCACTATAGTCAGGTGCAACTGTGCTGGCCAGATCAAGAGCGTCTTCCGCTTCGCGCCAACGATGCGTTCGCGCTGCAGCAAGCCCGCGCCAAACCGATGCATCGGGGTCGTTGTCGAATTCGGGATGATTGAGCCGCTTGAAGGCTTCTTCAGGACGCCCCGCCATGAGTTCTGCCGCAGCATAGAGGGTACGGAAACCGCGGCCCCGGGCAAATTCCGGCGCGGCATCCTCTATGATCTGCAAATGCCCCAATGCCTCGATGGAATACCCATTGGCCACCAGCAGGCGCGACAGCTCCAGTTCGCTCTGAATGGCCGCCATATCCTTGAACTGCGAGAGCTTGCGCTCCAGTTCCTGACGCTTGCGCGTGAAGGCAACCGGGCTATCCATCGCGAGTGAATCGAGATCCAGAAAAGTCTCACGCGCCTTGTTGCTTGTCTCCGTCAACCCGCTGACGTCGATCGGAGCCACCTCGGTGTTGGACAGTGTCAGGCCGCGCCGGGAACTGATGTAGACATAGCCCTCGTCCCGCGCCACCTGCAAATCGTCGACATGCTCTGCAAGGGCAATGCCATGGGCAGAGATGATGGTGGTAAAGTCAACCAGCCGCTGACCCTTGACGAAACCGCGCGCCGGGCCAAAGCCGGTCACTACGTGAAGATTCTCGCCCGTTCCCGGATCGCGCAGCTTGAGCACCGAAGAGGAGCCATCGAATTTCACGCGCATCGCCGATCGGCCGCCACTGATCTTGGTGCGGGCCATGTGCAGCGGCTTGGTCGGCTCGACAACCATGTCGCCAATGGTCAACAGCCAGCCATACCCCTCTGGCGAAAAGGTCACCAGCCGCGAATTGCGAAGCGGAATGCGCAACACGGCAGTATTGCCCGAGCGCCAAACCTCCAGATCATCCGCGACAGCCTCTAGCGGTTTGCGTGCGGTCTCGACATCAAGATCAAGGGATGTGTCGAAAACTGCCCAGATGATACCATTGCGCTTGAAAACCGCAGAGCCGGTCGGATTGTTGAACGGAAAATACAGCCGAACCGAACGTCCGAATGTCTTGGCTTCCACACGCAGTGTCTGCGACGACAAATCAGGCATGGAGCCCTGCATTTGCTCAGCATTTCCGCGCGTAACCCTCTGTGGTACCACTTCTCGGGTCTGTTGCGTGATATTGGGTGGCTGCTGGATCGTCTCGTTCGATGCCGGGGCCATCATGTCCCCGACTTGTGCTGGAACCGACACATCGGTTTGCTCGATGGTTATCGGTTCATTGCGAATGATCGGCGTTTGTTGAGAAACTTCTGGGTTGACCTGAGCAACGACCTGCGCAGCGTTGTCGCCAATTGACGGGTCAGGCAATTCCTGCACAACTGCCGGCTCTTCGGTTATGATGGCCTGCGCATTGGTCGGATCAAGGTTTGGTGCAGAAACATTGGGCTTGGCCTGAGGCAAAGGCTGCGTCTCAATCGGCAGAATGGGAACCGTAGAAACAGGCTCTCCATTGGGCGATAGCGGTTCTGTCAGCTGTGCGTTGGTGAACAACGTGCCCTCGGCATTGCGACCCGACGGATTGGGACCAAGGATCAGATCCTGCGCGCTGTCGGGCGTGCCACCAATGCGATCCCCCACGCCGGTCACTTCGGATCCGTCTTCATCATTCGTCGTCGGATTGACACCGCGTGCAATCAGAACGCTGTCGTCGCCGGGCTTGGAAATCGCGCGCGTGATCGTATCTTCAACACCCTTGGCCTCGAACAGCTGCTTGTCGCCCGTCACGTCTACGACATAGCCATTGTCTTCTCGAAAGGCTCTGACATCCGAATTCTTGTCGATAATCAAACGGAATTGCGTGCGCCCATCGCTATAGCTCATGCGCATGTCATGAACGAGCGCAGGCAGGTTTGCGCGCAAATCACTCAGGTCGGCATCCGTCTTGTGGTTGAAATAGAGATCAACCACATCACCCTTCCGTTCAAAGGTGGAATCGAACGGAATATTCCAGATGAAGGCAAAGCGCGAAAAAGTCGGGTGATCACCGATGCGAATGTCGAGCTTGGGCTTAACGCGCGTGGCGCTCTCGGCCTGTTCAAGCGACCGAGCGAGACGCAGGGCTTCTTCGGCACGTCTGGCCAATTCAGTAACGACCTCGGCTGGCAACACCGGAGGGGGCCCCGCCCAGGTCTTGGGCAGAAAATCCACATAGAGACGCTCACCAGCCTCCATCGTATTGATCCGAATGCCTTCTTTGAGCGCAATGCGGACACCTTTGCCATCCGGGTCCTGTCTGGCAATGGTTACATAGTCCCCGAGAATACGCGGCATCGACGAAACGCTATCCGACTTCATGCCTTCGTCAAAGCGGACAACGAAAATGCTGTTTTCCTGCTTCATCGAATATTCAGGAAGCAAATTGCGTCCGGTAAATCTAAGGACAAGTCGGCCAAAGCCCTCTTCGGTGGACATCAGGACGTCCAACTTGCCTGGGCTGATCTCGTTTGTGCGGTCCGAAACGACCTCGGTTGACTGCGCCAGAGACTGAGTGGGAACCGTCATGACCGAAATGGCACAGATGAGACAAACAAACGCCAAGCACCCTGTTCGGGAACTCGCCTTTGCCAATCTGATCAACATATCTGTCAGCCGAACCTGTTTCGACATCTTCGTCTCCACTCGAGCAGACCCTGATTCACACGCATAAATCCCCGCCAAGCACTGGCAGGCCGGTCTGGAGACTATCGTAAAGCCAAATGATTTACCCACACTTACCGCGATAGGCGCAATTTGAGACAAACACCGGCCAATTCGTCAGGTTATTGACGCCTCTTGGCCAAAGTCGCCAGCCACTCTCCTGACCAGAACCTGCGCCTCTCCTGACCAGCATCAGTGCGTCAAGCATTGGGCCTAGTTACCGATTTGCGGCAACTCCTGAGATCCAAGATCGTTGACTTCCTGTTCAAGCGTTTCCCCGCGTGCAATCGCCATGCTGAGCTTGCTTGCCGCATCGGGATTCATGGACCCCATAATTTTGGCAACCGTGCGCGGTTTCATGATCTTAACCATGTCCGTCAGCACTTCGATGTCGAGGGACTCAAATATCTTTGCAGCCGCCTTAGGCCGCATCGACTGATACATGGCCACCAGCTTCACCAGATCTTCCTGCTGTTCCCGGTCCCGTTCCTTGGTCGCCAGCTTGATCGATTCCTCAAGAGTTCTCAGCTCCTGAACCCGCTCATTCAGACGCTTTTCAGCAGCTTTCAGAAGGGCCTCACGCATCTCCAGACTCTTGGAGCGCTCATCGAGTTCTTCCCTGCGATGGGCAAGTCGTTCGAGGATGGCCAGTTCGGATCGCGACGTGCTGCTCTGGTCGACGCGCATCCCATCCATGAGGGACGGCGGCTCTTGCGCATCACTGTTGGTCGGTGCAGGCTGTTCCGTCGCGGCCGCAGCCGGATCCGCAGGCGGCTGCACTTCCTGAGCCTGCACGGGCATGGTAGACCCCACAAAACTGTCACTGTTGGCGACCAGATGCGTGATCTTGATGCAAAACAGCCCGGCCACTGCGATCAGCAGGGCCGGAAGCAACCGCACATGTGTCATGCTGCATAACCTCTTTTCTGCCTGATGGCGGTCAGTCGTTCTGACGTGGCAGCAGCAACATCCTTGAGGCTACGCGGCGCTTCGACCTGAGGAGCCGCATGCATCGGGCCAACCTCGGCATATTTGGAAGACATGCGCGGATATTCTGCATCCTCGGCATCGAAACGGGGCTCGTGTCGAACATGCGTGCGCTCACCGCCAGCCACCGTCTTGTTGGTTCCGTTGCGAACCGCATCAGAAATCTTGACGAGACGACCAACCACGCCATCTCCCTGAGTAACATAATACTGCAGCTCGGAGGACAGCCGTTCCGCTTCTTTCAAGCGGTGCGTCAGGTTCTTGTCACAATCACCAGCCGTTGCTTTCAGGCCGAGAATTGCGCGTTCGGCAATCTCAGTGGCAGTGATGAGTTCGGCGATAGTTGCCCGCAAAGCTTCCTCATCATTGCGCAAACGTTTCAATCGACCGTTAAGAGTGACGCAATAGCCGATCGTTAGAACAAGCAAAAAAGCCACGAGCAATTCGATCATTATTCCCACAGTCATCCTACTCACCCTTTCCGGATCCGCCTTGAGCCGCCTTTTCAAAAGCCGTCAAAGTCATTTTTGATTTGGCCAGATCATTTGAAACCTGAACCGATATATTGCCATTATGCTGGCCCATCACACCTTCTGTGAGATGCACGTTGCCGCACTTGATATTGACCGGATCCTGCGGACCCGCCTCCAGCATCAATGTCTGCCCGACATCAAGTTTCATGATCTCGTTGAGCGACATTTTGCGCTCGAACAGAACCGCATCCAGCTGAATTTCCGAATGATACACTTCTGTTGCCAGATGCCCTTCCCAAATCGGATCACGACCGAACTTTTCACCCATAAACATCTGCAAAAGCAGATCTCGAATGGGTTCGATCGTTGCATAGGGCAGTAACATCTCGATTTTGCCGCCCCGATCCTCCATATCGATCCTGAGTTCAACCAGAATCGCTGCGTTGGCAGGGCGCGAAATCGCCGCGAATCGCGGATTTGTTTCAAGGCGTTCGAGCGAAAAACGAACCGGAGAAAGCGGCCGGAACGCCGCCTCGGCATCCTCCAGAACGATCTCGATCATCTGGCGCACGAGGTTGAGCTCGATAGTGGTATAGGGCCGACCTTCAACGCGTATCGCAGACGTGCCACGTCCACCACCCAGCAACACATCGATGATCGAATAGATCAGATTGGAGTCAACCGTGATGAGACCGAGGTTATCCCACTCCTCCGCCTTGAACACCGTCAGAATGGCGGGCAGCGGGATGGAGTTGAGATAGTCGCCAAAACGGATCGACGTGATAGAATCAAGGGACACCTCAACGTTATCGGAGGTGAAATTGCGAAGGCTCGTCGTCGTCATGCGCACCAGACGGTCGAAGACGATTTCGAGCATCGGCAGACGTTCATAGGAAACGATCGCAGAATCGATCAGCGCACGCACACCGCTGCGCTCGCCGGCAAAGCCGTCGTCCAGACTGAAGCCCAGCAGGTTATCGATTTCTTCCTGATTGAGCACCCGGTCGGCGCCGCGAGCATTGCTCTCGTCGCCATCCATCGGCTCATCGATCATGGCAGCCCATTGAGCGGCCATCTCGTCGGCAGTACCGGCGCCCTGCTCTTCGAGAGCAGCGCCCCAGTCCGCCATCAGGTCTACGCCTTCATCTTCGTCAGCCATCACTCACCCACTGGCTCTGCCTACTGAATTAGAATTTCCTTGAACAGGATATCACTCACTTTAACTGGATAAATCGCATCGTTGATCCGCTTCAAAAGCTCTCGCTTGAGGCGGAAGAGCCCGGCAGATCCTTCAAGATCCGAAGTTCTAAGCTCCCGCAGATACACCTGAAATGCATCCAGAACCCGCGGCAAAAACGGCTCGATCTTGCGCGCCTGTGCCTCATTGAGCACCTCAAGGGAGACCTTGATACGAAGATACTGTGCCCGGCGATTCTTTGTATTCAGGTTAACCGTCATCTCAGGCAAATCAAAGAAGAAAGCCTTGGCTTCTGGTTCAGCGTTCGGATCATTTTCCGGCTCGATTGTCTCACCCGAGGACGAAAACAGAAAATAATACGCTGCACCGCCAGCACCCAAAACAAGCACCAGTGCAAGCGCGATCATGACGATCAGTTTGGTCTTGCCACCAAAACGCTTCCCTCCGCCATTCTCTTCTTCATCATTTTCGAGTTCTTCGGCCATTCAGATCTCTAGCCCGGTTACGATTCATCAATCATGGTTAATGACCCTTAATAAATAGCGTAAAAATAGTTAACAAACCCTTTCCAAGGTGTCCCACATTGGGCTATCGGCAAGTTTTTCCCACCGGCAAAAACCCCCCTGAATTTTTGCCGGATCCGCATATTACAAATACGGTCAACCATTGAAACATAAGAGAAAATCCGTCTGGCACGCATTATGCTTAACAAAATACGAACGCACCAACGCTGGGGAGCTCGTGTGCGCATCATTTGGGAGCAAAGTGGTTAACTGTTATGGAAAACTCACAACTCATAGGTCTGTCGCGTCAAATGGCGCTTCGGCGCAAGATGGATGTGATTGCCAACAATCTGGCCAACATCAATACGGCCGGCTACAAGTCGGACAATTTGCTGTTTGAAGAATATGTGATGCCCGTTGCTAGCATGAATGAATTCCGGTCTCTGGATCAGAAGGTTTCTTACGTTCATGATGATCGCATCGCACGGGAATTTGCGACCGGCGCCATTGTCCAAACCGGCAAGCCGTTCAATGCCGCAATCAACGACGACACGTCATTCTTCGTCCTCGATACACCTCAGGGCGAGCGCTACACGCGCAACGGCGAATTTGACATCAACGCACTGGGCGAACTCGTCACCACCACGGGCGACAAGGTTCAGGGCGACGGCGGCCCCATCATCTTCACGACAGAAGACACGAACATCAACATCTCGCGTGACGGCCAGATCAGCTCGGACAGAGGCGAAATCGGACGCCTGCGGGTCGTGACATTCGAAAATCTGCAAGTCCTCAAAAAAGAGGGTCTTTCCCGTTTCAATGGCGAAAATCCCATTCCGGTTGAAGACGCGGACATTCTGGGTGGCCGCATCGAACAGTCGAATGTGCATGGCGTCGTCGAAATTTCCCGAATGATCGAAGTGACCCGCAATTACGCCTCGCTCGCCAGAGCCCTGAAAGACACCTCGGATCTTCGCGGCAACGCAATTGATACACTGGGCAGGCTCACCGCCTGACCGATGGACTAGACAAGGAGAACAATAATGAGAGCCCTCTACATCGCGTCCACCGGCATGCTCGCTCAGGAACGCAACGTCGAAGTGACGTCGAACAACATCGCCAACATGCGAACCACAGGCTTCAAGAAATATCGCGCCGAGTTTCAGGATCTGCTGTACGAAGACATGCGGCGCACCGGCTCGGCAACATCTGCCGCCGGCACCACCGTGCCTGTCGGCATTCAGGTGGGGTCCGGTGTACGCCTGTCCGCCACCTCGCGGGTCATGTCGCAAGGCTCGGTCGAGAGCACTGGCAAGGAACTGGACGTCGCGATCCGCGGCGAGGGTTTCTACCAGATCACCCTGCCCGATGGGCGTACTGCCTATACCCGCGATGGCTCTTTCGAGATCAACGCCGAAGGCCAGCTTGTCACGGTTGACGGATACGAAGTTCAGCCGGGCATCAACTTCCCTGAAGGCTCCACCGACATCACCATCAGCAATGACGGCGAAGTTCAGGTCACAGTCGGCACGAATACCGAAGTCACCACCCTGGGCCAGTTGACCCTCGCCCGCTTTGTCAACAAGGCAGGCCTCGACCCGATGGGTGACAACCTGTTCCTTGAAACACCATCAAGCGGCAATCCGCAGGTCGCCACCCCCAACGCCGATGGGTATGGTTCAATGCTTCAAAAATATCTGGAAATCTCCAACGTCAATTCTGTGACCGAGATTTCCGACCTGATCGCAGCCCAGCGGGCATATGAGATGAACTCACGGGTCATCTCCGCAGCCGATGAAATGCTGTCGTCCACGAGCAACATGAGATAGGTGGGCTGAGATGAACTTTGTCGCAATCAGAACCCTGATCCTTTGCACATTCGTTGCTGGCCTGACACTGGCAGCGACAAGCGTTGGAACCCAGGCATCCTCTCCCAAGACCCAATCGGAACCGGCGCGTCTTTTGGGCAATGTCGAAGTCACAAACCGGCTGGTTACCCTTGGTGATCTGTTTCACAATGCCGGAGATCTCTCCAACAAGGCGGTCTTCCGGGCCCCGTCCCTCGGCCAGAGCGGCACCATTCGCGCCTATCGCGTTCTGGATGCCGCCCGTCGCGCAGGGCTCACCCGCATCGCACCGACCGACGTTGCGATCGTCAAGGTGGAGCGCGCCTCGGAGGTCGTCACCGAGCACGATGTGGTGGAACAGCTCAAGGGCATTCTGCGCTCAAGGAGCCTTGTCTCCGGTGACGGTCGTGTCGATGTGGAACTGACCACGCGCCTTGTCGACCAGCATGCGGTTCCGGGCACCATGCAGCCTTTCGATATCCGCAATCTGCGGTTTGATCGTACCACCGGGCGTTTTTCCTTCAACCTGCTCGTCGCTGGCCGGTCAGACATTGGCGCCGTGCGTATCACCGGCTCGGCCCTTGAAACGGTTTTGACCCCGGTCCTTACCCGCAACATGCGGCCCGGCGAGATCGTCACCGAATCCGACGTTATCATGACGCCGCTTCCCTTGAACAAAGCCCAGCAGGCCAACCCGGCCCTGATGGACGAGGTGATCGGCAAATCAGCAACGCGCACATTGCGTGCTGGCATCATTGTCAATGCAGCCTATTTCTCTGAGCCCGAAATCATTAATCGCTCGGACGTCGTCTCGATCATCTTCAAGGCTGGAAAGCTGACCCTGAGCATGCGCGGCAAAGCGCTGGCCTCAGGCTCCAAGGGTGACGTTATTTCGGTTCAGAACACACAAACAAACAAGATTCTCCGCGGCGAAGTAACGGGCCCTGGCATTGTTCAGATCGGCCCTATCTCGAACCAGATCGCATCTCTGGGAGTACCAATTCAATGAAACCTCTCAATCTCATCATGCTCTGCCTGATGGTCACTGGCCTGACCGGCTGCGGTGCCGGTGAACGTCTTCGCAATATTGGCAAGGAGCCGCCCCTTTCGGCCATCGAGAGCCCGACCGTCAAGCCGGGATACAAACCAGTACAGATGCCAATGCCCACCGAGGCAGAACCGGCAAGCTACAGCCCCAACTCCCTGTGGCAGACCGGCTCCCGTGCCTTCTTCAAGGATCAACGCGCCAACCGTGTGGGTGATATTCTTACCGTGCTGGTTCGCATCTCCGACAGCGCCAAGGTCGACAATTCCACCAAACGCTCGCGCACAGCAAGCGACAACATGGGCCTGAACGGCAGTATCGGCACCAAATTGTTCAGCGATGTGCTGCCCAGCAACATATCGAACAACGTTGACCCGTCCGCTGTTACAGCCGCCACGTCGAACTCCTCCACTGAAGGCGAAGGTGCCATCGACCGGTCAGAGGCCATCGAAACCACCGTTGCTGCGGTTGTGCTACAGGTTCTGCCCAACGGCAACCTCGTCATCGAAGGCCGCCAGGAAGTCCGGGTAAACTTCGAAGTCAGGGAATTGATCGTCGCGGGCATCGTGAGACCTGAAGACATTTCTTCGGGCAACACGATCGCATCGGAAAAAATTGCTGAAGCGCGCATCGCCTACGGAGGCCGCGGTCAGATCACCGATGTACAGCAGCCTCGCTATGGCCAGCAGGTCATGGATATCCTCCTGCCATTCTAGCAACCAGGGCGAGCCCTGCCCGCCTTGTATCAAAGCTCCCCGTCAGTCCCGATAACCACCGGGACTGACAACCGGAGAGGTCTGCTCCCCATTTGACCTCCCGGCCCCAACAGCGACAGTCCCAGCTCCCCAACCGGGACCCGCTGCCAAAATGAAAAAGGGCGCCAATCCAGCTCCCGGATTTGCGCCCTTTTTCATATAAGTGATGGCCAATTGGAGAAGCGCCTGCGCTTGCGAAACGAAAACACTTCGTCCAACCCCTTACCGAGACATCAGTCGTCCCGATAAACCTTCTCTCTGCGCTCGTGGCGTTCCTGAGCCTCAATGGAGAGCGTTGCAGTTGGCCGAGCGTCGAGGCGTTTCAGCGAAATGGGTTCGCCGGTATCTTCGCAATAGCCATAAGATCCGTCTTCGATCCGTTTAAGAGCAGCATCGATTTTGGAAATCAACTTCCGCTGGCGGTCACGCGCCCGAAGCTCAATGGCCCGGTCGGTTTCCGATGAGGCCCGATCAACCAAATCTGGATGGTTGGAGCTGTCATCTTGAAGGTGTTGCAACGTCTCGCGGCTTTCTTTCAGAATATCATCGCGCCACTGATAAAGCTTGCGGCGGAAATACTCTGTCTGCCGTTCGTTCATAAAGGTCTCGCTGTCAGAGGGACGATAGTCATCATCTAACTCGATTGACATGGGCTACCCCTTGGTTCCCGATACTAAGACGAGAGTTATATAAATGGGAGTTAGCGTTTCGACAACTATCCTTTGGAAAAAATCAAAAAACGTTATGAATTTCGAAATCCAAAGCGTCCCACATCTGCCTAGAACTACGCAAATTCAGGTTGCAACGGCTCTAGCCTGTTCAAACTTGGCAACTTCGACCTGGGCCCGCAGGCTGATCTCGATCAGCAGCTCATCGATTCGGTCATCTCCGCTGAGTTCATTTTCATCGGATAAACGCTCCAGTTGTCGCAAAACCGACATCGGCAGCCCGCCTCCCAGAAGCGCAGCCCTTATTTCTTCGAGCAGGTCGAGCATCTTGTGGCCGCGCCGCACGGCCTTGCGCCGCTTGCCGTGAAGGGCATCTTCAACCCCCTGAAGCGCCATCAAAGAGGAAACATCATGAACGGCGCTGCTATGAACCGTTTGTCTGGCCTGTTCGGTATGGCCGGTCTCTTCGGGTACAGAAAAGCTGCCCGAGCTTCCACGTGCTTTATTGCCAGCCCCGGTTTTGCCGATCTGGTTCGTCGCCTTGCCACCCAGAATACGCATGCTCAAAACTCCTATCGACGCTCAGACACGCCTTACGTCACTCGAAACGTCACTTGATCCTTGCTCACAGAGGCACCTTGCCCAAGAATATCTCTGGTAAGGAAAAGATTAACGACTTGGGTTAACAGAGTGTTAATTCGCTCGGCAATATTTGCAGCCCTCCCCAACCCACAGCAAAGCGACTTTTGGCATTTTTCTTAATAATTCTTTTATTTTCAGGCGCTTGAATAACAATGGACCAAACAGACCGCGTCTGGCACAAGCCTTGCAAATTGAAACAGCAGGTACCTGATTTTCTACAAGCCGGTTCACAAAGGTTAACCCTCAATGTCGCTCCGATCCGCCATTCTTATGACACTTACGGCACTTTGCCTCTCTGTTCTGCAGGCCAATGCGGCTTCGCGGATCAAGGATATCGTCGATTTCGAAGGCATAAGAGACAACCAGTTGATCGGTTACGGTCTGGTGGTCGGATTGAACGGGACCGGGGACTCCCTGAACGGCTCTCCTTTCACCAAGCAGAGCTTGCAGGCGATGTTGGAACGCATGGGCGTCAACATTTCCGGTACGAACTTCAACACCAAGAACACCGCAGCCGTCATGGTCACGTCCAACCTGCCAGCATTCTCCGTACAGGGAACGCGCATTGATGTGACCATCAGCGCCATGGGTGACGCAGAGAGCCTTCAGGGCGGCACGCTTCTGGTCACCCCGCTCATCGGCGCGGACGGCGAAGCCTATGCCATCGCACAGGGCCCGATCGCCATCGGCGGCTTTTCTGCGCAAGGGGATGCCGCTGCGGTAACCCAAGGGGTTCCGACCTCCGGGCGCATCGCCAACGGTGGTCTGGTTGAACGCGAGTTGCCCTTCAAGCTCGCCAGCATGACGACCTTGCGGCTCTCGCTGCGCAATCCAGACCTCACCACGGCCCGCCGCATCGCTCAGTCAGTCAACGATCTCATCGGCCAGCCGGTTGCAGAGCCGATCAACCCGACCGCCGTTCGCCTGACCTTGCCGAGCGATTTCAACGGCAACATGGTCGACCTGATCACCGACATCGAACTGCTCAACATCGAGCCGGATCTGCCCGCAAAGATCGTCATTGACGAGACCACCGGCATCATCGTCATGGGACAGGAAGTCCGCGTCAGTACCGTTGCGATCGCGCAAGGCAATCTGACCGTGACCGTCTCGGAAACACCACAGGCGTCTCAGCCCAATCCGCTGGCCAATGGCCAGACAGCCATTCTGCCCAGAACCAATGTGGGCGTGGACACGGGCGAGGACAAACAATTGGCATACCTTCAGGGCAGTGTTCCCCTGCGGGATCTGGTGACTGGCCTGAATGCTTTGGGCATCGGGCCGCGTGACATGATCTCAATCCTTCAGGCAATCAAGGCCTCAGGTGCCCTGCAGGCCGAAATCGAGGTAATGTGATGACATCTCTCAACGCAACACCCTATTCGATTACTCCCGGTCAGGGCATCAATAGCAACCTTAGCAAAACCGAACAGGCTCGCTCCGTCGCAGAGCAGTTCGAAGGTGTTTTCCTCAACCAGATGCTCTCGGCCATGTTCGAGGGTGTCGGCGACGACGATGCGTTGGGCGGATCCTACGCCGAAGACACCTATCGCGATTTGATGACGGAAACCTATGCCGACACAATCACCAAAGCCGGCGGCATCGGCATCGCCGACTCGATCATGAGAGAGCTCATCGGTCTTCAGGAAATGGAGCAATAGTATTATGTCTGATCCCCAATCCGCACCCAACCCCGTCACAGAGACCGCAACTCTGGCAAAAACCCCCATCGGCTCCCCCGAGGATGTCCATCGCCTGATCGGCGGCATCGAACATATCATGGATGCGCTGGACGAAGTCCTCGGTGCCGAAACAGAGCTTCTCAAAGAGGGCAAACTGCAAGAAGCCCTTGAACTGGTAGAAGCCAAGAACCAGCTTTCAATCCAATATATGCTGCTGCAAAAGGCGATCACCTCGAACGTCTCCCTGATCAAGGATCTGTCACCAAACGACACCGAGCAGCTCAACCGCCGCCACCAGATGTTCCAGAACACCCTGCAAGCCAACCTCGCCGTGGTATCCACTGCGCGGGAAGTCTCAGCAGAACTCGTCAACGGCATCAACGAGCAGGTTCAGAAGGGCGCGCGCGCCAACACCTATGGCAACAAGGGCCGGATGCCTCAGGCCGTCACTCAGAAGCGCGGATTGTCGATCAACAAATCGTCCTGATCACCGCTAAGCTAGCCAGCGCCCTCGGAAGACACCCGGAACGGCTTACTGACAAGCCCCAACTGGAAAGGCGATCATCGACGTGGCGGATCCAGCCCTCATTCTGAAACAGGCGCAAAAAGAGCTTCACTCCGGCAGGCTCGACAAGGCCATGAGCCTTTGTGAAGGCCTCCTCGACAATCAGAAGCTCTTTGTGCCGACCCGCCTTCTCATCGCCAATGCATTGACCCAAAAGGGCAAGGTCGAGGAAGCGGCTCATTTCACGCAGGAAGCAGCACACTTCGATCCATCCAATGTCGAGCTGCAGGTCGCAGCAGGGGACATTCTGGAGCGGCTCACAAGACACGACGAAGCCGCCCCATTCTTTCAGCGCGCGCTGGGCTCCCGCCCGCACGATCCGGCTCTATGGCGCAAGATGCTGGCCAATATGCTGACCAGCGCCAGACTGAAAGCCGCAGAGCGAGAAACCGGCAACAACAGCACCCAAGGCATATCCATTGCGCTTGGGGCCGCCCCGCCCGTCATTCCCGATCAGGTGGTGCAACTGGCAACCAAGGCCCTGCAGACCTTTTCGGACAATCATGAACTGGTTTCGCTTGTCGGCGAAATCTATCTGGCAGCTGGCCAGACCGATGCCGCCGAGCTGTGCTTCGAGCGGTCTCTCTCAGCCCGCCCGGCACTTTTTTCCGCCCACCACAATTGGCTGCAGATCAAGCACGAGGCCGAAAAATATCAGGACGTGATCGACTATCACAAGCAGCACGAAGAGGCGATCCGCAACAACGCGCTGTGCCAGAGGGTGGTTGCCGCAGCCTATGAAAACCTCGGCGACGATGGAACCGCCCTCGCCTTTCTTCAAAGAGCCATTGATCTGCGCCCCAACAGCCCGGAATATATCGGTGCAAGAGGACGCCTTCTGATCCATATGGGCGATTTCGGCGAGGCCCTGAAAGATCTCGAATACGCCCTTGCACATGAACCGCAAGTGGCCAGCCATGGCAACAACCGCCGCTTGGCCCATCAGGGGCTGGGCAATGTGACCGATGCGGCCAAGGACGAATTCTACCGTTTCGAACTCTATGGCAGCACGCCGGTCTATCATTTTCAGAAGCCGCTCTGGACGGGAGAACCGCTCTCGGGCAAACGCCTGTTCATCTGGTCTGACGAGGGTGTCGGTGATGTCTTCAAGTTTGGTCTGCAGCTTGAAGAACTGCCGGATGACTGCGACGTCATCGTCATGAGCCAACCCAAGACGGTCGAGTTTCTAAAAGCCGCCATCCTGGGCATCGAGGCGCGCCCGCTGCCTCGTCGCATCAAGAAAAAGAAGCCGATTCAGCATTTCTCGGGGCAAGCGACGAGCCGCGACATCAACAGTTCAAGTGACTATGTCACCTTCGAGCCATTCGAGGAGGATTTCGACTATCAGATCCCCTTGGGCTGTCTCTATGGCCATTTGCGACCGAACCTGCAAAGCTTCAAGGACAAGGCACGGGCGTTTAAACTGCCAGCGGAGGCGATCCAGCCCTATGCGGATCTGGAATTGCTGTCCGATCCCGACATCACCTGTGTGGGTCTGGCGTGGGAGAGCAGCGCCAAGTCTCCGGGAGACGCGCGCAAATTCCTCACGATTGAAGAAATGCTGCCGATCCTGACATTGCCGGGGTTCCGTTTCTTCAACTTTCAATATTCGGTCAGCGAAACGGAAATCGACGCGATCCGGGAGAAGCACGATATTCCTCTCTATCACGCGCCGGGCCTGGATCTGTTCGACGACATGCTGGGCACTGCGGCCTTCGCATCCTGCATGGACCTTTTCGTCGGACCGGGCAGCACAAGTTCGGATATTGCCGGCGGCATGGGCGTAAAATGCTTTCGAACACACCTTGTTCAAAGCCCGGTCAACCTGGGACAGGACTATGTACCCTGGTATCTGGATCAAAAAAGCGTTCGAATTCCTTGGGGCAAGTCGGTCCATGACTTCATTCCCGACATGAAGGACTGGCTCGAAGCAAATAAAGACCACCGCAGCAAGAATCGGCAGGCTTGACCCAAGGTCAACCGAACACCCAATTCTTAAGCACAACGTTTGCTTTTTACGAAAACTCCGATCATTTACAAAGCCTTAGTAATAAAACCTAGCTTATTGTGACAAACCCGCACGAATCCGCTATATTTGATCTTGGTAATCATGGTGTGTTCGAGGCGTTGAATGGATTTATCCGTCCAGAAAATGCAGCCACCGGCCACTGTAAAGGGAAAGTCGGCTGCAAAGAAAACCGATCCAAGCGGCAGTGATGACGCGGTGGAAACGATTTCGCGCGACCAAACGGTACATATGGGGCGCGGCAACGCCGGCTATGAAGAACCCGATCCCGACGAAAGACACGAAAAGTCAGGGGACGACCGAGAGCGTCGGCGCAAGAACCGCCAATTGCTATCGCGCGAGGATCTGACCGAACTCACAGAGTCTCTCGAAGCGGAGCAGCAAAACCAGATGACGTCTGATGGCCTGATGCATTTGCGGGCCTACACTGCGCAGCCCAAAGACAAAGATGAGGAAGAACGCCCTCATTTTGAAGTCAATATCTAGAAGCCGGCAAGCCACTATATAGAAGCTGTAACGCGCCTCACGTCGAGACGATCGCGAGACAGCGACCGGACACGGACTACATCCAACGCCTAGCCATCTGGCGCGGCTTCATTGCGCCAAACTTCAATCCAGCCCGACTGCCCCAATTCTCGCCTGGCGACTGCACACCATAATACCAAGGGCGTGAAGTTCTGACTCTTTAGGGATTCCATTTTTAGCACTGGCGTGATTCAACATGGCAAAGGAGATTTTGCCATGTCTGCCGCTTTGATTCTTAGCGATGCTTTTGACGCCGATAGTTTGCGCCGTCTTGCCAAAGGATGCCGCAATGCCAAACAGAGCCGCCGCCTACTGGCCATTGCGGCTGTCTATGACGGCATGAACCGTGCTGATGCCGCCAAAGTCGGCGGTATGGACCGCCAGACTTTGCGAGATTGGGTTCTTCGCTTCAATGAGCAAGGCACCGATGGTCTTGTCGACATCAAAGCAACCGGCGCTCCCATGCGCTTGAGCCCAGAACAGCTCGAAGAGTTTGTTGCTATCGTTGAAACCGGTCCTGATCCTGAGAAGGACGGCGTCTCTGTCTGGCGTAGCCAGGATCTGGTGCGTGTGATCCAAGAGCGGTTTGGGGTCTCCTACAAGGAACGTGGAGTACGGGATCTTTTGCGCCGCATGGGGTATGTGCGCATATCTGGTCGACCTCAACATCCAGAACAAAAGCCTGAAGTCATTGATGCTTTCAAAAAAACTTCTCCGCAACGTTGGCAGCGCATGTAGGCCATTTGCCAAAGAACAAGCCCATCGAGATTTGGTGGCAAGATGAGGCTAGGCTTGGTCAGAAGAATGGACTGGCCCGACTATGGGCAAAAAAGGGAACCAGACCACGTCTGCCAGCCGATCAGCGATATAAAAATGCCTATCTGTTCGGTGCAATATGTCCAGCGCGTGGCGTTGGCGCGGGATTGATGATGCCTTTTGCAAATACACAGGCCATGCAAATGCACCTCGAAGAAGTCTCAAGGACAGTGGCGCGCGGCGCTCATGCCGTGGTGCTGATGGATCGTGCCGGATGGCATACGACAAGCAGACTCAACGTGCCCAAGAATATCACCATCCTCCTGTTGCCTTCCAAATCACCGGAACTGAACCCAGTTGAGAATATTTGGCAGTATCTGCGCGGTACCTTCCTGTCCAATCGGGTCTTCGAAGACTATGCCGCCATTCTTGATGCTGGTTGCCAAGCATGGAAGAGCCTCTCCGCCAACCCAACCATCATCCATTCAATAGGTATGAGAAAATGGGCTCAAGAAGGTCAGAATTAAATGCCGTTGGTATAAGTGCGGGCTGCACAGCTGCCAGCACCCAACAACAGACATTTTCCCCCGCCAGCACCACCTCACAACCCTTCAAATACCCAACCAGCAGCTCAAACCAGAGCAAGACTACGTTTCAAAACCGCATTTCAGGCGCTCTTTAAATCAATTTTCTGGAGTCATTTTAGGAATTTAACAGCCTTTTTGCGGATTTCGCACCGCTATTAACAATACTGCCAAAGTCCATTGGAGCAGAATGCAGCGATGAGTCTCGTCGGGCGTCATGACGGGCGCCGGCTAAACACCTGCGAATCAGAGAGATTTGGACTTTTTGTTCAGCTTTGTAAGACTCCCTTTACCATGCGACTGCGACAGCAAGGCAAAATTAACCGTGACGCCGGTTAACCATATAATTTTACGAATGATTCCGCTTTCAAAGCCATTCTTCCCCTGACCACGGACGGTCGTGATCCGAACATGGATCGACGAGTACTAACCAGAAAGGTTTTCGGGGAAATGTCAGATATTACTCTTTCCGCAGGTGTGCGGTCCAACCTCCTCTCTCTGCAGCAGACAGCAGATCTCATGGCAGCAACGCAGAACCGGCTTTCGACGGGGAAGAAAGTCAACTCAGCGCTTGATAACGCCACCAACTTTTTCACCTCTCAGAGCTTGAACACTCGCGCGGGCGATTTGAGCAACCTGATGGACTCCATCGGCAACGCAACCAAGGTTCTTGAAGCTGCTGACAACGGTATTTCCGCTATCACCGATCTGGTTGAGAGTGCTCAGTCTACGGTTCGTCAGGCACAGGCTGCCAACTCCGAAGCGAACGGCACGCAGGTTCTTGGTGCAGCATCGATTGACACTGCCGGTGCAACCGCGGGCTCTTCCGTCAAGGAAACGGTTGAAAACCAGACCTTGTCGAACCTAGGCTTCGGCGCCACGTCCAACGTCGAGATCATCTCGACCTCTGACAGCGGCGTGACCAGCGAATTCGACTTGCTCGCACACTTCAGCTCGACAGGCCAGACCCTGACCGATAACGACGGCGCAGCATCGGCATCTACCGATGCTTACAGCGTTGGCGATCTGGTTAAAGACATCAACGCCTCTGGCGTGGCAACGGCATCGATCACCGAAGATGGTCGCCTGAACATCGAAGTTGACGGCAATGCGCAGCTTGAAGTTCGCATCACCGACGCCGACGCCACCGACGCCACCACACAGAATGGCACCACCGGTACGTCCATCGCAAAATCCTTCGGCTTCGGCACCTCTGCCGATGTTCTCGGCAAGCTGGCGGATGGCTCCACAGGTACCGTTGGCGACGCAGGCGGCACCTCCGTGACCTTCACCGATGGCGCAACCGCAGGTGACGTCGACGTACTGACCCTCGTCAATCAGGCAACCAGCACCGATGCCGACAACAACGAGCTTGTCACCCAGTTCAACGAGATCCTTGATCAGATCGATGAGTTGGCACGTGACTCCAGCTTCAACGGCATCAACCTGATCAACGGCCTTGGCGACGACCTGACAGTGGCCTTCAACGAGAAGCGTGACAGCAACAAATCCGAACTGACGATCGCTTCGGCTGACATGAGCTCTTCGGGCCTCAAACTCAGCGACTCTTCGACCCTGAGCTCAAGCGAAGCTGAAACAGCGCTCGACTCCTTGTCCGAAGCTCTGAACACCCTTCGCTCTCAGGCATCGACTTTTGGTTCGAACCTGAACACGGTGACGATCCGCGAGGAATTCACCAAAGCGACGATCAACACCCTGCAGACCGGTGCCGACGATCTGGTGCTGGCAGATACCAACGAGGAAGGCGCCAACATGCTGGCCCTGCAAACCCGTCAGTCTCTGTCCACCACCTCCCTGTCGCTGGCCTCTCAGGCCGACCAGGCAGTGCTCAGCTTCCTGCGTTAATTCAGAAGCAAATAGAAACAATTGGAAACGGGGCCTTCGGGTCCCGTTTTTTTTGGCCTCGAAAAAACGTCCGGGTTAACACATCAAAAACTCGAACAATCACGAAGCCAGCCTCCAAAGCCCAAAATCCCCTTCCTCATTGTAATTACAAGATTTTAACCGCGTCCGGCAGGAGGAAAAACGCGCCAGTTGCAACACTCTGTTTAGGTTAACAGGACACGTTTGATTAACCTTAAATTAGTTTTTACACGCCATCATTTCCAGCAAGTCTCAGAAAGAGACCGGACTAAAAAGATTTGTATTCGAGTACCCAGAAAGGTAACCCAATGTCTTCGGATATCACTCTCTCTGCTGGCGTGCGCCAGAACCTGCTGTCTCTCCAGAATACTGCGGACCTGATGTCACTCACGCAGAACCGTCTGGCGACAGGTAAAAAAGTTAACTCTGCGTTGGATAATCCAACCAACTTCTTCACCTCGGAAACACTGTCTAGCCGCGCGAACGACTTGAGCAACCTTCTGGACGGCATTTCCAACTCGATCAAAACCCTCGAAGCTGCGGACAACGGTATTTCGGCCATCACTGATCTGGTCGAGAGCGCCCAGTCCACGGTTCGTCAGGCACAGGCTGCCAACAATGAGACGGACGGCACCCACATTCAGGGCGCTCGCTCTATCGACACCGGCAGTGCAACGGTTGGTGACACCATCAAGGAAACCGTTGAAAACCAGACCCTGACCAACCTTGGCTTTGACCTTGCCACGTCCAATATCGAGATCATCTCGACCTCGACGAACGGCGTGACCAGTGAATTTGATCTGCTCGACCACTTCGCCTCTACGGGTGAAAGCCTGGCCGACGGTGACGGCTCTGCCTCTGCTTCGACCGATGATTACACCGTCAAGGATCTGGTGGAAGACATCAACGCTTCGGGCGTCGCAACGGCAAGCATCACCGCTGACGGTCGTCTGGACCTTCAGGTCAATGGTAACTCGACGCTTCAGCTGCGCATTTCGGATGCTGATGCCACTGACGCCACCTCTCAGAATGGCACCGTCGGTACATCGATTGCAGAATCCTTCGGCTTCGGCACCTCTGCTGACGTCCTTGGCAAGCTCAATGATGGCTCGACCGGTACGCTGGGTGATTCTGGTGGTACGGACGTTACCTGGACCGACGGCGCGACCGCCGGCGATGTTGACATCCTGAACATAGTCAACCAGGCAACCAACACCGACGCTGACAACAACGAACTTGTTGACCAGTACAACGAGATCCTCGATCAGATCGATGAGTTGGCACGTGACGCCAGCTACAACGGTATCAACCTGATCAATGGTCTTGGTGAAGACTTGACGGTAGCCTTCAACGAACATCGCGACGAGAAAAAGTCCGAACTGCAGATCAAATCTGCCGATTTGACCGCAACCGGCCTGTCCCTGACCGATGCCAACACCTTGAGTGATGAGGAAGCCAACCTCAAGCTCGACGCTCTGGCCGACGCACTTGTCACACTGCGCTCTCAGGCTTCGGCCTTCGGTTCCAACCTCTCAACGGTTCAGATCCGTGATGACTACACGACAAAAATGATCAATACCCTGCAGACCGGTGCGGATAACCTGGTTCTCGCAGACTCCAACGAGGAAGGCGCCAACATGCTGGCTCTGCAAACGCGTCAGCAGCTGTCGACCACCGCCCTGTCTCTGGCTTCCCAGGCAGACCAGGCGGTTACCCAGTTCCTCCGGGCCTAATCGATCATTTCGAGCAACATTTGAAGAAGGCGGGCCGGGCCCGCCTTTTTTTCTGTCGCAAACGCTTCGGTAAAAGCGTTATATCAAGTCTTATAGATTGGTGCCGAACTATCCGGACAGATGTCGGAACGCGCTTTGCAACCGGCGTCTTCCAATCGACTTGAACTTGACAGTTTTTTCTGCATTTCTTTGACTGGGCAATCAAACGGCTGTATTAGACAAGCAAGATCAAAACAGATCCACTCTCAATACTGGTGTACAAAAATGCCACTTAAAATAGAACTGAAACCGGGCGAACGTATCATCATTGGTAGCAGCGTGATTACCAACGGCGATACTAGAACTAAATTTTATGTGGATGGAAGCTCTCCGATTTTGCGCGAGAAAGACATTCTCACCAGCCAGTCAGCCAATAGTCCGGCAAAACGGATCTATCTGTGCATACAATTGATGTATCTTGATCAAGATCTGGCCAAGCACAAGGATGCCTACTTCGAACTTGTTAACGACTTTATTCAAGCAGCACCAAGTTCGTTAAGGATTGTAGACAGCATAAATAGCAAAATCTTAACGAATTCGCTCTACTCTGCCTTGAAGGAAGCAAAAGCTCTCATCCAGTACGAAGAGGAGTTACTCCGGAATGTACAACCAGTCCGCGGCTAAGGCTTACCAGCAAGCTGGTAACATTGGAGGCAGCCCGAGAGAAAAAGAGGCTGCAATGTTTCTTAAGGCGGCCGCATTTTTACAGCGCGCAAAGGCAGAGACGTCGACACGCGAAGACTGGGATCATGCCCTGTCCTTCAATCGCAACGTCTGGACGTTCATTGTAGGTGAACTCATGGATGACAACCACGAAATGCCAGCTGAGATTCGTCAGAATATCGTAAATCTCGGTATTTTCACCTTCAATCAGACCCTGCGCATCATAGGCGAGCCACGCAGCACCGGCGTTGACGCCCTGATCAACATAAACCGCAGTATCGCCGAAGGCCTGCGCGGCAAGACCTGATCTGCAGGTTGATCCGGCCCAACGGCCTCACCCGCTAAAGCGCGAGAGCAAGGCATGCTCCAGCTGTTCATTCTATCCGAGTACAAGGCTCAGAACTTTCACGTTGCTGAGCCTTTTTGATATTCCGAAGAATATTTTGGTTAAAAATCCTGAAATAACTCAAAAAGTCAATAAAACGAAATTCAAAAATCCATCACTTTCCGTGCTTGATATAATCAGCACTTAAAACAGCAAAAAAGAAGACACTGAAAGCTATAAAATGAAGAAAAATAATAGTATTATAAAGTAGAATCAAACAAAGAGCGCGAGAGACATGGCCCTTATTTCCTTAGAAGACAATCGCGAAAACTGGCAGGACGAAACCCTCCTCCAGAAAGATCGTTGGCTCCCAAGGGCCAAACGCGCCTGCATGTTCGTTCGTCCCGGCGAGCGCGTCCTTGATCTGGGCTGCGGCTATCAGTTGTCCCGGCCCTTTCTGGAACCCGCCTGCAGTTACACCCCTTGCGATATCTCCCAGCGCACGCCCGACACGATTGTCTGCGACCTCAACAATGGTGAATTCCCCGAAGGACAATTTGATGCGGTGCTCGTGCTTGGCGTTTGGGAATACACACCGAACATCGATTTCATTCTCGATAAACTGCGCCAACAGGCCAAAAAGGTCATCTTTTCCTATTGCATGAGCAACGACACTTCGGAACAGATGATCCAGCAAAGAACAAAGTTCCGCTGGCTCACGCACTGGAATGCGTCTGAGCTGGACAACATGTTCAAACGGCATCAGTTCAAGTTGGTTCATGCAGAAGTCATCGACAAGAGCAAGCATTTCGACCAAATTCTCGGTGTTCTCGCGAACATGGAAAAAGCAACCGAGTCGAAATAGCCTGACCTGCTGGCATTCATGTCTTCCGGGCCGGACAAGGCCACCACTTCAGCGATGTGAACACCTTCGCAATGACCAACACCTCCGACAAAATCGTCTGCATCATCCCTGCCCGCGGCAACTCCAAGGGCATCGAGAACAAGAATCTGGTTGATCTGGGCGGCAAACCGCTGTTGCACTGGACCATCAAGGCCGCCAAGCAGTCAGGCGTGATCGACCGCATCATCGTCTCCACCGAGAGCGAGGCGATTGCAGACAGCGCCCGTTCTGCCGGAGCCGAAGTGCCTTATATGCGCCCGACTGATCTTTCTCAGGACCATGTCCATTCTGTCCACGTCGTCATGGATCTTGCCAATTGGCTCGAAAGGGAAGAAGGCACGAGACCAGACAACGTCATGATGCTGCTGCCCACGAGCCCCTTCCGCACCCCGGACAACCTTCGCGAGGCCGTGGCTCTTTTCAAACAGACGCAGGCCCCCGCCGTTATCAGCACCTTTGACACCGGCAAATACATGACCAACCTTCGATATCTGGAGGATGGAGCAATCGTGCCGGTCGACAGCAGCGAGAATGTCAACGCCCAGAGGCAGGGATTGAAGCGTCTCTATGCGGTGAATGGCTCGATCTATATCGCACGCACCGACGCTCTGCTCCAAGCGGGTTCGTTCCATATGCCCGGAGCTGTCGGCTACGAGATGCATGCTATCAACTCGATCGACATCAATAGCAAAGACGATCTATCCTATGCGCGTTTCTTGCAAAAGCACTTGGACGTCTGGGGCAAATTCGAAGCCTGATCCAAACAACCAGAAGGCATGACATGACAAGCAGACTGGTCCATATCGGCGTTCATGACGCGGCCAACAAGAACGCAGGCGATACCCTGCTCTATGAGGTAACGCGACGTGCCTTCGAACAGGCTCTGGGGCCCATCGAGTGGCTGCTCCACCAGCAATGGCAGATCTTCGATGAAGAAACCGCGCAAAAAATCAATGCAGATTTCGACGGCATCGTGATTGGCGGCGGCGGTGTCTTCCTGCGCGATCAGGCCGGTGCTGACATTCAGAACAGCGGCTGGCAGTGGAACAGCACCATAGCTGCCGTTAAGGCCATCTCCGTTCCGATCATCCTTTACGCCACCGGCTACAATCGCTTTCGCGGTCAAGAGGATTTCCCGCCGGTTTTCACGTCCCATATCAACGCCGTCTATGAGAAGGCCCCCTTCTTCAGCCTTCGAAACACGGGATCGATGCGGGCCATCGAGCGCTATCTTGACCCATGCCCGAACCGGGAGGTGCGGCGGCAATTTTGCCCCACAACCCTCATCTGGCAACTTTATCCCCGACACCGCGCCATGGCAGAGGGCTATGACAGCAGCGGCCAGCGGCGCCTTGCCGTCAACGCCGCGTTTGATCGCCCCCATCTCAGGTTCGGTGCAGATCAGGACTTGGAGCTGGACCGGCTGGCCGAGGCCATGAAAAAGGCACAAGATCAGGGTTGGGCCATCTTGAATGTCTGCCACAAGGATCTTGATCAGCAGTTCGAACCCCATCTCAAGCGGGCCGGCGTTGATTTCCAGCGCACGGACATCACCAATCTCTCACCTGGAGGCATCATGGCCTTCTATGCGTCCGTCGATGCCGCCATCGGCATGCGCGGCCATGCCCAGTTGATCCCCTTTGGTCTCAGGCGACCGATCTTTTCCATCATCAGCCATGACAAGATGGCCTATTTTCTTCAGGATATCGGCCATCCCGAATGGGGCGCAGAGATTACCGACCCTGCCTTGGGTGACCGTATCCTTGCGTTTCTATCAGGATTACAGAAAGACCCGGAGGATATCCGGGCCAAATTGGCATCCGCACAAACAGCGTGCTGGCAGGAAACCGAGCGGAACTTCGAACGCATCCGCTCGGTGCTTTGAGAATCATGGCTCTGAACAACAAGGCTCTGAACAACAAGGCTCAGTCCGCTACATCAACACGCAGCTTGTCACGAATGGCCATCTCCGCTTCGGAAACGTGCTTTTCACCGGACCCCAACATGGATTGCACAGCCCGGACACTGTTGACGAAACTGACAAGGGCGCGCGCCTCGATGGACGCAGCCTGATCCGACCCATACATGGCACGATCAAGCGTGATGTGGCGCTCAAGCGAGGTGGCCCCCAGAACGACTGCAGCAACACAGACCTTGACCAGCGAAGTTTCATGGCCGGAATAACCAACCGGACAGCTATAACGTTCGCGTAGCATCGGAATGCAGCGCAGGTTTGCGGCCTCTTCTTTCATTGGATAGGTGCTGTTGCAATGCATCAGCTCTAACGGACAATCGGCAGCCTTGAACATCCCAACCACTTCGTCGATCTCCTCGAGCGTCGCCATGCCCGTCGAAATAAAGGTCTTGCGTTTTTCCGACGCGATTGCCTTCAGCAGCGGCTTGTGGCCGAGCATGGCCGAGGCGACCTTGTTGAAGGGGAGATCGAACTGCCGCAGAAACTGCTGTGCCTTCACATCCCATGCCGACGCACTCCAGACGATCCCCTTTGCCTTGCAATAGGCATCGATTTCCGCATAGTCCTCGGCGGTGAACTCCAGCCCCATTTTCTGCTCGCGCTGGGTCGTGCCCCAGGGGCTTTCGCGTGGGCTATCCAGATAGTCCTTGGTGTAGACATCCTCCACCGTGCGCTTTTGAAACTTGACCGCATCGAACCCCGCCGCAGCGGCAGCGTCAATGAGCTGTTTCGCAATATCCATATCGCCGTTGTGATTGATGCCGATTTCAGCAATGAGATACAAGCTCATCCAATTTCTCCTCTGACAGGTTATCGATCCCGAGCAGGCGCTCGATGGTGGCTCGAACAAACCCATTGCCACCCTGTTGCGGCAAGACATGATGCGCCACCCTGATGACGCGCGGATGGGCATCGCTGGGCGCTATGGCGCAGCCTGCCCGTCGCATGACCGGGAGGTCATTTAGATCGTTCCCCAGATACACAAGCCCCTCAAAGGGGGACGTCGCATCCGGCATCCGATCGGCAAAATAGCCTTCAAGAAATGAAAGCTTATCGCCGATCGATTGTTTGCATTCGATTTTCAGCTTCCGGCACCGGGCTTGCACCACCGGATTGCTCTCCTTGGACAAAACGAAAAGCTCCGCGTTCAACCATCCGGCCGCGATGAAGGCCCGGACGAGATCGAACGCCAGCCCGTCACCCCGGTCGCAGCGAACCGTCTCCCGCCCCTCCTGATCGACAGAAACCTTGTTGTCCGTGAACACCCCATCGAAATCGAAAACGATGGTGTGGACCGCTTTAAGGGAGGGCATGGGTTCACTCGACAAGGTCAAGATCCGTTTCCACCAGTTCGCACAACAGATGGCCCACAAAAATATGCGCCTCCTGAATCCGCGCCGTCACGGGGTCGTCGATGATGAGCGAGATATCGGCCTGATCACGCATCTGCCCGCCACACTTGCCCAGAAGCGTCATAGTGCGCAGCCCGGCCTCACGGGCCGCACAGATGCCATTGATTACATTGTCGCTATTGCCCGACGTCGACAGCCCGACGGCAACATCACCCGGCCTGCCAAGAGCCTCAATCTGACGCGAAAAGATCTGATCGAAGCCGAAGTCATTGCCCACGCTCGTCAGGATAGAGGTGTCGGTGGTCAAAGCCACCGAGCGCAAGGCACGCCGATCCGAGACAAACCGTCCGACGAATTCCGCCGCCAGATGCTGGCTGTCCGAAGCACTGCCCCCATTGCCGAACCAGAAGATGCAATGGCCGTTTTTCAGACAATGGGTGAGAACCTTGGCCATGCGCACGATCGTCTCACGATGCGCGCTCGCAATATTTTCGATGACCGCCTGATGCTCGGACACGCGGCGTTCAATCAATGCCCCGAAGTCATTGTCCGGCGTCTCAACCCACTTTTTGGCAATTTGAGCTCTCATCACGAAACAGCTTTCATAAGTCTGGGTGGATTGTCTTGAACGGCCACGCCAGAACACAGTGGGGCCTTGGTTTGGTGACACGTCCCGGACCCTGCCCACCGGATCCGGAAACACCCAATTCGCACAGCAGACTTTACATACCCCGCCATCAGATGAAGTTCGTCAACGTGAGCTGATACATCATGGAGGCCGCCTGATAGGACGCCTCGATGGTGTTTTTCAGCGTCATGATCTTGGCCGCCACCTCATCATCATTGACCCCGACGATGCCGTCAGATGCCGTCTGCAGCACGCTGTTTTTCGTGATGTGCCGCGCATCGGCGTCAGACATCATCTTGTGCGCAACGGCAATCTCCGTCTGGATCGTCTTGACCACATCATCCTGCTGAACACTCGAAAGCTTGGTCGAGATAGAATCTGCAAAGACAGTATAGCGGTTTTTGTCCAGAGGACTGTCTTGATCATAAGTCGGTATTGAAAAGGCCGAAATATAGGCCAGTTGACGCGCCAGGCTGTCCTCATTGGCGCGAGCGCCATAAGAGACCTGAAGGTTGTTATCGATAAGCACCTTCGCGGTGTCGCGCGAGTCATTGGCGTTGTTGTCGCCAACATACCAGTTGACCGTCGGCTTACCAGCGGCTGTGGCCGTATCCAGCGTTGTTGCCGTTGCCGGATCAGGGCCTACAACCCGCTTGGGTTCTCCATTGCCTGATGTGAGGAAGAAATCGAGAGACGCCTGAATGCGCGACGCGGCCTCGCCCTCGACCTGAACACTTTCTTCGATCTTGTGCGCCAGCAGGGTTTCGATTTCGGTCGCAATCGAGCTCGGCGTGCCATTGATCGAGAAGGTGCCCTCATTGGGATCGCCAGTGCCATTGACCCCCGTCAGCCGCATGACTTCCGAGGACCCATCCGGCAAGGAGAGGGTAAAGCTGAGAACCTCGCCTTGCGACGGCGCCCCGGTCAGGGCCACGTCAACACTTGGCGGAACGCCCGCCGGTCCCGTGACCGTCGCATTGCTTAATGTGCTTGTCACCGCATCGATCTTATAGCCAAAATCCGTCGCTTCTTCCGAAAGCGTCACCGTCGAGCCGACAGTCGAGAGGGCAAGTCGCCCCCGTCCGTCCGCGCCAGCATCGGCAAGAATGCGCTCGTCGGTAACGGCAACCAAGCCTTCTTGGCCTGAGATCCCGTAGAGAATTTCATCAAAATTCACCGTGGGCTGGGTCTCTGACGTGGTGCCGGAAAAGACGAAGTTGCCCGCAACTTCCGAATCGAGCAGCCCGAGCATCTCGCGCGCATAGGTCTCCGAGATTGCCTGTCCGACAGACCGGTTCTCGGACGTCATGCTGAATTCCGTGGCAGTAGCCGAACCACTGACATCGGAGCCGATTTCCACGAAGCGCTCCATCGCGACATTCATCACGGAAATCTGCAACTGGGCCTGCTCGATAGACGAACGATAACCCGAGATCGAGCTGATCTGGGCACGGAGATCCAGCGACTGGCTGACCACGGAGCCAAGGCCACTGTAATTCTGCGATCGCTTGCCGGTCGCCAGCTGGATCGATAGATCCTCGAGGTTGTCTCTGTTGCTGGACAACACATTCATCAGGATCGTTGACGAATATCCATTAAGTGCGTTGATCATGTGTTACGTTCTCCAGCTTAAATCCGCAGCAAGGCGTCCATCATTTCCTTGACGGCCGTCATGACGCGAGCATTGGCCGAATAGGCCGTTTGCAATTCGAGCAAATTGGCAAGCTCGGTATCGACATCCACCTTGGCCCCGTCCTCGAAACGTGCTTGAACATTGTTCATCACGATTTCCTGACCGGAATGGCGGGTCTGGGCAGCGCTTGCCTGTTCTGCCTGATAGGTTATGAATTGCCGTGCATATTCATCCACGGTCATCGTAATCGGCGCGCCACCCGTCTGATATCCAAACGTCATCGCCTCGTCGGTCATGGCGTTGTAGAGCGCTTCGGGGCGGGTCTGATCTGCCTCCCCGATGCCGCTGCCATATTTGACGAGCAGCGATTGATCGATAATCAGGTCAGGGTTCACAGAGATGCGTCCGGCAAAGCCGGTCTGCTGCCGCTGTCCATCAACACTGCCAGTATAAAGCCCCGGCCCTTCTCCACCATCAACAAAGAACGGTAGCGCATCGGCCCGGTCCTGCAAGCCCGTTGCCGTAACGCTTGCATCCAGAGCCAGAACATTGACCGTATTGGCGGCGCCATCATCAAGGATTTGAAGACTATTGCCCGACGGGTTACTGGCGGTGAAGGCACCGCCCAGCGCGGTCTGGATCTGCGCAGCAACGCTCGCCATACCGCCCGAGAAATCAATCCCGTAAACCGTATCGTCGTTGCGCGCCGTGACATCATCGCCAAGGGGCAAGGAGGTTGCGGAATCCACCCGCACGAATGTCACAACATGCGTTTGACCCGTCCCGACATCCTCATAGGATAGCGTAATCTCGTCGCCCGACTGCATGGCTCCGAGGTCGACGTCAAACCCGGCTTGCAACCCGGATGTTGCCGCCGTCCCCTCAACATCATATTTGCTGAAGGCATCCGCCATTCCGTCGGCGAGATTGTCGAGCTGGTTTTGCGCTTCGACCAGCAGATCATCGCGCAGTTCGAGCAAAGCGCCGATTTCGCCACTGGTGAAATCACTCGACTTGGTCACGTCATAAAGCGCACCGGTGTTGCTCTTGAGATAGATCGAACCCAACTCACTAATAGCCGGATCGCTGTCCCATTCGGTCTGCGGTGCAACCGCGCCGTTGGCGGTGAACTCAAACTCCGCAGCCGCCTGATCATAAACTGTCAGGCCATTGCCAAGCGAGATACTGACCGAATTGTCCTTGCCGTGCTGGACCCGAACGGGAACCAGCTCCGCCATCCGGGTGATCAACTGGTCGCGCTGATCCATCAGGCCTGCCGGATTATCGCCCTCCTGCGTGAAGGTCTGGATCTGTTTGTCCAGCGTCTGGATATCCGTGAGGTAGCTGTTGAGCTGATCGATGGCATCACTGATCCCCATCTCCGCATTTTGCCGGAGCTCCTGCAGGGTCTGCGATGCTTCATTCATGCGCTGGGTGAGAACGTTGGCGCTGTTGAGGACTTCAAGCCGCGAGGAGGCATCATCAGGCGTGGTCTGCAAGGCCTGCAACGATCCGGCAAAATCATTCACCAGAGAATCGAGTGCATTGCCATCGCCCGGCGTTCCAAACACCGCATCGACCTGCTGCAGGAAATTGTTGATCGTCCCAGTATAGTTTGTCGCTGCAGTTTCCGTCCAATACTGCTTTTGCGCCACCAAATCCAAAGACCGGCGCACATCGGTGTTGAGCACACTCGTGACGTCACCGTTGAGGACAATCTCCTCACGGTTGACCACCTTGCGTGTATAGCCCACCGTATTGGCATTGGTGACGTTGGACGCAACAATCTCAAGCTCGCGGTTTGTGGTTCGCAAACCCGATTGCGCAATCGACAATGCAGTTTTAAGCGCCATGAGATCCCCTTCGGATCACCCCACCCGCCACCAAAGACCAAGGAGGCGGGAAGGAGAATTGTTCAGCGATCCTAACGGATCACCTGCATGACCTCGGACAACATGTCCCGTGCGGTCGTCAGCACACGCGTGTTGGCCGAATAGGCCTGCTGCGATATGATCATTTTCGAGAATTCTTCGGCTATATCCACGTTGGCCGCTTCCAGCGAGGAACCGCGAATGGAACCGGTTGCCCCAAGAATGGCCTCACCGGAATCCTCGGTCGCCCGGAAGGCACCGCCACTTTCGCGCGCCAGATAGTTGTCACCATCGAAAGACGCAACAATGATCTCGGCCATCGAGCTTGACTTGCCATTGGAATAGTTCGCGACAATCGCGCCCGAATTATCGATGGAAATGCTGTTCTGCTCACCGGCTGCAGCCCCATCCTGTGACAGGTTCATGTTGGCTACACCGGTCTGGGTGGCGTAGGCCGTGATGCCGTCACCACCATGATCAAGCGTGATGTTGCCAAGCGCGATACCATCCACCGTCATGCCGGTCACAGTCACCGAAGACGTCGGCGCAGTCATCCCACCGGAGGAATCGAACACATAGTCGGTCCCCACGTTGGTCCATTTGGTCGCAGTGCCGGTCGCGGTGGAATCAGATTTGTAGAACAGGTTCCAGGTGTCCGGCGCATCAGAGACCTTACCCCAACGAAGCTGCACACTGGCATTCTCGCCGTTGGCCACATAGGTCGTGATGGCACCACCCGAAATCGTCTGGGACAGGAACTGTGTCTCATCCTGCGCCTGAACAACCCCGGTGCCGGAAACGGTCGGATCGACCGTGTAACCTGTACCCGGAGTGACCAAGGAACCAGCAGTATCTGTGGTCGAAGGCACTGCAGGCAGGTTGCCTTCGTAGGTGATGGTCGTTGTCGCCTCGGCAGCCATGAAGCCTTCTTTGAAGGTTGTCGGCTTGGGCACCGAGCTTACCGGGTTTCCGGTCGCATCATCAAGTTCGATCACCGCGAGATAATACCCGGCCTCGTTGACGAAATACCCGTCTTCATCCTGCGTGAAGTCACCGCGACGGGTGTAAAGCGGGGTTCCGTCAAACACCGGCTGCCCGTCAACTTCGCCGATCTTCTCGTAGACGACGAAATAGCCATCGCCCGAAATCGACATGTGCGTTGAGGTATCGGAAGACCCGACAGGACCAGCCACCGTGTTGGTCTGCCGCGAGTTGGTCAGAACCGAACCGGAAGTCTGGGAGTTCTTGTTGGACGTATAGTTGCTGACCAGATCGACGAAGGCGGTATCGACCCTCTTGAAGCCCACCGTGGACGTGTTGGCAATGTTGCCCGAGATATTCTGCATTGCAGATGACTGCGCACTCAGGCCGGAAACTGACGTTGTAAGCGCCGAATAGAGACTCATGTTACACCCCTTTGACCGGATACAAATCTAATTACAGGTCTAAGAGCAAAAAGCGGGCCATTTTGCCTGCTAAAATTTATCTATAAATTTCAATTACTTAAAAATATTTACTCTTTGTTAAGCAGGAAAGAATGGCCACATTCCAGAAACAATCGGAAAAAATTTCCCTGTTTTGTATGTCCATGTATTTCCGCCCCTCCACAAAAATGCGGAGCATTGGCAAACAGTCCCGGGCTTGCCTTCAACCAAGTTTGCATTGCAACAGGAGATCGCCTCAATATAGTCGGTACGAGCGATCGCCCTTAAGATGGCAACGAAACAAAGCGGGAAAGAGGAACCAGATGCGATTTGAAGGCACATCCGATTATGTAGCGACCGAAGACCTGCGCATTGCGGTCAACGCTGCGGTGACTCTGGAACGTCCTCTGCTCGTCAAAGGAGAGCCGGGAACGGGCAAGACCGTGCTGGCCAAGGAGATAGCAACCGCCCTCGGCGCGCCTCTGATCGAATGGAGCATCAAGTCGACCACCAAGGCCCAACAAGGGCTTTACGAATATGATGCCGTGTCCCGCCTCAGAGACAGCCAACTGGGGGACGAGCGCGTCAGGGACATAGCCAACTATATTCGTCGCGGCAAAATCTGGGAAGCCTTTGCCTCCGAGACGCGCCCCGTCCTGCTGATCGACGAGATCGACAAAGCCGACATCGAGTTTCCCAACGACTTGCTGCAGGAACTCGACCGCATGGAATTCCACGTCTATGAAACCGGCGAGATGGTCAAGGCGCGGCAGCGACCGATCATCCTGATCACCTCCAACAATGAAAAGGAGCTGCCCGACGCCTTTTTGCGCCGCTGCTTCTTCCATTACATCCAGTTTCCCGATGAAGAGACGATGCGCGCCATCGTCGAGGTGCATTATCCGGGCATCAAGCAGCGACTGCTCAATCAGGCCCTTGGCATCTTTTTCGCCGTACGCGAGGTGGCAGGCCTTAAGAAGAAACCCTCAACCTCGGAACTTCTCGACTGGATCAAGCTGTTGCTCAATGAAGATATCGATCTTGAAACCCTGCGCGAGGCCGATCCCACCAAGGTGATTCCGCCACTACATGGCGCACTTCTAAAGAACGAGCAGGATGTCCACCTGTTCCAGCGCCTTGCCTTCATGGCACGCGGCCAGCGCTGACGCACGCCCCTCAAAGCTCACGGGTGGTGAGAGCGCCGCTCTTCCCACCAATCCATCGCCTGAAGGCCCCAATAGACCATCTGCGTGCCGACGCGCCCGACCGGGCCGCCACCCCAGCGCGCCTTGAACGGTGCGAACAGCTTGTAGTGATCGGACACCCCGGCAATGCCTTGCGCGGCGGCCATGCCGATGCTCGCGGTCGCATTGAGTCCATGCCCACCGGTCGCGGTCGCTGCCCAGATCCCCGGCTCCAGTTCTTTGAGGATCGGCATCTTGTGCAAGCAATAGCCCATCAGGCCCGCCCACGCGTGGGTCACCTCGAAGTCCCCCAACTGCGGATAGATGCTCACAATGTCCCTTTTGAGCATTTGCGCCAGTTTGGCAGGCTCGGAGCGGCGGGTCGTCATGCGGCCACCCCACAACAGGCGTTCGCCGCCATCGACCAGCCGGTAATAGTCTCCCGCCCTTCGCGTATCCCCGATGCAGCCGCGATAGCGAATGGCGTCAGACAACCGCTCCCCCATGGGCTCGGAGGTGATGACATAGGTCGCGACCGGCAGAACCGCCCGCTCCAGTCGGGGATAAAGATCCTTCATGTAAGCGCTGCCACAAAGCAGCACAGCACCGGCCCTGACGGACCCGCCATCGTCCGTTTCGATCCGCCATGAACCGGCTTCCTTTATCAGACATCGGGCCTTGGAATGCTCGCAGATTGCCCCGCCGAGGCGTTTGATGTCCCGAGCGAGCGCCAACGCATAATTGAG
Source organism: Cohaesibacter sp. ES.047 (assembly GCF_900215505.1). NCBI lineage: Bacteria > Pseudomonadati > Pseudomonadota > Alphaproteobacteria > Hyphomicrobiales > Cohaesibacteraceae > Cohaesibacter > Cohaesibacter sp. ES.047. The sequence goes on from NZ_LT907844.1 coordinate 4,947,751, forward strand.
CGGCTGGATATGAAAGGCCCTTGGATCGTCCATCCCTTGGAAATAGCGCCCGCTAGAGAGGACCTCGCGCACCCTCTCGGTTGGCCAATAGCTGTAACTGGTGCCAAAGCGCTCGTTGGTTTCAGTCACGCGCGCCTCAAGGCCCGCCGCATCGTCATGGCGCAAAACACGCAACCAGCCATCCTCGACAGAAACCCCGGGTGCCTTTAGCTCATCAATCGTATGGCGCACATAGTCTGTGCCTTGCCGCGAAAGGGAGAAAAGCGCCTTTGCTTGTTCCAGACCCAGCCAGTCTTCCAACTTGCCCAGCCCTTCCGCGTAGCCGTCCGAGACAAATCCGCCATTGCGGCCCGATGCGCCCCAGCCGACGCGGTTTTCCTCGATCAGGACGACATGCTTGCCCAGTTTCAGCAGCTCGCGCGCAGCGGTCAGACCAGCAAGTCCCCCGCCGATTATCGCCACCTCGCACTCCACATGATCCGCTACGGGTGGAAAGGAATCGGATTCTACCTTTGAATCCTTGTAATAGCTGTCGATATAGTCACGAACTGTCATGTTATTGTAGCCTGTCGCGCTAGAATGGCCCCACTTGCAGAATCCGGCTGAAGCGAATGGTCAGCAAGCACACCATTCACGTTATGCTTGAGGGCCGCGTCGATCCAGCCCGCCCAGAAGCAATTCGCACGGTTTTCACAGCCCGGTGCCTGAAGACGGCTGTGATACCCATTGCCGGGGATCGGAAATCAAGGAGATACACCATGCTCAGACTATTCTTGCTGCGCCACGCCAAATCCTCCTGGTCGGATCCATCGCTGCACGACTTTGACCGCCCTTTGAACAAGCGCGGCCTCAGCGACGCACCGAAAGTGGCCTCAGTGATGCGCGAGCGGGGATATCATCCCGACCGGATCCTGTGCTCGTCGGCCCAACGCACCAAGGAGACCTTGGCCGGCTTCATTCCCGCCCTTACGGGCGAGGTGAGCCTTCATCTCATGGATGCGCTCTATGAGGCCAACGCCCCTGACTATCTCGCCCAGATCAAGTCAAATGCCAAGAATGCCAGACAGCTGCTATTGGTGGGCCACAACACCGGCCTGCAGGAGACCGCGTTGCGGCTCATCGGTTCGGGCGACAAAAAGATGATCGCCTCAATGGAGAAAAAATACCCCACCGCGGCGCTTGCCGTGATCGATTTCCCCTGTCAGCAATGGGACGATATAGAACCGGGCAGCGGTCAACTGGTCGACTTCATCCGGCCGCGCGACATCCCCACCGATCTTGAGGATCTCATCGTCGAAAACCCGGCCCCGACCTTCTTTCGGCGCTGAACCTCCCCCGCTCCAGCTCAATTGCTGTTTGAATTCTCGTCCGGACCTGCCTACATGCTTAGGCAGGCCATGCGTCCAATCGCAAACGGGCCGGGTGAAGCAGAAAGCGGCAAGGAATGAACATTTTCGAAGAGGTAAGAATCGCTGCAGCCAATCTTGGCGACTTCGCAAGCGACATGACCGAACCATCGGTGCGCCTTGGCGTGACGGGGCTGGCCCGGTCCGGCAAGACCATTTTCATCTCGTCCAGCCTTCACAACATCATTCATGGTGGACGTCTGCCCCGCTTCGACGCCCATGCGACAGGCCGCATCGGCAACTCGGAAATCGCACCGCAGCCAGACACCATGATCCCGCGCTTCCGCTATGAGGATCACGTTGCCGACCTGACCAATGAGCGCGTCTGGCCGTCCTCCACCAGCCGCACCAGTCAGGTCCGCCTGTCGATGCGTTACCAGTCCCGGGACAGCCTCAAGCGGACCTTCCGCTCGGATCGACTGGCGATTGATATCGTCGACTATCCCGGCGAATGGCTGCTCGACCTGACCATGATGGAACAGGACTATCGCAGCTGGTCACGCCGCAGTTTCGAGCAGGCAAACCGCCCCCTCTATCGCCCCTATGCGGAGGCATGGCTGGCGTTCACCGACAGCCTCGAAACGCTCCTCGATAATCCTCAAGAGGGCGACGAGCCAACCATCGAGCCCATCGCCCGAAAAACAGCTAGCAACTTTACCGGGTATTTGACAAAGGCCAAAAAGGCACGCGGTGCCTATGCGCTTCTCACCCCCGGACGCTTCCTCATGCCCGGCGATCTGGAAGACAGCCCCGCCCTCTCCTTTGCCCCCCTTCCCGACCGTTTTTACAGCAAGGACCGCACGAGCCTATGGGCCCGTATGGAGCGTCTATTCGAGGCCTACAAGCACTCCATCGTGCTGCCATTCTATCGCGATCACTTCGCCCGGCTGGATCGGCAGATTGTTCTGATTGATCTACTGGCCGCGCTCAATGAAGGCCCCGAGACACTGGCCGAGCTGGAGGAAACCATCACCGAGATCCTTCGCGCCTTCCGTCCCGGATCCCGTTTCTGGCTGCGCAATCTGATCTCGCGGCGCATCGACAAAATCCTCTTCGCCGCTACCAAGGCGGACCACCTGCACCACACCTCCCACGACCGGCTCGAAGCCATTCTGGCGCGTCTCGTTGAACGTGCGGCGCAAAGGCTCGAAAGCTCCGGTGCCGACTATGAGACCATGGCCATCGCGGCGATCAGGGCAACACGGGAAGCCACACTTAATGTGGAAGGTGAGGAATTGCCATCCCTCGTCGGCATCCCTATGGCAGGTGAATCTCTGGGTGAAGATGAATTTGACGGCGTGTCCGAATTCGCATTATTTCCCGGTGACTTACCCAAGATAGCTGAATCAGTTTTCAAACCAGTTGAATCACTTTCTAGCCCCGACATTGAATCAGAAGGTGAAGAACAAAGCCCCGAAGCTGAATCAGCATCTCAAGCGCCCGTCCATTTTGAGGACCCCTTGTGCTTCGTGCGGTTCCGCCCGCCCGAACTTGAGCGCAGCGCCGATGGCACGGCCCTGTCGCTGCCGCAAATCCGCCTTGACCGCGCCCTTCAATATCTGCTCGGAGACATCCTGAAATGACCAAAGACCGACCCAAGCAGGAAGCCTCCAGCAATCCGCGCAACCGCTCCCCCAGAGCGGTACGCCTTGACCGCGGTGCCTATGGTGACGATGTTGCCCAGCCAACACCGGCGACCGGTGCGACCCTCTCGATCAGTACCGACTACGGCGATGAGGGTGGCGACTATTTCGATCAGATCAACGAGCCCGCCGAACCCATCTACCACCCCGTGAAGAAAAGAGGCTGGACTGTCGGCGCCCTGTTCTGGAGCGCCCTCAGCGGCGTCTTCATGTTGGCATTGGGGCTCTGGCTCGACAATCTCGTGCGATCCCTTTTTGCCCGTTGGGACTATCTGGGCTGGGTCGGACTGGGCCTCGTCGCCATCGCGATCATGGCGCTTTTCGTCTTCATCGGGCGCGAGCTCCTGGCCCTCAGACGGCTATCTCGCCTTGACCACCTTCGCGACAAGGTTGCATCTCTTTATGAGAAAGGCGACCGCAAGGAAGCCACCCGTGTGGCGCGTGATCTGCTCGATCTCTATGCGGAACAGCCCTCCCTCTTCCGCGCTCGTCAGGCCCTCAAACAGGACCTGCCGCACCTGTTCGATCCAGAGGATATTCTGGCCCAGACAGAGCAAACCTTGATGCCGCCCATTGACCAGTTGGCAACCCACCGCGTGCATCAGGCGGCAAAGCGCGTCGCGGTCGTCACGGCTCTGAGCCCCCGCGCCCTGTTCGACATTGTTGTCGTTCTAATCGAGACCGTACGCATGATCAGGGCCATTGCCGAAGCCTACGGCAACCGCCCCGGCTTTGTCTCCATGCTGCGACTGACCGGCCATATCGCTGGGCACCTTGCCGTTACCGGCGGCATGGCGGCAGGCGAAACCCTGTTCCAGCAAATCATCGGGCACGGCCTTGCGGCCCGCCTCTCGGCCAAACTCGGAGAGGGCGTGCTCAATGGCATCCTGACCGCCCGCATCGGCCTTGCCACCATCGCGCTTTGCCGCCCGATGCCCTTCACCACCGAGGCCCAGCCCCGGCTCGGTGCGGTGATCCGAACGCTCCGCGCTCAAACCGATGAGATGGAAGGCAAAACCGACCAGCCTGAAAAGGACTAGGGACAACACCCCACGAGGTGCAAACACAGCGCAGGCAATCCGGCCGGTGACCGGACCGCCCCTTCCCATGGACGACTTGACCCCACTCCCTCGCCTATCCTTTATTGATACAGAGAACCATCAAGCAAGGGGCGACCGTCATGTTCATTCACTTCTTTGCCGAGTTGCGCGCCGCACGCGTGCCGGTTTCCTTGCGCGAATATCTCATGCTCATGGAAGCCCTCGACGCTGACCTTTCCGACAAGCGGGTGGAAGACTTCTACTACCTGTCCCGCGCAGCGCTGGTGAAGGACGAGAGCAACCTCGACAAATTCGATCAGGTCTTCGGCACGGTCTTCAAAGGTCTCGACAGCCTCGCTGATGCCGTTGAGGAAGCCCCCATTCCCGAGGAGTGGTTGAAAAAGCTGGCGGAGAAATTCCTCACCGAAGACGAGAAAAAGCAAATCGAGAGCCTTGGCGGCTTCGAGGCCCTGATGGAAACACTCAAACAGCGCCTTGAGGAACAGAAAGACCGCCATCAGGGCGGCAACAAATGGATCGGCACCGCTGGCACCTCTCCGTTCGGGGCTTATGGCTACAATCCCGAGGGCGTCCGTATCGGCCAGCACGAGAGCCGCCACAGACGCGCCGTCAAGGTCTGGGACAAACGCAATTTTCGTGATCTGGACGGAGACAGGGAACTGGGCACCCGCAACATCAAGATCGCCCTTCGCCGCCTGCGCCAGTTCGCTCGCACGGGCAGCGCTGATGAGCTTGACCTGTCCGGCACCATTCGCAACACGGCTCACAAAGGCTATCTCGACATCAAGATGCGCCCGGAACGACACAATGCAGTCAAGCTGCTTCTGTTCTTCGACATCGGCGGCTCCATGGATGATCATATCCGCATTTGCGAAGAGCTTTTCTCTGCCGTGCGGACCGAGTTCAAGCATCTGGAGCATTTCTACTTCCACAATTGCCTGTATGAATATGCTTGGAAGACCAACAGCCGCCGCTTCTCCGAACGCCTGTCAACGCAGGATCTGCTCAACCGTTTCGGTCCGGACTACAAGGTCGTTTTTGTTGGCGACGCCTCCATGTCACCTTATGAGATTTCCCACCCGGGAGGGTCGGTTGAGCACTGGAACGAGGAACCCGGCCACGTTTGGCTAAACCGCGTGCGCGACACCTACGACCATATTGTCTGGCTCAACCCAACACCGCAGTCTCACTGGCGGTTCTCCCATTCCACCACTATGATCAACGATCTGATGGAAGGTAAAATGTTCCCGCTCACGCTGGAGGGCATCGACGGAGCCATGAGAGCCCTGATGCGCTAATCGGTATCAATGCCCATCCGGTCATGACCGCAGCCTTGAGGCATATCTGCAAAGCGGGATTGTTTCCAAACCACCCATCGGCTATGGATAGCGTCATACTTTCCGATTTCGATTGCATGGATCTCCGCACATGTTAGCCCGTTCGACAGGCGCCAGCAGCTGGCGCACCCCATTTGTCCTGCTGATGCTCATGGCTGCGGCCAACCAGCTCGGCTTTGCCAGTTGGTGGAACCTGCTCAACAACTTCGCCGTCAACGAAGTTGGCTATACGGGTCGGGAGATCGGTATCCAGCAATCGATCCGCGAGATTCCGGGCTTTCTGGCCTTCACTGCCGTTTTCGTTCTGCTGATCATGCGCGAGCAGACATTGGCGCTGCTGGCGCTTCTGTTCCTTGGTGTCGGCGTCGGTATCACCGGGCTGTTGCCGTCGGTCTATGGGCTCTATTTCACGACGATCATCATGTCGATTGGCTTTCATTATTATGAGACGACCAATCAGTCCCTGTCTCTGCAATGGTTGCCGAAGGAAACAGCGCCAGCCCAGATGGGCCGCATCCTGTCGGTCGCCGCGATGGCCCAGCTCGTCGCCTATAGCGTCATTTTCGTCACATGGAAAAGCTTCAACCTGTCCTTCGCGCTGGTGTTTGGCATCGCCGGGGCCATGACGATCACCATGGTGACCTTTCTGGCCTTCACCTTCCCGCACTTTACGGCCCCCCACCCTCAGCGCAAGAAGCTGGTGCTGCGCTCGCGCTATTGGCTCTATTATGCGCTCACTTTCATGGGTGGTGCCCGCCGACAGATCTTCACCGTGTTTGCCGGCTTCATGATGGTCCAGCGCTTCGGCTATGAAGTAGACGAGATTTCCGCGCTCTTCATCATCAATTGCCTGTTCAACCTGGTCTGCGCACCCTACATCGGCAAGTTCATCGGTAAGTTTGGCGAACGGCGGATGTTGACCATCGAATATATCGGGCTGATCATTGTCTTTGTCAGCTACGCGCTGGTCACAAACCCTTGGATCGCAGCGGGCCTCTACGTCATCGACCATGCCTTCTTTGCCATGGCGATTGCCATGAAGACCTACTTCCAGAAAATCGCCGATCCGACAGACATCGCACCGACTGCAGGTGTGGCCTTCACCATCAACCACATTGCAGCCGTGGTCATTCCGGCCCTGTTCGGGCTGATCTGGCTGGTCAATCCTTCGGCTGTTTTCTATATCGGAGCAGCCATGGCCTTTGGGTCTCTGGTGCTCGCCCGACTGGTGCCGCGTGATCCCGTGGAAGGCAACGAATGGGTCGGTCGTCACACAGGCGCACCACAGGCCGCAGAATAGTCAGCGCACCGTGGCAACGCCCATATGGTGCGTGCCCAGAATGCGTGTGCCCAGACCCAGATCGAACACGTCATGCTGCTCGAGCGCAAATCCCGCATCACGCAGCAAGGCGCCCGTGTCCCGGTTGAGATGGCATCCCGCAGCAACCGCACGCCATGGCGGCGTCAGCCGATCCTGCCATTTTGCCACGTGGGCGGATGGAGAACGCCCATGCTCGCAAAAGAACAAACGCCCATGCGGCTTGAGAATCCGGCGCGCCTCACCGAGAGCCGCCTCGACATCGGGAATGGAACAAAGGGAATAAGTGACGACCACCGAGTCCGCGTTTTGAGATGGCAGGGACATCGCCTCGGCGCTCTCGACCAGCAACTCGGCTGACACCTCATGCCGATCTATCGCGCGCCGACCAAGCTGAGGCAAGCCGTCATCGGGATTGACGCCGATCACATGGCGCACGTTGCTGCTGTCATAGTGAGGAAGATTGAGGCCCGAGCCGAAGCCGATCTCGACCACATCCCCAAAGGCCATTGGTACGATCTTCTGCCGCTGACGCGTCACCACAGGAAGGCCGCACACCACATGAACGCCAAATGGCATCAGGCGGGCTTTGCTTCGCTCTGGCCTGCAGGTCGCACAGCTTTCCGTCATTCCGCCCCCTTAAATTCAAACTTTCGAATTTAAAAGAAATAGGCACGAAATGCCACTTCGACAAGCCCCGGATCGTCCGGGGCTGTCTTCAGAAACAACAATCAGGCCTGAAATTCTGGAATTTTGACAACCAGACCGTCCAGATCCTCGCGCATGACGATCTGGCAGGACAGACGGCTGGTCTCGTTGGCATCCTGCGCAAAATCCAGCATATCTTCTTCCATGGCCTGCGGGTCGCCCGTCTTCTCGGTCCAGGCCTCATCCACATAGACATGGCAAGTGGCGCAGGAACAGGCACCGCCGCATTCAGCCTCAATGCCCGGAACGCCATTCTTCACGGCAGCTTCCATCACGGACATGCCTGCGGGGGCATCCACTTCATACTTGGCTCCATCATGCGCCACATAGGTAATCTTTGCCATCTGTCTTGCTCTTCTCAATCTGGTCTGTTCGATCAATTCCCTGCTTCGCTATAAAGCAATTTGCTGTCAAGGCAAAGTTACGGATTGCACCATGTCGGTCCCAAAGTGTAATCGCGTATCACACACCCGCACCACGGGCTGCCAAAATCGTCTCGACCTCAACAACAGCCAGCCTCATCTCTTGTTTGAGAGCTTCGATCAACGCGGCGGCATCTCCCTCACACTGTTCCAGCGCTTCGGCGGCTCTTGCCACGCGCAAGGCACCGATCCCGCGGGCGGCTCCCTTGATGCTATGCGCGAAATCACGTAGATCCGAACGCCCTGCATCCAGTCCCTCGGCCTTGCCTTGTATCTGCTGGGCGAAGAGTTTGAGAACCTCAACCTGGAGGGACACATCCCCCATGGTTTGGCGATCAAGATGCGATAGATCGATCACGTCACCATCTGCTTCAGCCATCGTTTGTTCTCCCCTCAGCACCCGGCGCAGAATCGTTCCTCGTCAAAAGCCGGCTGCTTTTGTTAACCATAATCGCCGCTTTTGACCAGTGCGGGGATAGATTTCCGGACTCAATTTTGCAGTCCTGTTAAGGGCCTGCACACGTTCATGTGCTATCAGGATTCAATTATATTTTTCCATCACTTACCCTGCTCTTGCGAAAGTGGTCCAAAAAGGGAATCAGCGTGGTGAACAGATTTGGTTAACAAATTGAAGCAAGCCACGGAAAATTATTGTTCCCTAGCACTTCCACAGCTAGTACGATGCAGACCGATATATCGAACGCTCAAAACGACTGTGACAGACCCCACCAAACAATCGGCTTCTGGACAATGGACCAAGCCGGAACGCGGGCCTGACGCTATTGGCGATTTCGAAGGAATTTCATGGCCCGTCAGGGTGGCTTGGCTGTTTTCAAGAGGCACCCCTCACCTTAGCAGGTGAGATGAAAACGGCTGCATGACGAGTATAGAGTAAGACAAGGCTGGTACAGACATGTCAAGAAAGTCTCCAAAGATCCAGGATCCGACAGAAGCGGCGCTGTCGGCGGTTGAAGATGCTTTGAAACTGGATTTCGACGTAACAGATGAAAATCTGGAACCGAAATCCGGCGATGAGGGCGAATTTCGCGACCGTTCAGCCGACGACCGAAGCTCAAGGGGCGACCTGACGACATCGCGATCCGATAGTCGCGGCAAGAACAAGCCGCGCCCAGCCAATGATGACACCCGGACAGTCGGCCACATGTTGCAGGCCCTTCAGCAACCGGTAAGCTCTGCTCCATACTGGTTCGCAACCATCCTGTCAGCAATCTGGATCGCTATGGGGAGCTTGTCTTTCTATTATGGCTTCGGTCCGGAAATCGCCTCAGGCGGTTTTCAGGGTATCCTGGAGACACCAGCGGCGCTTGCCACCATCGCGGGCATCGTGCTGCCAGTGGTGCTGTTCTTTATGATGGCCTACATCGTCGTGCGCTCCCATGAGATGCGCCAGGTTTCCTATGCCATGACCGAGGTCGCCATGCGTATGGTTGAGCCGGAGAATGTGGCCAAGGAATCCGTCGTCAATGTCGGGCAGGCGATCCGCCGCGAAGTCGCCTCCATGAGTGACGGCATCGAACGGGCACTCGCCCGCGCGTCCGAACTCGAAGTGATGGTGCACAACGAAGTTTCCTCTCTGGAGCGTGCCTATTCCGAAAACGAACTGCGCATTCGCTCGCTGATCGAGGAACTGATTACCCAGCGCGAGGCAATCGTGACGAACTCCGAACGGGTTCGCGCCTCGATCTCGGGTGCCCACACCAGCCTCACCGATGAACTCACCACCACCAGCGATTCCATTTCCAAGAGCGTGTCGGAAGCTGGCTCCCGTGTGACCCTGTCGCTGGCAGAAAAAGGCGAGCAGATCACCATCGCTCTTGCCAATGCTGGCGAGACCATGGTCAATGTGCTGTCCAACCGCGGCTCCGATCTGGTTGAACGCCTGTCTTCGACCGGCTCCAACGTCACCGAGTCCCTTAGCGACGCCGGGCAAAGCATCACCAACCAGCTGAGCATGTCGGGCAACGACATTTCGCAAAAGCTTGAAATCACCGGTAGTGATCTGACCAGCCAACTGGCCAGCATTGGCAATGAAGTCACCGAACGCTTTGTCGGTGCCGGTCAGGAACTGACGATGACCCTGTCCGACACGGGCAACATCGTGGCCCAGAATGTCGCCGAAGTTGGCGAGGGCCTCAATACAAACCTGCGCTCCATCGGCTCGGAAGTCACCGCGAACCTTGCCTCCACCGGCGGCAACTTGACCACAGAGCTGCGCTCCATTGGCAACGAGGTAACCGAGAACCTTGCCAACACGGGCGGCAGCCTAACCACAGAGCTGCGCTCCATTGGCACCGAGGTTACCGAGAACCTTGCCAACACCGGCGGCAGCCTGACCACAGAGCTACGCACGATCGGCACCGAGGTTACCGAGAACCTTGCCCACACCGGCGGCAGCCTGACCACAGAGCTGCGCACAATCGGCACCGAGGTTACCGAGAACCTGTCGAGCACCGGTTCGACCCTGTCCAACGAATTGCGCACGATCGGCTCGGAAGTCACCGCGAACCTGTCCAACACCGGCGGTGCTCTGACCAGCGAATTGAGAGACATCGGCAACAACGTCACCGTCAGCATGACCGAGATCAGTTCCAACATGACCCAGTCCATGTCGGAAACCGGCTCTGCCGTCGCCGAGACCATCAACACACAGGGCAATCAGATCGTCACCGCGATCACCGAACGCTCTACCGAGGTCTCCGAGGCCCTCAAAGGCACTGGCGATGCCCTTCTGGTCGATCTGTCGCTGCGCGGTCATGAGATCAACGAAAAACTGGATGAGACGGGCTCCAACATTGCCCAGACCATCACCAGCACCGGCGACAACCTCACCCATAACATGTCCGAGACCGGCAACCGGATCGCCGACACCTTGTCTAGCGAAGGTCTCAATCTCACCAACAAACTCGACGAGACCGCAGAACGCGTTCACAACTCCGTCGTGGTCAAGGGTGGTGAGCTCACCGGGCAACTTGAAAACCATTCAAGCAATCTGGGCGACATGCTCGCAGAGCGGTCCCAGTCTCTCGGCTCTATGCTGGAAACCCAGTCCCAATCCTTTACCGAACGTCTCGACGATGCTGCCGGACGCGCCAGCGATGCGCTCAACTCCCGCTCCATGGAAGTCACCGAACGGCTCGCCATGGTCGGAACCGAAATTGCCAAGGTCATTGCCCAGCGCGGTGCCAAGGTCAAGGACCTGTTCGAGAGTGCCGGTGGCGAACTCACTCAGGCTCTCGAAGGCCAGAGCGAAAGCATCCGCCTCGCCATGGAAGAACGTGTCAAGGCGTTCGACGAAGTGGTCAGCGTCCAGGGCACCAATCTTGTCAGCCATCTGGGCGATCGCCTCGACGGCCTCAGCCAATCCATGGACCAGCGCATCAACACACTCGACCAGACCCTGTTTGCGCGTGCCAGTGAGATCGAGTCGATGCTCGACACGCGGCTTGATGGCTTCTCCACCAGTGTTTCCAACAAGACCGAAGAAGTCGCAATTGCCCTCACCGCTCGCACCGAAGGGTTCGAACGGGATATCGGCCAGCGCCTGAGCGGGTTCGAACAAAGCATTTCAAGCCTGACCACCAACTTCGCCTCCAAGGCGGACACACTCAACATCACGCTCGAAGAACGCACAACCAAGCTGGACGACACACTCGACAGCCGTGCACGTCAGATCAACGACACCCTGCTCGACCGCACACGCGACATCGCGACGGCCTACTCCAAGGGGCAGCAGGACATCAACGAGAGCATGGACAATCGCCTCACAATGGTTGGCGAAACCCTCTCCCGTCAGGCGCACGAACTCACCGAAACCCTGTCGGATCGCGTCGCCGAGATCAATGTCTCCCTTGGCAGCAAGGTCTTCGAAGTGGCAGAGACCCTCGACAGCCGTTCGGCACAGATCGAGGCCATCCTCAATGATCGCATGAATGCGATTTCGACCAGCTTCGCAACGGAAAGCGCAAAGGCAAGGGATTCCCTGGCCGAGACCCTCACCACCGCGAGTGTCGAAATCACCGAGAAAACCGAGAACTTCAACGCGGTGCTCGGCTCGCGTTCGCAGGAGCTCTCCTCTATCCTTGACGAGAAAGGCAATGCCGTCGTCATGGCTCTGGACAGCCGGTCTGCCAACATCACCAACACATTCCAGAAAGCCGGCGAGAGCATCATTCATGCCCTCTCGAGCCGAGGCGGCGAAATCGCCAAGGCAGTCGCAGAGGAAAGCGCCAGAGCATCCCGAACCCTTGCCCAGACCGGGGAAACCCTCGTCTCCGCAATTTCGGAAAACAGCACGCGCGCAACCGAAACACTGGATGAAAGTGCAAGCCGAGCCGTTCAGGCCATCACAGAAAGCTCGGATCGCTCTGTCAATTCCCTGACGACATCCACGGACCGTGCGGCCCAGACCATGGTCGCAAGCTCCCAGCAGGCCATTCAGGCTCTGGAAGACAGCACCACCAGAACCCAGACGTCCCTGTCCAACAGTGCCCGTCAAGCCGCCGAAGCCTTCACCGAAAGCACCAGCGGCACCCTCGCCGCGATGGAAGAGAGCTCCACCCGCACGGTGGAAGCCCTCAACATCAGCTCCGAACAGGCCCGTAGCGCTCTTGATACCTCTTCGAGCAGCCTCGTTCAGGCCATCGCCCAGAGCAGTCACGATGCCATCTACAATCTCGACAGCTCCAACAAGCGCCTGATTGAAGCGATCCGAACGGCATCGGAAGAAGCCTCTCAGTCCATGAGCAACACAAACGAGTTGCTGCGCAATGATGGTACCGAGATCGTCGAACGTCTGAAAAATGCCAACGACACGCTGTCCGAACTGCTGCTCAATGCAGGCCACAGCCTCTCCACCATCGAAACGAGCCTTTCTGCACAGACGGCCCAGTTCCGCGATGTTGTGGAAACCGTGGTCAATGAAGCCGGCAGCTCAACCCAGCAGCTCACCGGCCAAGTCCACGATCTGCGCGATGTCTCAGGCAATATCCTCGATCAGGTCGCCTCACTGACCGGTAAGTTCGAGGAACAGGCAACTGCCCTCGTCAACTCGACACGCGCCATGGAAGCAACCAACAACCGCTTCGAAGGCACAGTCGATGAGCGCCGCGCAATGCTTGCCAGCATGACCGATGAACTGTCCCAGCGCACGGAATCAATCGAGAATGTGCTGAACAACTTCACCTCGATCATCGCCAGCACCCTGAGCACGGCCGAAGGGCGCGCCCGCGATGTGGGCATGTTGCTCAGCCAGAGCACGGAAGGTGTCTCCAAGGAGGTCATGGACCAGCTCGAGCAATTGCGCATCAATGCAGCGTCCGAAGGGCGTCGGGCAGCCGAGTCCATCCGTGCAGTTCAGCATGAAATGAGCGAAGAGATGGCCCAGTCCATGGCCGATGCCAATTCCCGCTTCGAGCAGGCAACCAAGGACATCCGTGCCATCACGCAGGAAATCAAGCGCGATCTGGACATCACCCGCGAGGAATTGAAACAGGGCCTCAACGAGTTGCCGGGCGAAACCCGCGAAGCAACCGGCGCCATGCGCCGCGTGGTTTCCGAGCAGATCGATGCCCTAAAGGAACTGTCCCGCGTCGTTCAGCGTCATGGCAACACGTTCGACACCATCCCCGCTGAACGCTCAAGCAGCCGCAATTCTGCTCCGGCTCCGTCCCAGCCCACTCAGCAAGCACAGGCACCCGCTCCGGCACCGCGACCGCTGCCACCCGTACAGCAGCCCATGCGTCAGCCCGAGCAGCCTCAGTCGAACGCATCGATGAGCAGCAGCTATTCAGCTCCCGAAGCCCACGACGATGATGACCATCGCTCTGGCGGATGGGTCTCTGACCTGCTCCGTCGGGCTTCCCAGCCGCAGGATAACCTGCCTCAGCCGGGCGACGCAGCCGCACTCGAGCCGCTCTCGCGTGACATCGTCCGCGGCATCGACGACAACAATCAGGCCATGGCCTGGGAAAGCTATCGCCGCGGCGAAGGTGGAAGCTTCACCCGTCGCCTCTACACCCTCAAGGGTCAGCAGACCTTCGAGGATGTGCGGATGCGCTATCAGCGGGACAACGACTTCCGCACGACGGTCAACCGCTATGTGGCAGACTACGAGCGGATCCTCGACGATATTTCCCGGAAAGATCGCGACGGCACCGCCACCATGGACTATCTGACGTCGGAAACAGGCAAGGTCTACACCATGTTGGCCCATGCAAGCGGACGCCTCGGTTAAAACCGGGTGAGCCAACCGGTGAAACCGATGGAGCGGTGAACGGCGACAAAGACAACAAAAAAGGGTGCCTTTTGGCACCCTTTTTTATGCGATTATCAATGCAGATTTCTGTAGTCCACCGATCTGGGGAGGTGGTTTCAACAACCATCAACGCCTAAAACGTTCATCCTCGCCCAACTGAGCCACTCAGACCAAGCGTCCAAGACCTAGCTGAACTGAGCGACACGGTCGACCAGATCGGCCTCTTCGGATGCAGCCTCTTCAGCATCGTCTTCCGACAAGTCGGAACGCGCGAAGACATCGGCCTCTTCCGCATCGGCTGCCGAGGCAAAGATATCGGCATCGATCTCAGCGACGAGTTCCTCAGCCGTTTTGTCGGCATCATCTGTTTCGAAGACATCGGCGGTCAGTTCCGGCTCAGCAGCGGACGCAGACGCATCAGAAACTTCAGAAGCCTCAGCACTCTCTGCTTCGCCAGCGGCCTCTGCCCCGTCAGAATCTTCTGCCCAGGACAGGCTGTCGAGCTCCATATATTCGTCTTCACTCACGGACTCCACTTCGGCGTCTGCAGGTGCAGCGTCGGCGCTGTCATCAACCGAAGTCTCGGCCTCAGCGGAAACCGCTTCGAAATCATCCGCAGACACGGCATCAAAGTCATCGGCGCCGGTCTCGGCGCTGTCATCAACCGAAGTCTCGACCTCGGCGGAAACCGCTTCGAAATCATCCGCAGACACGGCATCAAAGTCATCAGCGGCAACCGCTTCGAAATTGTCCGCATCCAACGTTTCTGAATCTTCAGCAGACCCCATATTGTTGAAAAGGGCGTCCACATCATCCTGATTGGACTCCAGTTCATCGCCCGCATGCGTCATCAGGGCGTCGACATCATCCTGTTCAACGCCTTCCCCGGCCAGAGCCGGGCCATTGAGCAAATGCCGATCCGGACGCGTGTCATGCGCCTTGGCATGGGAATGATCGATATCGACATCTTTGGCCTCGAAGCCCCAGATATCGACCATGGAATTGATGCGACTCTCCACATAGCGCATGGCATCAACGATCTTGCGGATGCGTTGCCCGGTCAGATCCTGGAAGGAGCAAGCCATATAGATGTTGGTCGCTTCCATATCCAGTGCGTCGCACTTGGCCTCTTCAACACCCTGCTCGCGAAAGGTCCAGGCGAATTCCTGAATTTTTTCTGCAGCGCCAAGAATGTCACTGGTCGCTGTCTCGGTCTGGGAAACGATTGCATCGAGTTCGCTAGAAGCACGCTCGAATCGTTCGGCGCCGTCGTTGTCCTCGTGCTTGATCTGAGCGATTTCCTTTTTGGTCTTCTCGATCGCTGCAGCCATGTCCGCCAGATCCAACTTCACCCGATGCATGAGTGACGACGGGGCCTGTTCACGGACCACCGTTTTTTCCAGTTTATCTATGGCGTTTAATAGAGTATCTGTATCGGCATTGCGATTGCGCCTCGCATATTCGGACAGAAACCACCGACCTCGCGCGGTCTCCATCACGGCGGCTTCAATGGCCAGATAGTCCTCTTGTCTTAGGGGCGTTGGTGGCATTGGCTTGCTCATGGTTCAGACCAAATTCCTTAATTGAACGGCACGATTCACTGCTAAAAATACGTAGTGACACGTCGATGCTACATCCGAATCCTTAACGCTAGTTTACCGTTATTCGAGAAGAACCGCCATGATGACACCCGAACATCGAGGATATGCAACAAGAATCTCCATATTCTATGCCGCGTTCTTTTTCCCCTTTGGAATTTATTTACCATATTTCGGCGTCTGGCTGGAAGACCTTGGAATGAGCGCGGAGGAAATCGGATTCCTGCTGACCATCCCCATGATCACCCGTGTCTTCTGCACGCCAATCATGGCCGGGTTCTCGGATCGATTGGGAGACCGAAAGCTTGCACTGATTCTCTATTGCGGCTTCTACACCATGACATTCGGACTGATCCTTCTGGATGACAGCCTTGTCTGGGTCGCAAGCATCATGACCATTTCCTACATTGCCCATAGTGCCATCGTTCCGGTGAGTGATTCCCTAGCGTTAGCCGGGACTCGGCGTTACGGTCTGGACTACGGCAAGATGCGCAGCTGGGGCTCGATCGCCTTCATGGCATCCAACCTCGTGGGGGGTGTCTTTCTCGACGCGCTTGGCGCCAGCAGCATCATCTGGATTCTGGTGATCGGCAACCTTCTGCACACCACCGCTTCCTTCATCCTGCCGGTTGATCCACGCCGCATCGACAACAAGAGGCTAGGCAAGGCACCACGGCTCGAGTGGTCACAATTGCGCGAATTTGTGCAGCCCGGATTCTGGTTGATCCTTCTGTCGGCGTCTGCGATTCAGGCCTCCCACAGCCTCCTGTATGCTTTTGGCACTATCTATTGGCGCGACATTGGCATTTCTGCCAATATGACTGGTATCTTCTGGTCGGTCTCCGTCGCCTCTGAAGTTATATTGCTATATTTTTCCAAACGCATTCTCGGCTTCATCTCTTGGCGAACCATGCTGATGATCGGCGCGATCATGGCCACTGTGCGCTGGACGATCATGCCCATGCATCTACCCGAATATGGATATCTGATCCTGCAGCTTTTCCATGCTGGCACCTTTGCCTCCTCGCACCTTGGCGTCATGTTCTTCATCTCCGAAACCGTCGATGACAGCGTATCGGGAACGGCACAAGGCCTCTACACCATGATGAACGGCCTGATCACAGCCGTCGCGACCCTGTTGTCGGGTGTCTTTTTTGCCCAATGGCAAGGCGATGCTTTCTATTTCATGGCAGCCACGGGCCTCTTATCGTTTTTTGTGCTGCTTATGTCTCGCCTGTTTCCCGTTGGCAAGATCGGCGCAACGCACAAGGACCCCGGGACAGCCTGATGGGCGACAGCAAAGCGCTGGCTAAATTTAGCGAAATCCTTCAGAAACGCTTGTATCCGATCACCAAAATAAGGCACAAGACTTGCAAACAAAGGTCTTTCTATCCAAGCTGCCTTCATCCAAGATCGGGGGCGAACGGGCGATCATCGGCGTGGGCCGGTCACCCAACCGGCAAGACCTGGGACCAGAGAGTATGACATGACCGATCAGGGGATCGACATCGCCAAGACTGCGCAACCACCGAGGCTGAGTGACTCAGCAACGGCAGAGCCCGGCGTCATGCAGCTTGATGGGGACTGGACCCTCGAAACCGTCAAGGAAGCGGACAAGCTTGTCTCCGATAGTCTTGAGACTGCGAAGCGCCCGGAACAGATCGATCTTCAAAACCTGTCTTCGCTTGATACATCCGGGGCCTGGGTGATCGTCAGACTGATGCGAGGTCTGGGGCTGGATGAAAGCGCACTTCGCTCGATCCGTCCGCGTCACAAAACCCTCTTCGAGGCGGTCTGGGAAACCAACAAGGTTAAACCGCAGGAAGAAAAACAGGCCGGCTATCTCGTCAACATCGCCGAACAGACCGGGAAAGGTGTCGTCGAGATCTATTGGGACATCAAGATACTGGCCCACCTGATGGGCGGCGTTTTGGCAAGCCTTGGTTCGGCCTTTCTTCATCCCAGACGGATCCGCTTCACATCGATCGTGCACCACCTTGAACAGACCGGATTGAAAGCCGTTCCGATCGTTGCCTTCATGTCCTTTCTCGTCGGCGCGATCGTGGCCCAGCAGGGCGCATTCCAGTTGCGCAAGTTCGGTGCGGAACCCTTCGTCATCGATCTGGTGGGAATTCTGGTGCTGCGCGAAGTCGGCATCCTGTTGACCGCAATCATGGTAGCAGGCCGCTCGGGCAGCGCCTTCACGGCCGAATTGGGCTCCATGCGCATGCGCGAGGAAGTGGACGCCATGCGGGTGATGGGCCTCGACGTCATCGAGGTCCTGATTACACCCCGTGTGATCGCGCTCGTCATCGCCCTGCCTCTTTTGGGCATGGTCGCCAACGTTGCTGCACTCAGCGGCGGCGGCATGGTGGTGTGGTTCTATTCCGACATCACCCCCGCGTCCTACATCAGTTGGCTGCGGCAGGCGATTGCGGTGAACACCTTCATGGTCGGTGTGATCAAGGCGCCCTTCATGGCCCTGATCATTGCGCTTATTTCCTGCTCGGAAGGGCTTCAGGTCGGAGGTAGCGCCGAATCCCTAGGGCGAAGGACCACCGCTGCCGTGGTGAAGTCAATCTTCCTGATGGTGCTGGTGGACGGTATTTTTGCCATCTTCTTTGCTGCAGTCGGATATTAGGAGCCAAGGCATGAACACCGAACAGCACAAGGAAGGCATGGATCAGAACCGCGACATTCTTCTGTCGGTTCGCGGCCTGTCCGTGGGCTTTGCGAATAAACTCATTCTTGAAGATCTCGATCTTGATGTGTTCAGCGGCGAAATCATCGGCATTGTGGGCGCGTCGGGCACCGGCAAGTCCGTGTTGTTGCGCGCCGTTCTGGGATTGGTGCCCAAACAGGAAGGACAATTCATCCTGTTCGGCTCGGACACCAATCACCTGTCGCCAGAGGAGCGCCTTGTCATTGAACGCAAGCTCGGCGTCTTGTTCCAGCATGGTGCACTTTTTTCCTCTCTGACAGTCCTTCAGAATATTCAGGTGCCAATGCGCGAGTATCTGTCGCTGCCGCAAAGGCTGATGGATGAATTGGCGATATCCAAGCTCGAACTGGTCGGCCTGTCGCCGGATGCCGCCCATCAATATCCTTCCGAATTGTCCGGCGGCATGATCAAGCGCGCAGCACTCGCGCGCGCGCTTGCCCTTGACCCGGATCTTGTTTTGCTTGATGAACCCACATCCGGTCTCGATCCCATCAGTGCCGAAGAGTTCGATGAACTTATTTCGACGCTCAGAAACACTTTGGGACTCACCGTTTTTATGGTAACCCATGACCTCGACAGCCTTAGTCAGGCGTGCGATCGGATTGCCGTCCTTGCCGAACGCAAGATATTGGTGACAGGAACCATGCAGGAACTTCAGGGTCACGATCATCCCTGGATCCGCCGCTATTTCAACGGCAAGCGCGCCATCCGGCAGTAGGACAGGAGTTGATAGATGGAAACCAAAGCCAATTACGTTGCCATTGGCCTCTTCACACTGATCCTGACGGCTGTTGGTTTCGGCTTCATCTACTGGATTGCCCGCTTTGATGATGTCAAACCCATGCGCGAAGTCGTCGTGCGCTTCGAAGGGTCCGTTGCCGGTCTGATCAAAGGTGGACAGGTCATGTTCAACGGCATCAAGGTTGGCGATGTCAAAGGCCTCAACTATGACCCGGACAATCCCCAATATGTGCGCGCCTATCTCGATGTCGATTCCGAGATTCCGCTGAAAAAAGACAGCCGCATCGAGCTATCCTTTCAGGGTCTCACCGGTGTTGGAACCGTCGAAATCAAGGGTGGCAGTGCCGACTTACCGGATTTGCTGGATCAGCCGGGCACACCCGAACTCACCGCCAGCACCTCAGCACTGCAGGATCTTATGTCTGGAGCCAGACAGATCCTTGCCCGTGCAGACTCCGTGCTAAAGAAGGTTGAGGGCGTCGTCGACACCAATGAAGGCCGTATCAGCAACTCCATCGAGAATGTCGAGGCCTTTACCAATGCGCTGAAAAACAACACAGGCAACATCGACACCTTTCTCGCGGACGCCTCCGGCGCAGCCAAGGGCCTGACCAGCCTATCGGCTAAACTGGAGACGCTCAGCGGCCGGGCCGAAAAGCTGATGGAAGCTGTTAACCCCGAAAGCGTGCGAAACAGCGTCGCCAACATCGAGACCTTCAGCGACAAGCTGGCCAGCGCCTCCGGTCAGTTCGACGGCGTCGTCAAGGACGTCTCGGAAGCCGCCAAGGGCATCAACGATTTCTCGGCCAACCTCTCCACCTCATTGGGCAAGGTCGACACGCTGGTTGAAAGCGTCGACCCGGCAACGGTCCGCAAGGCTGTTGCCTCACTCCAGACCTTTGCAGCATCTCTTGACGAGTCCTCCGATGACATCGGAGAGATCGTCAATGAGGCCAAACAGGCAGCCGGCAATGTCAACGACTTCTCCAAGACGCTGAACGCGCGCACCGATGATTTCAATCAGATCATCACCGATGCCAAGGAGATATCGGGCCGCCTGCGTGTCGCGTCCGAGCGTGTCGACGGATTGCTCAACAAGGTTGACGGTGTCCTGAGCAACGAGGATGGCGGCAAGGGTGTCGTCGAGGAAGTGACATTGGCCGCCCGCTCGATTCGGCGCCTGTCTGAAAGCTTCGAATCCCGCGCCGACGGAATTGCGGATGGTCTGGCTCGCTTCTCGGGCAAAGGCCTGAGAGACGTCGAGAGCATGGTCGGGGATGCGCGCAGAACCATGCGCCGCCTTGAAAGTGCGGTCGAAAAGCTGGAAAATGACCCCTCTAGCCTCATATTCGGCGGCAATAAGGTCAAGACCTATAACCGTCGCCATTGATGCCAGCCTCAAGGCAGGGTATGACTAGTCAAACACTGCGTTGCAAAATGCCCTCGCATTTGTGGCAAAAAGGCTTGGTTCGCTCCGATTTACCGGCCCGGTGCCAAAAACCATTTGGCATCATCGTTGAACTGATTAAAGTGAGCGCGTGATAGTTTGTTCACCCAAGGTGGGAATGTGATTGGTTTGCGGACTTATATGCGTCATTTGGCGATTGTGAGCCTTTGCCTTCTGACTGCGTCATGTGCGGCAGTCGTTGGCAAGAAGGAACTCGCAACCTACGACCTTTCGGCACCGACCAGCTTTGCCGAAATCAGTGGCCAGACCAATGCCCAACTGCTGGTATCGATTCCCACGGCTCTGAAGTCTCTTGACAGCGAAATGATCGTCGTACGCCCCGGCGGTGCAGAGATCACCTATTTCGGCGATGGCCAATGGAATGACAAGCTGCCCGTGCTGCTGCAAGACAAGATCATCCGGACCCTCGAGAATTCCAATCGCGTCCGCTCCGTTGTCAAACCGGGCGACGGTGTTGTGGTCGACTACAAGATCGCAACGACAATCCGTGCGTTCGAACTGGTTAACGACAAAGGCAGCATTGCCCGCGTATCCCTGTCGGTCAAGATCATCAACGATCGCACCGGGCGGGTTCGTGCCTCACGTCTGTTCACAGCCACCGCCCCGGCGAGCCTTGCCAACACCAAAAAGGCCGTGGCCTCACTCGACGTTGCTCTTGATAGCGTTCTGCGCCAACTGCTGGTCTGGGTTCTCAAAACAATCTAGAGCGCTCACACGGCCCTCACAGCATCTGATCTGCATCCTTCAAACATCCCCCCAAGCGTCCTTTTGACAGCCGCGAATGCAAAAAGGCACCGGCCCCAAATGTGGCCAGTGCCTTGCATCAAACATCCGCATCCGAGCGACACTCGAGCGCTCAAGCGCTCAGTCAGTGTTCCAGATTGCCAAAGAACTGCTTCGCACTTGCTTCCCAGCTATATTTGGAGGCATAGGCAAGACAGGCTTCAGGATCAATTGTCAGAGCCGCGCGCACCGATGCCGCAAGATCCTCGCCAAGCACACCAACACCGCTGTCGCCAATAACATCCAGAGGCCCCATGACCGGATAGGCAGCGACCGGAAGGCCCGACGCCAAGGCTTCGAGCAGAACAATGCCGAATGTATCGGTTTTGGACGGGAAGACGAACACATCGCACGCGGCATAGATCGCGGCAAGCTCTTCGCCTTCCTTCAGCCCCAGAAGCTGAACGTCCGGATATTGCTTCTCAAGCGCGGCCTTTTGTGGTCCCTCGCCGACGACGATCTTGGTGCCATCCACCTTCAGCTCCAGAAAAGCGCTGATATTCTTCTCGACTGACACCCGTCCGACATAGAGCATCCGGGGATGAGCGAAGTCCAGCGCCTCGTCATTCTCCGTGCGCGGGTGAAACAACGCAAGATCGACGCCGCGTCCCCAATAATGAAGGTTCTTGAAACCGCGCGCTTCAAGGTCGCGCTTGAGGCTGGGCGTCGCTACCATACAGCTGGAGCCGCGATTGTGGAACCAGCGCAGAACCCGGTAGGTCCAGGACGCAGGGATCGGAAAGCGGGCGGCCAGATACTCCGGAAAGCGCGTATGGTAGGAGGTCGAGAAAGCGCGCTTGTGTTTGCGGCAATAGTTAGAAGCCCAAAAGCCGAGCGGCCCTTCGGTGGAGATGTGAATGAAGTCCGGTTGGATTTCCTCAATGCGCCGCGCAACAGAACCACCAAGGGTCAGCGACAGGCGGATTTCGGGATAGGTGGGGCACGGAACCGTCTTGAAAGACTGCGGCGTCAGGTAATGAACCTCATGTCCCAGCTTTGTCAGCTCTTTACCAAGCCGATCGAGAGAACGAACAACACCATTGACCTGAGGGTGCCAGGCGTCGGTAACAATTAAAATGACACTCATGCAAGAGCCTTGGAAGGTTGGGGCGCGGCAATCTGTGGCAAGAGCCTCGTTTCCTCGCTCCAGCGGATCAACTCGAACCGACCATCATCATGCTCGATGATCGCGGTGCAGCTTTCGACCCAGTCACCCGTGTTGAAATAGTCGATGCCGAACTTGTCGTGCATCTCGGCATGATGGATGTGGCCGCAAATCACACCATCGACATCAAACTTCTTGGCTTCCGAAGAGAGTGTCTCTTCAAATGTCCCAATGAAATTGACGGCATTCTTCACTTTCATCTTGGCCCATGCAGACAGGGACCAATATTGAAAGCCCAGTTTTCGGCGTACCCAGTTAAAGACCGTATTGATGTTGAGGGCAGTCACATAGGCCCAGTCACCAAGGAAGGCCAGCCATTTGGCATGCCTGACAACCATGTCATACTGATCGCCGTGAATGACCAGCATGCGGCGACCATCCGCCGTTTCGTGAATATAGTGCTCGGCAACTTCGACGCCGCCGAAATGGGCGCCATAATAGTTGCGCAAAAATTCGTCATGATTGCCGGGAACATAAATGATGCGGGCCCCTTTGCGCCCCTTGCGGAGCAGCTTCTGCACCACATCATTGTGTGTCTGCGGCCAATACCATTTATGCTGCAGACGCCATCCGTCGACAACATCGCCGACAAGATAGATCGTCTCTGCGTCGTGATACTTCAGGAAGTCAAGCAGCATCTCGGCCTGACAACCGCGGGTACCGAGATGAATGTCGGAAAGAAAGAGCGCTCTATGCTTGAAAAGCCCTTCATCACTGAACTGGTTCATGGGTTTGCTCTGAATCACTGATGTCGTCTTTGCTCGGCTCCTTGTAAGTAGGCCCTGTCTCACTTTTGTGACAAAGAAAGAAAATGACTTTCATAAGTCTATCCGCCCATAACAAAAGGAGGGCCACTGGCCCTCCCTTGCGAAATGTGATCGGACGGAAAGAGACTCGGATCAATATTGACGATCAAAAGGCTCATCATTCTCGAACAGCGGCTCAGGCTGCCACTGGTAGCGCAAGGACGCAGAAACGATGTCGGCACTGGAGTCAGCCACAGCGGTATAAGCACCGGCGGCGTTGCTGCCCGAGACACTCACATCATCTTTGATAAACAGGTGGCTATAGCCGACGTCGATTCCGAAACGATCATTCACATTGTAGGATGCACCAAAGCTGGCCCAGACACGATCAGCATCCGGAAGTCGAAGATTGCGGTGCTCCGTAGGAATGGGCGACTTTTCAAAGCCTAAGCCGCTTCGGACGGTCAAATTGTCATTGAATTGATATTCGCCGCCGACAGAGGCAAACCAGCTATCCTCGTAGCCCAGATGCAGTTGGTTATTCAGGGCACTGCCCTGAATGATGATAGGATCCTTGACGGAACTCCAGCCAGCCCATTCAAATCCGGCCAAAAAGGTCAAGCGATCAGTGACGGTCTGCCTCAGACCGATGGTCACACTTTGCGGCAGATCGAGATCAGCGGTGATCGGCGTGCGGCCAAGAGGGGAATAATACTCCGTGCCATCAAGATCGAGTTGTGTTTCGGACCGGTAACCAATACCGATAATCGTTCCCTCGAATGGCGTAATGGTCACACCAGCACTGAAGGTGGGAGCCCAGGCGTCACCCTTCAGCTCAAGTCCGTTGCCACCGGGCGCGGATGTCATGCGCACCTTGCCATAGGTCGCGCCCACTCCGAAGCCGACACTGAAGACCTTGTTGATCCGATAGGCAACATTGGCCTTGACATCGGTGGTGAAAATCTCCGCCGTGGCCGCATGAAAGCTCGTCGCGGACGGGTTCTCAGCCTTGGTCGCCATGCCGAACGGAGCATTGACTGAAAGCCCAACGAACAGATCCTCCGTGAGCTGCATGCCGCTATATGAAGATGGAATGAAGGCATCAAGGCCCACATCGCCAGGGTTGCCAAGACCCGAATAGGCGGCAGGCGTGGTCTGGATATCTTTCACATCAGTATGCGGAATAACACCGGTGAACACACTCTCGGTATTGACGCCCGAGACCCCGGTCAGCGTCGAGGGGTTCCAATAGACCGACGACAGGCTCGTGCCTGCCGCCACACCGGCAAAGGATGCCCCCTGCCCCACCGAACTCTGCTCGCGCAGGGCAAAACCGCCAGCTTGCGCACTGGTGACAACCATCACACAGCTGCATGTCATGATGGCTGCCGTCGCCACCCCCGTCTTCAGACCACGAATACTCATTGACATGTTCACGCGTTCCTCCCTTAGCCGCGAAACCTCCCGCACAAAACTCAGGCAACAGCCTTGAATTAAGGCAATTTTGACCAAGCCTCTCATGGCAAAATCCCGGGAATCAACCCCTGCGCGCGACCTCATCCATGGCTATGTGACAAAATGACTGCGTAAAATCGCAGAGCCAGAACAAAGAAACTAACAACTGTTCATTAGCATAATTTTCTAACCTTTCAGTGCGCACCCAATTTGACCCTATAGTCCATGGACTTACCGAAACCCAAAGGCTTTGCACAGACGGTCAAACCGGAAAGGTTCCGCAACGGAATTCCTTTGGGGAAGCAATACAACTAAAATATTGAATAAAATCAGGGGATAACTGGCAGCAAACAGGGCCGCAGCAACAGCGCACGGGCCGCCATACCGCAAAAAAGGACGAGTCATAGCCCCGCCTTGCCTCTCTCGCCGCCGAACGGATAAGCGCGCTAGATACGCTCGATCCTGCGTTCTGCCCTCCGAGCCAGCCCCAGCTTGTGCTCGCGATAGACGACAAACAGACCGGCAACGATCACGACAAAGCCGCCAATGATAACTTCCCGGCTGGGATATTCGTCAAACAGAACCATGGCGATCAGAACCACCCAGACCATATTCACATAGTCGAACGGTGCCAGAAGTGAGGCCTCGGTCATCCGGTAGGCTTGCGTTACAGCAATTTGCCCAAGCCCGCCAAAGATCCCCGAAAGAACCAGAGCCACCATGACATCCCATTCAGGGATCACCCATCCCCAATAGAGCGTCACGAGCGAAAAGATTGATGTGGCAGTAAAGAAGTAGAAGATGATCGCAGCATTCTTTTCCGTTTTGGTCATGTGCCGAATGAGGATGGCCGCCAATGCCATGAATACGGTCGATACGACAGCCAGAATCGCTCCAAGCGTCTGAACCTCGCCGGAAGATTGCGCCAGACGGGGAGACAGGATGATCATCACGCCAACGAAGCCGACAGCAACCGCACTCCAGCGATAGGCGCGCACTGTCTCCTTGAGCAGGATCGCAGCCAACGCCACCATCATCAGAGGCGAGAGAAAGGAGATCGCTGTCGCTTCAGGCAAGGGCAGCATGCTCACGGCCGCGAACCATAGAAACATGGCCATGGCCCCCACGATCGAACGGCGCAGATGCAGCCACGGCTGCTGCGTGCGAACGCAGTCACGCCAGTTGCCCTGTACCATGGAGAAAACAGCAAGAGGAATAAGGGCAAAGAAACAGCGCGCAAACACCACCTGTCCGGTCGGAACCGTTTGCGAAGCATATTTGATCATCGCCAACATGATGGCGAACAGGACGGTCGCGAGAATCTTGAAACCGACACCGACCAAAGAATTCATTTCGTTACACTTTCCGAATTCAACCACCCCGAAGGATCATAACATGGACGAGACGCAGACAGGCGATCTCTTCGAGCACGAACGGCAAATAGACAGGGAGATCATGGCAACTCTTCCGGCAACAACGATCCAGAGAAGCACGATATGAGGGACAACACGAATGTCTCAGTAGTCCATGAAAGTCCGGTGTTTGCAACCCCGGATCATCATAGCAGGCAACAAATTAACCGCACTTGTCATGCCCGAGCGCTCTGACGTAGGATGAATGAGCGTACCAACCCACTTGAAGTCGTGTGCTCTGTTTACAACGACCGGACAAACGACTACCGTTTTATACCTATCCAACCACAAATTCCCCCGAACCTCTCGACGGCTCGCCAACGCACGATCGCGTCCCCCCTTTCATTCCGTCTCGTGCCACCAGCCACCTGCCTGTCAAAACCGATAAACCACCATGAAACAAGTCCGCGACGCCATCGCCAACAAAGTCGAGACATTTCTTGCCCTGCCGAAACATCTTCAGGGCATCCTGGTCGCAATTCTAGCCATGGTTGGCTTCAGCACCATGGGCGCGATGTTCAAACATCTGGGGCAAGACTTGCACCCCGCCCAGATCATCGCCCTGCGTCAGCCCATGATGGTGCTGATCTTCATCCCTGCCCTGATCAAAACCAAACCCGAAGATCGCAAGATCAATCGCTTCGATCTGTTTATGGTCCGGGCGGTCCTGATGTTCTTCAGCATGCTGGCGAACATCACCGCCATCATTCACCTGCCACTCGCAACATCAACCACCCTGAGTTTCACCAGAACCTTCTTTATCACGGTCTTTGCCATTTTCATTCTCAAGGAGGTTGTCGGACCGAGACGCCTTGGAGCTCTGCTAGTCGGTTTTCTGGGGGTTCTGGTCGTTGCACGTCCGGTCGAATTGTTGACTGTGGGGCCCGCCGGTTTCGACTTCAATATTGTGCTCTCTCTTGTCGCGGCGGCCTGTCTGGCACTCAACCAGATCATTGTCCGCATCCAGTCTCGCAACAACCGCCCGACAGTGATTGTTGTTGGCCAGGCGGTGCTGGTGGGATTGGCCATGATCCCGCTCGCCTATATGCACTGGAAGGATCCGACTGCCGAACAATGGGTCTTGATCGCTCTGGTCGCTGTCGTAGCGAGCATCTCGCAATGGCTGATGGTCACGTCTTTCAAACTCACACCAGCAACGGTGCTAGCTCCCTTTGACTACCTCAGGCTCATTTTCGCAACCGCCCTGGGCTGGTACATTTTCGGCGAATGGCCCGATCATTATACCTGGATCGGCGCAGCGATCATCTTCGCGTCCACCTTCTACATCATGCGCCGCGAAGCCAAGCTCAAGAAAAAACCCGTCCGCCCATCAGAAATCTGACAGGGAACGGGCTTGGGAACGTCCACACATCAAGGCGGCACCTCAGGGACCCAACTGGAGGCCATTAAAAAAGGATCAGTGCTGCAATCGTGCAGCCACCTGATCCTTCAAAGCCAATCGCAGCTTTTTGAGTTCCTCAAGATGGAAATCAGAAGCATGTCTCTCTTCATGCTCGATCTGGAGGATTTTCCGGTTCACCTCCGTATACTCAGCCGCCAATTTGAGAAACTCTTCATCATCGAGCATCAAGGTTTGCAGCTTATCGACTTCCTGAGGAAACTCCTCCCGAAGCATATGCGTTTCGTGGTACATTGCTTTCACTCCCTCTGACTACAACCTCCAGTGTGCAACCGGTGACATTGCCAGACCTTGAAGCAGATCAATTCAACGCATAAATAATTATTAACCGTATTGGTTAGGATATTTGTTTGAGCATGTCCACGACCGCATCATACAGGGCAGCTATGCATTTTGCACAGATCGCACATCTCGTTCAATCTCTGCCCCAATCCCCTGTCTTTTCCGGTGACCTACTGTCCATCGATGCCTGCCCGACAGGGCCGGGAGTTTACATTCTGGGCCTGAGGCTCTCGCAGCCGATTGACATCGCTCGTCCCAAACCGGTGCAAGTGCCCGCAGGCCTTTATGCCTATTCCGGAACGGCAAGGGGACCGGGCGGCCTTCGCTCCCGTTTGGCCCGCCATCTG
The DNA here is from genome assembly GCF_900215505.1 of Cohaesibacter sp. ES.047. NCBI lineage: Bacteria > Pseudomonadati > Pseudomonadota > Alphaproteobacteria > Hyphomicrobiales > Cohaesibacteraceae > Cohaesibacter > Cohaesibacter sp. ES.047. Next base: position 4,976,059 of record NZ_LT907844.1, read on the forward strand.
GCACAGGACAAAAAGCCGCGCTGGCATATCGATCAACTCACCACGAACGCCTCTGTTGACCGCTTCGCCTGGGGTTGGATATCGGGAACCGAATGCGACATGATCCGCGTTCTGGAACAGAACGCCGCCACCCATCACGCCCTGCCCGGCTTTGGCAGCAGCGATTGCAAACACTGCACCAGCCATTTTCTAGGTTTCGATTATTGATCCATTGACAGCCACGGGCACTCAAACCCTCTCAAGCGGTGTGTGTGGCTCGGGCGGCAAGGTCACCGAAATGCTGTCGCCGGGACGCACGACACCACCCGCAAGCACCACCCCCATGATACCAGCCTTACGCTGCAGGCTTCCGTTCGCCCCCTTGACCAGAACGGCACCGAGCAAGCCCGGTTGCCAGGATTCAATCTGGGCGCAGGGATTCCTCAGGCCGGTAATCTCGACCCGTGCGCTGTCGCCAAGATGAAGGATGGCACCTGTCGGAAGGGACAGAAGATCAACACCTCGCGTGGTGATGTTTTCACCAAGATCACCAGCCTTGACGGCAAAACCCTGCTCGGCAACTTCGTCAAAAAGCTCTGAATGCATAAGATGCACCTGCCGCAGGTTTGGCTGGTTCGGATTGGCCCGCACCCGCGAGCGATGTTGCACAAGCGCTCCCTTGTGGGCGTCACCATCCACGCCCAGTCCTTCTATCAGGGTTATGACTTCTTGGGGGTCTTTCGAAAAGGCGTGCTTGTCATCACGGCACACCGCCAGCACGCGGCCTTCGATCGGCTCTTGCATTGCTCATTCTCTCATCAAAAAGGGAGACAGCCAAAGCTACCTCCCCTTTGTTTCAAACGGCTGACAGACGCCCCCCTATTCGGCGGCGCTGGTCTGGGCGTTCTGCACGTCCTTTTGACGCCGCACCATCAGCTTGTTGAGTGCCGAGACATAGGCCCTTGCCGACGAGACCATGGTGTCCGTGTCTGCGGATCGTCCGGTGACCGTCGTGCCGTCTTCGCTCAACCGGCAAGACACTTCGGCCTGCGCATCGGTGCCAGCGGTAACGGCACTGACCTGATAGAGCTGCAGACGAGCATTGTGCGGAATGATCTGCTTGATGGCATTGAAGGTCGCATCGACCGGACCATCGCCTGTTGCTTCCTCGGTGACATGCGTACCATCCACATCGAGGGTTACAACAGCCTTCTGGGTGCCGCCCGTGCCTGCGATGACGGTCATGGCTATGACACTGATCTTGTCGCCCTGTGCCCCGACCTGATCATCGACCAGAGCTTCGATGTCTTCATCAAAGATGTGCTTCTTCTTGTCGGCCAGCGCCTTGAAGCGCTCAAAGGCCTGCTGCAGCGCATTGTCGCCCAACTCGTAGCCCAACTCCTTCAGCTTGTCCTTGAAGGCATGACGGCCCGAATGCTTACCCATCACCAGATCGGTACCACCAACCCCGACATCTTCAGGCTTCATGATCTCATAGGTTTCGGCATTTTTCAGCATACCGTCCTGATGGATCCCGCTTTCGTGCGCAAAGGCATTCTTGCCGACGATCGCCTTGTTATACTGCACGGGGAAGGCCGACACAGCAGACACCAGCTTGGAGGCACGGGTCAGCAATTTGCTGTTAATGCCTGTTGTGTAGGGAAAGATATCGTTGCGTGTGCGGATCGCCATGACGATTTCTTCCAGCGCCGCATTGCCCGCGCGTTCCCCCAGACCGTTGATGGTGCACTCGACCTGACGCGCCCCGCCCTTGGCCGCAGCCAGCGAGTTGGCGACCGCCATCCCCAAATCATTGTGACAATGGGTCGAGAAGACAGCCTTGTCGGAATTGGGCACGGTCTCGATGACGCGCCGGAACAGGCTCGTGATTTCGTCTGGAGAGGTGTAACCGACAGTATCGGGAATGTTGATCGTTGTTGCGCCAGCATTGATCGCGGCCTCGACACAGCGGCACATGAAGTCGAACTCGGTGCGCGTGCCATCTTCGCAGGACCATTCCACATCGTCAGTCCACTGCCGCGCCCGAGAGACAGACTCGATCACCTTCTCGTAAACCCGATCAGGCTCCATCTGCAGTTTGAACTTCATGTGCAGAGGGCTCGTTGAAATGAACGTATGAATGCGGCGCTTCTCGGCGTGTTTAATTGCCTCGCCTGCCCGATCGATATCCTTGTTCCCGGCGCGGGCCAGACCGCAGACGGTGGAATTCTTCACCACCTTGGCGATCTCGGACACGGCTTCAAAGTCGCCATTGGATGCGATCGGGAACCCGGCCTCGATCACGTCGACACCCATTTCGTCGAGCAATTCAGCCACCTGCAATTTTTCTTCCAATGTCATGGAAGCCCCGGGAGATTGCTCTCCATCGCGCAAAGTGGTGTCGAAGATAATGATATTGTCAGTCATGGAATTTGTCCTGATTTGCACCGCGCCAGCTCAACCATCCCTAGAAATACAGCTGGACTGCGGCTGGAATAATCTTTTCAGCCTGTGTGTCATCCCCTGAAGATCCGCCAGCAGCCGAAGCCGATGCCTGTCGATGTTCAGGGGCAGATAAGTAGGAGAAGAGCGGATTCTAGACGTGCAAGTGCAGCGGGAGCCTGAGGCTCTACCGGGGCAATCAGATCAATGGTGCTCAAGCGAGCAATCATAGTATCTCTCTCACGTCAATCAGGGCGGCAGCATTGCCGCACCCATGATGCTACAAATTCATTACCGGATCACAAACCGTTTCACAAGACCAATCCGCAGAATTTTTATCGCTCTCAATAAGAAGTTGTACGCATGCAGCTCGGACTGCACTCAGAATTGCATACTTCTGACGAGAATGTCCTGAATTGCGATTACTTAGCAAATTGTCGCACCTGTTTAGCAATCCCAGAAATGAGAAAAACAAAAAAACAAAACCGTAAGTAGAAATACAGCTATTTAACGAAATTTAACAGATCAAAGATAACCATAATCGGAGGAGGATTTGCATTTTAAGTTCCTCGATTTAGATGTCGGAAGCCAACTATGGGACAGCCGCAATGAAATTGCTTTATAATTTTAAGTTGACGCAAAAAGTAACACTACTAACAATCGCCTCTGTCATCATTGCAATGGTGTCACTTTTCGCCGTGACCTGGAGTTCGCTTAGCAACAAAGTCCGTGAGGATGTGATTGTCCAACAGTCCTCCAGCATCCGTGTGGCCGCCAACGTCCTTGAGACAAGCATTGAAGGCGTAACGGTCGACCGGTCATCTGATGGCAATGTCAAACGCATAACCATGGCATCCGTCCCGACCTTTGAAAACCATGACATGATTGACCGGATCGGAGAGATCACCGGCGAGACGGCCACAGTTTTCATCTGGGATGACAAGACCAAAGACTTCTGGCGCAAAACAACCAACATCAAAAAAGGCGACGGGAAACGGGCTGTTGGCACCGAGTTGGGTCAAGGCGGCGCTGTTTATCCGGTTGTGACCCAAGGTGAGACCTTCGTGGGTCAGGCCGTCATTCTGTCGATCCCCTATTACACGCTTTACCAGCCAATCTACTCGCCCTCCAACGACGTCATCGGCATCCTTTATGTCGGCATCGAGAAAGCCAACGTCGACGCCATCCTCAACGACATCTCCCTTCAATTGCTGATCTCGGCTCTCATCGTGGCGCTGATCATACTGACCGCTGCTTTCTTCATCACCAGACGCATGATGAAACCGCTACCTGTCATGACCGGAATTCTTTCCGCGATCGCCAAGGACACCAACATCGAATCCATTCCCTATAGGGATCGGCGCGATGAGATCGGCGACATGGCAGAGGCCATCGACGTGCTCAATGGCAACAACAAGCAGCGGCTCGCGCTGGAGCAACAGAAAACACGCTCCGACAAGGAACGCGCTGCACGCGAAGAAACCATGCTTGCCACCATCAAGCAGTTCGATGCCGATGTGCAGTCCTTCCTTGATCAGGTGAGCAGCAACACCCAGACACTGGAAGACACCGCTCAGGATCTAACCAAGATCGCCGAGACGACGGCTGAACAGACCACGAGCGCTGCCGGCGTCTCTCATGAAGCCGCGAACAACGTACATTCCGTTGCATCGGCCTCAGAGGAGCTGTCGGCATCCATCAGTGAAATCTCCGGCCAGTTGGGCCAGACGCGCACGGTTGTCCTTCATGCGACCGAAGAAGCAGTGTCGACCAATGAGAAGGTCGCCAGCCTCGACAAGGCCGCCCAGAAGATCGGCGAGGTCGTCAATCTCATTCAGGACATTGCCGAGCAGACCAACCTTTTGGCCCTCAACGCCACCATCGAATCCGCAAGAGCCGGCGAAGCAGGCAAGGGCTTTGCCGTCGTCGCAGCTGAAGTGAAGGAGCTTGCAAATCAGACCTCCAAGGCAACGGAAGAAATCTCGGCCCAGATCGGAGACATTCAGCACTCATCCAACGAGGCAGTCGCTGCCATCGCCAAGATTTCCGAAACGATGCACGAAGTGAATGAATACACCAACGCCATCGCAGCCGCTGTCGAGCAACAGGGCGCCGCCACCAAGGAAATCAGCCACAATGTGGTGCGGGCGTCCGAAGGCACGCAGGAAGTGGAAGAACGCCTTGGCAGCGTCAACAATTCAGCCGAAGACACCCACACGTCAGCCGGAAACGTTCTCACAGCGTCCAGCGCCGCCGCCGAGCAGGCGGAAAAGCTGCGCGCACGGATCGAAGGGTTCCTCAAGGACATTCAGGCCGCATGACATAGACTGACATGAAGAAATTTGAAAACGGCGGGCCTCAAACCCGTCGTTTTTCATTTGGCCTGCCGCGCTTTATAAGGCCTGATCGGATGCGGTGAGAAAGTCACGGGTCGCACCAGCCACGGTCCAGACAGCAGCAGCCTTGGGATCGGAGCATCCGTCAAGCGCAGGTCCCATGGATGCCTGTCCCAGAGCAATATGGCTGGCATCCGAGGTCGCAAGAAAGCGATCAAGCGCCTTGGTGAGCGCGCTCTTGTATCCCTCGACATCGCCAGACAGAAAGATGTCCCAAACATTCGGCAACAACTCGACTTCGAGCGGCACACGATCCGCTCCCATCTCAGCGCGACAGCGCTCGAAAAGGCTGCGTGTCAGCCCGGTAGTGGTCGGGGCAGCAACCAGTATCACCAGTTTGCTCCCCTCGCCTTTTGCAAGAGCATCGCCAAGGACCGCACGAGCCAGAAGCCCATCGGTGCGCTCAACCGGCACCCCATCGGCCTTGAGCGTGTCAGCAACCGGGCTGAGGCTCGAACAGGTCAACAGCACAAGATCCACATCCTTGGCGGTTGTCGTGATCGCCGCAGAAATCGCTTCAGACAAAGGCGCGTCGATCTGGCCCTTGGCCGTCACCTCGAGGAGAAGGTCGTTGCGCACCACATGCTGTTGCGGTTCCACTCCGGCGCCCTCGAGCGCCTTGGAAAAAAGCGCGATATTGCTGTTGGCGCTGTGAAGAAAGGAAAAGGACATGGCCAACTCATCTGTTGCGGAGAATGGAAATGAGAAAGCGGACAGGGAGATCCTCCGCCCGCAATGCTTATTGATATCAACTCAGCTTGTTAGCAACCCTGCCTGACACAGTCATGACAGCGCCGGGCCGACGAGGGATCACCATCAAACGATGCCAGCCACCATCAGGGCGCCCATGACCACCATCATCAGATTCTCCGTAAGAGAGATGGCTCCCAGCGGGACGTTGCTGCCACCGCCAACACAGGCGCATTTCAGTTCGCGCTTGTCAACATACACCGCCTTAATGACAGAAACAGCCCCGATCGACCCGATGATAAAGGCGATGGCTCCGAACAGGGGCATCAGGATCCCGGCGATCATGCCGATACCGGCAAGCGCCTCCGCAAATGGATAGATGTAAGCATAGCGCACCCAGCGCATCCCGGCGAGGTCATAGGTGATGAACTGGTTGGTGAAGGAAAACAGATCCCGCAGCTTGAGGATCGCCAGCATGCACATGCTCAGACCAACAAACCAGACGAGCACGGTCATGGGCACAATCGCCCCGGCCACGGCCCAACTGGCCGCAAGCGCCATCAGCAAGGTCGTCGCAAACACGGCAATGACTGGCTGATAGGTGGTGCCGGTCTGTTTACCGGTGCTCTCGTCGAAATAGTCGGCAAGCTCGTCATAGCCACCGATGCGCACGCCATCAATGAAGGTCTGGGGCGTAGTCTCCACCCCCTGCTCTTCCATGAAGGCCTCGGTTTCATCACGGCTTGTGAACTTGTGATCCTCGATGTCATAGCCCTTGCGCTTAAGCAGGTCTCGCGATTTGACACCGAAGGGACAGATATGATCATCAGAGACGATGCGGTAAAGCACAGCCTTTTTGGCATTGGAAGACATAGACACTGGTCTCTCCTTTCTCAAGGAATGAACGAGAGACCCGGGCCAAAAGTTCCTTCAACGCAGAGCCGAACCCTCAGGTCATCAGGGTGCCGGACGCAACAACCAGAGCGCTGCCCCCGATGCGCTCTTCCTTGAGGCGGCCGTCCACGATGTCCATTTCCAGCTCGATAATCGACGGGCGCTCAATCTCGAAGCCCTGCTCAATGACATATTTATGGCTGCCCTGCCCGGGCTTGTCGAACTGACAGATCACACCGGCAAAGGCCGCTGCCGCAGATCCCGTCGCGGGATCCTCGATCAGCCCCATACCGGGTGCAAACATCCGGGTATGGAAGCTTGAACCATGTCGCACAGTCTCGCGCGTATAAAGATAGGCATCATTGTGCATATGACCGCCGAAGGCCGTGTTCCAGCTCGGCATCACAGGGCGCGCACGCCGCATGGCGTCGAGATTGCGGATCGGGATCATGGCAAACGGCACACCGGCAGAATAGGCGCACGGCACATGGTTTTCAAAACCGATGTCCTGAATGTGCAGCCCCAGAGCCGCTGCGATCTCATCCTTGGAGCCCAGTTGCGTTTCAACCATCTCCGCGTTCTTGGGCACATCAAACACCGCGTCGCCGACATTCCCCGGCTTCAGCTTGAGCCGCGCCTGAATGGAACCGACCTTCTCCTCCAGCATCATCACGCTGTCCATGCTCGCATCCAGATCGGGGAAGCGTTGAAGTCCCAACAGGACAGCCGTGCCGACGGTAGGGTGACCCGCAAAGGGCAGCTCGATGGCAGGGGTGAAGATCCTCAAAGCCGCGTTGAAAGCCTTGTTTTCAGGAGGCATCACGAAAACGGTCTCGGACAGGTTGAATTCTCTTGCGATCCTTTGCATGTCCTCGTCGGATAACCCCTCGCTATCCAGCACCACCGCCAGCGGATTGCCCGTAAAGATCTTGTCGGCAAAGACATCAAGAATGAAATAGCGGCGATCAGTTCTGGACATGAGTTATCTTCTCCTGATGAAGAACAGAGGGAACGCAGACGGGTCAGTATAAGGCCAACAGCATCCTGCTCCAAGACTTACGAGTGCGTGCAAAGCGCAAATGACCGTCTTAAACCCTGAAGGCTTAATGAAGTCTGAAATGAAAAAACCCGACCGACAGGCCGGGTTCTCTTTTGATAAAACAGAGCACGAAGCGCTTAGTTTTTCGACTTGTCGACCATGGCCTTTTCTTTGATCCATGGCATCATGCCGCGCAGCTTTGCTCCGACTTCTTCGACCTGATGGGCGTCGTTGCGCGCGCGGACCGCCTTGAACGAGGTCTGGTTGACCTTGTTTTCCAGCATCCAGTTGCGCACAAAGGTGCCGTCCTGAATGTCGGTCAGAACCTTTTTCATCTCTGCTTTGGTGTCCGGCGTGATGACGCGCGGGCCAGTGACATACTCACCATATTCAGCGGTGTTGGAGATGGAGTAGTTCATGTTTGCGATGCCGCCTTCATAGATCAGGTCGACAATCAGCTTCATTTCGTGAACGCACTCGAAGTAGGCCATTTCCGGAGCATAACCAGCTTCCACGAGGGTTTCGAAGCCAGCACGCATCAGCTCGACAGCACCGCCACACAGAACAGCTTGTTCACCGAAGAGGTCGGTCTCGCACTCTTCCTTGAAGGTGGTTTCGATCACGCCAGCACGGCCACCGCCGTTGGCAGAAGCATAGGACAGTGCCAGGTCATGGGCATTGCCAGTTGCATCCTGAGCAATCGCGATCAGGGTCGGAACGCCAGCGCCGCGCTGATATTCGCCACGCACCGTGTGGCCCGGGCCCTTTGGAGCAACCATGGCAACGTCAAGGTCAGCGCGCGGCTCGATCAGGTTGAAGTGCACGTTGAGACCATGAGCGAACAGCAGAAGCGCGTTCTCTTTCAGGTTCTCGTGCATTTCGGCATAGTAGATGTCAGCCTGCAGCTCATCGGGGGTCAGCATCATGACCACGTCGGCCCATTTGGATGCCTCGGCAACGGTCATCACTTTCAGGCCTTCGCCCTCTGCCTTCTTGGCAGAAGAAGAGCCTTCACGCAGGGCAATGGCCAGATTGGCAACGCCGGAGTCGCGCAGGTTCAGAGCATGGGCGTGGCCCTGGGAACCATAGCCAACGATGGCAACATTCTTGCCTTTGATCAGATTGATATCTGCATCGCGATCATAATATACGCGCATTATATCTTCCCTTTTCCTCGCTGTCGGTTACGAATTGTTCCCGAACAGCTTTTTAAATGGTCGAAACCGAAATATTTGTACCTGCCCTAAAGAAACCACTTCAGAAGGTCAAGTCCAAACGATGGAACAGCGCCCCGGGTAAGGTGCGCAAAAAGTATTGGCTCTAGCGTTCGCCCATGGCTGCTTGAAAGCGTTCAACGCTCTTTGCAAATCCATGAATGAGAGCATCGGCAACAAAGCCATGCCCGATCGAGACTTCGCGGATGAATGGCACCTCGGCAATCAGTGCCGGCAGATTGTCCGGTGTCAGGTCATGACCGGCATTGACCCCCAACCCGGCTTCCTTGGCTGCATGGGCTGTGGCAACCACCTCGGCGAGCCGCGTCTTCTCCAGATCAGCGTCAGAGTGGCAGGCCCCGTAAGGTCCGGTGTAGATCTCGATCCTGTCGGCTCCGACAGCAGCGGCTTTGGCTGGCTGGGCGGGATCGGGATCAACGAACAGCGACACCCGGCTGCCCGAGCGCTTGATCACCTCGATGACACCGCGCAAAAGCGCATCATTGGCTGCAAAATCCCAGCCATGATCCGAGGTGGTCTGACCGGGAAGGTCCGGCACGAACAGCACCTGATCGGGCTTGATCTCTTCGCAAAGCGCCATGAAGCGATTGTCCGGATAGCCTTCAAGGCACAATTCCTTGCCCGGATAGTCCTTGCGGAGCATATCGACCAGATCGCGTACATCCTTGCGCCGAATGTGACGCTCGTCAGGCCGCGGATGCACGGTAATCCCCTTGGCACCCGCATCAAGCGCAATCCGGGACATTCCCGTCACACTCGGCCATGGCAGGTCGCGCCGATTGCGCAGCGCAGCCACCGCATTCACATTCACACTCAGTCGCGTCTTCATCGCTCGCATTTCCCTTGAACCGTTCTTGTCGCAGTCCGGTTCATGATCAGACCGGCCTGCGCCAACAGCAATGCCATTCCACAGCGGCCCACTTCAACCGAAAAATGATTGAGCCCCCCCCGGAACATCGCAGGAAAGGCTCTTTTTGAGATCCTTGCGCGCCTCAGGTCTTATCCTGTCCGCGCTTCAGGGCGATAACCCCGGTGCGGCACACTTCGACTAGGCCAAGCGGCTGCATGATGGTGATGAACTGCTCGATCTTCTGCTGACGTCCGGTCATCTCAAAAATGAAATGCTCAGCCGTCGCATCGATCACGGTCGCCCGGAAAGCGTCGGCAAGGCGCAGGGCCTCGACACGCTTTTCACCGGTTCCCGCCACCTTGATCAGGGCCAACTCCCGCTCCAGCGGCTTGATCTCGCTGAGCGACAGGTCCGCCACTTCATGCACCGGAACGAGACGTCCCAGTTGCGTGCGGATCTGCTGAATGACCTGCGGCGTTGCCGTCGTCACAATGGTAATGCGCGAGATATGCTCTTCATGCGAGGTTTCTGAGACTGTCAGAGAGTCGATGTTATAGCCGCGACCGGAAAACAGACCGATAACCCGTGCTAGCACGCCCGGCTCGTTGTCAACCAGAACCGACAGCGTATGCGTCTCTACAGCACTGGTGACTTCTTCAATGAAATAGGCAGATCCTTTTTGCATCTTGCCGTTCCTTCTTGTCATTTGGGTTTGGAACACGCGGGTGGAAAATCAAACCAGCTTCTTGCCGGCTTCTCCGATCGCGGTCGCAATTTTTTCCTCGTCCTCGGCCTCTTCCGAGAGCAGCATGTCATTGTGTGCCCGGCCCGACGGGATCATCGGGAAGCAGTTGGCCAGCTTGGCAACACGGCAATCAAAGATCACCGGACCGTCGTAGGCCAGCATTTCGTCAATTGCATCGTCCAGATCAGCCGGCTTGTTGCAGTAAATCCCCTTGGCCCCATAGGCCTCGGCCAGTTTGACAAAATCGGGCATTGCTTCGACATACGAGTTCGACAGGCGGTTGCCATGCAGCAACTGCTGCCACTGGCGCACCATGCCAAGATATTCGTTGTTCAGGATCATCACCTTGATGGGCAGATTGTGCTGGATCGCCGTCGCCATCTCCTGAATGTTCATCTGTACAGAACCATCCCCGGCGATATCGACAACGATGCTATCCGGGTGCGCGACCTGTGCCCCAAGGGCTGCAGGCAGGCCATACCCCATAGTGCCCAGTCCCCCCGATGTCATCCAGCGGTTGGGCTCGTCAAAGCCCAGATACTGCGCCGCCCACATCTGGTGCTGACCAACTTCGGTCGTGATGTAGAAGTCCTTGCCCTTCAGCTTTTCATTGAGGCGCTCGAGGGCATATTGCGGCATGATCACATCGTCATTGGGACGATAGGCAAGACAGTTGCGCTTGCGCCAGATCTTGATCTGCTCCCACCAGGTAGCAATTGCCTGTTTGTCAGCCTGCTGAGTGCTGGCACGCCAGATCCGAACCATGTCTTCAAGGACATGCCCGACATCGCCGACAATCCCGAGATCGACCCGAACGATCTTGTTGATCGAGGAGGCATCGATATCGATATGGACCTTTTTCGAATTGGGCGAGAAGGCATCAAGCCGACCGGTGATGCGGTCATCGAACCGCGCGCCGATGCAGATCATGAGATCGCATTCATGCATCGCCATGTTCGCCTCGTAGGTGCCGTGCATCCCCAGCATCCCAAGCCATTCCTTGCCCGATGCAGGATAGGCTCCCAACCCCATCAGGGTCGAGGTGATGGGATAGCCGGTCAGGGCGATCAGCTCGCGCAACATCTGACAGGCTTCCGGGCCGGAGTTGATGACCCCGCCACCCGTATAAAAAACGGGCCGCTTGGCATTGACCAGCATGTCGACAACCTGACGAATGGAGTCGAGATCGCCCTTGACCTGCGGATGATAGGACTTGTGGGTGACATTTGAAGGCCCGTGATAGATGCCCTCGGCGAACTGCACATCCTTGGGAATATCGACAACAACCGGTCCCGGACGTCCCGAACGGGCGACATAGAAGGCTTCATGCAGAACGCGCGGCAGATCATCGACCGAGCGAACGAGATAATTGTGCTTCGTGCACGGGCGGGTGATGCCAGACGTGTCACACTCCTGAAAGGCGTCCGAGCCGATCAACGGTGTGGGCACCTGACCGCAAATGCAGACCAGCGGAATGGAATCCAGAAGCGCATCGGTCAGGGCGGTCACGGCATTGGTGGCCCCCGGGCCCGAAGTCACCAGAAGCACACCGACCTTGCCGGTCGAGCGGGCATAGCCCTCTGCCGCATGGCCTGCTCCCTGTTCGTGGCGCACAAGAATATGCTTAACGTCTTCCTGTTGGAAAATCTCGTCATAGATCGGGAGGACAGCGCCTCCAGGATAGCCAAAAATATGGTCAACACCCTGATCTTTCAGAGCCTGAATAACCATTTCAGCGCCTGTCATCTGCCGGGTCATGTTTCCATTCCTTAAACTGAACTTTGGTCCTGTTAAACGAACCTTTTGATGTTGTAGCCTGTGATTTTGCTTGTTGCAGCAATAAAAAAGGGCCCTCAGAAGGACCCGGATGCGCACCGCCGTTTGCGAAGGTTCTTAAACCATCACAGCAGTACGCTTACCCACTAGCACCACAATATTGTTTCGCAAAATCAACATAGCTTTTCCGTTCGTTTCGCGTGGAAAGTTAGTCGCTCCCTTTTGGCAGGTCAAGCGGATATGAACAGCTTTCTTTACCCCGCACGCAACTTTTTTCCGCATTTACCCTTCAATATTTCCATTTCTATCAAAATTTAGGCAAACGCATGGCTCAAACGGGGGTCCAGCTGTCCCCGATCAGGCTCTTGAATCCACTCACCGCATCCTCTCCGCTCTCGAACTGGGCCCAGTGCCCCATCTGATTGCGGATCCATGTCATCTGCCGCTTGGCATAACGGCGGGTATCACGCTTGCACAGGCGGATGGCCTCGTCAAACGCCATTTCGCCGCGGTCATAGGCGGCAAGATAGGCAACGCCGATGGCCTTCATGGCTGGCAGGTCCGGGGATAGCCCCATCGCGGCAAGATGCGCTGCCTCCTTGACACCCCCCAGCTCGACCATCTGATCAAAACGCATCTCGATCTTTTCATAGACAAGCTCGCGTGGTGGGCAGAGCGCCAGTTTGACAGCCCCGTCTGTGACAGCCGGATCGTGCCGCAGGTCGTTGCTCGCCTGCCATTCCAGAAGCGATTTACCCGTCGCGTCCAGTACCTCAAGCGCCCGAAGGATTCTCTGCCCGTCTGCAGGTTCGAGCTGATGCGCCATCTGAGGGTCACGGCAGGCAAGGATCGTGTGCAGGGCCTCTGGTTCTCCTAGGCGTTCAAGCTCCCCCTGCCAATAGGCCTTCAAATCATCAGGCACATCGGGCAGTGCATTGAGCCCCTCTGTCAGTGCCTTGAAATAGAGTCCGGTCCCGCCAACGAGGATCGGACATTGCCCTTTGGCGCGCACCTTTGCGATTGCTTCGACTGCATCATCGAGCCAGTGGCCCACCGAATAGCGCTCCGAAGGACTGACATAGCCATAAAGAAGGTGTTCAACCGAGCCCATTTCCTCCGGCGTCGGACGCGCAGACAGGATGGACATCTGATCATAAATCTGCATGGAATCAGCGTTGATAACGACACCATCCACCATTTCGGCCAAGCGGACAGCAAGAGAAGACTTGCCGCTGGCCGTTGGCCCGGCTATCAACACCGCTGTCGGTGCGCAAAAGGTTTCTGTACCGTCCATGCTCATTCATCCATTGCCGCCCTGGGCGGCCCCAATCAAGCGGGGTTTCCATGTCCGTCACTTTGACACTCATCAGCGCGCCTGCCAAGCCGGCCGTTAGCGTCGAACTCGTGGCTGATGTCCGCTCTCGCCTCAAGCTCGATACAGACATTGTCTGGCTGATGGAAGGGGTCGCCTGTGATTTTGTTTTCTCAGATGCGATTGATGAAGACGCGATCAGGCAGGACATCGCTCCCGCTCTGGAAAGCCGGGCGGTGGATGTTGTGCTTCAGCCCTCGGAAGGGCGCCGCAAGCAGCTGCTGATGGCGGACATGGATTCCACCATGATCCAGCAGGAATGCATCGACGAGCTCGCCGATGAAGTCGGCCTGAAAGGGCGGGTCTCGGACATCACCGCCCGTGCCATGCGCGGCGAAATCGACTTCGAGCCAGCGCTGAAGGAACGTGTGGGCCTGCTAAGGGGTCTTGACCTTTCCATCGTCGACAAGCTGTTTGCCGAGCGCATCACCTTTACGCCCGGCGGCAAGGCACTCGTCCAGACCATGAAGGCAAACGGGGCCTATTGCGCTCTGGTCTCTGGCGGCTTCACCCATTTCACCGCCCGCGTCCGGGCCGATCTGGGCTTTGACGAGGATCGCGCCAACCTGCTCATCGAAGAAAACGGCAAGCTGACCGGCGAGGTTGGCCTGCCGATCCTTGGCAAGGATGCCAAGCGGTCCCGTCTGCATGAATTGGTCAAGGAATTGAAGCTCGACTTTTCACAGACCATAGCGGTCGGTGACGGGGCCAACGATCTTGCCATGATCATGGATGCCGGGGCGGGCGTTGCCCTTCATGCCAAACCAGCCGTGGCCGCTCAGGCGCAGCATGTCATCAACCACGGCGACCTCACCGCGCTCCTGTTCCTTCAGGGCTACAAGGCAGAAGACTTCATTCTGGGCTAGACACGCATATTCTTTAGGCACGCATATCTTTGGGCGACGACAGGATCGCGTAGGTCGTCAGCGTCGAGACCTGCGGCAGGGAGCCCAGAATCTCGGTGTGGAAATGCTTGTAGGCGGCAAGGTCGGGCACTTCGACCCTGAGGATATATTCGATCGTTCCCGTCACATTATGGCATTCGACAACCGCGCTTGAGGCGGAGATCGAACGTTCGAAACTCTGCTGCGCCGCTTTCGAGTGATCATTGAGACCAACCCCGATCATGGCCGTGAAGGCGTTGCCGATCTTTTGAGGATTGATAACGGCGCGGTATCCGGCAATCACGCCCGTGCGCTCCAACTCCTGCACCCGCCGCATGGTAGCAGAAGGAGACAGGCCAACCCGTTTGCCAAGCTCGGTATGGGTGATCCGCCCATCCGCTCGCAATTCATGCAAAATTTTGTCGTCAAATTGATCCATGACGACGATTATATGCAAAATATGCTGGTGTTCCAATGAATTTTGCGCAAATCAGGCTCCATATTGCAGGTATTATGCGTGCATGACTTATGAAAACGCACTTGCCCTCATCCTGTTTGCCTTTGCCACCTCCATCACGCCGGGGCCGAACAACCTGATGCTGATGGCATCAGGGGCCAATTTCGGACTGGTCAGAAGCTTGCCGCATCTCCTCGGAGTGTCCCTTGGCTTTGTCTTCATGACATCAATCGTCGGTGCCGGTCTGAGCGAATTCCTGACCTCCAACGCGTTGCTGTCAAAGGGCCTGCAAGTCGTCTGCATGGTGTTTGTACTCTATCTGGCTTGGCGGATCGTCAATGCCACCCCACCGGATAACCCGCAGAGTGCGCAAGGCCGTCCCATGCGCTTTATCGAAGCCGCGGCCTTCCAATGGGTCAACCCCAAGGCCATTGCCATGGCGATCACGACAACAACCGCCTACATTCAGGAACAGACCTATATCGCAATCGCCCTTGCAGGGTTGATTTTTGCGCTGGTCAATCTGCCTTCATGCGGCTTGTGGGTTATTCTGGGCCAACAGATGCGCAGACTGCTTCACAGCAGGCGATCCTTCTTCCTGTTCAACCTGATCATGGCCACGTTGCTTGTGCTGTCGATGCTGCCGGTGGTTCTGGGGCTTGCCGACAGCTAACACCAAGGGCGCACTCACCCTCTGGCTTGAGGGCGCCTATTCAATCTTCATCGGTACGAAGGTGAATTCTCCACCATCCGGCGTCGCCATGAGGAACACCACGGTCTTCTTGCCCTGCTCCCGCTTCAAGTCAAGCTTGTCTATAAGGTCCTGAGGTGTCGAGACAATTGTCTGGTCCATCTCCACGATGACCATCCCCTCCTTGATGCCGCGCGCATCGGCAGAACTGCCGGGCCGGACAGCATGAATGACCACACCTTCGACACTGTCACCCAGATTGTGTTTCTTGCGCTCCGCTGGTGTCAGCTTCGTAATGTGCATTCCGAAAAGCTCCGGCAGCTCCTTCTGTTGGGAATCCGAGCTGGTGGGCAAATCGATCTCACTCGTCTCCAGATGCCCCACCACAACTAAGATTTCCATCGCCTCGCCCTTGCGCAGGATCTCGACCTTGGCGGTCTCGCCGACCGCTGTATCGGCAACTGAACGGGTCAGATCACGCACTTCCTTGATCGCCTGACCATTGTAACCAACGATCACATCTCCGGGCTTCAGCCCTGCGACTTCAGCCGGTCCGTCCTCGTTCACCCACGAGACCAGAACACCACTGGCCTCGCCAAGACCAAGCCCTTCTGCCAAATCATCGGAAATCTGCTGAATGCGAATGCCGAGCCAGCCGCGCCGCGTCTCGCCATAGGTTTGCAGTTGATCAACAACCTTGCCAGCAATGCTGGAAGGAATGGCAAACCCGAGCCCGATGGAGGCACCGCTCTGTGAGATGATGGCCGTGTTCACGCCGACCACATTGCCATGCATGTCAAACAGAGGCCCGCCCGAATTGCCCCGGTTGATCGATGCATCGGTCTGTATGAAGCTGTCATAGGGTCCGGTGTTGATATCGCGGTTGCGCGCAGAGACGATTCCGATGGAAACCGACCCGCCAAGACCGAACGGATTGCCAATCGCCATCACCCAATCCCCAACCCGCACCTCTTTTTCCGTGGCAAAATCCACCGTGGTGAGCGGTTCGGCAGCCTCGACCTTGAGCAAAGCCAGATCGGTTTTGGTGTCGCGTCCGACAACCTCGGCATCAAGCTCCATGCCATCGGCAAAGGTGGCGGTGATGCGGTCAGCCCCGGAAATCACATGGTTGTTGGTCACGATCAGGCCGGAAGCATCCACGACGAAGCCGGACCCCAGCGACTGAACGGCCCTCTGTCGCTCGCCTGAAGGTTGGTTCTTGTCGAAGAAATCCTCGAAAAACTCCTCAAAGGGCGAACCCTCAGGCACTTTCGGGATGGGAATGCGCCCTTTGGCCTCGACGAGCGAGCGGGTTGAGATATTCACCACCGCTGGCATCAAGCGCTCGGCCAGATCGGCAACGCTTCTGGGGCCATGCTCGGTCTCGTGCGCGGCAGCAGGACCGCCAGAAACGGCAAGAAAGCCGCCCATCAAAAAGGCAAATGCAAAACATATCACTTTGGATCGCATCAACATGGCGGGCGTTCCTTCCACAATTCAGCATGCCATCATCGGGCACACATCCACTCCGACTCTTGGGCGCATCTTATCGCGCCCTTTAAGCATAAAAAAAGCCTCTTTGCATTGTGTGACAAAGAAGCATGGCAGTTTCTGGATCTGTCATGAGGTTTGGTGTCAGCCGCGCGCCAGCCAGACAACAAAAACCCCGGCAATCATCGCAACCACTCCACCAATCCGCAAGGCATTGCCCGGCATCTCCATCACCTGTTGCATCATGTGCTTCATGCTGTCGGGAGCTACGGCGTAAAGCAGCCCTTCAATGACCAGCACCAGCCCGAATGCAGCGATGAAATCCGACATGAAATCCTCAGGATCTTGGAAAAGAGACGCGAATGCGAAAATCCCCGAGCCGGTTTTGGCTCGGGGATTGTCTATTTATTCAGCCGCAACAGGCTCATCCGGATTGGCCGGAGCCACTGTTTCCGGAATTTCCACTCTCGCTGGTGCCGAAGCATCTTCAACCGACGGATCGGAAATCGGACCCGTGGCAGCAGGTACCGCTCCCGGGTTCGGATCGTCTGCACCGGAGAAGTAGCCGAAGAACTCGCCCGTCGGGCTCAGTACCAGACGGGTATCCCCGTTGGCCAGACTGCGCTCGTAGGCCTGCATCGAGCGGTAGAACTCGAAGAAGGACGGGTTTTTGCCGTAGGCTTGCGCGAAAATGTTGTTCCGCTGGGCATCCCCCTCACCACGCGTGATTTCTGAATCACGGCGAGCGTTTGCGACGATCACGGTCGCATTACGATCAGCAACCGAGCGGATCTGCTGGGCCAGCTTCTCACCGTCGGCGCGAATACCGTTGGCTTCCTGCTGACGTTCCGTCTGCATCTGGCGATAGACAGCAGCGGAGTTTTCTTCCGGCAGATCGGCGCGACGAATGCGATAGTCAACGACTTCGACACCAAGCCGCATGGTCTTTTCATTCACACTCTTGCGGATCAGTTCAACCAGCTCATCACGCTTGTCTCGCACGATCTCGCGGAAACCGAAATCGGCCACCACGTCACGAAGAGACGATCCCATGAAGCCGTTCAACTGGTTCTCGAAGTTCGACAGGAATTTGGCCTGACGTTTGAAAACGAGCGGATCAACGATCCGGTAGCGCACGAAGGAGTCAATGATCAGGCGTTTCTTGTCCGATGCAATGACCTCACGTTCGGACTGCTCGAGATAGCGCGCACGCTTGTCGAGATATTCAACGCTCTGGATGAAGGGAACCTTGAAATAGAACCCGGCATCACGCGTTGCCCGTTCAATTCGGCCAAACTGGGTGACGATAGCCTGCTCACTCGGATAGACCACATAAATCGATCCATAAAGCAGAACCGCGACGAAGGCTGCGGCGACCAGTGCGAAAATTCCTTTTGCAGACATGATCAGTTCCCCGCTTTCTTGGTCAGTTCATTGAGCGGCAGATAAGGAACAACACCGCTGCCCTCTCCATTGCTGTCCATAATAATTTTTTCGGACTGGCCCATAACCTTTTCCATGGTTTCGAGATAGAGGCGCTTGCGGGTAATTTCAGGCGCCTTTTCATATTCGCTCAGAACCTTGCTGAAGCGATCGGCCTGACCACGGGCTTCTGCAACGGTCTGCTCGCGATAAGCATTGGCAGCTTCCAGAATCTGGGCAGCCTGACCTTCGGCTTCAGGCACGACCTTGTTGGCATAGGCTTGAGCTTCGTTCTGCATGCGAACGTTGTCCGCCTTGGCGGCCTGCACATCGCGGAAGGCATCAATCACCTGCACTGGCGGTTCAACACCCTGCAGCTGGACCTGAATGATCCGGATACCGGCCTTGTATTTGTCGAGCATATGCTGCGTCAGATCACGTGCGGCAACCTGGCGCGCAACACGGTCACCGGTCTGGATTTCGTCCATGGTGTTGCGACCAACCACTTCGCGCATGGCGGATTCAGCGACCTGCTTGACGGCAATTTCAGGACTGTCGACATTGAACAGATATTGTTCAGGATCCTTGATGTTCCATTGAACCTTGAAGTCGACATCAATGATGTTTTCATCACCGGTCAGCATCAAACTTTCTTCCGGGACATCCTGCGACCGAACCGAACCGCGCTGGGTATTGAATTCCCGCACCCCGATGGTGACGTCACGGATCTGGTCGACGTTGACCGTCTCAGTGCGTCCAATCGGATAAGGCAGGTTGTAGTTCAGACCGGAGGTGGACACAGCCATCGGCTCGCCAAGGATCAACTCGACCCCCAGTTCACCTTCTTTAATGGTGTAAAAGCCAGTGGCCATCCAGATGACAAGAGCCGCACCGGCAAGAAGGCCGACACCCTTGACACCGAGCGATCCACCGCCCGAACCGCCCCCACCAGGGAAGACTTGCTTGAGACGTTCTTGGCCTTTGCGGATCATTTCCTCCAGATCGGGTGGCTTTGGTCCCTGATTTTGAGGGCCTTGCCCCCAGGGACCACCATTTTTGCCACCGCCACCGCTGCCCCAAGGGCCACCGCTACCGCCACCATTCTGATTGCTCCAAGGCATACTTTTTCCTTATGTTCAGAACCCGTTGAGCTGTCCTTAGCCCATAAATCGTGACATGACCTTTAACAAGTCATGCTTGAGATATGGAATTGTCAGTCCAACTTGCAAAGTCGACTTTCGTGACAAGGTGGGAAGGGTATCGCCTAAAATCAAGACTTAACTGCCCATTTCCCCGCTCTATTCCGCTTTTGACGCGAAAAGCTGGTTGGTGCGTACAGATCGTCGCACTTTAAGCACCGAACCTCTGTCTGATGAGATGCAAAGGCCTACGCTCGCCAGAGCGTCAGATCAGCCTTGTGTTTCGATCCGCTCGTAAACAGCAAAAGACATCGGCGCGCTGTCCTGTTCTCCCTGAACATCAGCCTCACTGCTGACTGTGTACCACATGGCCGGATCAATTGCAGGAAGAAACGTGTCGCCTTCAGGCGCCGCGTGTATATGGGTGACATAGAGGCGATCCGCCTGATCCCATAGGGCATTGTAGATCGTGCCGCCACCGATCACGGCGATTTCATCCACCTGATCCGCCAGAGCACGCGCGCGTGCCACGTCAAGCGCAGCCTCGAGCGACGCGACAACGATCACGCCCTCCGGATTGAAGGCCTCATCGCGGGTAACAACGATATTGGCACGGCCCGGCAAAGGCCGCCCGATGGACTGATAGGTCCGCCGCCCCATCACGAGCGGCTTGCCCATCGTCATCTCTTTGAACCGCCTGAGGTCGGTCGAGACATGCCACGGCATGGCATTGTTCATGCCAATTACGCCATTGTCAGCGACCGCATAATGAAACACCAGCTTTGGCTCGCCACTTGTTGTCATATCGCCCTTCATCCTGCGTTTGATCCCTTTGGGCAGGGACGCAGATCATGCTTCGAGAAAACACCCGGCTTGGTATCATCAATCTTTAGATACGTCACCCGCAGCAACAGCAGCAGAATAAGAAAAATGATCACGTCATCAGACAGTCGCAGGTCAGTTTTAAGAAGATGCCATCATTCACGACCATCAAAACCAAAAAAGCCGCAAGACCGACAAGCGGCCTTGCGGCAGGTGGCTCTAGCAAACGTTGCTATTCGACCGTTGCATCACTGAGCATGCGCCAAGTCTTGCCAAGCTTGTGCACATCCCCCTTCAGTGTGACGCGGGTCTGCAGCTGGATATCCGCACTGGAGGCACCAACCATCAGGGAGAAATGTCCTGGCTCGACGATCCGGTGCCCTTCGGCTCCGGTGAAGTTCAGCATATCGGTCGGCACGACGAATGTGACCTTGCGGCTCTGACCAACCTCGAGCGGCACCCGCGCGAAGGCTTTCAGCTCCTTGACAGGACGGACGACACTGGCCAGTTCATCGCGCACATAAAGCTGCGGCACGGCAACGCCAGCGCGGTCGCCCTTATTGCTCACCGTGAACGACAATCGAACCTCGCCAGTCTGGCAGTCAACCTCTTCTTCAGCCAAGGCAACATCGGAATAGGCAAACTCCGTGTATCCGAGGCCATGACCAAACGGATAAAGAGATCCGAAATGCCGAGCAATCGGCGTGCCCGAACTCTTGAAGTTGTGATTGTAGAAATAAGGTGCAGCACCAGCACTTTTCGGGATCGACAAGGTCAGGCGGCCAGAGGGTTCTACCGCACCGGTGAGAACGTCGGCCAGAGCCGAGCCCCCTTGTTGCCCCGCAAAGAAGGTCATGACCTGCGCGGCCAGTTTGTCTTCAAGGCCACCCAGATTGTAAGGGCGACCGCTTGAAAGCACGACGATCACAGGCTTGCCCGTTGCAACAACGGCTTCCAAAAGCTCCTGCTGGACGCCGGGGAGCCGCAGGGAATCAACATCCGACCCCTCGCCCACCGTGCCGGTCTGGAAAATGCCGGACAAATCGCCCACACAGACGATGGCGGCATCGGCCGCCTTAGCTGCCGCCACAGCCTCTGGGATCATGTCGAGACGCATCGACAACGAAGAGGCCTGTTCAAGGCTTGAGCTGTCATCCACGTCACCGGGAAAGACCGGAGCCCCTGCCTTGCGCTCGTCCAGAATATTGCACCCGCGCGCATAGGTGATCGAAGTTGAATCGCCAAGCTTCTGCTTAAGGCCAGCAAGTGGCGTCACCACGTTGGCAACTTCCTCCGCCTCGTTATTCTGAATGAGATGGACAGGGAAACTATAGTCCCCCAGAAGGGCCAGCGGATCATCAGCCGTCGGACCGATAACGACAATGTTTTTCAGGTTCGACAGCGGCAAGATGCCGTTATTCGACAGGATGACGACGGATTGCTCGGCGACTTGGCGCGCCACATCCACGGACCGATCCGACTGCAGCACGATGGCCGCATCATCGGCATAGGGCTTCTCGAACAGACCGATACGGAATTTTTCGAGCAGCACCCGCCGAACGATCGCATCAACCGTCTCTTCCGTGATGAGGCCACGCTTGACGGCCTCACCAAGATCTTTGGCACAATCATCGCCCGGCAATTCGACATCGAGACCGGCATTGAAGGAAAGAGCGGCGGCTTCCGCCTCGTTGGCAGCGATGCCGTGATGCTGGTAAAGGAGGGAAACCCCGACATAGTCGGCTACGATCAGACCATCAAAGCCCCAATCCTCGCGCAGAACCTTGGTCATCAGATGGTGTGAAGCGTGCACGGGTTCATTGTCGATATCGTGATAGGCTGGCATGATCGAGCCTGCATTGCCCAACTTGACCGCCATCTCGAACGGCAACAGGAACATGTCGCTCAGCTCGCGCCATCCCATATGCACAGGCGCATGGTTGCGTCCGCCTTCACTGGCCGAATGGCCCGCAAAGTGCTTCAGCGTTGCCAGGAGGTCGCGCGCTTCACCCTGCAGCCCTTTGACATATTGCGTGGCCATCAGCCCGCACAGATAGGGATCCTCGCCAAAGGTTTCTTCGGTCCGGCCCCAGCGGGCATCGCGCGCCACGTCAAGCACCGGAGCGAGCCCCTGATGACAACCGACCATACGGGCCTCTTCACCAATTTGCGCGCCCACCTCTTTGATGAGGTCCGGGTTCCATGTGGCGCCATAGTTGAGCGAGGAGGGAAACAGCGTCGCGCCCTTGATCATCAGGCCAGAGAGGCATTCCTCATGCGACATCACCGGAATACCAAGGCGGGTCTCTTCGAGCATGAATTTCTGCAAGGCGTTGAGGGCCCGAACCCCTTGGGCGGGATCAATGCTGCGGGTGCCGAGCGGTCGCGTTATCTGACCCAGCCCGCACGACAGCATCTGCCGCAGCGTGTCGGCGTTGCTCTCACCGGTGAATTGATCGCTGCGGACTTGGTGTTCGCCATTTTCGTTCAGGAACAGCCAGACCGCGTGCATCTGCCCGATCTTTTCCTCCAGTGTCATGCGAGAAATCAGATCGTCAGCACGGGTTTCGGGGCTTTGAGTGGCGTCTTTGTAGAGTTCTGTCATTGTCTTATTCCTTAAAAGCGCGCTTCAGAGTGACGCGGCATCAAAGCTGAGAGATTTGGGAGCCGGATTGAGATGCGTGAGCGCGTCTCCAGCCTCGTCGAACAGATGACAAAGTTCGGGTTTGACTTGGAAACGAACCGCCCCACGACTGGTCACAACGGCATCATCCGAGACCTTCGCGATCATCGGGTTGTCAACGTTTTCCGATAGATAGAGGAAGCTGTATTCGCCGAAATTCTCAACGGCATTAAGAGATCGGGTGAAGACCTGTTCGGTCACCTCTTCGCCAACAGGCAGCATGTGCTCTGGACGGACACCCAGCGTGAGTTTGGTGCCAACGGCCAGTTGATCAGCCGAAACAGGGACAAACAACGTTTCACCACTGTCGAGCGCAACACGCGCCCCAACAGATGTGGCCTCAAGCAGCTTCACCGGAAGGAAATTCATGGCCGGTGACCCGAGGAAGCCCGCCACGAAGAGGTTTTGCGGCCGGTGATAAAGCTCGAGCGGCGTGCCAATCTGGGCAATGGATCCCTTTTTGAGCACGTCATCGCCTGCGCGCAGCAAAACGATCTTGTCGGCCAGTGCCATCGCTTCGGTCTGGTCATGGGTCACATAAACCATGCTGGCTTCTGGGAACTTGCGATGCAGATTGGCAATCTCGGTGCGCATATGCACACGCAACGCGGCATCGAGGTTGGACAGCGGTTCATCGAACAGGAACACCGCCGGCTGGCGCACGATCGCCCGACCAATGGCCACGCGCTGGCGCTGACCACCGGAAAGCTCCTTGGGCTTGCGCTCCAACAAAGGCTCGATCTGCAGAATGCGGGCAGCTTCATTGACTCGCTCGGTAATCTTGTCCTTTGGCGTCTTGGCCTGCTTGAGGCCAAAGGCCATGTTTTCATAGACCGACATATGCGGATACAGCGCATAGTTCTGGAAAACCATGGCAACACGGCGTTCAGCGGGCAGCGCTTCGTTCATGCGCTGATCCCCGATCCGCAGCTCACCGTCTGTCAGGGTTTCGATCCCTGCGATCATCCGCAGCAAGGTGGATTTGCCGCAGCCCGATGGACCAAGGAAGACGCAGAACTGACCATCCTCGATTTTAAGATCGATTTTATTCAGAACGGTAGCGCGGCCAAACCGTTTCGCTGCATTTTCAAGGGTAATGCTTGTCATGACTGAGAGGTCCTCTTTGCAGAGATGTCTTTGTCCGGCCGCGACGCACCGTCCAAAACGGGTGCGATCGAGCTTGGGAATGGGAAAGCTTGGGTCGAATGGTTGTGCCTATGCTCTGTCATGGTTCAACCTTTCAGGGACCCGGCCATCATGCCGTTGACGATTTTTTCCTGACCGATGGCATAAACGATGATCAAAGGCAGCGTACTGAGCGTGACCACGGCGAGGATCGCAGGAATGTCCGCAGCATACTGACCCTGAAAGTCCCACACAGCGAGCGGCAGCGTCCGCGTGCTCGGCGAGCTGGTCAACACATAGGCAAACACAAACTCGTTCCACAGCATGATGCCGTTGTAGATGGCGACCGTTGAAATACCCGGTCCCGAGAGGGGAAAAAAGATCTTGAAGAAGATCTTGAACGGACCGCAGCCATCGAGGAAGGCCGCTTCTTCCAGCTCTTTGGGCACCTGACGCATGAATTCGGTGAGAATGAACACCGAGATCGGCAGACTGCACGCCACATAGGGGCCGATAAGCGCGAACATGGTGTCATACAGCCCCATATTCTTGATCATCAGATAGACCGGCACCAGCGTCACATGCAGAGGCACGATCATGCCCGCCACGATCAGACCGAACAGCGCATTGTTGAAGCGGAACTTGAGCCGCGCCAAGGCATAGGCCGCCATGGAACTGACCAGAACGATGAGGATCACCGAAATGGAGATGACGAACACCGAGTTGCGCAAATAGGTAAGGAACGATCCATTGAGCAACTGGAGGTAGTTGTCGAAATTCCAGGTTTCGGGCGGCATCCAGACCGGATTGGAGTAGGTTTCCTGCAGGCTCTTGAAGCTGGTGAAAGCCACGAAGATGAAGGGCAGCGTGGTGACCAACAGCCAGAACAGGCCCAGCACGGGAAAAGCGACTTTTGATATCTTGAATGGTTTCTTGCTCATCGCTCAGACCTCCGTTTCGAAGCGTTTGGACACGCGCATGGAGATGCTCGCTATCACGGTGATGATGATGAACATCGCCGAGGCAATGGTGCTGCCATAGCCCATCTCGAAGGAGTTGAAGACCGTGTGATACATGTAGGTGGCCATCATTTCCGACGAATGCTCGGGGCCGCCATCCGTCATCACATAGACAAGATCGAAGTAGCGCATCGAGCCGATCACAGCGAGCAGCACCGCGGTACGGAACGTGCCTTGCAGATGTGGCAACTTGAGACGCCAGAAGATGGTGGACTGACTTGCGCCATCCAGATTTGCCGCTTCAACGACCTCTCGGGGGAAGGAGGACAGAGCAGCCAGAAACAGCACCATGTAGAAGGGCACATTCTGCCAGCAGACAACGGCAATGACCGAACCTAGTGCCAGATCCGGGTCTCCCAGCCAATCCTGGGTCAAGTCATAAAGACCGAACTCGGTAAGGATGGAGTTGATCGGCCCGAAGTTGGGGTCGAAGATATTCTTGAACAACACGCCCAGAGCCACACTCGACATCAAAAGCGGGATGAAATAGAGGATTTTCAGGATCCGTGAGCCTTTGGACGCTTCGTCCAGCACCACAGCAAGAAGAACGGCAATGGGCAGCTGGATCACGACGGAGAACACCGCAAGATAGATGTTGTTCAGCGCCGATTGCCAGAAAATCCCGTCGCTTATCAGTCTTTCCCAGTTGGCAAGACCAGTGAAACGCGCGTTGTCACCAAGCCCGTTCCAGTCAAGAAAGGAGAGTTGGAAGCTGTAGATCAACGGGTAGAGCAGAAAGACCGAAAGCAAGATGATCGCCGGAGCAAGAAAGACCAGAGGGGCTATCTTTTGTGCTCTCCGATAGGATTGTCTTGAACGGAGGGTCATGGATGGTTGAGATCCACCAGACATGAGAAGCATCCCTTCATTTGGCAAAAACCGGCCGTTGCCTCTGAAAGACAGCGGCCGGAAAGATCGATCACAATGTCGATGAAAGGTCCCTCAAGAGAGACTATTTGTCGGCAAGTTCCTGAGCGGCAGCTTCCATTTTTGCAGCTGCTTCTTCAGGCGTTATGGAAAGACCAAGCAGTTGCTGAGTCGTATCCTTGTGGACTTCAGCAAGAGATGGAGCCAGTTCCTGATCATACCAGAGCTGGATGCTTGGAGCCTTCGAAACGGCCTTCATCACCTCGGCCAGATAAGGATCATCGACTTTAACGCCTTTGACCGGAAGGATCTTGTTGTCTTCCATCTTCAGCTCTGCAGCCCGATCATCTGTCTGGTGCATCAGAAGATCAAACGCTTCATCCTGATAAGGGCAATCGGCGTTGATGGAGATGAAATTATCACCCATGGTGCCGATGGCATTGTTGGGATCGCCTTTGCCCCCTTCCACTGCAGGGAAGGTGAAGAAGCTGATATTCTTGGCAAAATCAGGATTTTCATTCTCAATGGAACCGAATTCCCAGCTGCCCATCAACTCCATGGCTGCGCGGCCGGAATAGAGCAACCGGCGAGACCCGCCGATGTCGTAATCCAGACCATTGTAGCCACGTGCAAAACCATCCGCCTTGACCAGATCTTGAAGCAGCTTGCCTGCCTTGATGAAGGCTGGATCTTCAAAACTGCCACCCGGCTCGCGATCAGCAGCTTTTTGGAAGACTTCCGGTCCGCCAATGCGATCAGCAAGATAGACAAAGAACATAGACCCAGGCCATTTTGCCTTATTGGCCAGAGCAAACGGAGCGATCTTGTTCTCGTTGAGAACTTTGACCACGTCCATCAGCTCTGACCAGGTCTTGGGAGGAGTAATGTCGAGTTTCTCGAAGATTTCCTTGTTATAGAGAACCACGGCAACTGCGGTGGTCATAACAGGCAGGCCATAGATGTCACCATCATATTTGACAGCTGAGAAGCCAGCAGGCAGGAAACGATCGGCGAATTCCTTGTGCTCTTCCAGATACGGCGTCAGGTTCGTCACTTTGCCGGCCTTGATATATTCACGCAGAGGGCCACCACCCCACGTGGTGAAGACACAAGGAGCCTCATTGGCACCAAACGCGATTTTCAGCTTGGTCTTGTAGGCATCGTTTGCAATGTGGGCATCCTCGACCTTGAAGCCGGGATTAGCGGCTTCGAAACGGTCAGCAGCGTCGCGAATGGTCGCAACGGTGCGCTCCTGCGTCTGCAGGTCCCATGATGTGATGACTTTGGTATCGTCTGCCGAAGCTGCCGCAATTGGCAGAAGTCCGGCGACAGCGACACCGCAAAGAAGGTTGGTAATACGTTTAGACAGCATTGAGTGCATCTTGTCCTCCCATTGTTCATGACTTGAATGGATCATGTCTGATCCGACAAGTTTACCCTACGAACGTTACCGGTAACGTTTCTTTGTGTCAATGGCTTTGAATCTTCGCAAAAAGACTGTATGTAGGACATATAATCGTGTATCGAGAGCGACAATCTTGCGGCGATCAGGCATTTTTTGACGATCGCAAAGCCAATTGGCCAAAAAAATTGTCAACAAGCCGGCGCCTCATTGCAGGCGGAACGTACGGTCAACACTCAACAACCGGGCGCCTCGCAAACACCTGTAACGTTACAAGTATCGTTACAGAATGCGCTTGAACGAAATGGGCTTTAAAGAGATAGGTACAAGCAAAAATGCCACGTCCCACCCTCGCCGATGTTGCAAAAGTTGCGGGCGTCTCTCGCATGACGGCATCGCGCGCTCTTAATGACAAGCCCGGCGTGTCCGACAAGACGCGGGAAGACATTCTGCGCATCGCCAGCGAGATGGGCTATGTGGCCAATCCTTTGGCCCAAAAGCTGTCAAATGGGCGCACCCACATAATTGGCGTGATTGCCCAGCTCCACACCTCATACACCGGCGAAATGATTATGGGCATCGGCGGCACAATTCGCGGAGCCGGATACGAAATGCTGGTCTACTCTTTGCCCGACAATGATACCCAGCCACCCTCCAGTGTTGTCAATCTGCTCCAGCAAGTTGCAGATGGCATTATCGTGCTGCTGCCTTACGAGGCAGACTATCTGGAACAGCTACAGGAAGCATCGCTGCCCGTGGTGACTGTGGAAACGGTTCTTGACGAGCCCGTCTTTCCCTCCGTGATAACGGACGGATATCTGGGCGGCAGGCAAGCGATGACCCATTTGATAGAGTTGGGACACAGACGGATCGGCTTCATCACGGGCAACCTCAAACTGCTATCGGCGCGCAGTCGTCTCAAAGCCTACAAGGATATGGTGGAACAATATGGACTGGACAATGATCCGGGCCTGATTTGTGAGGGTGACTACATGCAGCTGGGCGGCTTCGACGCAGCCCAGGAACTGCTCGCCATCAAGGACCGCCCCACCGCAATCTTTGCCTCCAATGACATCAGCGCTCTTGGTGCCCTTTCAGCCATCCGCGAAGCGGGGCTTTCTGTGCCAGAAGACATATCTCTCGTTGGTTTCGATGATATTACACTGTCACAACAGATGCACCCGGCTCTGACCACCGTCCACCAGCCACTTCAGCAGATGGGCCGCTCTGCCGTCAACATGTTGCTCGCCATGATTTCAGGTCTGGAAGTGCCATTCCATCAAATCACGTTACCGACAGAACTGATTGTCAGAGACTCCACCAGCAGCCTGCACAGCTCAGACAAGAATGGGAAGATCCAAGAAAAGGGCAAAGAAAAGGCTCAATAAGAACCGGAATCAGTCCCTGAAAGCCGCGTAACAGACATCAATTGCGATCCGTTTCGGCACTCTCAGACCGCCACCTGCCCGGCAATATGCGGATGCGGGTCATAATCCTCAAGCGTGAAATCATCGAACGTGAAGGCAAACAGATCCTTGCGATCCGGATTGAGGCGCATGGTTGGTAGGGACCGCGTCTCGCGGCTGAGCTGAAGCTTGGCCTGTTCAAAATGGTTCGAATAGAGATGCGCATCGCCAAGGCTGTGAACGAAATCCCCCGGCTCCAAATCGCACACCTGCGCAACCATCATGGTCAGCAGCGCATAGGAGGCGATATTGAAAGGAACGCCGAGAAAGACATCGGCTGAGCGCTGGTAAAGCTGGCAGGAAAGTTTTCCGTCCGCCACATAGAACTGGAACAGGCAGTGACAGGGTGGCAAAGCCATCCGCTCGACATCGGCCGGGTTCCAGGCGGTGACAATCAGCCTGCGACTGTCCGGATTGACCCGAATCTGATCGAGCAACTGGCTGATCTGGTCGATCGTCGAACCATCTCTTGCTGGCCACGAGCGCCACTGATGCCCATAGACAGGCCCCAGATCGCCGTTTTCATCGGCCCATTCATCCCAGATTCGCACCTTGTTGGCTTTCAGATAGCCGATGTTGGTATCCCCGGACAGGAACCACAGCAACTCGTGGATAATGGAGCGCAGATGCAGCTTTTTCGTCGTGAGGAGCGGAAATCCGGCGGACAGATCAAACCGCATCTGATGCCCGAACACCGAGCGCGTGCCAGTACCGGTTCGGTCCCCTTTGTCCACGCCGTTGTCGAGAATATGCTGCATCAAATCGAGGTAAGCCTGCATGGGGGTTCCTTTCTCGGCATCCAGTCACGCTAGGTCTGTGTGATACACGATTCTGTCTCACAGCCAGAAGCGCTTTTGCTGTGAGGCTTTGCCGCAACGCAGCTGCTGGGAAAAACCATGCACAGCGAACACTCCCCCTTTCACTTTTCCTACTTTAAATTCCTGCGCGCGGTCCCTATATTCAGCATGTCACTTCTGTGACTACGGCAATAAATGGCCTCTGTAATAAGCCTATCGGACCCGGGGGCGGTACCCGGCGCCTCCACCAAAAGCACCGCATCGTGAGCATGACGCGAAGCGATGTTTTTGCTGGGGGCGAAATAGGATCGACGAGGGTGTAAAGATTGTGTTTTTGCTCGGCATTGTACCACCGTTATCGGGCTAATTTTGTAGTTGCAAACGACAACTATGCAGGCTCTCGTCTCGCTGCTGCTTAAGCAGTGCGACTAGCCACTTAAAGCCCTAGCCGGTATGCTCGGTTAGGCGGGGTTCGGGGGCACCTGGCAACAGAAGCCCTCACCATGAACCCGCGCGTTCAAAACAGCATTGGCTGTCTGGGCAACGGTTGATATCTCTTGCCCAATCAGGGGATTAGGTCCGGCTTAGCTTGACTCCAAGCATCCGCCTCGGACAAGGTGTCGTCAAATTCTAGCAAATTTTCGGAGGCCCCATGAGCGAAGACCTGATCCGGTATGACATCCTTGCACAGGATGCCTTGCGGGGTGTCGTTAAAACGGTGCTGATCGAAGTGGCCCGCACGGGCCTTCCCGGCGAGCATCATTTTTACATCACCTTCAACACGCAAGCTCCGGGCGTCCGTCTATCGCCAAGGCTTCTCGAGAAGTACCCCGAAGACATGACCATTGTGCTGCAGCACCAGTTTTGGGATCTGCAGGCCAATGATCAGGCCATCGAAATCGGGTTGTCCTTCGACGGCATCCCGGAAAAGCTCTACATTCCCTATACCTCCATCGTCACCTTCATCGACCCCAGCGTTCATTTCTCGCTTCAGTTCGAGATCGATACGGCGCTGGAAGAAGAAAGCGCCGACCTCGACACCAGTTTGATGTCTGATGAGGATATTGTCCTCTCCGTTATGGATCCCACAGCTGATCCGGCTGAAGAGATCAACGCCCTGCTTGACAGCGTCGAGCAGGAAGCAAGCGCGGACGATCAGAGCCAGAAGGACGAAACAGAGGAAGAAGACGGCGACGATCCGGACAAAACCGAAGGGGCCGAAGTGGTCTCTCTGGATGCCTTTCGCAAGAAGTAAAGCGACGGAGAGCCTCGCACAACGGAGGCCGCAGCGAAACAACAATGGCTGACATCATCAATCTGCGTCAGGCGCGCAAGAACAAGGCGCGTGTAGACAAAGAGCGCAAGGCAGAAAGCAATCGGGCTCTTTTTGGCCGCACCAAGGCCGAGAAGCACCAGCACAAACACGACACAGAAAAACTGCAACAGCATCTGGACGGCCACAAGCTTGGGGCGGCCCCGTCTCCCGAGGACAAGGCATAACAGGCCGCAGCATGAAAAAGCATTCCGTGACCATTTCGGGTCATCGCACATCAATCTCTTTGGAAGACGAATTCTGGCAGGGCCTGAAGGTTGTCGCAGAAAGTCGAAAGAAATCTCTGGCAGATATCATTCGCCAGATCGACCGGGAGCGCGGCCAGAACAATCTCTCCTCGGCAATCCGCCTCACCGTGCTTGATCACTACAAGTCGCAAATCCCACACACCTGATATCCCTGAAGCCTGACGTCCCCAGAACCAAGCGGACACCACTGATCACAGGCTATCGATGGATGGGTAAGCCCCCAAAAGCGCGACAACCGCCATCTGCTTAATCCCCCCCCTAACGCCCGCTCAATCCCGATGCCGCGATCAATCCAGCTGAATGATCCGGTCTGGTGAGCTACGCAACTCTTCAATCAGATCATTGTGAATCGTCGGCTCGATAGGGGTCACCGGTACGGTCAACTGGAGCGGTGCCGCTGGTGCCTGCCGCGTCCGAGGCAGGATGGTCAGAACGTCCGGCAGCGGTACGAAAGACTCGTCCTCTTGAGGAATATCGGCCTCTTGCGGAATGTCAGCTTCAGGCTCTGCGACTTGCTCGGTGGGTTGCAGCTCAAGATCATTCAGCGGACGAAGTTCGATCCCGCCCGGACGCATTTCCGAGTTGACAGCTGACTGTTCCGCCTCTTGGGCGGCCTTGCGGGCTTCTTCGGCCCCCCTGACGGCATCAAGACGCGCAGCCTCGGCCCGAGCGGCTTCTTCTTCCGCCCGTTTCTGAGCTTCCAGCGCAAGACGCTCACGCTCCTCTGCCGCTTTACGGGCTTCATCCAGTTTGCTTTGTTCCTCGGCAACACGGGCGGCAACTTCCTGTCGCGCAGCCTCTTCAGCAGCCTTGCGAATTTCTTCTGCCCTGCGCGCTTCTGCTTCACGGCGCGCAGCCTCTTCGGCGGCGAGCCGCTGTTCTTCGGCCTGCCTTTCGGCCTCGGCTTTCAGACGAGCGGCCTCTTCGGCTTTGCGCCGCTCCTCAGCCACACGTCTG
This sequence comes from Cohaesibacter sp. ES.047, assembly GCF_900215505.1. Classification (NCBI taxonomy): domain Bacteria; kingdom Pseudomonadati; phylum Pseudomonadota; class Alphaproteobacteria; order Hyphomicrobiales; family Cohaesibacteraceae; genus Cohaesibacter; species Cohaesibacter sp. ES.047. The sequence continues at coordinate 5,008,280 of NZ_LT907844.1, forward strand.
GCCTCTTCTTCACGGCGCTTGGCTTCCTCTGCTGCTTTGCGGGCTTCTTCAGCCTTACGCTCTGCTTCCGCCTCGCGTTTTGCCGCATCTTCAGCCGCCTTGCGTTTGGCTTCTTCGGCTTTTTGCTGTTCGGTCGTGATCGCGGCCAGACGGTCACGTTCAGCCGCCTCTGCGGCTTCCTCCCGGTGCCGGGCGCGTTCGCGATAGAGCCGCAACAGCCGCCGCATCCGTTCCTTTTCCAGAATGTCGGCTTGCATCCGCTCAACCCGGTCCACTTCACGCTCAAAGGCGCGAATGCTCAGATATCCGGTGAAGGGCGCCACATCAACAATCCGCCGCGGTGCAGAGAGATCGCCCGCAAAGACCAGACCGACTTCCGGCTGCGCCCCGGTCACCGCATCTTCTTCGTTTGGCTCAACCTTGATCGACCAGTCCGCATCAATCGTCTGCTCGGCCAGATCCATCGTCACACTGCCGCGCGATTGAAGAATCTCGGCCTCCGCATCCATGTTGCTCGCCCTCAGCGCGCCACCTGCAAGGCTGAATGTTCCGGTCAGCTCCGAAACACGGGTCGATCCGGCATCCATATGCGACACGAAGGTCTGCCTGATCTTGTCCTCTTTAAGCTCAAGCCCCGCATCTACCGCGCGCACCACCTGCTCGAAAGCTTGCGGATTGATATATTGCAGCACGGCATCGCGGATGGTGAAGGTGCCGTTGCCAGACAGTCCAGAAACAAGACCAGCCAAAGAGCGCCCCTGACTCTCGACATTCACATTGACATCGAACAGACCGCTGGCGACCGAGCGTCCATCCCGTTGCCAGATGAAGGGAGACAGCGCTGCGCCATCCACGCGCAGATGCGACTTGAGAACCCCTTCCCCTCCGACATTTTCCAATTGCAGGCCGCCCGTCGCGGTTCCGCCCGCCATGAGCGCCTTGAAATTGCTGACGGAGAGACTCTCCGGTCGCCACAACAGCTCAAAACTGGGTTGCTGAAAAACGTAAGGCTCATCGAACGTCAGGCTGCGTGCCTTGACATCAAGCGCCAGTTTAATTGGCAGATCACCAACGGCATCCACGCCGGCGACAAAAGCTGTGTCGGACCATGCATCGCCCGAGCCCCTCAGACGCCCGGCTCCCAGCACGGTCTCCCCGAGCCAGACACCGTCCACATCACCAACTTCAAACCGGCCCGAGATATCGCGATCCGTGATGGTTTCTTTGTAGTCAAGCGACCCGACAACCGGTTGTCCGATCCATTGTCCCTTGATCTTCGAAATGCGCGTGAGATCTCGCGAATGATCGATGACAGCGGTGAGATTGACGGGCAGATCCCTTGAAAAATCCCCCGAATAGAGACCGCTGCCCAACAAATAAGGCGAAAAGTCATCCGCCGTCAGCGACAGCGTCCCCTTGCTGGCCCATCCAGATCGCCCCGCGAAGGTCAGCGTGCCATCATAGACGAGCGCGCCGTTTTCCGGGTCAAGGCGGGCAACCAACTTGGCCCCTTGATCCAAGGTCCCGTCAATCGAGATTTCCGAAGAAAGCGCGGGAAGCTCAAGCAACCCTTGCCCCAAACCGACAAGATTGAACAGCCTGCGGCCATCAGGATTGTCGAGCTTCAATTCGGCGGACATCGGCACCGAGGACCATTCCGACAGGGCACCCTTGGAGCGGGCCTCAAGGGCAACGGTTCCACCTCCCAAGAGCCCTGAAAGACTGCCCTTGAGCCCGCCTTCCTCAGCTCCGGCATCAACTGAGAAGGACAGATCGGCAGGAGACAGTCCACGGCTTGCCCGTTCAAACCACTGCGCCGCGGCTTGTTCCGGTAAAAGCCGTTTAACAAGGCTCGAAAGACCGGTCAGATCATCCGCCCGCAACTCTCCGAGGAGTTGCCCACGCGGCGTGCCGCCCAGATTATCAAGGCTCCCCGTCATCGACAGATAGGCACCGGCAAAGTCCTCAATCACCAGACGGTTGATATCGACCCCACCTTCCGCAATGCTCAGCTTGGCCGCCAGTTTCTCACCTTGGAAATCGCCCGCAGTAACCTTGTCGGTTTCAACGTCGAGATGAATATCGCCAAGTGGTGGCGCCTGCCCTTGCGAATTGCTCAGCAAAAGCGCTCCAATCCCCTGCACCGCATCCAGATCGAGCTGATCGGCCTTCAAATCCAGAGACAGGGACGCCACGTCGCCCTTGTCTTCATTGGCAAGGGACCAGTCGATCCGACCGGACGCCTGATTGCCATCAAGGTCGAGCATCATGGAGGAGACGGACACCGCGTCGGATTTGGCCAGAAGCTTGCCGCTGAGATCGAACGGCACGAGGCGACCGACATCGGCCCCGTCCTTCAGCCACCATTTGGCAAACCCCGTCGGTTGATCCGAGCGGATGCGCGCCAATCCGTCAAATGTATGGCCAAATATGGCCTGTCCCTCATCCCCGGCCTGTGCAACGCGAGAGAACAATCCCGAGATCGCAAAGCGGGTCTGTCCGGGCAGATCGGCCTCAAGGGTCTCGACCTGCCAGCCCTTATCGGCATAGTCCGCCTCGAGCAGAAGGTTGCGCATGATCCCGCCAGCCAGAATGACACCCGGCACTTCAAAGCTCACCTTGCCCGGCATCGGCGGGGCGGGCAGAGCGCTGAGCACCCCGGCCATTTTCTGAATGCCGGCATGAAGATCAATCGGCGCATCCGGCCCATCGCCCAGCGCCCTGTCGAGATCGAGCTGACGCGAATTGACTGCAATGTCAAAGCTTGGATTTTCGCCAAAGGCAATGCTGCCCGATCCAGCCAGACGATAGGCCTGATCGACATCGCCATGAGTGAATTCGAAGGTTGGCATGGTCAGCGACGAGACGGTGAGATTGCTTTCACCGGTCAGCTCCCATGGCACCACCCCTTCAAGACCCTCGATCTGGTTCGTCAGGCGCGTATCACCGATATAATGATAAAGGCCATCCTCATTGGCCGTGACATTGCCATCGATGGAAAGCGTGATTGGCAGATTATAGGGGGTCAGCATGCTCTTCACACGCATGCCGTCCTCACCGGCCGAACCGGTTGAAAGCATCAGGGAATAGGGCTGACCATCGAGCTGAAAGGAGCTTTCAATCTTGTAGGGGCCGATCAGACTGCGGGCCTGAAGCGTGCCGTTGAGAGACTCGATCTCTTTTTTTCGGCCGGTCGGCATGTCTTCGAGCGAAATGCTGCCATCCTTGATGCGCACATCATTGAGCCGGATGTTCGCAAGATCAAGCTCCCATAGCTTGCCGCCATCCTGCCGAAACGCGATCCGTCCCTTTTCATCCATCTTCAGCTTGAGATCGGGAGACTGCAGGGTCATGTCGACCACTTCGATCTTGCCCTGCAACAGCGGGAGGAGCTCGATGCGAATGTCGAATTCATCCACCACCAAAATCGGTGCCTGACCATCCGGGCCAACATGGACGCTTTCGAAATGCAGACGCGGAATAGGCAGGATCTGCATGTCGGCATCCCCGAGCACCTGCACGGGCTGCCCCAGCACCTGCGTCGCCTGCCGCTCGAACGCAGCGCGATAGGATGTCCAGTCAACAAAAAACGGACCAACCAGCGCAACGATCAGCGCCAGCAGAATCGTACCGCCGATGGTGAAATAAAGACTATTCAGAACTCAAGTCCCCCTATGGAGATCCCAATCGACAAAACATCGACGCGCGCACCAAACCGAGCACTCCGGCCACCCCCGAGCTCATCTCAACCTATATCAGGTTGAACCGGCTACAATGTGACCTAAAGCAAATCGAAACCCTATTGCAATGCAAAATGCAACAAATTTCAATGCTATATGCTGCCGCAATCGCCATCTTCCAACGCGCAAAGGTGTGAAGAGTGATCCAGCTGGCAAAATATCAGCCAAGTGAGTGACTTATAAGTTCTTGTCAGTCCAGTTTCGGCACGATCTTGCCTGGGTTCATGATGTTGTTCGGATCGAAGGCCTGCTTGATCGCGGCCATGTAGCGCAGCGCCGGACCAAATTCGTCACGCATAAACTTCATCTTGCCCTGCCCGACACCGTGCTCGCCCGTGCAGGTCCCGCCCATGCCAATCGACCGCTCGGCAAGGCGCTTGAGGAAGGCTTCCGCATTGTCGATCTCGGCCTGATCATCCGGATCAAGCACCAGAAGCACATGGAAATTGCCGTCTCCGACGTGCCCGACAATGGGGCCGATCAGGCCGCTGTCCTCGATGTCCTTCTGCGTTTCGGTCACACATTCCGCAAGGCGCGAGATCGGCACGCAGGCATCCGTCGACAGGCCCTTGCAGCCGGGACGCAATCCGCAACCGGCCCAAAAAGCATTGTGCCGCGCGGTCCACAATTTGGTGCGGTCTTCCGGTTTGGTCGTGGCTTGAAAGTCCGAGCCACCATACTCGGCGATGATATCACCAAACAATTCGATCTGCTCGGCAACCCCGGTGTCCGTGCCGTGAAACTCGACAAGCAATGTCGGGCGCTCGACAAGATCCATCTTAGAATAGAGATTGCAGGCCTTGACCTGAACACTGTCCAGCAACTCGATGCGGGCGATTGGAATGCCGCACTGGATGGTCATGATGACGGCATTGCAGGCGCTTTCCAGATCCTCGAAATTGCAGATCCCCCCGGCGATGGCTTGCGGAATGCCCGACAGTTTGAGCGTCACCTCCGTGATCACCCCAAGCGTGCCTTCCGACCCGACGAGCAACCGCGTCAGGTCATACCCGGCGGCGCTTTTCTTGGCATGGCTGGCCGTTTCGATGATCGTTCCATCGGACATAACGGCCTTCAGTGAGACCACGGTTTCGCGCATGGTGCCGTAGCGCACGGCATTGGTGCCCGAGGCGCGGGTTGCCGTCATGCCGCCGATGGTGGCATCCGCACCCGGATCGATGGGAAAGAAAAGCCCCGTATCACGCAAATAATCATTGAGCTGGCTGCGCGTCACACCGGCCTGAACCGTACAATTGAGATCCTCGGGATGAACGGCGAGGACTTCATTCATGCCGCTCACGTCAACGGAAATACCGCCATAGGGCGCATTAAGATGCCCTTCGAGCGAGGAACCGGACCCAAAGGGGATAACCGGTACATTTTCCTCGTGACAAATTGTCACGACCTCGGACACCTCTTCAGTGCTGTTGACCATCACCACACCATCGGGCCATTCGCCGGGCAGATAGGTGGTCGTGTGCCCGTGCTGCTCGCGGACCGATTGTCCGGTCATGAAACGCTCGCCAAAACGCGACATGAGACGGTCGCAGACGCGATTGATCGCGGCCTTATCGGTGGTACGGCTGAAATGCGGTTCAATTCCCATCAAAAAATTCCTTCTGGGTTTCTGGCAGAGTGTTCGGTTGCCCGACTCACCAAGGTCAGGTCCGATCCAACCAGAGGTCGAAAAGTCATCTGACAGGCCTTGTAGCAGCATCGCGCATTGCGAAGGGTTGCGACCGATCAAAAAGCGGAGCCCGAATAGAAATCGGACAGTTCGGACGATAACGTCATGATCGGACACATGTTGAGCGTTTTATGCGCCATTGCCCACACTCGATGCAAGCAATCAAGCATGGAAATACGCCTTCTCCAGCTATTTTCCGTGAACTATAAGGGCAGTTTTGTCCGCAGATTGTGTCCGTCAAACCCGGTGAACGAATTTTACAGACTTCACAAAATGATCAATCGCATTGACAAAAGGATCATTCGGATCGAAAACCAATGATATCGCAGTTGCAGCATTGTCTTTCCATGAATGGCTAACGGTGCAGCTTGTGTGCGATCAACCGGATCCGTCAGGGAGGATGACCCGGTTTCAGCAGGCGAGAGACTCAAAGCCAAAAGACTTGCCTCACTCTTTTAAAACCCGAACCAGTCCTCCAAAGACATGCAAAACAGACTCAACATCAATTTCCCGTCGGATCGTCAAGTCCGCGCACAACAGCTTATTTGGCAACGCCGCATCATTTTCGGTCTCGGCGGCCTCATGGTCGGTCTGGCCGCGGTCGGCCTCGCCATCGGCGCTGACGCCTGTCAGGAGGCCTTCCGGGAAATGATCCGTCGCTATCCCTATTCGGGCCTCGCGGTCACCCCATTGGGATTTGGTCTGGTTGTCTGGATCACCAATCGCTATTTCCCCGGCACACAAGGATCGGGTATTCCTCAGGCCATTGCGGCACGCAAGCTCAAGCACCCCGCCAAGCGCATCCATCTGGTGGGCATCCGGACCGCCGTTGGCAAGGTGTTGATGACCATGCTCGGCCTTGCCGTTGGCGCGTCGACAGGGCGCGAAGGACCGACCGTGCAAGTCGGTGCTGCCATCATGTTTCTTACGGGCCGTATCGCACCGAAACGGCAGGTCGGTCTCATTCTGGCTGGCGCGGCCGCCGGTGTTGCCGGTGCTTTCAACACGCCTCTCGCCGGGATCGTCTTTGCGATCGAGGAAATGAGCCGCTCCTTCGAGATGCGCACCAGCGGCATGATTCTGGGCACAGTGATCTTTGCCGGTCTGACCTCGATGTCGATCTTCGGCAACTACACCTACTTCGGCACCACCCATGATGTTATGCAGTTCGGCATGGGCTGGATAGCGGTTCCGGTCATCGGCGTCGCCGGTGGCCTGCTCGGTGGTCTGTTCTCCCGCATTCTCATTATCTTCACATACGGCCTGCCGGGCCGTGCAGGACAGTTGATCAAGAAATGGCCTGTGCTGTTTGCCATTCTGTGTGGCCTGATTGTAGCTCTGGCCAGTCTGGTCAGCCATGGGGCAGTGAATGGCGCCGGGTATGAAGCAGCCCGCGATGCCTTGCACGACGACACCTCGCTGTCGCTGATTTATGCCCCCTTGAAATTCCTTGCCACGACGATCTCGTCAATTGCCGGATTGCCCGGCGGTATCTTCTCTCCTTCCCTGTCCATCGGTGCCGGCGTCGGAGCTGATCTTGCACCCCTGTTTCCCAATGTCCCCATCGGGGTGATCATCCTGCTGGGCATGGTGGCCTATTTCACGGGCGTGGTTCAGGCCCCCATCACCGCCTTTGTCATCGTCATGGAGATGACCGACAATCACCAGATGATGCTGCCGCTCATGGCCTGCGCCCTGATCGCGAACGGCTCCTCAAAACTGCTCTGCAAGGAAGGCGTCTATCACGCCCAGTCAGGCAAGTTCCTGGCCTTTGCTCGCCAACGAGCCGAAGATGCCAGACTGGCTGCAGAAGCTGAGGAAGAGAGACTGCGCGCCCAGAATGAGCAGTCGGAAATTGAGCCGGGTGAGGACACAGACGGTGCTGCAGAAGGGGCCACAGAAGGGCCCACAGGCGACGCCTCTGACAGGGATACGGACGGAGACAAAGGCGAAAGTCAGGACAAGCCAGACAAGGCATAACGACAAGCCGCCTTGCTACAGGCATCAAACAGCGCCTTTTGCAAGCCTCTTTTGGTCCATGGCCCTTAGCCCATTCTAGATGTTGCCAAACGCATGAAAGCCCTCATAAGCTGGTTTCGCTCCTGGCTTTGAGAATGGCACATTCATGCGTTGGCTGAACCCGATCAAATTGTCGCTGAGTTGGATTGAACCCAACTTGAAGTATCACTGGTCCACCCGGCAGTCGAAAATGTGGGTGCTGGCCATTGTGATCGGCCTGATGGTCGGGTGCGCCGCCATTCTGTTTCGTCTTGGAATTGGTGGCATCCAAATGCTCTGGCTCGGAACCATGAGCGAGAATGTCGCTTCGGCCGCGCGTGACTTGCCAGGCTGGCTGATCATTCTTGCACCGACCGTGGGGGGCCTCTTTGTCGGGGCATTCCTGCAATATGTTCATCCCCGCAAACGACCAGAAAACGTGTCCGATGTGATCGAGGCCCGCGCCAAACACGGCAAGGGCTTGCGTTTCTGGCAAGGGCTCGACAGCGCTGCGGTCAATATTGTTTCTCTGGGCTGCGGCGCAAGCGCCGGACGGGAGGGCCCAATCGTCCATCTGGGCGCGAGCCTTGCAACAACCCTGTGCGAGCGCTTTGACCTGCCCCCAACGGCCAAGAGAATCATGCTTGCCTGCGGTGTTGCAAGTGCGGTGTCGGCGTCGTTCAATGCCCCCATCGCGGGCGTCCTGTTCGCTCACGAAGTGATTTTGGGCCACTATGCCCTCAGTGCCTTTGTGCCCATCGTGGTTGCCTCTGCCTTCGGGACCATGGTTTCGCGCCTCTATTTTGGCGACATCGCGGCCTTCATCATCCCCAGCTACCAGATCACGTCCTATTGGGAAATGCCCGCCTTTGCCCTTCTCGGTCTGGTCTGTGCAATCGCAGCGGTGCTGTTTCAGCTCGCCCTCATCGGCACGGACTGGATTGCCCGCAACATCCGCATGCCCTTGATCATTCGCCCCGTGATCGGCGGTTTTATCGTCGGCTGCATCGGTCTCGTCTTCCCTGAAGTCCTCGGTGTGGGGTATGAGGCCATGGACATGGCGCTGAAACAGCAGCTGCCGCTGCTCCTGCTTTTGCTTTTGATCGGCGCAAAGACTGTCGCTACTGCCGTGACGCTGGCTTCCCGTTTCGGCGGCGGCATTTTCTCGCCCAGCCTCTATATCGGTGCCATGACAGGCGGCGCCTTTGGCATGATCGCCGGTCAGTTCTGGCCGGAAATGGCCTCCGATCACGGCCTTTACGCCATTCTGGGCATGGGGGCCGTTGCGGCCGCCGTGCTCGGGGCCCCTGTCTCCACCACTGTGATGGTCTTCGAATTGACCGGTGGCTACGCGCTTTCCATCGCGCTTCTGCTTACGGTGTCGATTGCCACGGGCATCACCATCGCCCTGCATGGCCGCTCATACTTTCACTGGCAACTGGAATTGCGCGGCATTTTTCTCAATGAAGGAGCCCACAAATATCTCGTCTCGACCCTCACGGTCTCACAATTCTATGAGCCCCTCGCTCAGGACGCCCCGCCGGAAGACCGTGTCTTGGCCGAGGACACGCCCACGATCAGCCATTTTGACACGCTCGAACAGGCACTCAAGGCCTTCGATCTGGCCGGAGGCGGGGATCTCGCCGTTCTCGACCCGTTGGACAAGACACGGATCATCGGTTGGGCACGTCAGGTGACTGCCCTCAAGTTTTTCAACGACATGCTCATTGACTCTCAGGTCGAAGAGCACAGATAAGTCCTAAGCGAAGATGCCAACAACGAGAAAAATCGTCAGATTGGCCCCTGACAAACCACATTTGTTGCTATAATGTTCTTCAATTGGATTCGCTGCTCACCCGGCTCGATCCCCTTCTTTGCGCCAACAGGACCCAACGCCCTATATGCCTGATCTCTTTGCCACCCCAGCTCCGCCACCCTCGTTCGAATCGAACGAAGATGATCAGGAAGGAATTCGCGCCAAGCTCGCGCGCATGCAGCCCACACCCTATCTGGATGGCCTCAATCCGGAACAGAAGGACGCCGTGGAAAGCCTTGACGGCCCCCTTCTGGTGCTCGCTGGCGCGGGAACAGGCAAGACGCGGGTGTTGACCACCCGCATCGGACACATCCTCTCAACGCGCCGCGCTGCACCTTGGCAGATCCTGTCGGTGACCTTCACCAACAAGGCCGCGCGCGAGATGAAAGACCGCATCGGCAAGCTCATCGGCGGTTCGGTAGAGGGTATGCAATGGCTGGGGACGTTCCATTCGATCGGCGTCAAAATCCTGCGCCGTCACGCCGAACTGGTTGGCCTCAAGTCCAATTTCACCATTCTTGATTCGGACGACCAGATCCGCCTGATGAAACAGCTCATTCAGGCGCATGGCCTCGACGAAAAGCGCTGGCCCGCCCGCCAGCTCGCAACTGTGATCGACGGCTGGAAAAACCGGGGCCTCACGCCCGATCAAGTGCCACAGGACGAAGCCTTCCACTTTGCCCAAGGCAACGGAATCAAGCTCTATACGGCCTATCAGGCGAGGCTCAAAACCCTCAACGCCTGCGATTTCGGCGACCTGCTGCTCGAATGCTTGCGCCTGTTTCGCGAAAATCCGGACGTCTTGAAAAGCTACCACAACAAGTTCCGCTATATCCTCGTGGACGAGTATCAGGACACCAACGTGGCGCAATATCTCTGGCTGCGCCTGTTGGCCCAATCAAACCACAACATCTGCTGTGTCGGCGATGATGATCAGTCGATCTATGGCTGGCGCGGCGCCGAGGTCGACAACATCCTGCGCTTCGAGGAAGATTTCCCCGGAGCCAAGGTGATCCGCCTTGAGCGCAATTATCGCTCAACCGCCCACATCCTTGCCGCCGCCTCGCATCTCATCACGCACAATGAAGGCCGTCTGGGCAAGACCCTGCATCCACAGATCGAGGATGATGAAGCCGAAAAGGTCACCGTCACCTCCGTCTGGGATTCGGAAGAAGAAGCTCGCTCCATCGGTGATCAGATCGAAACGCTGCAACGGCGCCAGCACGAGCTCAATGAAATCGCCATTCTCGTGCGCGCCTCCTTCCAGATGCGTGAGTTCGAAGACCGTTTCATCACCATGGGCCTCAACTACCGTGTCATCGGCGGCCCTCGCTTTTATGAACGCGCCGAAATCCGCGATGCCCTCGCCTATTTCCGGGCGCTCGTTCAGCCCGCTGATGATCTCGCCTTTGAGCGCATCGTCAACACGCCCCGTCGTGGCCTCGGCGACGCCACCGTGCGGCAAGTCCATGCCCTTGCCCGCGATCAGGAAATCCCCCTGATGGAAGCGGCAACCGAGATCGTTGGCACAGAGGATCTCAAACCCCGCCCACGCAATTCTCTGAAGTCCCTGCTCGGCCAGTTCAACCACTGGCGCACCCAGTTGCCGACGATGAAACACACCGAGCTGGCGGAGATCATTCTTGACGAGTCCGGCTACACAGAGATGTGGCAAAAGGACAAATCCCCCGACGCACCGGGACGCCTCGAAAACCTCAAGGAACTCATTCGTTCCATGGAGGAATTCGATTCCCTGCCCAGCTTCCTTGAGCATATTGCCCTCGTCATGGATCGCGATGCAGGCGAAAGCAACGATGCGGTTTCGATCATGACGCTCCATTCCGCCAAGGGGCTGGAATTCAACACCGTCTTCCTGCCCGGCTGGGAAGAAGGCTTGTTCCCCCATCAGCGCGCTTTGGACGAATCCGGCACACGCGGCCTCGAAGAAGAACGCCGTCTGGCCTATGTCGGCATCACCCGCGCCAAGAAACGGGCCAAGATCTATGTCGCCTCCAACAGGCGCATCCATGGTCTGTGGCAGAATTCCATCCCCTCGCGCTTTCTCGATGAATTGCCGATCAAGCATGTGGATGTCGAAGAGAGCCAATCCACCTATGGCGGCTATGGTGCCTCCGGTGTTGGCGGCTCGATCTATGGCAAAAGCCGGTTTGGTTCCTCCGACCCCTTCGAAGGCTCCTACGAGACGCCGGGTTGGAAACGGATGCAGGCCAACAAGGCCAACCGCAGCCGTGAGAAAAACCCGCGCCAACCGGGCCGTGGGTCTTCGGTTATCGAGGGCGAACTGGTCGCCAAGAGCGTGTCCGAGGGCCCGGCCCGCTACAAGGTGGGCGAGCGTGTGTTCCATCTTAAATTTGGCTATGGCGAAGTGAAATCGGTTGAGGGCAACAAGCTGACCATCCAGTTCCAGACCGGCGTGAAGCGCGTGCTGGATTCCTTTGTCGAGAAGCACTGAGCCCCGTCACACCTTGTCTTTGTTGCCCGGACAGGCTATCGACAGGCGGATAACGCCAAGTGAGAGCTGATCTATGCCCCAATATCTCTATGCCGAAGGCAATGCCGACGAAATTCAGGCCGCCGCCAAACATCTGGAAGCCGTATTCGAGGAAGACGGCTTTGCCATCTCCAATTTCGAAATCGATGAGGAGCGCGGTCTCTGGGCCCTGTCGCTCTATCCGGCCGAAGAAGGGGTAAGCGATACCTACAAGATTGCTTTGGCCGAGCTTTCATCCCTGTCCATGGCGCTGCCCCTCAAGATCGAGGAACTGGGGGACATCGACTGGGTGACCAAATCCCTTGAGGGACTTGTTCCCGTCGAGGCAGGTCGTTTCGTCGTGCATGGATCGCATGACAAAGGAAAGCTCAACACCGACGGCCGCATCGCCGTGCAGATCAACGCAGGGCAAGCCTTTGGCACCGGCCACCACGGAACCACAGCAGGGTGCCTCAAGGTGCTGTCAGAAGAGCTGCGCGGTTTTCATCCCTTGCGCATTCTCGACCTTGGCACCGGATCTGCTGTTCTCGCCATTGCGCTGGCCAAACTGCTCAAGCAGGAAATTCTGGCAACCGATATCGATCCGATTTCCATCGAAACAGCAAACGTGAACACGCGCATCAACGAGGTCCATCAGCTTGTCAAGACCGCTGTTGCCGCTGGCTTCAGCCATCCAGTGTTTGGCGAAAAAGGGCCTTTTGACCTGATCGTCGCCAATATTCTGGCCGGACCGCTGTGCAAAATGGCACCGGACATTGCGCATCACACGGCGCGGGGAGGCCGGGTCATTCTTTCCGGCCTTCTGCCTCACCAACGGGCGCGGATCATCGCGGCCTATCGCACGCAAGGCTTGAGGCTTGTGCGCACGGTTACGCAGGACGGATGGCTGGTGCTGGTCTTCAAACGCTAGGCTCGACAACCAGCGCTTCAATGCGCGCTAAATCAAGCCAACCGCGTGTCTTCTCGATGCAGAATGAAGAACACAGACAAAAAAAGAGAAAGCAGGAATGCCTGCTTTCTCTTTTTTCGTTGGCTCTACGGGCATGATCCTGGGATCAACCCTTGCTTCTTCGTCAACCGTCCGGGGAAACGGGACGTTAAAGGACTTTGGAGCGTGTCGTCTGATTGTGTGAATCACCTGAGCACATGAGATCTTGGTCCATCGGGTAGAAATGATGGCTCAAAACCAGACGGCGTGCTTCTTGCTCGCGCGACTGTATCATGCGCTCAAAGGCACGGCTGAACATGAACATTGTATGGGGAATCCTTCTCATCACGGGTCTGCTCGGTGACCCGATGTTTGGCGGGACTATGATGCAGCACGCATCTGGGCACAATTGCCAGCTGCTCAATCCAGCCAAGCAAAAACCTGATAGCTCATGCAGTGCGGAGATTTTGGAATTTGGACAAGAAAAAAGCGGGCCATGGCCCGCTTGTTCTTTGGAACAAAGTTTGAAAACGGTGTTCCTCCCGTCTTCGGTCCTCCGGTTCGATCCTTGAGCGCCATATTATCGGGGGCGTCTTCAAAGCTCCGGAGGAACCCTCGCGAACTTAGTCGCGAGAGTCGATGTTCAGGCCGTCAAGACCATCGATACCACGGTCAGCCATGTATTCGTTGACGAAGCGTTCAGCCTGTGCTTCACGAGCCTGGATATATTTGTCGAATGCGCGGTTAAAGAAGTTCATTGTGATTTCCTTTCTCTGGTTTTCTTTCTTGTCCCTCTGGACAGCCTCAATATGGGCTCATCGACCATGTTATAAAAGCGCTGAATGAACACGCCAGCCATGCAAAAATGCATATCGTGGTTTTTAGCGATGCATTTTCAGCAGTGTTATATGGAGTTTTTCCTCGCTCGGTGTCCCTGAGCCTTGTACCGATGCCCGCCCACATCCGCTTGCCCCAGCCAGGCAAACCTGTCACTCTCCGGCGTACAACCCTCCGCCCAAACGCTGGATATCAATGCCAACCCACTGTCTTTAGGGGAATTTTCGATGTATCAAGACTTTTCCGATCAAGCCTGCCCCGATCAGGGCCGCGTGCGTATTCCGATGTTGCGCGAAGAACTTCAAGAGCAGGGCCTGACCGGTTTCATCGTCCCAAGAGCTGACGAATATGGTGGCGAGAATCTCGCTCTCTATGCCGAGCGCCTCGCATGGCTGACCGGTTTTACCGGCTCTGCAGGAACCGCTGTCATCTTGAAATCGAAGGCCGCCATTTTCATTGATGGTCGCTACACACTGCAAGTCACAGATCAGGTGGACACGGACCTGCTCGAACCGGTCTCGGTTCCCCAGCATACACTTGCTGGCTGGATTAAGAACAATGCCACCAAAGATGACATCATTGGCTTCGACCCATGGCTTCACACGGAGGCTGCGGTCAAACGGCTGGAAAAGGCCTGCGAAAAGGTCGGTGCCCGATTGGTCGCAATTGAGGCCAACCCGATTGATGCCATCTGGACGGATCAGCCAGACCGGCCAGACGAGCCGATCACACCGCATCCGCTGTCCCTTGCAGGCGAGCCGGCTGAAGACAAGCTCGCCGCAATCACCAAAACCTTCAGGGATGAGGCCGATGCGACCTTCATCACCCAAGGCGACAGCATTGCATGGCTGTTCAATATCCGCGGTGCCGATGTTCCCCGCGCGCCGCTCCCGCTTGCCTTCGCCATCCTCTCAGCCGATGGCCGCGCATGGCTGCTCACCAATCCCGACAAACTGGATGCATCGGTGCGAGATCACCTGCCAGACAATGTGATCGTCAAGCCGCAGGCTGATCTGGAGACGATCATCAAGCAAGACATCGGACCCGAAAAAACGTGGCAACTCGATGAAAATCTGGTGCCATATGCGGTCAAAAGGATGATCGAAGAGACAAAGAGCGCCATCATCAAGGCACCGGATCCGTGTCTCATGCCCAAAGCGGCAAAGAACGAAGCAGAACTCACCGGCATGAGGACCGCTCACCAGCGTGACGGCATTGCGCTTTGCCAGTTCTTCCACTGGATCGACACAATGGCCCCAAGCGGCAACCTTGACGAGATCTCAGCTGCCAAGGCGCTGGAAGACTTTCGCGCTGCGTCCGGCTGCCTCAAGGATATTTCCTTCGACACCATTTCCGGCGCAGGCGCCAACGGCGCAATCGTGCATTACCGCGTGACCGAGGCGACCAATCGCACCTTCGAGCAGAACTCGCTTTATCTGGTCGATTCCGGTGCCCAATATCCAGACGGCACCACCGACATCACGCGCACGGTGGCCATCGGAACCCCGAATGATGAAATGAAGGACCGATTCACGCGCGTGCTCAAGGGCATGATCGGCCTCTCCATGGCCCTGTTCCCTGAGGGCACGACAGGAGCCCAGCTCGACACGCTCGCTCGCTTCCATCTCTGGCAGGCCGGGCTGGATTATGCCCACGGCACCGGCCACGGCGTCGGCTCGTTCCTCTGTGTGCATGAAGGCCCGCATCGGATCTCCTCCGCTGGCCGCACAAAACTGGAAACCGGCAACATCCTCTCCAATGAACCGGGTTATTACAAATCCGGCGCATGGGGAATTCGCATTGAAAATCTGCTTATCTTGTCAGAGCCAAAAATCCCGGACGGTGGGGAAAAGGCGATGCATGCCTTTGAGACCCTCACCTTGTGCCCGATCGACCAACGCCTGATCGCGACAGAGCTCCTGACGGCCGAGGAGAAAAACTGGCTCAACGATTATCATCAACGCGTTTTTGCCGAATTGTCAGCAGATCTCGATGAAGAAACCCGCGCATGGCTGGCCGAAGCCACCAAGCCTCTGCATTGAGTGGGACAGAACAAGAGGAGTGGATCACCCCGCAATGAGGGCGATCCATTCATCCTCGGTCATGATTGTGATCTCAAGCTCCTCAGCCTTCTTCAGCTTGGACCCCGCTCCGGGACCGGCAACGAGAATGTCGGTCTTCTTGGAGACCGAGCCGGACACCTTGGCCCCAAGGCTTTCTGCCTGATTCTTGGCTTCGCTTCGGCTCAGGCGCTCAAGACTGCCAGTAAAGACAACCGTCTTGCCTGACACCGAGCTGTCGGACTGCACAGCTTCCGCTTCTTGAGGTGTAACCTCGGCCAGTAGCGCGTCGAGCACGTCCTCGTTATGCTGCTCGCGGAAGAAATCAACAACAGATCGCGCAACAATCGCGCCGATACCGTCGATGTCGAGCAAATCCTGCCAAGTGTCGCTATCCCCCTCGCCTGCCTTGATCATCGCCTCGCGCAAGGCAGGAAAGCTGCCATAATGCCGACCCAACAGCTTGGCCGTTGTCTCGCCCACATGGCGGATGCCCAGCGCAAAGACAAAGCGGTGGAGCTCAACCGAGCGGCGCTCATCGATGGCATTGAACAGGTTGCGCGCTGACGTTGCGCCCCATCCGTCTCGATCTCGCAGCCGGTCCCCGCGCGCCTTTTCTTTATCGATCTTGCTCAGTTGGAAAATATCTGCAGCGTTGCGGATCATTCCCTCTTCAAAGAAAGCCGAGACCTGCTTCTCGCCCAGCCCATCAATGTCCATGGCATTGCGCGAGACAAAGTGCTTGAGCTGTTCCTTTGCCTGCGCGGCACAGATCAGCCCGCCAGTGCAGCGCCGGATGGCATCCAGCTCGCCATTTTCCTTTTTCTCCCGCACGGCATTGGACCCACACACGGGGCACGTTTCGGGAAAGACAAAGGGCTCTGTGTTTTCGGGCCGCAATTCCATCACGGCACCCACGACCTGAGGTATGACGTCCCCGGCTCGCTGGACGATGACCGTGTCACCGATCCGCACGTCCTTGCGCTCAATTTCGCCCTCATTGTGCAGCGTGGCATTCGAAACCACCACCCCACCGACTGTGACAGGCTCAAGCTTTGCGACAGGGGTCAGGGCACCGGTGCGGCCGACCTGAATCTCGATATCCTTGAGGATCGTCTTGGCTTTTTCGGCCGGGAACTTGTGCGCAATCGCCCAGCGCGGAGCGCGCGAGACAAATCCCATCCGCCGTTGATAATCGAGACGGTCCACCTTGTAGACCACACCGTCGATATCATAATCAAGCAAAGCGCGCTGTGCCTCGATGCTGGCGTAATGCTCAAGCAGCCCATCGATGGTTTCATGACGCTGCATCTGATCATTGACAATAAAGCCCCAGCTGGCGATGCGCTGCACGGCGTCATATTGCGTCGGAGCCAACTCCTCGCTCACCTCGCCCCAGGCATAGGCAAAGAAGGACAGATTGCGGGATCGGGTGATCTCGGCGTCGAGCTGACGCAAGGACCCGGCTGCAGCATTGCGCGGGTTGGCAAAGGTCTTGCCGCCGGTCTCTTCCTGCCGTTTGTTGAGCGCCAGAAACTCGGAGCGCGGGAAGAAGACCTCGCCGCGCACTTCGACAACCGCGGGGATGTCTTGCCCCTTCAGCTTGTGCGGGATGGCATCGATGGTCTTGAGATTGGCGGTGATATCCTCACCGACCGATCCGTCGCCGCGCGTCACGCCATAGATGAGTACGCCATTTTCATAGCGAAGAGACGCCGAAAGGCCGTCGATCTTAGGCTCCGCCGTGATCGCCAACCCTTCCTCAATCCCGATACCCAGAAAGCGTCGCACCCGTTTGGCAAACTCTGCCACGTCTTCGTCACTGAAGGCATTGTCCAGCGAGAGCATCGGCACCGCATGGGTGATCTTGGCAAATTTCTCAGATGGTGCGCCTCCCACCCGTTTGGTCGGGCTGTCCTCCCGCCGAAGATCGGGGAACCGAAGCTCCAGCGCCATATTGCGCCTGCGCAGAGCGTCATATTGCCCATCAGTGAGAAGCGGCGCATCTTCGGTATGATAGAGCCTGTCCGCCTCGGCAATTTCCTCGGCAAGGTAAGTCAGTTCCTGCTTGGCTTCTGTCGCATCAAGCTGGTCGACCTTCTTTTCTCTCAGTCTCTCGCGATCCAATCTCAGGCCCTCACCTTATCACCGGTAATCAGGCGGCGCGCAGCAGCGCGCGCCTCATCCGAAATAACATCGCCAGCGAGCATGCGGGCAATTTCTTCTTCCCGGTGATCGCCATCAATGATCGTTACACCGGTCGCAACGCGTTTCTCGCCCTTGACCGCGTTCTTGGCAATGCGCATGTGCGCATCGGCACGAGACGCCACCTGCGGCGCATGGGTAACAGACAACACCTGAACATTCGTGGCAAGCCGCGCAAGACGCCGCCCAATGGCATCAGCCACAGCGCCGCCAACACCCGTATCAATCTCGTCAAACACCAGCGTGGGGGCCGAGCCTTTGTCTGCCATGGCCACCTTGAGCGCGAGCAGAAAGCGGGACAACTCGCCCCCCGAGGCCACTTTCATCATGGGGCCGGGGCGCGTGCCCGGGTTGGTCTGTACCCAGAATTCGATCTGATCAATGCCTTCGGCAGCACGCGCTTCGGCGTCGCTGGACTGATTGACAAGAAACTGCGCACTTTCCAGCTTGAGCGAGGGCAATTCTGCCATCACCGCCTTGATCAGCGCCTTGGAGGTCGTCGCGCGGTCCTTGCTCAGCTTTTCGGCTGCCTTGTCATAGGCTTCACGGGTTTCTGACGCAGCAGTGCGCAGGGCCACAAGCCGCTCTTCGCCGTGATCAAGCGCATCAAGCTCACCGCGCATCTTGTCAAGCAACCCGACCAATTCATCGGCTGGAAGCTTGTGCTTGCGTGACAAGGCCCTCAGGGCAAAGAGCCGCTCTTCGGTCTGCTCAAGTTCTCGGGGGTCAAAATCGGTCTGCCGCTGCGCCTCTTCCAAGCTACCGCGCGCTTCCTCAAGAGCATTGAGGGAAATATTCAGGTGGCTCAGCGTCTCATCCAGCAGACCGGGCATCTGCTCGGTCTTGCGCTCAAGACGCCGCATCATGCTCGCAAGGGTGGGAATGGGAGACCCGTTGCCATCCAGCGTCTCAAAAGCTTCGCTGAGATCGCCGGCGATCTTCTCCGATTGCATCATCGCAGTGCGGCGTGCGGCCAGTTCGTCTTCTTCTCCCGCAACCGGACCAAAGGCCGAAAGCTCTCCAACGGAGGCCGTGAGATAGTCAGCTTCCTTGCGGGCGTCTTCTATTTTGCGTTCCAGATCTGCAAGATCCTTTTGCGCCTTTCGCCAGGTCTTGTAGCGCGTCGAGACAGTCTCCACTTTGCTCTGAAGACCGCCAAAGGCGTCAAGCAATCCCCGATGGATGGACGCGTCCACAAGGGCTCGATCATCATGCTGACCATGAATTTCAACCAAGCCCTCGCCTAGCTGCCGCATCATGCCTGCGCTGACCGGTTGATCATTGACGAAGGCGCGGGTCCGGCCATCAGCATTCTGGACGCGCCGAAGGATCAGCTCCCCGTCGCCGTCAAGGCCCTGCTCTTTCATGAAAGAAAACACCGGGTGATCAGGCAAGAGATCGAACATGGCGACCACCTGTCCCTGCTTCTGCCCTTCCCGGACAAGACCACCATCACCGCGCCCACCCAGAGCAAGCGACAGGGAATCCAGCAGGATAGACTTGCCGGCGCCCGTTTCACCGGTCAACACGGTCATGCCTTCGGCGAATTCAAGATCCAGCCGGTCAATCAATACGATGTCTCGAATAGAGAGTGAGGCGAGCATTGGTCCCTCATGAACAGGATGGCCGAAAGCGGCCATTCCACTTACTCGGATTCGCGGGTCATGCTAAGCTGAAACCGCTGGCAAAAGCAATCGCGCACTGCCCGAAACACATGAACAAAGCGTGATCATTTCCCCAGCTTATTTCGCCTCAGGCAAAGAAGACGGGCGCTGATGCCAAGATCGTCAGGCGATCAGCTGAAGACACGCGAAACCCAGGAGCCCTTGTCGGCCTTCGGATCAAGACCATCTTTATTGAGCATCTTGTAGGCAGTCTTGTACCACTCACTGTCAGGGAAGTTATGCCCCAGAACCGCCACGGCGGCTTGCGCCTCATGTGTAATGCCCATGGCCAAATATGCCTCAGCAAGGCGCATCAAGCCCTCTTCGACATGGCGGGTTTTCTGGAAGTCAGACACCACCACCTTGAAGCGGTTCACCGCAGCAATATATTCCTTGCGCTCCATATAGTAGCGCCCGATCTGCATTTCCTTACCGGCAAGCTGGTCCATGGTGATGCGTATCTTGCGGCGGGCATCATTGGCATATTCCGAATCCGGGTAGCGCTGGATGAGATCATTCATCGCCTTCATGGCGCGTTCGGCGGCTTCCTGATCGCGCGTCACATCGGGGATCTGGCGGAAATAGGACTGGCCGATCAGATAGTAGGCATAGGGCGCATCTTCATCGCCGGGATAGAGGGTCAAGAATCGCTTCGCATCCGAAATACACTCGGTGAATTCTCCGCCCTTGTAGTGCGAATAGGCAGAGAGCATCATCGATTTGCGGGCGTAGTTCGAATAGGGATGCTGGCGATCGAGCTCCTCGAATTTCTTCTTGGCTTCCTTGCGGTCGCCGGATTCCATCGCGACAAGACCCTCGGCATAGAGTTTCTCTGCGGGAACTTCCTCGAACGCCAGTTCGGACTTGTCAGTGCTGGAGCAGGCAGCAAGCCCGGTAAGCATCACCAATACAAAACCGACCCGGCTCCGCTTATCGAAAAGAAACCCCATCTTCATACAAACCCTTCAATCAGGAAGCGGACTTCCGCCTGAAACACATCCCGATCATCCCACCAAGTGGTATCGAATGCATCTCTGATTTATTCATAACGTGCCTCTCTTGCGGATCCAGTCTCGCAAGAAACGCGTCAACTCAAAACACCTTGCCACTGTCTTTACGCGAAAGCAGACAATTTTGCCAACAGTGACATGACAATTTGGGAAAAATTGTGATGCCACACAATCCAGATCGACACAACTGCACAACATTTGCCGAAACATCGATCATTTGTCCAGATACTCTGTCGTTCCGTCTTTCTTTGAGGGCAGAAAACCACTCCCCGGTCGGACAAAGAGGCCGGATAAAGAAAAGGGGCGACCAACGGTCACCCCAGCCTCATCAAATGCAAAATGGACGGATCAGTTGGTTTCCGGCCCCATGGCAGCCTGTATGGCCGGCGGATCCTGACTGACAGACACCCGAGCCGAATTGCGCTTGGCCGGAACACTTTCCACCCATTCCCAGTTGCTGTCATCCGCGAACAGCGCTTCCAGAACATTGAAATTGAGCTTGTGTCCGCCCTTGTAGGAGCGATAATGCGCCAGAAGCTGTGCCCCAGCGAGCGCCAGATCGCCAACCGCATCGAGCGTCTTGTGGCGAACGAATTCATCCGTGTAGCGCAATCCATCTGGATTGACGATTTTCTGCTCGTCGTCAATGACAACGGAATTCTCCAGAGACGACCCGAGCGCATAACCCGCTGCCCAGAGGCGCTCCACATCGGACATGAAGCCGAAGGTCCGGGCCAGACTGAGATCGCGTTTGAAGACCTTGGGAGTCATCTCTTCATCAAAGCGCTGCACACCGATGGCGGCACAATCGAAATCGATGGTAACATCGAAGCGCGTACCCTCATGGGGCAGCAATTCACCAACGGAATCACCATTCTCAACACGCACCGGCTTCAACACGCGGATATACCGGCGCGGGGCGGACAGGTCTTTCAGACCAACTTGATCAATGGCATCGATATAGGCGCGGGAGCTGCCGTCCATGACAGGCACTTCATCGGCATCCACTTCGACCAGCACATTGTCAACGCCATAGCCGACCAGCGCAGCCATCAGATGTTCAATGGTTGCAATCATGCCCTTCTCGGGATCGCCAATAATCGTGCACAGGCGCGTATCGATAACGGACGAATAGACACCCTTGACGTCCAGCGCGCGATCAGACCGGGTGAATGTAATGCCAGAGTTCGCATCTGCTGGATGAAGAATCATCTCGACGGGTTTGCCGCTATGCACGCCAATGCCTGAAACCACAACACGATCTCGTAAAGTGGTTTGCTTAGCGTTCCGCAAATTTGCCATACTTATTGCCTTTACATCGTATCGGTTGTCGTCAGGAATTGGCCTTAACTATTGGAACGCGCCAGACGGTTCCAGGTTCCGAATTCCGGTGACTTTTGATACGCCTACCCTTTTTGTTGGCCTCACAATAGCGTGGTAGGAATGCGTTTACCAAATCACGCTTTCTTACCCAATGTTACGATATGCCATAAATTAAATTCAGAATTGATAAAAGTTTGTTCGCTCAGTCTTTTCAATAAGATAAAGGCCGAACCCTATGAGGATCCGGCCTTTGGATTGTTCAGGATACTGTTGGCTGTAACAGTCTGTTATCGAGCCTGACGACGCAAGAATGCGGGAATCTCTACCTGCTCTTCTTCGCGACTCTGGGCTGACTGCTGAGCCGGCTGCGGAACGGCACGACCATGCGGATCGAGCTGGCCCTGCTGCGGCTGATACATCGGTGCCTGAGGTGCCTGCTGAGGCGCACGCTGCGGACGAGGCGCGAACTCGTTGAGCGGAGAACCGGCAGCGGGCATACCCGGCTGGGATGATACCGGAGCGTGCGGCGAAGCCGGAGCACTCATCGAAGGCATCACCGGTGTCGGAGCCTGTTGCTGAACCCGCTGCTGCTGAGGAGCGGCATACTGAGGCTGCTGTGGCTGCTGAGCCTGTGGTGCCTGCTGCGGTGCGTGGCCCATTTCCTGTTCGTGATCATGTTCGTCTTCACGGCGGCCAAGACCAACGGCGGCGAGACGTTTCAACAGGCTCATCGGACGATTGTCCTCATCCTGATGATCAAAATTCTCGCGATTGCGCAGGGCTTCCAGCTCGCGCTGAATCATCGGCGGCAGTTCATCGACATTCGGCATTGGGCGGTGCAGGTTTTCCGGCACTTCCGCAACGGGCGGGATGAACGGAGCCTGTGCATTCACCGGCTCTTCGGTGTAGGCCCTGGGTGCTTCGAATTCTTCCTCGCCCACCGGCTCGCTGACAGCGGCTGGCTTGAACGGAGCGATGGAGACATCAGGATCCTGTTCGGAAGGACGCCCTTGCTTGAAAGCCGGAATTTCCATTTCCCGCTCAACAGATCCAAGAGCATTAGCCACCGCTTCCGTTGCAGCCTGATCTGCCGGGCCATCCTGCTCGGCATTGGCAACCATCGGTTCGGAAGACTGCTCGTCTTCATAGGTCGGAGCCGCGACAGTACGAAGCCGTTCGGTCAGTTCCTTCATGCGCTGTTCGGCAGGCACGACGGTTTCCGTCAGGATCTGGTCGATGCCGGTGGCAACGACAGACACGCGGATCACACCTTCAAGGCTCTCATCAAACGTGGCACCAAGAATGATGTTGGCATCCGGATCGACTTCTTCACGGATCCGGGTGGCAGCTTCGTCAACTTCAAACAGGGTCAGATCCTGACCACCAGTGATGGAGATGAGTAGACCCTGAGCGCCTTTCATCGAGATATCATCAAGCAGCGGGTTGGCAATCGCCGCTTCGGCAGCAGCCAGAGCGCGGCCTTCGCCGGACGCTTCGCCCGTTCCCATCATCGCTTTGCCCATGGCGCGCATGACCGAGCGCACATCAGCAAAGTCGAGGTTGATGAGACCTTCCTTGACCATCAGATCGGTGATGCAGGCAACACCGGAGTAAAGCACTTCGTCAGCCATGGAGAAGGCATCTGCGAAGGTGGTCTTCTCGTTGGCGATGCGGAACAGATTCTGGTTCGGAATGACGATCAGAGTATCAACATTCTTCTGCAGCTCTTCGATACCGGATTCAGCGAGGCGCATGCGACGCTGTCCTTCGAAGTGAAACGGCTTGGTGACCACACCTACCGTAAGTATTCCCTGATCCCGGGCCGTTCGGGCAATCACAGGAGCAGCACCGGTCCCGGTACCACCGCCCATGCCCGCGGTGATGAAGACCATGTGCGAGCCGCTCAGGTGATCGTTGATTTCATCGATCACCTCTTCGGCTGCTGCACGGCCAACCTCTGGCTGGGACCCGGCCCCGAGTCCTTCGGTCACTGCGATGCCCATCTGAACGATGCGCTCGGCCCGTGACAACGAAAGGGCCTGAGCGTCCGTGTTGGCGACCACAAAGTCAACACCCAGCAGACCGGTTTCGATCATATTGTTTACGGCGTTGCCGCCAGCACCGCCGACACCGAATACCGTAATTCTCGGCTTCAATTCGGTAATATCGGGCATCTTCAAATTGATGGACATAGTACCCTCATTTCACTGCATGGATCGAATTGTTACCGATCTCAATCCGCATCTTTGGGCGTCAACACACAGGCGGCCCAGTTACACTCATCATTCTGATCGGGGTGCAGTCGAATCACTTCTCAGCAATATAACTCAACCCCTTGATTCCGATCAACGATTCACAAATGTTTCACGCGACAAATCTGATCGGGATCAGAAACTCTCCTTTAGCCACTGCACCGTTCGGGACAGATAGCCATCCGTACCGGTCAGTCTTGGCTTGACCGCTACATGTTCAAATTGCTCAATTTGGGCGACCTGAGGATAGATCAGGAGGCCCACTGCTGTTGCAAAAGCAGGCCCTTTGCCCACCTCCGGCATGCCAGCAACGCCCAGAGGACGTCCAAGGCGCACGTTGCGGCTCAGAATCCGCCGCGCGGTTTCCGCCATTCCGGTGAGCTGGCTACCTCCACCGGTCAAAACCACACGTTTGCCAACATGATTGGAAAAGCCGGACTCGACGATGCGATCCCGAACCACTTCCAGAATTTCTTCGACCCGAGGCCGAATGATCCGCGTCAGCGATGCCTGAGGCACCTGATTGAGCAGATCGCGATCGTCATCTCCGACGGGCGGAATAGCGACCAGTTCCTGATCGTCCGACAGAGACAGAAGCGCACTGCCATAAAGCGTCTTGATGCGCTCGGCATCCGCAAGGCGTGTCGACAATCCGCGTGCCAGATCCATGGTGACATGATGCCCCCCCATGGCGATGGCATCGGAATGAACAAACTGTCCCTCGACAAAAATCGAAATCGACGTTGTCCCGCCGCCCAGATCAACACAGGCAACACCGAGCTCGGCCTCATCATCAACCAGACAGGACAGCCCGGAGGCATATGGGGTCGCAACCATCATCTCAACATCGAGGTGGCACCGCTTGATGCACAACTCGAGATTCTTCATCGGCGCACTCTGGGCAGTGACAACATGCATGTCGACCGCCAGTTCATCACCCAGCATGCCGCGAGGATCGCGAATGCCGTTTCCGCCATCCAGCGAATAGCCGATCGGCATCGAATGAACGACGGTGCGATCCATTGTTAGCAAATGACTTGCACCAGCCTGCAGAACCCGCCGGATATCCTGCTGATCCACCTCATGCCCATTGAGAGACACCGAGGCACTGAGCGTGTCACTGTGGATGCGCCCGCAAGAGACATTCACGATCAGAGATTCCACTGTGATGTCTGCCTGACGCTCCGCTGCGTCAACCGCAAGTCGAATGGAATTCTCCGCCTGATCAAGGTCAACGACCACGCCAGACTTGATGCCACGCGCCTGATGCAGGCCAAAACCGAGCACCTGAATGGTGTGGGTGCGATGCCGAAGGGCCTCGCCTGGCGCACGCGGCACGAGACGCGCGATCACGCAGCAGACTTTTGTAGAGCCGACATCGAGAATGGTAATCACAGAAGACCGCCGCTGCGTCAGCGTGCGAATGCGTCGTTCCCGCTTGCTAAAAGGTGAATTCATCAGGTTTCCACCTCTTTCGGGACATCCGCACCAAGATTTCTGAGTGCCTCACGGCGCCTAAGGGCAGCATCCTTGCTCATGCGAACGAAGATGCGATCCGACAAACGCATGTCGACAATCGTGATATCCTTGCGCGACAAAGACCCATCCTCATCAAAGGCCAACAGCTTATCGAGCGAGTCCTCGACATCCACTTCGGGCAACTTGGCCTGTACGCCATTCTTGAAATAGAGATCCCAGCGCCGCTCCGAAACATAGACCACAGCCCGTGTCTTGCGCGCCAGAGAAGGATATTGCGCCAGAACTTCGAACAGATGCGCCGCCTTGCGCTGTGCTCCGTTACCCACCACGAGCGGCAGTCCGCTGAATTCGGGATCAATGCGATCAGACAGGATCGATCCGTCATAGGAGATCAGCGAAATGAGGTTGCCGCGCTGCCACAGAGCAAAGGGCTCCTGCTCCTTGATCGAAACCTGAATTTTGTTCGGATAGAGCTTCTGCACCGAAGCCTTGGAAATCCAGCTGACGGCTTCAAGGCTCTTGCGCGCCTTATAGGCGTCAAAGGTCAGCAGGGAGCTGTCTTCATTGATCCCCAGAACCTGAAGGATCTCCGCTTCGCTCACTTCTTTCTGACCGGTGATCAGCACCGCATCGACCTTGAGACCAAAAACAGACGAAGCCCGCTCGAGAGCGGTCTGGTTTTCCCCACCAAGGGTCGCTCCATACATGCATGTTGCAGCAAGAAAGGCGACACTGAGGCCCCACCCGGTTCCGCGCGGCAAATAGGTCTCCGCAAAGGGGATGATGCGGCGGTAGAATGGCAAACGACGCTGTTCATAGGCATAGGCACGGGGCGCCAGCGGATCCGGCAGTCCCGCCACACCAACCTTTGCATCCTTTTGTTTAAGCCACTTGCCCATTATCGGTCGCACGAAGCGTCCTCCACCATCCAGGTTACCAAATCTTCAAAGCTCATACCCATGCGCGCCGCCATATCCGGCACCAGAGAGGTTGGTGTCATGCCCGGCTGTGTATTCACTTCCAGACAGATGACTTCCCCATCGTCTCCTGCACTTTCATCGTATCGGAAGTCGGCACGGGAAACGCCTCGACACCCAAGCGCGCAATGAGCTGTTAGGGTTAACGATTGTATATATTCGTAAACATTCGGTTTAAGAGCCGCCGGTAAAATGTGAGTTGAGCCGCCTTGCGCGTATTTTGCATCAAAATCATAAAAACCGGGCTTGTTGGAAACGATATCGATAATGTCGAGCGCACGATCAC
This sequence comes from Cohaesibacter sp. ES.047, assembly GCF_900215505.1. Lineage (NCBI taxonomy): Bacteria > Pseudomonadati > Pseudomonadota > Alphaproteobacteria > Hyphomicrobiales > Cohaesibacteraceae > Cohaesibacter > Cohaesibacter sp. ES.047. The sequence continues at coordinate 5,035,054 of NZ_LT907844.1, forward strand.
CCATGGCTGCACAAGTCAATTCGTGGCCGGGCGCATAGCGCTCCACCATGACCATATCCCCATAGGGCCAGTCCGCAGCATAAAGCTCCTGCGGCGGGTGCGCCTGCCCCTCCTTGACGATCAACACCCCAAAGCTTGATCCTTCATTGACAGGCTTGACCACATAAGGCGGCGGAAGGGGATGCTGTTTCGCAGCATCCAGACGGTGCATAACTCTGGATTCGGCCACCGGTATTCCCGCTGCCCTCATGATTTCCTTGGCTTTTTCTTTGTTCATCGCAAGCGAAGAGGCAAGCACGCCACTGTGGGTGTAGGGAATACCCAGAAACTCAAGCACGCCTTGCACACAGCCATCCTCACCGAACGGACCGTGCAGCGCGTTGAAGGCCACATCAGGCTTCAAATCCATCAAAACAGTCGCCACATCGCGCTTCACGTCGACCCGCGTCACCTTGAAACCGGACGTCTCAAGAGCCTTGGCGCACTCTTCCCCTGTGCTCAGGGAAACGGGTCGTTCGGACGACCATCCCCCCATCAGAACCGCGACATGCTTTGTCATTCATTCAACCTTTCAGTCCGGAGGAAGGGTTGGTTTTGCGAACCTCAACCCTCTATCCGGGGCAGAATCACATGCCACGAAGGCCTCGATGAGGCAGCTCTCGCAGGTCATGCAATTTGCATAGTGTGCCTCTATTTATGGTTAAAAAAGACTAACAAATCATAAGCGTCCGGAGAGAAATCATGCTGTGGAGTAATGATTTTTTTGGACTGAAGAAAACAAAAAGCCACTCACCCAAGCGGAAAAGCGGCTAAAAAACGACAGAAATTAGGGCTGTCTCAGTCCTCAAGAAAAGACTTTGCCAACGCATCGGGCAGAAGAATGTCATTTTCCGGAGCTGATCAATGCGCGAACCTTAACCGCTTTCTCGAAATGATCGAGTTGATGGGTCTTGATCCACCATTCAGCGGCTTCCATCAGCACATCCGGCTGATCATTCCTGTTGGAAAAAAAGGCGTAAAAGGAAAGACCGACACCCTCCCCCTTTTTGGCAATCTTGTCATCGCAAATAGCGATGGCCTTTTCACGCAGTGATTGGCGCATCCTGTTCCCCCTTTGCAAACGTCTTTACGCATTCAACAGTTCGGGAGCATAGGCAACCCGAGCAGCTTAACGCTACGCTTTTTAGCAAAAGCAAAGAAGGATTGGAACAAAAAAGGAACAAATCACACATCAAGAAACGGCGGCACATCAACCCCGTCTGGGAAATGCCCGATGCGCTTGATTTCCCAATGGAGCTCAATACCCGTTTGAGCCCGCACTTTACCGCGCACAGTCTCGCCAAGCCGCTCGATGTCTTCTGCCGTGGCGTCGCCTGTGTTGATCAGGAAGTTGGTGTGTTTCTCAGACACCTGCGCCCCGCCAACCTTGAAGCCGCGAAGTCCCGCTTCATCAACCAGCTTCCAAGCGCTCATGCCGTCGGGGTTCTTAAACGTCGAGCCGCCCGTGCGTTCCTTGGTGGGCTGATTTTCCTCGCGATAGGCAGACACTTCATTCATCTCCGCCTTCAGAGCATCGGGGTCCCCCCGCTCGCCGCGATAGATCGCCTTGGTAAAGATAAAGTCGTTAGGGGCTGCACAGAAACGATAGGCGTGGCCAAGAGCTTCGGGCGTGAGATCATGAATTTTGCCCTGACGGTCTACCGCCCGCGCGCCGATGAGCCGGTCTTTGGTCTCAGCACCATGGGCGCCCGCATTCATCCGCAAGGCGCCGCCGATGGCACCCGGAATGCCCTTATAAAAAGCAAAACCGGCAATCCCCTGCTTGGCCATCTGGGTCGCAAAGCGCATATCCGGCATCGCGCTGCCTACCGTGACCGTTAGATCGTCTGCCACAGTGACCTCACTGAATCCCTTGCCCGACAGGCGAATGACGACACCTTCGACACCGCCGTCACGCACCAGCATGTTCGAGCCTAGCCCGATGACCGTCACCGGCACCTCGGCTGGCAAATGTGAAAGGAAGAATGCCAGATCGGCTTCATCCGCAGGATTGAAGAAGAGCTGGGCCGGCCCGCCAACGCGAAACCACGTGTAGGGCGCAATGTCGAAATTGCTCTGGAGGCGACCGCGCACCTTACCCGTCCAGTCGCCAAGCTTGGCAAGAAGATCACCAAAAGCCATATCAGTCCCCTGCCAGCGCCTTGAGATTGGCTTCAAGAGAATTGGCCCACGTCGTGATGCTGCCTGCACCAAGGCAGACCACATAGTCACCCGGCTCGGCAATCTCGCGCACCTTTGCGGCCAGCCCATCGGAAGGCCCAAGCCTTGCCGCATTGCGGTGACCATGGCTCTTCAAGCCCTCAACGAGCGCCTGTGAATCGATCCCCTCGATGGGTTGCTCGCCTGCTGGGTAGACATCCGCCACCAAAACCGTGTCGGCGACATTCATGCAGGTGCAGAAATCCTCGAAGTGATTCTGCAACCGGCTGTAGCGGTGCGGCTGCATCACGGCAATCACCTTGCCCTGACTGGCCTGCCGCGCAGCCCGCATGACCGCTTCGATTTCAACCGGGTGATGCGCATAATCATCAATGATCTCAATGCCATTCCAGCTGCCCGCCCGCGTGAAGCGACGCTTGACACCGCCGAACCCTGACAGACCGCGCCGGATGTCATCAGCCGAAATGCCCAACTCGTAAGCCACCGTGATGGCAGCCGTCGCGTTCGCCACATTGTGCTCGCCCGGCATCGGCAGCGACAGGCCGGAGATTTCCTCTACCTCGCCGGTCTGACGATTTTGCAGCACAACGGTGAAGCGGCTGATACCGCCCTCGGAACGCAAATCCTTGTAGCGCACATCGGCCTGCGGATTGGCGCCGTAGGTAATGATGCGGCGATCCTCGATTTGCCCGACAAGCGCCTGCACTTCGGGATGATCCAGACACATGGCGGCAAACCCATAAAAGGGCACATTCTCGACAAAGGCGGCAAAGGCTGCCTTGACCGCATCAAAATCACCGTAATGATCGAGATGCTCAGGATCGATATTGGTAACGACGGCCACGTCGGCGGGAAGCTTGACAAAAGTGCCGTCGCTCTCATCTGCCTCCACGACCATCCAGTCGCCATCCCCCATGCGCGCATTGGTGCCATAGGCATTGATGATGCCGCCATTGATCACGGTGGGGTCCTTGCCACCAGCATCCAAGAGCGCCGCCACAAGTGACGTCGTGGTGGTTTTGCCGTGCGTACCGCCAATCGCAATGGCAGATTTGAACCGCATCAGCTCGGCCAGCATTTCGGCACGCCGCACGACAGGCAACAGCTTGGCCCGCGCTTCCTTCAGTTCCGGATTGTCCGACTTGATGGCAGAGGAGACCACCAGCACCTCGGCCCCTGCGATATTCTCCGCCGCATGGCCGATCGCGACCTTGATGCCCTTGTCGCGCAGGCGCTGAACATTGGCGCTTTCGGAAATGTCACTGCCCTGCACCTCATAGCCCAGCTTGAGAAGCACCTCGGCAATGCCGGACATCCCGATTCCGCCGATCCCGACGAAATGCACCGGACCGATATTCTGTGGCATCTTCATGAGACGTCTCCTGCATTTTTGGCCAGTCCCACGACCAGATCGGCCAGACGATCCGCGGCATCGAGCTTTCCTTCGGCGCGCGCGGCCTGGGCAGCAGAGGTCAGTTTTTCGGGATTGGCAAACAAATCTTCCATGATGTCGGAAATATCATTGGGTTTGAGACCGCGCTGCTCGAGCACCCAGGCGCCGCCCGCCTTGACGAGCACATCGGCATTGGCCTTCTGGTCCTGATCAAGAGCCCCGGGAAGGGGCACCAGAATGGAGGGCCGTCCGATGGCGGCCAACTCGCTGACCGAAGAGGCACCAGATCGACAAATCACGAGGTGCGCATTGGCGATCTTCTGCGGCATGTCGGAAAAGAACGGCGCCAGCTCCGCTGAAAGCCCCAGCTCGCGATACCCGACTTTGACTTTCATCAGGTCCTCGGTGCGGCACTGCTGGATAAGGCGAATACGGTCTCGCCACTCTTTGGACAGCCGCCCGAACGCACCGGGCATATATTCAGAGAAGAAGCGCGCCCCTTGCGATCCGCCAAAGACCACAACCCGGATCTCACCTTCATCTTGCAAGGGCTCGAAGGCCTGTTTCGCTGCATGCTCGACCATCGGACGCACGGGATTGCCCGTGAGCGTCACCTTGTTCTCGAGGCCTTCCGCGCCCTTGATAATGGGAAAACTGGCAGCAATCGCACTCGCACCCTTGGCCAGAAAGCGGTTGGCGCGACCCAGCACACCATTCTGCTCATGAAGGCACGACGGCACGCCCATCGTCCGCGCAGCCAGCATCGGCGGCACGGTCGGATAGCCCCCAAACCCGACAACGACATCGGGTTTGAGTTCCTTGATCGTGCTGCGCGCCACGAAGTAGCCCTTGGCCAGTTTCAACGCGGCCTTGACCATCAGCAGCGGATTTTTGACCGAAGGCGTTGCGGACGGAATGATCCGGATGCTCTCTGCCGGAAAGTCATGGCCATACTGCGTGGCCCTGCCGTCAGTTGCCAGATGCACTTCCCAGCCACGTTCATTCAGCGCATGGGCAAGAGCCTGCGCAGGAAACAGATGGCCTCCGGTTCCGCCGGCGGTCAGCAAGGCAACTTTTGACATTGAGCACTCCACCCCTGATCAGGGTGTCTCCCTCTTCTCGTCCGCCAGCTCTCAGGCGTGCGGATCGTAATAAGGTCTCTGGTCAAGTCCCACTTCGGGCCGACGCCGCGTCAACGCCAGAAGGAACCCCATTCCGAGCGCCACGGACAAAAGTGAAGACCCACCATAGGAAACAAACGGTAGCGTCATACCCTTGGCAGGCATCAGTTGCAAGTTCACTGCGATATTGATGATCGCCTGAAGCCCGAAAAGCAGGGCAAGACCGGCAATGGCGAGCCTTTTGAACAGATCCTGCGTCCTCAGTGACTGCGCAAGAGCCCGGCTGACAATGAACATGTAGACGCCCACGAGCAGAAGGCAGACGATAATCCCGAATTCCTCGGCCAGCACCGCAAAAATAAAGTCGGTGTGGGAGTCGGGCAGGATCCGTTTGACCATGCCCTCGCCCGGCCCGACACCGAGCCAGCCACCACGAACGATGGAATCCATCGCCGTATCGACCTGAAAAGTGTCGCCCGTTGAGGGGTCGAGAAAGCGGTTGATACGGCCCGTCACGTGCGGCACCAAGAAATAGGCAACGGTCAACCCACCGACCCCCAACCCGGCCAGCAAAAAGATCCAGAACAGCGGCATCCCGGCCATGAAGAACAGGCCCGCCCAAACAACGCTGATCAGAATGGTCTGGCCGATATCGGGCTGGGCAACGAGCAGCACGATGATGATCATGAACAGCACGATCGAGAAGAGATTGCCCGGGATCTCCGGTCTGCGGTCATTTTCGGCAAACAGCCATGCCGCAAGCACCACAAAGGCCGGTTTCATGAACTCCGAAGGCTGAATGGAAAAGCCGGCCACGATGATCCAGCGCTGTGCGCCCTTGGCCGAAAACCCGACCACTAGTGTCAGCACCATGCCGACAATCGAAGCAATCAGCACATAAAGCGCAATCCGGCGAACCGTTCGCGGCTCAACAAACGTAAGGCCGAGCATGATCCCCAATGCGATGGGAATGAAAAACAGATGCCGTTTGACGAAGTGGAAGGAGTCCAGCCCCAGTCGCTCCGCAACCGCTGGGCTCGCAGCCATCGACAACACGAGACCGGTGAACAGCAACAGGGCAAGCGCCAGCAGCATGGGCCGGTCGATTGTCCACCACCATTCGGTCAGCATGTTCTTGCGCGTGCGCCGCATTCAGGCCTCTCTCACTTTGCATGCGCCGGGTCGACCGGCACAGTTCCGCTGTTCAGGTAGGCATGAACAGCATCCCTGAACACATCGCCTCTACGCATGAAATTGGGGAATTGGTCGAACGAGGCACAGGCGGGCGACAAGAGGATAACCCGCTCCTTGCCAGCATTGTTCGATTCTTTTGCATCTTCAACGGCGCGGGCCAGCGCCACATCCATATGACCGCACTGGCTGAAGGGCACCCCGCCTTTGCTCAGCGTATCGGCAAAGGCCGCCGCCGCCTCTCCGATAAGGTAGGCATGTTCGATGCGGTCGAAATAGTCGACAAGCGTCTCGATGCCGCCTTCCTTGGCAAGGCCACCCGCGATCCATCGGATCGAACGGAAGGAATTGAGCGCCCGCGATGCGGCATCCGCATTGGTCGCCTTGGAATCGTTGATAAAAAGAAGCCCGTCTTTTTCGCCGACTTCCTCCATGCGATGCTCAAGGCCACCAAAGGAAATAAGTCCGCGCGACAGCACGGCGGGCGGCACATCCAACTGGCGAACGACGGACACCGCGGCTGCAGCATTCTGCGCATTGTGCGTGCCACGCAAGGCCCGTGCCTGATCGAGATTGAACAGGAAGTCCCCTTCCATGCTCTGCAACACGCCATCCGGGGCCGACAGCATCGCCCGCTCATTGCCAAAGCCCGAAATGGTCGCAACGGCCCGTCCGTTGAGCCGCAGTTGCGACGCGATGTTGGCCGTCAGACGGTCATCCAGACCGACAACCGCCATATTGGACGCACCGACAAGCCGCGCCTTGATGCGCGCATAGTTGGACAGATCGCCGTGCCGGTCGAGATGATCAGCCGAGATATTCAGCAGAAGGCCAATGTTGGGATCGATGCCCGGTGCCAGATCGATCTGATAGGACGACACCTCGATGACATAGATCCGGTCATCGACAAACGGCTCAAGCGCAAGAATGGGCGTTCCGATATTGCCGCCCATCTGCACATCCATGCCCGCCTCTTTGAGAAGATGGGCCACAAGTGCGGTTGTTGTGGATTTGCCATTGGTGCCGGTGATCGCGATGAAGGGGCAATTGGGTCCATCTACATGGCGCTGGCGGCAGAAGAGCTCGATATCGCCAATGATTTCAACCCCGGCATCCCTGGCCCGTTGAACGCTCCAATGCGGCTCCGGGTGTGTCAGCGGAACACCGGGGGCCAGCACCAGTGCAGCAATATCGGACCAGTCAGCAGTATGAAGATCGGCGATCTCAACCCCGTCAATCGCGGCAGCCTTCTCGCGACTGGCCTCATTGTCATCATAGGCCAGCACCTTGGTACCACCAGCGGCCAGAGCCTCCAGCGTCGCCATGCCACTGCCACCAAGCCCGAAAACCGCAATCGTCTGGTCCTTGAAAATGGTAATCGGGATCATGTCAGTCTCTCAATTGCAACCCGTAGCGGGCCGTGAAATAGGGCGGATGCAGCTAAAGGCATCAAGGGAGATATAGGCGTCTAGCGAAGTTTCAGCGTTGCAAGCCCGATCAAGGCCAGAATGACAGCGATGATCCAGAAACGGATCACGACTTGCGACTCGGTCCAGCCCTTGTGCTCGAAATGGTGATGAATGGGCGCCATCCGGAACACGCGCCGCCCTGTCAGCTTGAAGGATGCGACCTGAATGATCACCGAAACCGCTTCGAGCACGAACAAGCCGCCGACGATCGCCAGCACAAGCTCGTGCTTGGTCGCAACGGCAACGGACCCAAGCATGCCGCCCAGCGCCAACGACCCCGTGTCGCCCATAAAAATAGCGGCAGGTGGAACGTTGAACCAAAGAAAGCCGAGACCTGCGCCCACCAGCGCGCCGCACAGCACCAGCAATTCACCAGTGCCGGGCACATAGTGGATCTGCAGATAGTCGGCAAAGATCTCGTTCCCGGAGAGATAGGCAATCAGCCCGAATGTGGCGCTTGCAATCATTACCGGCACGATGGCCAGACCATCAAGGCCGTCCGTCAGGTTGACCGCATTGCCGGACCCGACGATCACAAACAGGCCGAAGGGGATGAAGAACCAGCCAAGGTCAAGCAGGATATCCTTGAAGAAAGGGAATGTGACAGAGGTGGAGAAGGACGTTTCACCAAGCTGTGCCACAGCAAAACAGGCCATCCCTGCGATCAGGGCTTCGATGGCGAGACGGACACGCCCGGAAAACCCCTGATGCGACGAGCGGGACACCTTGAGATAATCGTCATAAAAGCCGATCAGCCCGAAGCCGACCGTGACGAACAGAACGATCCAGACATAGGGGTTGGCGAGGTTCGCCCACAATAGGGTGGCAAGGATGAGACCGGTCAGGATCATCAGCCCGCCCATGGTCGGCGTCCCCTTCTTGGTCAGAAGGTGGCTTTGCGGCCCATCTTCGCGGATCGGCTGACCCTTGCCCTGTCGCACACGCAAGGCCCGAATGATCGCGGGACCGAACAGAAACACCATCAGCATGGCGGTGATGATCGCCCCTGCGGTGCGGAAGGTGAGATAGCGGAAAACGTTAAATCCAGATATTTGATCTGAAAATTCAACTAGATACATCAACATCTGGTTTCATCACCTTTCAAGCTGGCAGCAAGACTTTCTCTCGCTGCCCCAATCAGTTCTTCAGCAGCGCCATCACCACAGGGCCCATTTTGGACCCGTGAGATCCCTTTATCATCACTGTGTCCCCATCGCGCAAACTGGCTTTGAGGGGTGTTATAAGATCGGCGGAAGCCTTAGCATAGGTGCCTCGCATCGCGATAGGCAGAATTTCCCACAGGTGCGCCATCATTGGTCCGCAAAGATAGACCATATCTATCCCTGCGGCTTCAAGGGGACCAAGAAGCGCTTTGTGCTGATCGGCGCTGTCGTCGCCTAGCTCCAACATGTCGCCCAATACGGCTATTTTACGCCCGCCCCCCTCGTGAAGGCCGAGCACAGCCAGCGCAGCGGCAACCGATGACGGATTGGCATTGTAGCTCTCATCCGTCAGAAGCACCGAACCGCCATTAATCGAGAGCCGATGCTGCGCGCCGCGTCCCTTGGTCGCCCCATGCGAACCAAGTACCGCGCACGCCTTAGCAATGTCGCCGCCAACAAACCGGATCGCACCAAGCACAGCAAGTGCATTCTGGGCAAGATGCTCACCCGGAGCGGAAAGGTGACATTTGAGACGGTCTCCCATGAGCGAGACCGAAAGGTCTGAACCATTTGCACCGAGCGTCAGCCCGTCCAGATGGATGTCGGCGTCATCAGCCCGACCGAAGCGCATCACCGTCTTGATGCCGTTTTCCCGGGCCACACCTGAGAGATAATCAGCATAGGGATTGTCTGCATTGATCAGGGCCGCACCACCCTCGACAACCCCTTCAAAAATCTCTGCCTTGGCCGCAGCAATCTGATCAAGGCTCTCGAAATTGCCGATGTGTGCCGCAACCACCGTGGTGATGATCGCAAGATCAGGTGCGACCATGCCGACGAGATGGCGGATTTCTCCGGGATGGTTCATGCCGATCTCGAAAACACCGAAATCCGTCTCGCGCGGCATACGCGCCAGCGTCAACGGCACGCCCCAATGATTGTTGAACGAGGAAACAGCTGCATGGACCTTGCCGCTTGGAGCAAGGGCGGCTCGCAAGGCATCCTTGGTGCTGGTCTTGCCGACAGAGCCGGTCACCGCAATGACCTTGCCCGCCACACGTCTGCGCGCCGCGACCCCAAGCAGCTCAAGGCCTTTCAACGGGTCATCGACGAACACCACCCGCTCGGTTAGATCGGAAAAGTCGGGCTGCCGGGATTGCTCCAGCACCACGACAGAGGCACCAGCATCGAGCGCGACACGCGCAAAGTCATGGCCGTCAAAACGCTCACCTGCGATGGCAAAGAAGGCATCACCGGTTGCGACCGTGCGACTGTCGATGGAGATACCGAACACATCTCCTATCCCGCCGGGTTGCAGGGACGGTACGATCGCTTGAGAAAAATCAGCAGCGGTCCAGAGAGCGGTCACACCACACCTCCCTTGCCCGTTTGCGACAGCGCCTTGGCCACAGCTTCATGGTCGGAGAAAGGCAGCACAGTATCACCAACGGTCTGGCCTCTTTCATGTCCTTTGCCCGCGACAAGAAGAACGTCGCCAGGGGCCAGCATTTCAATCCCAAGCGTGATGGCCTCCTGACGGCCAGCCACTTCCATGCCATTGGTCACGGCTTCCATGACAGCGGCGCGAATAGTGGCGGGATCTTCCGAACGTGGATTATCGTCGGTCACGATAGAATAATCAGCAAAATCATTGCTCGCCTTGCCCATCATTGGACGCTTTCCGGGGTCCCTGTCTCCGCCAGCGCCAAAGACCGAAATCAACCGCCCCTTGGCAAAGGGTCGAAGGGCCTTCAGCGCCACTTCAAGAGAGTCCGGTGTGTGGGAATAGTCAATATAGACAGCAGTATCGGGACCGGCAGTCCCGACCAGCTCCATCCGACCGCATGCACCCGTGATCTGGCCGATGGCAGCAAGGATGGGCTCAGGCATCAGGCCGCCCGAATAGGCCATCAGGCCGGCCACCAGCACGTTGGAGACCTGAAATTCCCCAACCAGAGGCACATGACACGTCACATCGCCCCAAACACCCGACAGGGACACATGCTGACTAAATCCATGGACATCAATTGACCGGATCACCAGATCCGCATCATCGGCATGGCCAAGCGTATAGCAGGTCAGGCCGCGATCCTGCGCGACCTTGAGAAAATGCGCGCCGTTCGGATCATCCAGATTGATGACTGCTGCCCCACCTTCGCGGACAAGGCGGCTGAAAAGCAGCGCCTTGGCGTCGCGGTAGGCCTCAAACGTGCCGTGATAGTCAAGATGATCGCGGGTCAGATTGGTGAAACCGCCCACATCAATGGTGAGGCAATCCAGACGCTTCTGTTCAAGACCATGACTGGAAGCCTCCAGTGCCAGATGTGTGACACCATCCGCTTCGAGCGCCTTGACACTTTTCATCAGACCAACTGGATCGGGGGTTGTCAGGCCGCCATAACTGCTGCCCTTGGGGCCCTCGATCCCGATCGTGCCGATGTTGGCAGCGCCCTTGCCCGCATGGGCCCAGATCTGACGCAAAAAGGATGCGATGGAGGTTTTGCCATTAGTTCCGGTGACGGCGCCCACCCATTCAAGAGACGTCGGATAAAAGGCTCCTGCCAGACGGGCAAGCGCCATGTGCGGATCATCGAGGCGCAACACAGCTTTGCCGGTCGCATCGAATGCGTCCGGCAATTGGGACTTGGCGGAGATGATGCAGAGACAAGCGCCCTGCTCAAAGGCTTGCGGAACGAAACGCGCTCCATCAACCCGAGCCCCCGGGATGCCTACGAAAATGAAATCGGTCTCGACAGCCCGACTGTCCGAAGTCACACCATCGATATGTGGGTCTCCAATCCGTGACAACAGATCCCGATCCACCGGTTCTTCGAGGCTATCCAGCAGCTTTGATAGTTTCATCCAACAGCACTCCGGCCCTGTTTCTTTACCGCATCACGCGGCTCAGCTTTAAAAGGATGCCGCCACTGTTGGAACAATCTTTTGACCAAAACGGGGCGCAACCCCCAGAATTGACCCGACCCTGCGAATAACTGCACCCGCGGTGGGGGCGGCATTCACACCGGCAGTAGCATAGCCATAGGTTTCTTTGAGGCCCTTGGGCTCATCCAGCATGACAAGAACCACATATTCGGGATTGTCGATCGGAAAGGCAGCAAGGAACGAAGTGAGCAGCTTGTCGTGGGAATATTTACCATCGACAACCTTCTCGGCCGTGCCGGTCTTGCCACCCACCAGATAGCCGTCAACACGACTTCGCTTGCCCGATCCCTTGATGGCATTGAGCCGCATCAGATAGCGCATGTCGGCGCTTGTCTGATCTCTGAACAAGCGTTCGGAGATCTCCTTCGCCTGTTCCTTGGATCGTTTCAAGAAAGTCGGTTTCATATAGTACCCACCATTCATGACAGCCGCAGCCGTTGCCGCGAGCTGGATGGGTGCGACGGACAGACCATGACCAAACGAAATGGTCATCGTCGAAAGATCGGTCCATTTCGATGGATAGGAAGGAGAACGGGATTCCGGCAGCTCCGTCTGAAGACGATCAAGCATGTGCACCCGCTTGAGAAAGGCTTCATGCTGTTCGCGCCCGACCTTCAGCGCCATTTTCGCCGTGCCGATGTTGGAAGAATAGATAAAAACCTCGGGCACGGACAGAATGCGTTTTTTGCCGTGGAAGTCGCTGATCGTATTGCCGCGCACACGGATTGGCTGGCGCGCATCAAAGCTGTCCTGTAGCGAAACTACCCCGGAATCAAGCGCCATCGCGGTGGTAATCGCCTTGAACACCGATCCCATTTCATAGGTGCCCGCAGTGATGCGATTGAGACGGTCCGGCTTGCTGACATCAACCGGGTCATTCGGGTCATAGTCAGGCAACGACGCCATCCCCATAACCTCACCGGTCTTGGCATTGAGCACGATGCCAGCCGCGGCGATCGCCTTGTATTTCGTCATGCTCTTGAAGAGCTCGTCACGCAAGGCATGCTGAACCCTCAGATCGATGGAAAGCTGAACCGGCTTTTGATCTTCGGTTGTCGCAAAGCCCGCTTCGCGCAAGGCGGAAAGGCCATTCTCATCGACATATTTCTCGATGCCGGCAATGCCAACATTGTCGACATTTACCAGACCGACAATGTGCGAGGCCGTCTTGCCGGCGGGATAGAAGCGGCGGTTTTCATGCAGGAACGCGATGCCGGGGATACCGGCCTCATGAACGGCCTGCTGCTGCTTTGGCGACACTTCGCGCTTGATCCAGACGAACTTGCTATCGCTTGAGAGACGATGACGCAGTTGATTGACATTAAGGTCAGGAAAGACGCCGGTCAGGGCGTCAATCGCTTCTTCGACGTCGACGATACGGGGCGGCTCGGCAAAGATCGAAGCTGTGCGCACATCAGTTGCGAGAATCTCGCCGTTTCTGTCCACCAGATCGGGGCGTGCCGCTGCAATCGCATCCTGCGGGCCTGACTGATAGTTCGCAGACGCCGGTGTTGCATAACCCAACAGAACAAGACGGGCGACCATGATTGAAAAACAGATACCGAAAGCAACCATCGAGAAGCGAATACGCCCGCTGGTCTCTTCCGAACGCAGTTTATTTGCCCCTTCGAAATCAAAGTTGTGACGCGTGTAGTGGGACGCGTGATGATCCTGGCTTGCATCGACCATGGCCACTCCCCTATTCCGATTTCAAAGAAGCAGGCTGCGCCTGATTCAAAAGAGACTTGAGCTGCTTCTGATCCTGATCAGACACGGTTGATCCCTCGACCCGCTCGGGCAGGTCCGCGACCTTTCCGATTTGATAGGGTTCGACCTGCTTCAATCCAAGCTCATCGGAGAAGCGGTCCGTCAGGGTCTGTACGCGCTGCGGCCGATTGAGATAACTCCACTCCGCCTTGAGCAGCAAAAGCGCCTGTTTCTCTTCCTTGATCTGCTTTTGCAGTGTTGCAATCTTTTCTTCTTCGAGCTTAGCCTCATGCTTGACCTGATAGAGCCAAAAGGCTCCAACAAGCACAAAGACGAAGAGAACGACATTAACCAGTCTGCTCATGAAGGGTCTCCTGTGCGGCTTTCTGCCAGCATTTTGGGCAACCCGAGCCCGCGCGCATCCAAACTGTGCGGCGCGGCTTCCGTACGCACACCAGCCCGCATCTTAGCCGACCGCGCGCGCGGATTCCGCGCCAGCTCTCTTTCTGATGGACCCACCCCACCCTTGACAAGCAAGTCAAAGCTGGGAGCCTCAAGGTCCATTTCCGGCAAATAGCGAGAGCCACCGGAATGGGTTTTGCAGCGCTCCTGAAAGAAGCGCTTCACAATTCTGTCTTCGAGCGAATGAAAGGTGACTACCACCAGCCGTCCGCCCGGCTTCAAGGTCTTCTCGGCGGCAACGAGGCCATCAACCAGCTCATCAAGCTCGCCATTGACGAAGATCCTCAGCGCCTGAAAAACCCGCGTCGCCGGATGGATCTTTTGCTGCGGTTTGCGACCGACGCATTTTTCAATCGTGCTGGCCAGATCAAGCGTGGTCTCGAAGCGCGCCTTTGATCGCCGCGCCACAATGGCACCGGCGATCCGCCGCGCCTGCTTCTCTTCACCAAGCTCGCGGAAGATCCGCACCAGCTCAATTTCCTCATAGTCATTGACCACGTCTGCAGCGGTCGGGCCGCTCTGTGACATGCGCATGTCCAGCGGTCCGTCATGCATGAAGGAGAAACCGCGTTCGGCTTCATCAAGCTGCATCGAGGACACGCCGATATCCAGAACAATGGCATCAAGAGGAGCCACCCCCTCATCCTGCGCAATGTCGGCCAGCTCACCAAAGCACCCCTGCACGAAGCGCAGGCGATCTCCATAGGTGTCTTTCAATTCGTCTGCGCGTTCGGCTGCCAGCGGATCACGATCCACACCAAGAACATAGGCACCCTTGTCCAGAATGGCCGCGGAATAGCCACCGAACCCGAATGTGCCATCAAGCACCCATTGCTCTGCAGTTGGATCGAGCGCCCCAATCACTTCCTCAAGCAACACCGGAATGTGTCGGGCCCCTTGGTCAACGCCGTCTAGTTCAACCGGATCGGTCATGCCCCACCTCCAGCAGACGTAGTGCGCCGATTGCCAGCTGCCTTGCGCAGAGCGAGCGCCCGCTTGGTCGCATCAGCCCTGTAGGCTTCATATCTTTCAGGCTGCCATATCTGGAATTTAAAGCCGTTGCCAACAAAGGACACCGCATCCGTTATTCCTGCATGCTCTTTTATGGTTTCGCTGAGAACCACGCGTCCATCCTTGTCGATCTTGAGGCTTTCGCTTTCTCCAAGAAGCGCAGTGGCAAGCACCTCACGTTCTTCGGAAAAGACATCAAAGGCCTCCAGATAGGTATCGATCGCACCGCGCAATCCGAGCCCGCCAGCATCAACCGCATCAAGCTCCAGAGAGGGACTGCAAAACAAGGAGTCCAACCCTTCCCGGACCAGAATCTGCCGGAATGGAGCCGGGATAGACACCCGCCCCTTTGAATCCAGTCGATTCACATATTTGGACACGAAGTCGTCCATCTGGTCCCGCCTTGAAACGCAATTACAACCAACGATAAGGGCCGCGAATTTGCGATGCTGTTTCGAGCGCCAAAGCGATCAGGTCATTACTAAAGACATGATCGCTCAAGGCACCCTTATGGGATACCATGGGTTCTTATGGGCGTCAACGGATTCTCATGGAGTCACCGTGAGGCATCATTAAGAGACAATCATAATAAATTCATAGTTAACAAAGCGTTATGAGAAACACCACTTTTGCCGCAGCAGCCCTTCTCAACAGCCTTGGGATAAGTGTTCAGCTTCAAAGCCAACGGAACATCAGCAACTTGACAAAATCGCCCAGAAGAGACTGCAAGGATTCGTTTCAAACGGAATGAGCCGCCCTCGATACCCCCCTCAGATCTCAGCACCTGTCAGGCGCGAAAAATTGCGCAAACTGTATGGTAAAAAGCCGCCCGAGAGCCAACAATTCGAAGCGAGAATCCCAGCGTGCCAGCCCCGATGAAACAAGGGTCCCGGACCGCGCCACAGCCTGTACTTAGAGCAGCAAAAGGCCAATAAACTGGCCAAATAGGCGTTTTCACTGATATTACCTAGAATATAGGTATTTTAACCAATATTTCACCATATTTGGTCCCAAAAACTGTCACATTTCCTAAACTATGGGTTGAGAGACGGAAAGCTCATGGGGGGATGAGAACAGCCCTGTCCCCAACCGCTTGGACGGTCGTCTTGTTTCAGGGCTGAGCCAACAAAACGAAAGTTTATAAAATGACTTCAAAATTGGTTATTGGGCTGGATGGGCAACCGTCTGGCCAACGTGCACTCACCTATGGGGAAAGCTTGGCTTCCAAGCTTGGGACTTGCGAGCTTCTGGTTGTCTACGTAATCGAGTGGTCGCCCTTTTCCTTTCAGACGGCAGAGGAAAACGAAAGACGCCACAAGCGTCGCGAAGAGGAGATCGCAACAGCGATGGAGCGCATCGTCACACCTGCGGTCAACGGCCTGAAAGCAACCGGATTGAACGCAAGGGGCATCGTTCAACACGGCAACGTTGCAGACACCTTGATCAGCATCGCTGAAGAGGAAGGGGCCGATCAAATCATCATTTGCCGCTCAAGCGAAGATGGCATCGCGAAACGCCTGTTCGGCAGCTCGACGGCCAATCTCGTCATGCATGCGTCTGTTCCTGTCACGGTGGTCAATCCCGGAGTTTAATCCCATGCAGTTCTTTCAAAAGTTCATATCTATTTTTGTCCTTAATCTGTTTGCGATCGTTTCCGGCTCGGCAATCGCCAAAGCACAGGAAAGCATGTCGATTGACCAGAAGGTGAATGAAATCTTCGCCACCGCGACAGGACCGTTCGTCAGCCTGATCTTCGCCCCCATCCCGGGCACAGGCTTTCCGTGGATTGTCATGTGGCTGGTGGTTGCCGCAAGCATTTTCACCGTCTATTTCGCCTTCGTGCAGTTCCGCCTTTTTGGCCATGCGATCTCTTTGGTAAAGGGGGACTATTCCAACCCCAAGGATGCCGGTGAAGTCAGCCACTTTCAGGCATTGACGACCGCTTTGTCCGGCACCGTTGGCCTTGGCAACATTGCCGGCGTTGCCGTGGCCGTCGGCATTGGTGGACCGGGGGCGACCTTCTGGATGATCCTTGCGGGCCTTCTGGGCATGGCGTCGAAATTCACCGAATGTACCCTTGGCGTCAAATATCGCAACGAATATGAAAACGGCACGGTGTCCGGCGGGCCGATGTATTATATCTCCAAGGGCTTCAAGGAACGCGGGCTGCCGGGGGGCAGGTTTCTTGCCGTTGCCTTTGCCATCTTCTGTATTCTGGGAGCTCTTGGCGGCGGAAACATGTTTCAGGCCAATCAGGCGCATGCCCAGATCTCGGGCATCGTCGGCGACTATCCCGGCTGGATCACCGGCATCATCTTTGCCGCAGTGGTCTTTGCCGTCATCGTTGGCGGCATCAAGTCCATCGCCAGCGTGACGGAAAAGGTCGTTCCCTTCATGGGCATCCTCTATGTCGGCGCAGCAATCATCATCCTCATCGTCAATGCGGACAAGATCGGCTGGGCCTTCGGCCAGATCTTCGAAGGGGCCTTCACCGGTCTTGGCATTGCGGGCGGTTTTGTCGGTGCCCTCATTCAGGGCTTCAAGCGCGCGGCCTTTTCCAACGAGGCAGGGGTTGGCTCAGCCGCCATCGCCCACTCAGCGGTCCGCACCAATGAGCCGATCACCGAGGGTGTCGTCTCCCTGCTCGAACCACTGATCGATACGGTTGTGATCTGCACGATGACGGCCCTCGTCATCACCATTTCAGGCCAGTTGGTCTTTGATGCCGACCTTGGAAAATACATTCTGGATGGCAGCCGCATTGCCACAGTTGATGGCAACACGGGCGTCGCCCTGACCTCCGCGGCCTTTGGCTCGTCCATCAGCTGGTTCCCTTATGTGCTGGCCATTGCGGTAGTTCTGTTCGCCTTTTCCACCATGATCTCTTGGTCCTATTACGGCCTGAAGGCATGGACCTACCTGTTTGGCGAAGGCAAGACATCAGAAATCACTTTCAAGCTCATTTTCTGTGTCTTCGTGGTCATCGGTGCAGCGGCAAGCCTTGGTCCCGTGATCGACTTCTCCGACGCGGCGATCTTCGCCATGGCGGTCGTCAACATCACCGGCCTCTACTTCCTGATGGGCATCGTACGCACGGAGCTCACCTCCTACACCACTCGTCTGAAGTCGGGGGAAATCAAGAAATACAAATAGCTAGACGGAGAGACATGATCCGTTTCAAAACATGGGTGTGGCGCCTTGCGCCCCGCCCTTCCCGATCGGGTCCATCCGAACCAGGTCGACAATGCAAAAAAGAGAAATACCAGTCGGTCTGTAAGCCGGGTTTTGTATGGCGAGGACCAAGGCCCTCACGCGGCAACCATTCATCTGGGGTGCCCATTGCTGAACACCTCTAGCAACCCACCCGAATGACTGGCTTGAAAGCAAGCCGGGCTTTCGCCCACGCCATTCCTATTCGGTTTTGCTCCCGGTGGGGTTTACCCTGCCATCTTCATTGCTGAAGGCGCGGTGAGCTCTTACCTCACCCTTTCACCCTTACCAGACCGCAGTCTGGCGGTTTGCTTTCTGTGGCACTTTCCCTAGAGTCGCCTCCGCCGGGCGTTACCCGGCACCGTGCTTTCATGGAGCCCGGACTTTCCTCACCGGATTGCTTTCGCGCGACCGGTGCGGCTGCCCGACCGACTGGTGAGACGGACCTAAGCTTTTCCCGCCATAAGGTCAAGAGGCCTCGCCATTTAGAACACGGGCAATGCAGCCCACACCCGTGTCGATCTCCTCGATATCGGATGCCGCAAAGCCCAGAAAAAGCCCCTGCCGGGCCTCTTCTGTGCCCGACCAGTAGAGCGACGAAAGGGCCGCACATTCGATCCCTTCCTCAACCAGTCGCTCAGCCAGTTTGTCATCTGTCCACCCGGCAGCCAGACAGGCTGGCGTGAGATAAGCGGGCAACTGGATGCCCCCGGCCGGTCTCGCCGGGTCCAGAAAATCACCGCATTGCCGCACCAGTGCCTCTACAAGCGCATCGCGGCGCTCCCGGTAGGTGCGGGTCATTTCGCGCAAATGGGCCCGGAAATGCCCTTCCTCGATAAAGTAGGACAAGGCCAGCTGTACCGTATGCGAAGGGACAGCACCGGTGTTGCGCAAGCCAAAGGTCAAGGGCTCCGCCAGAAGCGGCGGTGCAATCAGATAGGCCAATCGCAAGGACGGCATGAACGACTTGGCAAAGGTGCCCATGTAGATCACCAACCCGTTGCGATCCAGCCCCTGCAGGCAGGAGATCGGCGCCCCGGAGAAGTGGAACTCGCTGTCATAATCATCTTCGAGCACGAACGCATTCCGGGATGCAGCAAAATCCAGAAGCGCCAGCCGGTCCTCCAGCGGCATCACGCGCCCGGTCGGAAACTGATGCGAGGGCGTGGCATAGATGAGGCGGGGCGCGTCCTCGTTCGAAAACGTGCTCTTGAGGTCTTGATAGGCCTGCGGCTGTTGCACCGGAATCGGACGCATATCCGCGCCAGCGGCCAACAGACTGGCATGCATGCCGGCATATCCGGGCTCTTCATGCAGCGCCAGTGCGCCCTCGTCCAGCAGCATCCGCACCACAAGGTCCATCGAGGCCTGAGCTGATGACAGGATGATCACCTGTTCGGGTGTGGCAACCACGCCGCGACTGGCCGCGACATGATCCAGAATGGCCGTCTTGAGCTCCAGAATGCCGTCATAATTGTCGTATCCTGCCAGCACCCGCCTTGAAGCAAGCTGGCGCGCCGCACGCCGGAGCAGCCGCGCCCACAGATCATGAGGAAAGGACCGAACCTCTGGCAAACCGGTTTGAAAGCTGGTCGACAATCGCTTCATAGGCCTTTCATTGAGAATCAGGCGGTGGCCATGAGCTGAAAGGCGGACCTGTTTTGCACCATCGTCAACCGGTTGCTCCTCATCGTGCCATTGCCTGAAGCCTGTCGTTGCCTTGCTGACCCGTGTCCCGCGTCGACCGCCTGTTTCCAGATAGCCTTCAAGCGTCAATTGCTCATAGGCAGCCATGACCGTGTTGCGGCTGACCCTGAGATCCTTGGCGAGTTGGCGACTGGGCGGCAGGGGCAAACCGGAGGCCACGTTCCCCGTCTCGATGATGCGGCGCAACTGAATGAACAACTGCCGCGAAAGCCCCGGTTCGCGCGTCCGGTCGAGACAAATCTGCTCCGTTATCATTTTGGCCCTCAAATTTTTCCTCTTTTGGATCTTTATCTAGATCCAAAAGGCAGCCATGTTCAATGAACAAATTCTATGATCCAACCACCGACCCAACCATTGACGTTGAGCACGGCACCGCTTCGTGCACCTCCCCCAAACCATGACAGACAGTCACTCGACCCATCGGGTCGGGTTCAAATGCGTGACCATCATGACCGATACGTCAAAATCTTCTAGCTCATATCCCGTTTCTTCCACTAACAAGATTCGCGCCTCCCACCGAGCTTCTTATGATGTGGAAACAGTGCACGACATTCTCGATGAAGGCATCCTCGCGCATGTTGCCTTTGCCGACGACGGCATGCCGATTGTTCTGCCGATGATCTATGCCCGCATTGAGGATCAGCTCTACATCCATGGAGCCAAGGCAACCCGGCTCTTCAAAAAGCTCAAGGTTGGCCTTCCCGTTTGCATCAACGTCACGATTGTCGATGGTCTGGTTGTCGGCCGCTCAGCCTTTCATCATTCCATGAACTATCGCTCTGTCAACATTCACGGCACGGCAAGGCTGGTGGAAGATGAACAGGAGAAATATAACGCGCTGGTGGCGATCACTGACCATCTGGCACCCGGTCGCTGGGAAGAAACGCGTGAGATGACCAAAAAGGAAGCCGCAGCCACAACCGTGATCGCTGTGACCATAGAAACGGCAGCAGCCAAACATCGCGCAGGCATGCCGGTCGATGACGAGGAAGACTACGATCTTGATCACTGGGCAGGCATCGTTCCGATCACAACGGCCTATGGCCAGCCGATTGATGACGCCCGCCTCAAGGATGGGATCCAGGTGGCACCAAGTATTCGCACACTGACCAGTCGAAAATAACCAAGGTGCAGGCTTTGGGGGACAGGCCTCGCACCTTTTCGACAGGTTAGTAGGGCGTCTGCAGCCGGGAGCAATAGCCGCTTCCGGCTGCAGACAACCTCTTTTTTAAGGCAAAATCAATCAATCTCAAGCACACCACCCACGAGTTGGCTTGACAGCTTACCTGTGAGCGCCTATATCCGCTCACGGTTGCAGACACCAGCCGCTCGCACGACCCTCGGGTCATGGTGAAGTTCTGATATCCGATTTGATAAAGTCAGCCCCGCATGCATTTCATGAGGGTGGCAACGCGAGCCCCATCTAAAACAAGGAAATGCGTAGCCATTGGAGGCTGAGATGTCATCGGACAGCTCTAGCAACACTATCTTTGTGCGCAACAAATTCACCGAGGCCCCTCTCGGTTCCCTGTTTGCCAAAACGGCCTTGCCTGTCATTTTCGTGATGAGCATGAACGGCCTTCTGACCGTCGTGGATGCCATGTTTCTCGGCGTCTATGTCGGCACCAACGCTCTGGCCGCGGTCACCCTGATGTTCCCGCTTTACATGCTGGTCATCGCCCTGACAACGTTGGTCTCGAACGGCATGTCGAGCCTGCTTGCCCGGCATCTGGGCGCCAACCGGATAAACGACGCTCAGGCGCTCTTTGCCGGAGCCCACGGGCTTGCGCTCTTTATCAGCCTATTATTCATCGCGGCGTTTCTGACCTTGGGTGTCGAGGTGACCCTGATCCTTGCCGGCAACTCGGCGGAACTGGCAGATCTCGGTTACATCTACTTGCGGATTGTCGCCCTTTCCACGCCGCTTTACTTCATTCTCTCGCTTCATACCGATGCCCTGCGCAATGAGGGCTATGCTGGACTGATGGCAGGCATGAGCCTGTTGGTATCGTTGGCCAACATCGCCTTTGACTACCTGCTCATTGTCCAGCTCGATATGGGGGTCGCCGGATCGGCCTACGGCACAGTGCTGGCCCAGGCGCTCGCCTTGGCGATCATCATCGGCTTCCGCATCCGCGGCAAGACACATCTCAAGCCTGCCGTGGTCTGGCGCAACAGCCTCTTTGCCGAATGGCGCGCAATGCTGGCCTTGGGCGCTCCGCAGAGCCTCAATTTCCTTGGTATGGCTCTGGTCTCGACGGCGATCATAACGTCACTGCAATTGATGGCCGTGCCCAATTACGCCGAAACCGTCACGGCCTACGGCATCATCACGCGCATTACGACCTTTGTTTTCTTGCCGATGATGGGGCTTGCCCTGTCGTTTCAGACGATCATCGGCAACAATTACGGGGCCGAACTCTGGCACCGCTCGGACAAGGGCCTGCGCATCGGGTTGGCTTTGGCCTTCATCTATTGCCTGGTCGTCGAGTTTGTGCTGATCACCTTTACTGCACCGATCGGTCACCTTTTCACGGCCGACGAAAAAGTGGTCGCAGAAGTGGCACGGATCATCCCGATGGCCATGGCGATGTATTTCATCTCCGGTCCGATCCTGATCACATCAAGCTACTTTCAAGCCATCGGAGATGCGGCACGCGCCGCAATTCTCGGCCTGTCAAAGGCCTATCTGTTCCTTTTGCCGATGATATTCACTTTGCCTCTGCTGTTGGGAGAAAGGGGCATCTGGCTCGCTTCACCCATCGCCGAAGTCTTGCTGTTTGCAACAGCATTGCTGGTCCTGACAAAAACAGCGAAAAGTGCCAACCGCAAATGGGGGCTATTCGTCCATACTGAGGAGCCACGCTCATGAGCAACAAGCCATCAACCATCGAAGAAGCGAAAAAACAGGCCAAGCTCCTGCGCGAAAAACTCAGAGCCGAAGGCATGGAGCTTTCGCACAGCAAAACGCTGGAACTGATCGCCCAACAACACGGCTATCGCGACTGGAACACCCTGTTCGCCAGCTTCGGCAATCGCGCATCCCGTCAATGGCAGGTCGGCGACAGGGTTTCGGGGCTTTACCTGTCCCAGCCCTTCAAGGCAGAGATTATCGCGGTCCGGCGCATGTCGGACGGCTGGTATCATCTCACGTTCCAGTTTGACGAAGCGGTGGACGTGATCACCTTCGAGGGCATGAGCAACTGGCGCACGCGCACCAGCCAGACCGTCGGACCTGACGGAACAACTCAGGAAAAGACGTCAGATGGCCGACCACACATGGTGCTCGGCCTCTAGCACACCAAAAGCCTGCCCGGGCCTCAGAGCTCGGGCAGCTGCGCGCTCAGTTTGTAAAGGGTGGTAATGGTGGAGGCGTCAGCCACCCCATCCACTCTTTCAGGCCTGAAGTGCATCTGGAAGGCCTTCACCACCGTCTCTGTCTGGGCATCGAAAACCCCGGTAACGTCGATCTTGTAGCCATAAACCGCCAGCATCGATTGCAATGCCTGAACCGGCTGGCCTTCATCGCCAAGCTGAAAGAAGCGCCCGCCAGCAACGGTCTGCGGCTCAACCCATTGGCCAACTCCGGCGCTGGCCAGGAGCTTCCATGGAAACTTCGGCCCCGGATCGATCTTGCGCCCCGGCGACACGTCCGAATGCGCCAGAACCCGGTGAGCCGGGATGCCATGACGCGCCATCAACTCCTTGGACAGCATCGTAAGCGTGACCATCTGCTCTTCGGTGAAGTCCTCGGTGCCAGCATTGGCAATCTCAATGCCGATTGAACAGCTATTGATATCGTTCTCCCCGTGCCAGAATGACTGGCCCGCATGCCAGGCGCGTTTTGCTTCGTCCACCAATTGCAGGAGCGAGCCATCCCGGTTGAGGAAATAATGCGAGGAAACCTTGCTTTCAGGCGAACAGAGCCAGTCCAGAGACTGCTGGTCATCCGCCATGCCGGTATAATGCATGATCAGCATGTCCACGGCCCTGCCGTCCTTGCGATCCTCGAAATTGGGAGAGGGTTTGACCTCGCAAGGGCAACTTGTCTGTGCGTCACACAGCATGTCTTCACTCCAATCAAAAAGCGAAAAGCCGTCGGGCGATCAGATCGTCAGCGCAAGCCGCGCTCCAGCACGATCAGCGCCCAGGCATTGTTGATGGTTGCCAGCTTCTCTGTCGCAATGCGCACGAATTCCTCCGGCACACCGCGAGCGATCAGGCTGTCAGGGTGGTTTTCCCGCACCAGTTTGCGGTAATGTTTCTTGAGCTCAGTGTCCGTCATGCCCCGGTCTGCTTCCAGCACCGTATAGGGGTCCTGTTCGTCCGACTGGACGTGCGTCATCTTGAGGCGATCGAAACAGCGTTCAGTGATCCCGAAGATGGCAGCGACGCTCTCAAGATAGAGCATCTCCCGATCATGCATCACGCCATCCGCGCCGGCGATCATGAACAGACCATCCATGATATCGGTGAGCGCTTCGGGTTCGTCCTGATAGAGCTTGGCAATCTGGTTGGCGTAGGCCTCGTAGCCAGCCACATCCTGCTTGGCCAGATTGAACATGCGCAAAACGTTGCGCTCTTCCCCTGCGGGAATATCGAACAGGCGTTGAAAGACGTTGATCTCGTCTTGCGTCACCACACCGTCGGCCTTGGCCATTTTGGCGGAGAGCGCGATCATCGCAACCGTAAAGGTCAGTTGTTTTCGATCAACACCGCTCCCAAAGCCACGCACGGTCGACGCCACCTTGTCGACGATGGCAGTGATGGTTTCACTCTGCCTTATGTCATCGATAAGACTGCCAATCTGGCTCCAGATACTCATGATAGTTGCTGCTCACCCATTTGCTCAAGCCGCCTCAATCTATGCGAGTTGGTCGCATATTGCGAGTATGGAGACCGGAAAATGAACTGCCTTTTTGGCCAATTATTTCGAAAAATCATCCCATCCGGCTAGGTGCGGTCTACTGACAGAGCCGCCAGGTGCCCTTTCGACCATGTTTGGCGTGGTCAAGATGGATGTGATTCTTGTGATACTTGTCGCCGCCAGGCCCGATAACGGTGGTGAAATACTTGCACGCTTCCCGGTTGAACGCGCGCATGAACCGGCCCTTGCTGCCATATCCGGGCCAGTCATCCTCAACATCAAGCACGGTTCCGTCGGAAAGCGTCAAACCGCTGATGTCAATCGCGTTGGTCTTGGCGTGCTCGGATAGCTTGGCACCGCGCTTGTTGTTGCGCGAGCGGCAGGAGTAGGACGCGGCAACGCGGATGCCCGTGACCCTCTGATCCATATAGGATTGCGCCAATGGCTGGACCCGGTCATTAAAGAATCGGTTGAGCTGCGAAAGGATCACGCAATTCACAGTTGCCTCACGGCTGAGCTTCACGGGCTGAGGCCCGGAGATCGTCGACAAAAGGAAGGGCGCGGGATGTCCACACCCTCCTCGACCTTCAATCGGCGGCAAAGCCACAGCTGCATTTTGCCCGCTCTCAACGATAGGGCAGAACTGTTCTGAAATGGCAGGATCCGGGAGAACAGCCTCCCGTTGCAATTTGCTTTGGTCGACCTCTTCAGTATCCAAAAAACTCGTACATCCGATCAAAAAAGACATGATTGCCAGCAGCGTCAATTGAACCATTCTGTAACCCCAATCTCTCATCGCGCCCTATTCCTGCTTGCAGCCAGTCCGTTTAGAGCGCATCCTGAAGGGAAATGGTAAACAAAGGTGAAGTTGTGACGAAATCTTGCAAATTGCCAGACCATGTCGCGCCGATCAGCCTGCTCGAAACGCTGAGGCGCATCATGAGCGGTGAGCTGTTGCCATCTGACACGATTGGACAGTGCATCGAGCGCATTCAAGCTCTTGATGGCGACATTCACGCCTTCACGGCATTGAACGGCCACGCGCTCGCTTCAGACACGCCTGAGGATGCCCCCCTCAGAGGCATTGCCTTTGCCGTCAAGGATGTGTTCGAAACTCAGGATCTGCCCACTGAATACAATTCGATCATCTATCGCGACCATGAACCCGCGCGCGATGCCGCCATTGTTACGCTGGCCCGAAATGCGGGAGCCGCCCTTATCGGCAAAACCGTAACGACGGAATTTGCCTTTATGGAACCCAGCATCACGTGCAATCCCTACAATCTCGATCACACACCGGGCGGGTCGTCATCGGGATCGGCAGCCGCCGTCGCCGCGGGCATGGCACACCTAGCGATCGGCACACAGACCGGAGGCTCGACCATCCGCCCCGCCGCCTTTTGCGGCATCACCGGCTACAAGCCAAGCTTCGGACTGCTGCCCAAAGTGGGTTTGAAGGACTTTTCCTGGTCCCTTGATACAGTTGGCCTGTTTACCGCGACCGTTGCCGATGTTGCCTATGCCGCCTCGGTTCTGAGCGGCCGCAATCTCGCCATCAATCTCGAGGAGAACATCTCCTCGCCGCGCATTGGCATCGTCAGAAGTCACACATGGCAGGATGCCGACCCGGAATATCGGCACAAGTTCGATGAGTTGACCGCCCGTCTCAAGACGTGGGGAGCGGAGCTGGTGGAAATCGAACCAAGCGACGACTATATCGCGGCTTTCCACGCCCATCAGATCATTCAGGATTTCGAAGCCCGGCAATCACTGGCTTGGGAATACAGCCAACATGTGGATCGCCTCAGCCCGCTCTTGCGCCAGACCCTCGACTTCGCCCAGACGATCACACCGTCCGACTATGACGAAGCAAAAATCAACGCCGAAATTGCCAGCGCGGAAATAGATGACTATTTCGAGGAACTCGACATCTTCATCTCCCTGTCGGCCCCCGGCCCCGCTCCCTATGGGCTCCAGTCGACCGGATCCTCGATTTTCAACCGGATCTGGACGCTGTTCGGCATGCCATGCCTCAACGTCGCCGGTCTCATGACCGACAGCGGCTTGCCGCTTGGGGTTCAGGTGATCGGACGATGTCAGGCGGACAGGAACACCCTTCAATTCGCGCATTGGCTCGAAGGCGCGATCAAACGGCATATCAATCAATAATCAGGAAATCTGTCTGGCTTTCTTACGCCCGCCAGCCTTGCGTTTGTCCTTGAGGGCCTGCTTGGCACAAAAGCGTCTCGACCTCGATCAGCGCTTCTTGACAGTTTTGTGAATAATGCACCGCAACATTTCCCTCTTATCCCCCACTATTCTGTCTTTTGTTTGTCGCATACCAAATTCAGTGAAGACAAGGAGTTAGGCCCTATTTCGCATGCAATCTACCGCTTTCATTCGCACTGCAACAATTTTTTCCCTTCTCCAATTTTTGGAGTTGCCCTAGACTTTCCCTTGTAAAGAAAAGGCTAGGAGGAGCAATCACATGATCAGATCTTTGAATATCATGTTTGTATGTGCAGCCTTTGCATTCGTTGCAGCAGTCGTCGTTGGTATTATTTAGGAGGATAGACCAGCACCGAGTGCCAGACAGCACGAAATTTCAAACAAAAGCTTGAAAAGACACATCAATCCTCAAATTGGGGATAAAAAAAGCCGGGAGAAATCCCGGTTTTATTTTTTGATATACTTGAGAAATACTCGAAGGGCCAGAGACTTAGGTCAACGGCGACTTAAGTCACCGGCCCTCCAAGAAAAATGCATCGCAGCATCAAGGCCGGTAATTGAGAATCGGAGCCAGCCAGCGCTCGGCTTCTTCAATCGCCCAGCCCTTTCTCTTCGCATAATCAGCAACCTGATCCCGCTCGATCTTGCCAACACCGAAATAGTGACTGTCCGGATGAGCGAAATAGAGCCCCGAGACAGCCGAGCCCGGCACCATGGCAAAGCTCTCGGTCAGCTTGATGCCGGTCGCAGCTTCCGCGTCCAGTAGCTCGAACAATGTTGCCTTTTCCGTGTGGTCCGGTTGGGCAGGATAGCCCGCAGCGGGCCGTATGCCCTGATAGGTCTCTTCGATGAGCGCCTCGTGGCTGAGGGTTTCATCGGCAGCATAGCCCCAAAGTTCCTTGCGCACTTTCTGGTGCATGGCTTCTGCAAGAGCTTCAGCCAAGCGATCCGCAAGCGCCTGCAAGAGAATCTTTGAATAATCATCCTCTGCCGCTTCGAAGGCCGCCACGCGGTCCGCCTCGCCAAACCCGGTTGAGACAGCAAAGCCACCGATATAATCCTTCACGCCACTGTCCTGAGGTGCCACAAAGTCACTGATCGAGATGTTGGCACGCGCTGTCCGTCCCGCGATTTGCTGCCTGAGGCCATGGAAACGGGCCGCCTCCTCGCTGCGCGCCTCATCCGCGAAGACCGCGATATCGTCACCGACCGCATTGGCAGGCCAAAGGCCGATTACCGCGCGAGCCGTCAGCCACTTCTCCTCGACAATCCGCTTCAGCATCGCCTGCGCATCATTGAAGAGGCTTGTCGCTGCCTCGCCATACCGATCGTCTTCAAGGATTGCTGGATAGCGTCCTTTCATCTCCCAGGTGGAGAAGAAAGGTGTCCAGTCGATGAAAGGCACCAGCGAAGCAAGGTCATAGCTCTCAAAAACCCTGGTTCCGGTAAAGCTAGGCGCAACCGGGCTGTAACCGGCCCAGTCGATCTTCTGCGCATTGGCCCGCGCCTGATCAATCGTCAGGCGCTTCTTCTTGTCCTGCGCCGCTTCATGTTTGGCACGAACCTGTATGTAGCTGCCCTTGATATCGGCAACATAGTCAGCCTTGTCGCGCGACAGCAATTTGGTTGCCACCCCAACCGCACGGCTGGCATCGGTCACATAGATTGCCTGACCGCGCTCATAGTTCGGAGCGATCTTCACCGCCGTATGAACCTGCGAGGTCGTGGCCCCACCGATCAACAACGGTTGTTCAAATCCCTCTCGTTCCAGCTCGGCGGCAACATGGCACATCTCATCAAGCGATGGCGTGATCAGGCCGGACAGTCCGATGATGTCCACCTTCTCCCGGCGCGCAGCCTCAAGGATGTCATTGGCCGGAACCATGACCCCCAGATCGACCACGTCATAACCGTTACACTGCAAAACAACGCCAACGATATTCTTGCCGATGTCATGCACGTCGCCCTTCACGGTCGCCATGAGCACCTTACCGGCACTGGTCTTCTCGCCCTGCTGCTCTTCTTCCATGAAGGGCATCAGATAGGCCACGGCCTTCTTCATCACACGAGCGGACTTGACCACCTGCGGCAGGAACATCTTGCCATCGCCGAACAGATCGCCAACCACATTCATGCCGTCCATCAACGGCCCTTCGATCACATCAAGGGTCCGTGTGGAGGCCTTACGCGCTTCTTCCGCATCGATCTCGACATAATCACTGATGCCTTTGACGAGCGCATGTTCAAGCCGCTTGGCGACGGGCAACTCACGCCAGCTAAGGTCAACAACCCGAGCCTCGCCCTTCTGGTGCAAAAAGCGTTCTGCAATTTCCAAAAGGCGATCCGTGCCGTCGTCGCGGCGATTGAGGATCACATCCTCGATCCGCTCACGCAGTTCCGCATCGATTTGATCATAGACCAACAGCTGACCGGCGTTGACGATGGACATATCGAGCCCCGCCTTGATGGCATGATACAAAAAGGCCGAATGCATCGCCTCGCGCACCATATTGTTGCCGCGGAAGGAGAAGCTGAGGTTGGACAGACCGCCCGAGACATGCGCTCCAGGCAGGTTCTTGCGGATCCATTTCGTCGCTTCGATGAAGTCGACGCCGTAATTGTTGTGCTCTTCGATGCCGGTCGCGACCGCAAAGACGTTCGGATCGAAAATAATATCCTCGGGCGCAAAACCCACTTCATTGACGAGGATATCGTAGGACTTCTTGCAGATCTCGATCTTGCGCTCAAAGCTGTCTGCCTGTCCCTTTTCATCAAAGGCCATGACAACAACCGCAGCGCCATACCGCTGAACCAGCTTGGCATGAGCGACGAACGGCTCACGACCTTCCTTCATGGAAATCGAGTTGACCACGGACTTGCCCTGAAGGCATTTGAGGCCCGTCTCGATGACGCTCCATTTCGAGCTGTCGATCATCACCGGCACGCGAGAGATATCAGGCTCGGCAACGATCAGATTGAGAAAGGTCTCCATCGCCGCTTCGGAATCCAACAGCCCTTCATCCATGTTCACATCGATGATCTGAGCGCCGCTTTCCACCTGCTGGCGTGCCACATCAAGCGCCGTCTCGTAATCCCCGGCCTCGATCAGACGGCGAAACTTGGCCGACCCGGTCACGTTGGTGCGCTCACCGATGTTGACGAAATTGGTCTCCGGCGTCAGCGTGAAAGGCTCAAGACCGCTGAGGCGCATAAAGGGCGTAATCTCAGGAACAGGACGGGTATCATATTTCTTCACCGTCTCGGCAATGGCACGAATATGATCCGGCGTGGTGCCGCAACAGCCGCCAACAATGTTGATGAGACCATCACGCGCAAAACCATCGAGAATCCCGGCCATATGCTCCGGGCTCTCATCATACTCGCCAAATTCGTTGGGAAGCCCCGCATTCGGATAGGTCGAAACGCGGGTTTCAGCCACCCGCGAGATAGCGTCCACATGCTGACGCAGCTCGGCCGCGCCAAGGGCACAGTTGAGCCCAACCGCAAAAGGTTTGGCGTGGCGCACCGAGTGATAGAAGGCCTCGGCCGTCTGACCGGATAGGGTCCGGCCTGACTTGTCGGTGATGGTGCCCGAGATGATCACCGGCCAGCGCATGCCGCGCGCCTCGAACTCGTCCTCGATGGCAAACAGCGCGGCTTTGGCGTTCAGCGTGTCAAAGATGGTCTCAACTGCCAGGGCATCCGCCCCGCCATCGAGCAACCCGCGCGCCGCTTCGCGGTAAGCGTCCTTCAACTCATCAAAGGAGACCGCACGATAGCCCGGATTGTTGACGTCCGGCGAGATCGACGCAGTCCGGTTGGTCGGCCCCATGGCCCCCAGCACGAAGCACTGACGGCCCGGGAAACGGGATTCGACATCGCGCGCCGCTTCCTTGGCAATCTTGGCACTCTCCACATTGAGCTCATAGGCCAGATGCTGCATGGCATAGTCGGCCTGCGCGATGGTCGTGGAAGAGAATGTGTTGGTGCCGGCAAAATCGGCACCGGCTTCAAAATACTGGCGATGGATATCGCGAATTGCTTCAGGCTTGGTGATCGACAGAAGGTCATTGTTGCCCTTCAGATCCTGATTCCAGCTCTTGAAACGCTCACCTCGGAAATCTTCTTCCGTCAGGCCAAGACGCTGGATCATTGTCCCCATGGCCCCGTCGAGAATAAGAATGCGTTCGGCAGCAAGGCGGGTCAGCAAATCATAGGACGGACTCAGTGGCAGGCTCGGCATAAGCTTCTTCCTTCACTCGTGATAGAGGTGCGAGGCATATCCTCGCAAAATTCAGACTGAACGGTTGGTTGGCGTTATTCGGCATCCGCGGTTGCAGTCTTGACCGGGCGCATCCCCAGCAAATGACAGATGGCATAGACCAGATTGGCCCGGTTCAACGTGTAGAAATGGAACTCGTCAACGCCGCGCGCATGAAGATCCTCGACCTGTTCGGCAGCCATCGCAGCAGACACCAGTCGATGGGTATCAGCATCATTCTCCAGCCCTTCGAACCGGTTAGCCAGCCATTGCGGCACACTCGCCCCGGCCCGGGTGGCAAATCCTGCGGCCTGGGTGAAATTGTGGATCGGCATGATGCCCGGCACGATGGGAATGAAGATCCCGGCGCGCCGCACCCGCTCAACAAAGGCCTCATAGAGGTCATTATCAAAGAAGAACTGCGTGATTGCCTTGGTCGCCCCGGCGTCCACCTTCTGGCGCAACAGCTCGATATCGGTCGCAAAGTCGGAGCTTTCCGGGTGCTTCTCCGGATAGGCCGAGACAAAGACATCAAACTCACCCAGCTCCTTGATCCCCGAGACGAGAGCAGGCGAGCCCGAGTAGCCGCCTTCATGAGCTTCATATTTCGCCCCTACCCCATCCACGGGGTCGCCGCGCAGGGCAACGATCTGCTTGACACCAATCTCGCGATAGGACCGGATGACGTCGTTCACTTCTTCCTTGGTCGCCCCGACGCACGTCAGATGCGCGGCTGTCGGAATGCCCGCTTCCTTGATGATCCGCTCGACCGTGGCATGGGTACGCTCACGGGTAGAGCCGCCCGCTCCATAGGTCACGGATACGAATTCGGGTGCCAACGGCGCAAGGCGCTGAACACTCTCCCACAGCATGGCTTCCATCTTTGGACTCTTTGGGGGAAAGAACTCAAAGGAGATTTTCAGCTTGTCGGCGGACCGGCTACGGCGACCGCTTCGTTCAGCATTGGGAGTCATCGTGTCTCTTTCGTCTATTACTTCAGACCCTGCTTCGCTCGAACAGCGAGCAAAGGATCAAATGGTCGAAACCCAATCGGTCAACAAGCCGAAAGCGGTATAATAAATCGTGTCAGCTCTTGCGACCGGCTTCACTCGTTTTGCGCGCCACCCAGATCGTCACCGTCAAATGCGCCGAATAGGCTTCATCGGGTTTCATCTCGGCCTTGAGATCACGCGCCAGTTCAACCGTGAAACCGGCCTGCTCCATCCAGCGGCGCATGACGTCATGGGAGAAGCCCAACCGTCGGTGCGCGTGATCCTTTCGCAAGAATTCATGATCATGAGGGGCAAAATCGACAACCAGAATGCGCCCGTCCGGCACCATAACATTGGCCGCCTCGAACAGGGCTGCGGATGGATCGTCGAGATAATGCAGCACCTGATGCAGGGTCACCAGATCAAACCGCCGATCAAGCGAGGCAAGATCCAGAATATCACCCTGCTGGACATGCAGATGGCCATGATTGGGGCCATCGAGCCGCGAACGGGCAATCGCCAGCATCGACCGGTTGACGTCAATTCCCAGTCCCTGACGGCACAACCCCGCAAGAAGCGACAGAATGCTCCCCGTTCCGGTGCCCAGATCCAGCAGGCGCTCGACCGGCTGATCTCCAAGAGCGGAAATGATGGCTTGGTCCACGGCACTTTCGGGCGCATGCAGCTCGCGCAATTCGTCCCAATGCTCCGCATTGAGCTGGAAATAGTCGGCTGCCTGCTGGACATTGGTTGCCTTGATCTGATGGAGGCGCTCCAGATCCCTGCGGATCATAACATCGCCCCGATCCAGCAGCTTGAGCGAGGCCGAAAGAAGATTGCTCTTGGCCTCATCCTGCGTCAGGCAGTAATAAACCCAAGCCCCTTCGGGCAGGCGTTCAACCAGCCCGGCCTCATAGAGTAGCTTCAGATGGCGCGAAATGCGCGGCTGGCTCTGATTGAGAATAGCCGTCAAATCCTTGACCGACAAATCCCCCTCGGCCAGCAACGCAAGCAGGCGCAACCGCGTCGTCTCACCACTGGCCTTCAACAGTCCAACCATTTCTTCAAGTGCTAACATTGACTACCCTCAAACATATAAAGATATCTTTATACGATGAGAATTAGCCAATCAAGACCATTCTTGCCACAGCTCACAAGGCAATGACAAAAGTCCCTAACAAATTCGTACCCCAATCAAACAAAGCCGGCCAGAGACTGGCAGGGCTTTGCGATAGGCAATCGCTCATTCCAAAACCTGACAGAGACTGAGCGCGGCCAATCCTGCGACCTGGCCTCTTGATGAACGCCAAAAACAGGACCCACTGGGATTTGGCGTATCTGGTCACCGTCTCGGAGCAGGAACAAGGCGTTGATCCCTTTTGCCCGTGCGACAGGCGGCCCTGCACATAGAGGCGCTGTTGCGCGCGCGAGAAGGCTGCCTTCAAGGAATGCAGAAACCCTGACTTGTGCCAATCACCCAACTCCTGACGATAGAGAAAGTCAGACTGCGGATGCCTGACCCCGATCTTGTGTCTGGCCCCGATCTTGTGTCTGGCCCCGATCTTGTGTCTGGCCCCGATCTTGTGTCTGACACCCTATCCGTTGCTCAGACGATTGGTTTATAGATCACCGTTGCTATGTCACCGCTTTTTCCAATGGTCACGCCGGCGGGAAAGTGTGAGGGGCGTCAAAAGCTGCTCGGCAGGCGAAAGCGCAAGGTCGCGATAACGTCGCTCTCGGCATTGGCAAAGGCTGCCCGCAAATAGGCCTGCTGGTTGGCGCCAAAACCGGTGCCGGGCAACATCAGGATGCCATGGTCACCTGCGAGCCTTTGGGTAATCTGCATCGCGTCCTCAGCACCAAACGGGTGTTTGAGATAGGCAAAATAGGCACCGATCGATGCAATCTCCCAGCCGTCAACCGAAGCGATCGCAGCCTTGAAGGCTTCTCGGCGCAAGGCGATCTCGGCTCTGTTGTCCACTCTCCACTCACCGAGCGTTTCGATGGCCTTGGCGACCGCATGCTGGGCAGGCCTTGGAGCACAAATCTGCAGATTGTCCATTACCTTGAGCAATTGCTCCATCAGCGTCCCGCCGCACAGCACGGCACCGACCCGGTGGCCCGGAATGCAAAAGACCTTGGAGAAGCTGTAGAGATGCACAAAATGGCTCTCCCAGTCAGGTTTACTGAATAGGGCGTGCGGGCGGCCTGCTCCCTGATCGAGAAAGTCCCGATAGGTCTCATCTACCACCAGATAAGCGCCCGCATCCCGGCAAATCTCATAAGCAGCCTCAAGGAAGGTCGAAGGATAGACCGCGCCCGTCGGATTGTTCGGTGTGACGATATAAACGGCACGGGTCTTTTTCGTCATGGCCTCTTTGAGGGCTTCGGCGTTCGGCACAAAACCATCTTCCGCCAAGGCATCGACAAAGCGCACCGTAATGCCAAGCATATCGAGTGTCATTTCGTGGTTGAAATAGAAAGGACGAACAATAAGAACCTCGTCGCCGGGTCTGGTTAACGCCAAAGCCGTGATGAAAAAGGCCTGATTGCCACCAGCCGTGATTTGCACATTCTTGGCCTCAACCTTGCTGCCATAGGCGGTTGAGACGTCCCGAGCGAGCGCTTCGCGCAAACCCAATTCGCCCTGAATGGCCCCATAACCGGCAAGACTGGCGCTGCCCGCGGCCTCTGAGAGCCATCCCAGCAAGTCGGGATGGGGCAGATAGCCGGGCACCGCCTGCGATAGATCGATTGAGGGGCCCTTTCCTCCATCATAGCGGCTAAGGCAAGCTTGAACCTTCGGGATGGGCGGCGGAGACAGGCGGGCAACCAGTGGATTGATCCCGGCGGGAGAGGAAGTTTCAGACATCTGTTCTCTTTTCAAAACCAATTGCGGATGGCAGCCTTACGGAAGCACTTTCCCCGGATTAAGGAGGTTATTCGGATCCAGCGTTGTCTTCAAATTCTGCATCAGCGCAAGCTCCAATGGGCTGCGCGAATGGCCCAACCATGGCCTTTTCAGTGCGCCAATACCATGCTCGGCCGATATGCTGCCGCGATAGGATCTGGCAAGGTCATAGATGATTTTCTCGATCGCCGTGTGGCCCGCGGGCGAGGACATCGGGACCGAGGCCATGATATGCAGATTGCCATCGGCAGCATGACCGAAAAAGACGGCCCTCACCTGCGGGTAGGCTTCGTTCAGAGCGGTGCGGCAAGCCTGTGCAAAGGGGCCGAGGGAATGGATGGGAAGCGAAATGTCAAAGCTTTCATGCTCACCGAGCACAGGCTCGATCTCTGCACTGGCGTCGCGAATGGCCCACAGCCTTTCGGTCTCGCTCAGCGATTTGGCTAGCACCGCGTCCTCGACAATCCCGGCCTCAAAGCAGTCCGAGAGATAGGCCTCAAGAACGGCCCCGCAGCCAGCCTCCTCAGGGCCGCTCGCCTCGATGAGGAAATAAAAGTCGTGAGGGTCGGGAAAGGGATCGCTGCAGCCGGTCACATTCTGAGTGACCATCGACCAATAGTCGGGCCACATGACTTCAAAGGTGGAAAGGCGCGGGCCCAGTTTTCGCCGCGCCCGGACGAAGGCCTGCATGGCACTGTCAAAGTCTCTGGTCGCAACCATTGCCAGTTCGGACCAGCCCGGCTTTGGCTGCAGCGCCAGAACCACGCGGGTGACGACCCCGAGGCTCCCTTCCGATCCGATGAAAAGCTGCTTGAGATCAAATCCGGCATTGTTCTTGAGCATGGGGGAGAGGTCATCAAGAATGGAGCCGTCGGCCAGCACCACTTCCAGCCCCAACACGGATTGGCGTGTCATGCCATAGCGCAAGACGCGTGTGCCCCCGGCATTGGTGGCAACAGTGCCGCCGATGGTACAGCTGCCTCGGGCACCAAAGTCAACGGGGCACAAAAGGCCGCTCTTTTCAGCGGCCTGCTGCAGTGCTTGAAGCGGCACGCCAGCCTCAATTGTGGCGGTCATGGCGACCGGGTCAATGGAGAGGATCTTGTTCATCCTCTCAAGCGACAGCGCCACAGAACCGGGCGACGGGATCGCCCCACCACACAAACCCGTAAGTCCGCCCTGCACAGTGATGGCGACGGACTGTTCAGCGCAGAGCTTGACGGCTTCGGCCAGCTCTTCGGTTGTCTGAGGGCGCAGCACTGCAAGAGGCTTTGCACCCGCCATCACACTGGCGTCGCCATGATTACGCGATGGCACACTCGCACCAGACATAAAACCGGATGGCCCGAGCAGTGCGGCGAGTGCCGACTTCAGCGTCTGAGGCAATACGTTGCCCGGTATGTCACCCTGTTTGTCGCGCGGTGTGTTGCGCATGGCTTCCCTTTCAGATCCGTCAAAGTCCGTCCAAGTGTTCAGGCATTGATCGACGAACTGAAGACCATAAGGCTGAGAATCTCGAACAGAATTTGCGCTCCCGCTTGGGCGGTGTTGGTGTTGGCATCATATTGAGGCGCCACTTCCACGACATCGCCTCCCACGAGGTTAACGCCTTTGAGACCGCGCAGCAGCTCAAGCGCTTCTCGGGTCGTCAGACCGCCGATTTCCGGTGTCCCGGTTCCCGGAGCATAGGACGGATCAAGGCTATCGATATCAAATGAGAGGTAGGTGGGGCCATCGCCGACAATTTCGAGCGCTTTGGCAATGACAGCCGGAATGCCCATGGCCGAGATCTCCTCGGCATGGATGACGGTCATGCCTGACTCATAGCTGAACTCCCAGAGATACTCGGACGAGCCACGAATGCCGATCTGGATTGTGCGTTCGGGATCAAGCACTCCATCGAGCACCGCATTACGAAAAGGGCCACCATGGTGGAATTTGGTTTGATCAAAGGGGCCACCGGTGTCGCAATGGGCATCGATATGGATCATGCCAACCGGTTCCTTCTTGCCAACCCCACGCAAGATCGGATGGCTGATTGAATGATCGCCGCCAACCGAAAGCGGTGCTACACCCTGCTCTACGATTTTGGCGATGAAGGCCTCGATATTGTCATGGCTCTGTTCCAGCCGAAAGCGGCTTTCAATGGGAACATCGCCAATGTCAGCAACCCTGAGATCCTGTGTCGGCACACAGTCGAGCACGTGATTGTAAGGGCCGATTCGTTCGATATGGCGCAAGGCGCGGGGTCCAAAGCGGGAGCCGGGACGGTTGGTGACGCCAAGATCCATTGGCACGCCCAGCATGGCCACTTGCAGATCGCCAAGGTCGAACGCTTCACCGGGCTGCAGAGACGGAGCGGAGCAGAAGGTCTGCATCCCGGCATAGGGTGCGATGCGCGTGCCGTTCTTGGCGAAGATCTTGTCGGCCACACGGGCAAAGCGCGGGTTGAACATATCGGACGCAGCAGCGTCGGCAAACTTTTGACGCAAGGCGTCCAACTTGTCAGAGGACCAGCTCATGGTCTTTTCTCCCAAAAGTGCGAAAGCGGAAAGCGAGTGTCTGGATGATCGCGTTCAGACCCCTTCGCTGGCGCGGACCGCCTCGTAATGCATCAACTCCAGAATCTCCCGCTTGTAGGCCATGAAATCCGGGGAGGTCAGCGTGCCCATGCCGCGCGGACGCTCGATGTCGATGGACATGGATTTCTTGATCCGGCCCGGGCGGGCCGTCATCACATGCACCTCGTCGCCAAGCAGAATGGCCTCGTCGATATCATGGGTGATGAACAGAACCGTCTTGCGGTGTTCTTGCCAGATGTCGAGCAGAAGCTCCTGCATCAACTGACGCGTCTGGCTGTCGAGCGCGCCGAAAGGCTCGTCCATCAAAAGGATGCGCGGATTGTTGGCCAGGGCACGGGCGAGAGCGACACGCTGGCGCATGCCGCCCGAAAGCTCCTTGGGATAGGAATCCGCAAAGCCCGACAATTGCACGGCTTGAATGAGGCCGTCGGCAATGTCCTTGCATTCTGCCTTTGGCAGCTTCTGGAGCGTCGGGCCGAACATGATGTTCTCGCGCACAGATAGCCACGGATAGAGCGTATAGCTCTGGAACACCATACCCCGGTCGGCGGAGGGACCATCGATCACTTCATCGTCGAGCAGCAATTCGCCCGAGCTCGGTTCTTCGAGGCCGGCAACCAGACGCAAGAGCGTGGACTTGCCGCATCCCGAAGGTCCGACGATCACGGAAAATGTATTGTGCGGAACGGTCAGAGAAACATTCTTCAGGGCCGTAACGGGCGGTTTGTGCTTGGGGTGAAACACCACGCCGACATTGCTAATAGCAAGCAAACTCATTGGAAAATTTCCTTAAAAATCAGCGGACCAAGGCATCAAACGCTGGCGCAGCATTTTGAAAATGAAATCGGTGATCAGGCCAAGAATACCAATGGTGAAGACACCGAGCAGAATGACGTCGGTGAACAGGCCGCGCATGGCGTTGAGGATCATGTAGCCAAGCCCGCTGTCGGCGGCCACCAGTTCGGCAACCACCAGATACGTCCAAGCCCATCCCATTGTCACGCGCAGGTTATCCATCACGCCGGGCATGCAGGCCGGCAACAAAATCCGCCAGATCACCTGTCGACGGTTGGCGCCCAGTGTGTAGGCGCTGTCAATCAGATCCTTGCTGACCCGCGAGGATACATCCGAAATCAGGATCAACTGCTGGAAGAATGTGCCAAGGAAGATCACCATGATCTTCTGCCCCATGCCGATCCCGATCCACAGAATGAGCAACGGAATGAGGGCTGAGACGGGGATATAGCGCATGAAACCGGTGATCGGCTCGAAAAAGGCCTGAACCGCGCGGAATGACCCCATCAGGATTCCAATGGGAACCGCGAAGATGGACGCGAGGATGAAGCCCGACAGGATCACTGATAAAGAGGCGCCCATATGTTCGAACAAAGACAGGTTCGAAATGCGTTTGATGGCCGCCGCGACAACCTGCCCCGGCGTCGCCAGAAAATCCCTTGGCGTAAAGCCGCCATAAGTGAGCAGGCACCATAAGCCCAGAACGGTCAGAACGGATAGCACGCCAAGCGAGATATAAATGCTGCGTGGAATGTCGACCTTGGGCGACAAAATTGACTTGGTACGCATGATGCCTGCTCCAGTTTTGTTATCGTTACTTGTTGATGACGCCGCTGGCGATCATCGAAGCAGGATCAACCTCTGCGGTGAACAGACCGGCTTCCTTGCCGAGTTCCGCAGCTGCCTTTATGGTTTTCATGATGCCGTCTGCATTTGCAGGATCCATGAAGCTTTCGTTTTTCGCGCTGTCGTAATAGACGATGCCCGCGCGGGTTTCGGCAAAGACCTCAGCATCTTCAAGCCAGCCGCCGACGCCTTTTGCCATGATCTTGTCGGCCGCTTCCGGGTTGGCCTGTTGCCACGCGACAGCTTTGGACCATGCGCGATAGAGCGCCTTGAAGTCGTCGCCCCGCTTGGCATAGGCCTCTTTGGTGGTCACCATGATGTCGGTAATGAGGCCCGGCGTGCTGCTGCTGTCGACGAGAATCTTGCCATGGTCGGCCTGCTTACCGCGGGTCAGCCAAGGCTCCCAGGTCACGGCGGCATCAACCTGACCGGCGACAAAAGCTGCACCAGCATCACCTGCGGTCATGTTGAGGCTTTCAACGTCAGAGACCTTGAGCCCGACATCCTTGAGCAGCGCACCAAGGAAGAACTGCGATACGGAGCCTTCGGTATAGGCGACCTTCTTGCCTTTGAGATCGGCAACCGAGGCAATGTCCTTGTTGGCCACGATACCATCGCCGCCGCTGCTGTCATCAACGGCAAACAGATAGGTCAGCGGATGTGCTTCGGTGGTGAAGCCAAGCACGGTGTCAACGGTGGTCGCAGCCACATCGATGCGACCGGCAGAAAGGGCTGGCATGCGGGTCTTCACGTCTTCCATTTTAACCAGATCGACGTCCAGACCTTCATCCTCGAAGAAGCCCTCTTCCTGAGCGATGTAGAGCGGGCCATAACCGACCCATGTCGAGAAGCCGATTGTGAGGTCTTCAGCGAATGCAGAACTGTAGGAGGTCGCTGATATGATTGCTGCCGCAGCCGCGACACAGAGTTTGGTTGAAAGCTTTTTCATTGCGTAACCTTCTGGATGGTTTTGGTTAGGTGATTTTTATTGATTAAGTTTCATTTGCTTTTGATTGCCGGAGATTGCGAGAGAACACACAAAAGCTCATACATAATATTGGCGCCGACCCAAGCCGTGCCGCCCGTATTGTCAAAGGGAGGGGAAACCTCGACGAGATCCGCTCCTATGAGGTTGAGTCCCTCAAGGAGCCGCACCATGCGCTGCGCTTCGCGAGTTGTGAAACCGCCGATTTCCGGCGTGCCCGTGCCCGGCGCGAAGGCTGGATCGATAGAGTCGATATCGAAGCTGACATAGGTGGGCTTGTCACCGACAATCTTGCGCGCCTCTGCCATCACGTCCTTGATGCCGCGGTCTTCGACTTCTTCAATGCGGATGATGCGGACGCCCTGTTCAAGACCCCAGACGATATCGTCATCGTTATACATTGCGCCGCGAATGCCGATCTGAACGGTGCGTTTGGGATCGAGATGGCCATCTTCAATGGCCCTGCGGAACGGAGTGCCGTGGGTATATTTGAAACCACCAAAATAATTATCGAAGAGATCGGTGTGAGCGTCGAAATGGATCATGCCGACCGGAGAGGTTGCTGCAATGGCCTTGAGCACCGGATAGGAGATGAGATGGTCACCGCCAGCCGTCATTGGCACGATGTTCTTCTCTTTCAGGACTTTGTAGAAAGTCGTGATCCGATCAAGGCTGTCGGCCATGTCAGCAGGGTTGACCGGCGCATCTCCCATATCGGCGATGTTGCAGGCTTCATAAGGATTGATGCCGGAGGCGGGGTTAATCCAGCGGATCATCGTGGACAGATCACGAAGCTGGCGTGGACCATGGCGAGCGCCGGGGCGGTTGGTGGTTCCTCCATCCCATGGAACGCCGACGATACCGATTTGGACTTGCTCGACTGCGTCGTCGTCCCATGTCAGATGCGGCAGGCGCATGAAGTTGACCGGCCCGGCGAAACGGGGCATGTCCATTCCGGAGATTGGCGTGAATGAAGGCTGGCCTTCTTTTGATTTCAGTTTCTCAATGCCGTTTTCTGACACGCTCTGGCTCCATTCTTATGCTTTTGTTGTACGAATGTTGCCATATCGAAGAACGTCCGATAATATCAAAGTACAAAACTAAACGTCCAGAAAAGGAAACCTATTGTGGTTTCTCCGGTCCCTCCCCTCAGCAGCGCCGATCTCAAGCAATTGCGAATTTTCAAGGCCGTCGTTGAGCATAGCGGTTTTAGCGCTGCGCAGGACGAACTGGGGCTTTCGCGCTCCACGATCAGCGCACAAATGTCGTCGCTAGAGACGCGATTGGGTTTCAAACTCTGCAACCGCGGGCGTTCGGGCTTTTCGCTCACAGAGCACGGCCAGCGCATCTTTGAAGAGGCAATCAAATGCTTTGCCGTGCTGGATAATTTCCGCACGGAAATCAGTGCGATGCGCGGCCGTCTGACGGGGGAGCTACATGTGGGAGTGCTTGACGCCTGCATCGAAAATCCAGCCTGTGCCTTGCATGAGGCAATTGCGATTTTCAACAAGCGGGCGCCTGACGTGCATCTGTTCATAACGCTGATCACGCCCAATCAGGCCGCCAACGCGTTTCTCAAGCGGCGGGTGGACATCGCAATCGTCTCGAACCAGCCGATCAGTGCCCCGGTTCAGCTTGAGCAGATCTTCAAGGAACAGCAATATCTCTATTGCGGCAAAGGGCACCCGCTCTTCGACGCACCGGTCGAGAAGCTGACTCTGGAGAATATTTCTCAGCAACAATATGTCCGGCGCGGCTACACCAACTCTTCGGCGGTGACCGCCCTGTTCAACCAGCCACCGGCAGCCACCTCAAGCTCGATGGAATGCAACACACATCTGGTGCTAAGCGGGCGCTATATTTCTTTCTTGCCCAACCATTATGCCAAGCAGTGGGTGGAAGAGGGAAAGATGCGCGCCCTGCGGCCCGATTTGATCAATTTCACGGTCGGATTTTGCGTAGCGCACTTCCCGCCAAGTGTGATGTCGCCCCTGGCGATTGCTTTCCGCGAGAGCCTGATGGAAGCCCAAAGCAAGCATAAGGTGGCGAACACTACGCAGCAATGAAATGTGTAATGCGTTCCGTTTTGGGGCACTTGCGATACGGCAAAAAGCGCAGGAAGACATTCAGGGTGCGGTAGATACCGGCAGGAGCAATGCCAGCAAGGGCGACGACGATTACATTCAAAATGTTTCGCTACAAAAGGATGCCGCGATGGAATGCCGCGATGGAATGCCGCACGGCGAATGCAGCATTCGATGCAGTTATGGGGATTGAAACCATAGACTACTTGGCAAGGATCTGAATAACCTTGATCCTGCACAAGGCGAGAAGTGTTCATCAAGTCGACCACACACGCGTCATCGGAGGGTTCATTGCAGTTCATTCGGTCAAGACAATTCCGTCGATCTACGAATACATGGCATTGCAATGAATAACTATTTTCATCGACTTGGGCTCTAGGACTTGTTAGGGTCAAGCTTTTGGTCACTGCAGTAAAAATGAGGAGATAATTATGAAACATTTCAAGATGCTCGCGGGCGCCGCAATTGCGCTCAGCATGACCGCTTCGGCAGTTGTTGCTCAGGATATGGCGTTTTTCCGTATCGGCACCGGCGGGACCGCTGGAACCTACTATCCGATTGGTGGACTTCTTGCCAACGCGATTTCGAACCCTCCGGGTTCTCGTCCTTGTGACCAAGGCGGATCTTGCGGCGTTCCGGGCCTTGTTGCCTCGGCCCTGTCGGCCAACGGCTCGGTTGCCAACATCAACGCCATTGCTGGTGGAACGCTTGAATCGGGCTTTTCGCAGTCCGACGTTGCGACCTGGGCCTATACAGGAACCGGCATCTGGGAAGGCAAACCTGCCGTTGAAAAACTGCGCGCCATCGCAAATCTCTATCCGGAAAGCATCCACCTGGTGGCCAGCGCTGAGTCTGGCATCAACAGCGTTACCGATCTGAAGGGGAAACGCGTTTCCATGGACGAACCCGGTTCGGGTACCCTTGTTGATGCAAAGATCATCATCAATGGCTATGGCATCACTGAAGACGATATCGATCCAGAATATCTCAAGCCTGATCAGGCGGCTGACCGGATGCGCGACGGTGCAATGGACGCCTTCTTCTTCGTTGGTGGCTATCCTGCCGGTGCCATCTCCGAGCTGGCCAGCCAGCACGATGTCAAGCTGATCCCGATCACCTGCGAAGAAGCACCCAAGATCTGTGAAGACTTCAAGTTCTTTGGTCCCGACACCATCCCGGGTGGCACCTATGAAGGCAATGCAGACAGCGTGAATACGCTTTCCGTTGGTGCCCAGTGGGTAACGAGCGCGGATCAGCCCGAAGAGCTGGTCTACAACATCACCAAGGCCCTTTGGAACGAAAGCACCCGCAAGCTGCTTGACGCTGGCCATGCCAAAGGCAAGATGATCACACCAGATACCGCTCTTGACGGCGTTGGCATTCCGCTTCATCCGGGTGCAGAGAAATTCTACAAAGAAGCTGGCCTGCTGAAATAAGCCACATCGGTTCGGGTTCCTGCCCGAACTCTCGATAGATCAAAGGGGGCGAGGCAGATCTCGGCCCCTTTACCACTATCCGACAGGAGCGCATGGGATGACCGAGGCCCGCAAGAATCAGGACGAAGTCGAGGATATCCATCCTCTTTCTGCCGAAGAACTTCAGGCAATCGAGGAAGAATACGACCCGGAAATGCGTTTTAGAACCTTGGGTTGGCCACTGAGCGTCATCACCGCGATGATCCTGTTTCTGCTCTCGTGTTACCATTATTACACAGCCGGCTATGGCATTCCTCAGGCGACGGTTCATCGCGGACTGCATCTGGGTGTGACATTGCTGGTGGTCTTTCTCAGTTTCTCCGCATTCGGCAACAAGGTCGTCACGCCGAGTTGGAAGGCGCCTTTCGGACTGCCCCTTGTCGACTGGGTCCTCGCCATTGCCGGGGTGCTCAGTGCACTTTATGTTCCCTGGATCTATAGCGAGCTGGCCTTCCGCGTCGGCAATCCTCTGCCTATCGACATTTTCATGGGAACGATCATGATCGTCGTGCTGCTCGAAGCGGTGCGCCGGTCCATGGGATGGCCGTTGCCCGTGATCGCACTGCTCTTCATTGCCTATGCCTATTTCGGCAAATCAATGCCCGGAATCCTCATTCATCCGGGCGCAAGTTGGGCCAATATTGTCAACCATCTCTATCTCACGTCCCAAGGGATCTACGGCACAGCCCTTGGTGTCATTGCCACTTATGTGTTTCACTTCGTGCTGTTTGGTGTCATGGCCACGCGCATCGGATTGGGTCAGTTGTTTATCGATGTCGCATCCGCCCTTGCCGGACGCTATGCCGGTGGTCCGGCAAAAGTATCCGTCCTGTCCTCGGCCATGCTGGGGTCCATATCCGGCTCGTCCATCGCCAACACGGTGACCACCGGAGCGCTCACCATTCCCGCCATGATCCGCATCGGCTATCCGCGCCATTTTGCAGCGGCCGTTGAAGCGGCGGCCTCGACCGGTGGCCAAATCACCCCGCCCGTCATGGGGGCCGTCGCCTTTTTGATGATCGAATATCTCAACGTGCCGCTGACAACGATCCTGACAGCCGCGCTGGTCCCGGCTTTCATGCATTTCTTCGGCGTTCTGGTTCAGGTCCATCTCGAAGCCCGTCGCCTCGGCCTCAGAGGCTTGTCTGCCTCTGAATTGCCGAACGCTTGGAAAGTGCTGAAAAAGGGTTGGC
Organism: Cohaesibacter sp. ES.047; assembly: GCF_900215505.1. Classification (NCBI taxonomy): domain Bacteria; kingdom Pseudomonadati; phylum Pseudomonadota; class Alphaproteobacteria; order Hyphomicrobiales; family Cohaesibacteraceae; genus Cohaesibacter; species Cohaesibacter sp. ES.047. The sequence goes on from NZ_LT907844.1 coordinate 5,079,871, forward strand.
TGTCTGTCATCCCATTGGTCATTCTGATTGCGGTTCTCTTGTCCGGACGCACCCCCTTTGCCGCAGCCTTCTATTCCATCTCTGCCTGCATCGTCGTTCTGGCCATCCAGCAGGTTATGGCCTCAGGTCTCATTGGGGGCATCAAGGGAACGGCCCATGAGGTCTTTCAGGGCTTCATTCTGGGTGCCAAGCAGTCGTTGTCGGTGACCGCCGCAGCAGCGCTTGTGGGTGTTGTGATTGGCGTTGTCACCCTGACCGGCGTCGGCTTCAAGATCGCTTATATGGTCACCAGCATCGCGCAGGATTGGGCAACAACGATGCATGGGCTGATCGCCTTTTTGCCGTTCGAGCTGATGACCGTTCCCTCGCTGACCTTGCTGTTCACGCTCATGTTGACCGCCGTGGTCTGCATTCTGATGGGCTGCGGCATCCCCACGACTGCAAATTATATCATCATGGTCGCAGTTGCCGCTCCCATTCTGGGCATGCTCGGCGTGCAGCAGATGGTGGCTCACTATTTCGTCTTTTATTACGGCGTGCTCGCGGATGTGACACCGCCGGTGGCCATGGCTGCCTATGCGGGCGCAGGGATAGCCGGAGCGAACGCTTTCAAGGCGGGGAATACGGCTTTCCGTCTCAGCATGGGAAAGGCCCTCGTCCCCTTCGTCTTCGCCTTTCAGCCAGCTCTGTTGATCGTCACCGATGGCTTCACCTGGCAGGCCTTCGCTTTGGCCTTTGGTGGCGCGGTTCTCGGAATCTGGGTATTGGCATCGGCCGTTTCCAACTGGCTTTTTGCCCCGCTCTACTGGTTTGAGCGCATCGTGCTGGTTGTTGCCGCCTTGCTACTGGTGGCGCCCAATTTAGTTGCAACAGCAGTAGGACTGGCCGTAGTCGCTCCGATCATTCTGCGCCAGTTGCTGCCTCGCTTTTGGCAGCCATCGCAAACAGGATAAGAGCCGAGCAACGCGGCACTCTGGCTTTGGTCTCGGAGCTTCTGCGTCTCTCAGAGCTTTTGGAATGGATCGTTTGGGAGGCTCGCTGTCGCGTGGTGCAGGGCTCTGATGAATTGCTCAGCAACGGGAGAATCTGTTCGATTGGCTTTCCGGATAATCCCCACACGTCTATGCAGCCATGGAGCGTCAATCCGTTTATAGGCAAGCCCGGAAACGCTCCCGGCATGGATCGCAGACATCGGCAGAATGGCAACGCCCAACCCGGCGGAGACCATACCGAGGGCCGTGGACATATAATTTGCTTCTGAAGCAATATCCACTTCGGCCCCTTCACGTGCCATTGACCTCTCAAAAAGAACCCGGACAGAGCTGTTCTTACCCGTAAGCACCAGAGGATAGGCTGTGCAATCGGACAGCTTCAGGACAGGGGGGCCATCTTGCAGAGGATGTCCATCCTGAAAGAAGGCGCAGACATCATCGGTGATGAAATTCTCCACCTTGATCTCGCTGTCCGGTGTGAGACGCGTCCCGATACCGAAATCAACCTTGTCATCCTTGACCAGTTCCACAATGGTTTCAGCCACCACGTCTTTGACCTTGATCTGAATGTTCGGGTGGGTCTGTCTGAAGCGAGCCATGGCGTAAGGCACGATTCGAGACGTGACCGACGGCAGGGCCGCAATACGGACCACACCACGGCGAGCGTGGTGGATTTCCGTGCTGGCCGCCATAACTTCTTCCAGGTCAGCAACAATACGCTCAAACATGGGCAAAAGATTTTGCCCCGCTGGAGTAAGAGAAACCTCGCGGCGGTTTCTATTGAAGAGCTTGATGGAAAGCGCTTCTTCCAATTGGCTGATCTGCACCGTTAGCGCCGGTTGAGAGATATGAAGCTCCTCCGCGGCACGCACGAATTTCATATGAGACGCCACGGCAAGAAAGGCTCGGATTTGACGGAAGCTGGGTTGCATGATTTCTCCTTGCCAGAACCTACTTCACCCTAGTGAACAAGATCAATTTCCGGACCCACCGATGAGGTGAGCAAGTCTTGAATCGTGAAGGAAAATTTGGCCCTTTGAATGAGTCCAGATAAAGTTCAATATTTTCAAGGCAGCTAACCACCCTCTTATAATCAATTCCTATAACTGAAATCATTTAATTTCAATTTTTTTATATATAGATTTCAAATAATATATGCTCCGCAAGCTTAAGAATAAAACTTGCATTCAGTTTGGGAGGGGTAATATTCACATCCCCAAGGGAAGTGAAAATACATATGTAATTATCCCTACACTGCATTATAAACTAATAAAGGCACCAACATGCGAAGGGAAACAATGCCGCATGTGGGATGTCCTGAAAGCTGAGGGATGAAATGCTAGCACTATTGGGTCTTGTCACGATCCTTGCGTTACTCGCAACGATCATGACGAACAAACTCTCGCCACTGGTTGCGCTGATTCTTATTCCGATTGCAGCCGCTTTGATTGGCGGCTTCGGACTGGAAACAACCGGTTTCATGGTAGCGGGTATCAAGAAGATCGCACCTGTTGCGGTGATGTTCGTTTTTGCCATCGTCTTCTTCGGGATTCTCTCCGATGCCGGAATGATGGACCCCATCATCAACCGCGTTCTAAAAACAGTTGGCATGAAACCAGCACGCATCACGGTCGGCACGGCGATTCTTGCAATGATGGTCCATCTCGATGGGTCCGGTGCCGTCACATTCCTGGTGACAATTCCTGCCATGTTACCGCTCTATGACAGACTGAAAATGCGGCGCGTTGTTCTGGCAGCGATTGCTGCGATAGCCGCAGGGACAGCAAACATGTTGCCCTGGGGTGGTCCAACATTGCGGGCAGCCTCCTCGCTGGGCGTTGAAGTCACAACAGTCTTCAACCCGATGATCGGCGTCATGATTGTCGGCATGCTCTCGGTTCTCGGCTTTGCCTATTTGCTCGGCTTGCGTGAAGAAAAACGCCTTGGCTATGCAGGCTCCGATTTCGCCAAAGGCGAAAGCCATGTTCGCGAATTGACCGAAGAAGAACAAGCAAATCGCCGTCCAAAACTGTTCTGGGTGAACATCCTGCTTACCATTGCAGTGATTGCAGCGATGATCACGGGCATTCTTCCTGCCGCCATTTCCTTCATGCTCGGCACCGTCTTTGCTCTGCTGATCAACTATCCGCGGCCAGAAGCCCAAAAGACCCGCATTGATGCGCATGCCAAAGCAGCCCTGATGATGGCATCCATCCTGTTTGCTGCCGGCGCATTCACCGGCATCATGCGCGAAACCGGCATGCTCAAAGCCATGGCAGAAACCGCAGCAGGCTTCGTTTCTCCCGAATTTGCTTCGCATATGCCAGCCGCAGTTGGCGTGTTGTCCATGCCATTGAGCCTGCTGTTTGATCCGGACAGCTACTATTTCGGCGTCATGAAAGTCATCGCAGAAGTCTATCAGACATTTGGTGGCGATCCTGTCGCGATTGGTCAGGCGTCCATTCTTGGTCAGATGACCACCGGCTTCCCTGTCAGCCCGCTGACAGCATCGACCTTCCTTCTGATTGGCTTGACCGGCGTTCCGCTCGGTGAGCATCAGAAATTCACCATCCCGCTGGCCTTTGCAATCACGCTCATCATGACAATTGCAGCCATCTTGTTTGGTGTCTTCCCGCTGTGATCGGTCGTTGGATAGCCACAGAATAACAACAACAAGGAAAATCGATATGAAGACCATCCGTATTGGGTCCGGCGCCGGTTACTCCGGGGACCGTATCGAGCCCGCCGTAGAGTTGGCGGAAAAAGGAGACATCGACTATCTGGTGTTCGAATGTCTCGCCGAACGGACCATTGCGATTGCCCAGAAGGCAAAACTCAATGATCCGGAGAAGGGCTATGATGCCCTTCTCGACGACCGCATGCTGGCTGTACTGCCGGCATGCAAGAAGAACGGCATTAAGATCATCACCAATATGGGCGCTGCAAACCCGGTCGCTGCGGCAAAACGCACGCACGAGATTGCCGTTCAGCTCGGTCTCGGCCAGCTCAAGGTCGCAGCTGTGTTTGGGGATGACGTTCTGGAAGTCCTCAAATCTGGCGACAACAAAATCACCGAAACCGGCATGCCGGTTTCCTCGATGTCCAACACGATCGTTTCTGCCAATGCCTATGTTGGCTGTGAGCCGATTGCAAAGGCTCTGAAGGACGGAGCCGACGTGGTCATCACCGGCCGCGTTGCCGATCCTTCCATGTTCCTTGCCCCGCAGATCGTCGAATTTGGCTGGGCGCTGGATGATTGGGACAAGATGGCCAAAGGGACTGCCGTTGGCCATTTGCTGGAATGTGGCGGCCAGGTTACTGGTGGGTATTTTGCCGAACCAGGCAAGAAGGACATTGAGGGCCTCGGCCACCTCGGCTTCCCGATTGCCGAAGTAACGGAAAATGGCGATATCGTCATTACCAAGATTGCTGAAGCGGGCGGATCCGTCACGGTTCACACCTGCAAGGAACAGATCCTCTATGAGGTTCACGACCCTGCACGTTACCTGACCCCTGATGTTACAGCCAACTTCTCGCAGATTACCTTCGAGCAAGACGGTCAGGATCGCGTCAAGGTTGGCAATGTCACTGGTACTGCGCGCCCTGAAACCCTCAAAGCATCCGTTGGTTATGTCGATGGATATATGGGCTCGGGCGAAATGTCCTATGCAGGTCCGGGCGCTCGAGCGCGCGGCGAACTGGCACTGGAAATCGTCAAGGAACGCCTTCAGATCATTGGTCTGGAAGCCAATGAATTGCGGTTCGATCTCATCGGGGTCAACGCCATTCACAAGGACGTTCTGGCGCCACAGCCCGAACCCACCGAAGTGCGCATTCGCGTGACAGGTCGTTGCGATACGATGAAAGAAGCAGGCAGGATCGGCAACGAGGTAGAAACCCTCTACACCAATGGTCCGGCAGGTGGTGGCGGAGCCACAAAATCTGCCAAGCAGGTAGTCGCAATGCTCTCGGCCCTGCTGCCGCGCGAACAAGTCACCCCGTCCATTCAGTTCATCGAGGCTTGAAATCATGAAACTCTTTGATATTGCCCATTCGCGTACCGGCGACAAAGGTGACATCTCCAACATTTCCGTGATTGCCTATGACCCGAGCGATTATGAACTTCTCGCTCGGGAGGTGACCGCAGAAAAAGTCAAAGCCCATTTTGCCGGGATCGTTGAAGGCGACGTTGTTCGCTATGAACTTCCGTCAATCGGAGCTCTGAACTTCGTCATGCAACAGGCGCTTGGTGGCGGTGTAACCCGTTCCCTCGCTCTGGATCCCCACGGCAAGTGTCTGGCGTCAGCGCTGATGGCAATGGAAATTGCCGATTCCCGCAGCTGATGCCATCAGGCTCCAGGTGATTTCCTCTTTGTATCCTCCCTCGGAACACCTGGAGCCTCTTCTCTTCTCAAAGGCAGAAACATGTCCAAGGTTATTTCCCTTGAGGGCGCCGTCGAAAAAATCACCGATGGTTCCGTCCTCATGATCGGTGGCTTTATGGGTGTTGGCACCCCGCCACAGTTGATCGACGAATTGGTCAGGCAGCAAACAGGCAATCTGACCATCATTGCAAATGACACCGCCCGCCCAAATGCTGGCATCGGCAAGTTGGTTGATGCCGGTCTGGTAGCGAAGCTTATCACTAGCCATATCGGCACAAACCCGATCACCCAGCAGAAAATGATTGCTGGTGAGATTGAAGTCGAGCTGGTACCGCAAGGCACGCTTGCAGAACGCATCCGCGCAGGCGGTTGTGGTCTTGGGGCTGTGGTCACGCCAACAGGCGTCGGCACCCTCGCTGAAGAAGGTCAGGACACGATCGAAATTGATGGCAAGACCTTCATTCTGGCCAAGCCCCTGAAGGCTGACTTTGCACTCGTCAATGCCAAATGCTCCGACTATCTGGGGAACCTCACCTACAATTTGACGGCGCGCAACTTCAACCCGCTGATGGCGATGGCAGCGCAGACTGTGCTTGCCGAACCGGCGAGTATTGTCCCGACCGGTGCACTGGCTCCAGACCTCATCGCAACCCCTCATGTGATCGTGGACTATCTGGTCAGAAAGGAGCAACGCAATGGATAACAAGCAGATTATCGCAAGCCGTGTTGCATGCGAATTGAAAAGTGGTGATCTGGTAAACCTGGGCATTGGCTTGCCAACCATGGTAGCCAACTATCTGCCCCAAGGCGTGGAAATCTTCTTTCAGTCGGAAAACGGCATCCTTGGCATGAGCCCGCTGCCGGACCCGCAATTGCACGATGAAGACCTCACCGATGCGGGTGGTAGCCCGATAGGCGCAATGCCGGGAGCATGCGGTTTTGACTCCGCGTTTTCTTTCGCGCTGATCCGCGGTGGCCATCTGGATTTGACAGTTCTCGGCGGACTGCAAGTCGATGAAAAAGGTCAACTCGCCAACTGGATGGTTCCGGGCAAGATGGTTCCGGGCATGGGCGGCGCAATGGATCTTGTCGAAGGTGCAAAGCGCGTCATCGTTGCCATGACGCATACAGCCAAGGGCAGTCCCAAAATTGTTAAAGAATGCAATTTGCCGCTGACCGCGCTGCGCCGGATTGACCTTATCGTGACCGATATGGCTGTCATCGAACCAACGGAAGATGGTTTGGTTCTCAGGGAAGTCGCCCCAGACGTCTCCGTTGATCAAGTGATCGCAGCAACCGAGGCCAAACTGATCATCCCGGACAACGTAATCACAATGAAACTGGCAAGCTAAGCATTTCGGCCAACCGCCCGCTTATAGCATCCATAATCAGACGAACGAACAGGACATTCGAGATGACAGAGATCATCATCGCAGCAGCAGCCCGCACCGCTGTTGGCAATTTCAATGGCGGATTATCTTCAGTTCCAGCCCATGTCTTGGGAGGAAGCGTGATCCGCGCCTTGCTTGAAGAAGCAAACCTCAAGCCGCAAGACGTATCAGATGTCCTGCTCGGTCAGGTGCTGACGGCCGGTCAGGGGCAAAACCCCGCTCGTCAGGCTGCCCTCAACGCAGGACTGCCTGAGGGATCCACTGCCATGACCATCAATCAGGTCTGTGGTTCGGGTCTGCGCGCTGTGGCTCTTGGCATGCAATCCATCAAATGCGGTGATGCTGCCGTTGTCATCGCTGGTGGACAAGAAAATATGAGCCTGTCTGGCCATGTGATGCATTTGCGTAATGGCACCAAGATGGGCAACGCAAGCATGACCGACACCATGATCAAGGATGGTCTTTGGGATGCCTTCAACGACTATCACATGGGGATCACAGCTGAAAACGTTGCCGAGCAATTTGGCATAAGCCGCGAAGAGCAAGACGCGTTCGCAGCTGAATCCCAGCGGCGCGCTGCCTTGGCTCAATCGGAAGGGCGCTTCACCAAGGAGATTGTCCCGGTCACGGTCAAAAAACGCCGTGGCGAGGAAGTCATTGACCGCGACGAGTTTATCCGTGGCGATACAACGGCAGAATCACTCGGCAAGCTCCGCCCTGCCTTCAAGAAGGACGGCACAGTCACCGCAGGCAATGCCTCTGGTGTCAATGATGGCGCGGCTGCCGTACTGCTGATGTCTGGCGAGGAAGCGGCTCGCCGCGGCGTTGAGCCGCTCGGCAAGGTTGTTGCCTGGGCAACAGCAGGTGTTGATCCCAAAATCATGGGCACTGGCCCGATTGAGGCTTCGCGCAAAGCGCTGGAACGCGCGGGTTGGTCAATCGATGATCTCGATCTGGTCGAAGCGAACGAAGCCTTTGCCGCTCAAGCCATCGCGGTCAACAAGGAACTGGCATGGGACACCGACAAGGTGAATGTCAATGGCGGTGCCATCGCCCTTGGCCACCCGATTGGTGCTTCCGGCGCCCGCATACTGGTCACCTTGCTGCATGAAATGCGCCGCCGTGACGCCAAGAAGGGCCTCGCCACCCTTTGCATCGGCGGCGGCATGGGCATTGCTCTTTGCATTGAACGCGCCTAGCGATATTGGCCAGCAAGACTATTCATAAAAAGGGCGGCCGCACAGACCGCCCCTTGAATTCCGCCGTGAATTGCAACACTCTCGCCTCGATATGGTATCGAGGTGGTTGTCGAGACCGTCAGGAGTGTTGCCATGCCATGCTATTCGCATCTTCCTAAAGCGTGTCGCAGTTAATGAGATTCAGGATTCCCATTTTTTGCCAATTGTGATTCCCTTTGAGAAAAGGGGATCATCATGGGCAAATCACTTCCTATTGCATTGCGCGAACGTGTTGCTCATTTGTTGAGGCCGGTCACTCTCATCGGGCGGCCGCCACCCATTTCCGCGTTTCACCACGGTTTGTCAATAACCTGATGCTTCTCAAGAAAGAGACGGGTTCTGTGCAGCCTCGCAAGCAAGGCCGACCAGACAAAGGCAAGTTGGGTGGGCATCATGAATGGATCACAAGGCGCATGTCTGAGAATGGCGATCTGACGCTTGATGAGCTTTGTCTGGAATTGGCTGAACGCGGGGTCCATGTGCATCGCTCCAGCGTTGGGCGCCTGCTTCACAGGCTCGGCCTGAGCCATAAAAAAGTCTGGTAGCCACTAAACAGCTACGGGCCGCCATTGCTCATGATCGGTATGTATGGATCAATCAGCGCCAGTCTTTCTTCAACAAGGCACTGTCCCGATTGATCTTTATCGATGAGACATCAACCAACACGAAGCTGACCAAACGGTCTGGATGGTCACCAAAAGGACAGCGCTATCGCGCCCACGCTTCTTTTGGTCATTGGAAATCCCAGGCCTTCATCGCTGGTTTGAGATCCCGTGGGATGGTTGCGCCCTGGATCGTCAATGCTCCGATGAACCGACGTATCTTTGAAACTTGGATTGAAACTCAACTACTGCCGACCCTGTCAGCTGGCGACATCGTCATCCTCGATAATGTCGCCTTCCACAAAAGTGAGAAAGCTGACAAGCTCGTCAGATCAAAGGGGGCATGGCTGCTGTTTCTTCCGCCATATTCACCGGACCTCAATCCCATCGAAATGGCATATTCCAAACTCAAGACACTGCTGCGCAAGCGAGCAGCCAGAAACTTCGATGCAATCTCAGACGCGATCGGTGACATTTGTGACCTCTATTCTGCCAAGGAGTGTCTGAACGACTTCAAAGCTGCCAGGTCTGAGGTCAATTAATCGCATCACGCTTTAGGCTGGCGTCGGGCTCGGGGCGTGAACGTGCGTGCACCTCAGGGTGTGGAATAGGTGCGTCAGGGTGATTCGGGTTCGATATTCCTTGGGTCTTGATGGCAGAAATCTGCTAAATCAGGGTCATGTTGACCGAAGCCGATCTGCCCGATGATATTGATGCTTTGAAAGCGCTGGTGATTGCCAGCAAAGCCCATGGTGCCCGTCAGGATGAGCGGATTGCTGAGCTGGAGAAGCTGGTAAAGGCCTTCAAACAGGCGCTCTTCGGCAGCAAGTCAGAAAAGGTTGATCCCGATCAGTTCCAATTGGCCCTTGAGGATCTGGAAACAGCCATTGCCGTAGTGCATGCCGCCGATGAGGCAGCCCCTTCCCCAATAGAGCGCAAACGCAAGAAGTGCCGGTCTGCCAATCGCGGGGCCTTGCCAAAGCATTTGCCGCGCATCGAAGAGGTGATCGAACCAGACAATCTGGTTTGCTCCTGTGGTGGTGAGTTGCACTGTATCGGTGAGGATGTGACCGAACGGCATGATGTGATCCCAGCGCAATTCCGGGTCATTGTCACCCGCCGCCCCAAATATGCCTGCAGATTCTGTACGGACGGCGTTGCTCAGGCCAAGGCTCCAGCACGACTGATTGAAGGAGGTGTATTGACCCATTGAAATTTTGCTCATGCTATTTGCCTGCGGGTTTCAGTAATTCCCGGACAGTCGTTTCATTAAATACCGGACAGCGATTTCACAAAAACCCGGACAGTTTTCAAGGCATAATTTTGGTTGATCCTTACCTGCCTAATTGGGGCACTCTTTTGGTCGAAGAACAGATCAGGAGGGAGCATGCCCCGACGCAAGCAAGTGAGGCGCACGACTGTGCAAGATATACGAGAGATATTACGGCTGACGCATGATCCGGGGCTTTCTACACGAGAGGTCTCTGCGCGAATGAAGCTGAGCAAGACAACCGTTGCCACCTACCTTCACCGAGCCCGTGACGCTGGCTTGAACAGCTGGCCAATACCAGCCGATCGCGATGATGACGAGCAATTGCGGGCAGCCCTGTTTCAGAATGTAGGTCGACCACCGCGTGACGATGCAGAACCTGATTGGCGCCATATTGCGACGGAATTGAAGCGCAAGGGTGTGACCCTGACCTTGCTCTGGGAGGAATATAGGGCGGTCCATCCCGAAGGTTACGGCTATACTTGGTTCTGCACTCGTTTCAGGGAATTCGAGTGCCGGGCCAATCCCCGTTTTCGCAACCGGCATGAAGCGGGTGCGGCCATTCAGACCGATTATGCCGGCCACACTATTCCGGTTTTTGATCCTGCGACCGGAGAGGCATATCAGGCCCAGATTTTCGTCGCAGTCCTCGGAGCCTCGAACTACACATTTGCCTGGGCCTCTCGAAGCCAGAAGCTGCCGGACTGGATTGATGCGCAAGTTCGGTCACTGAAGTTTTTCGGCGGCGTTACCAAGGCCATCATTTGCGACAATCTCAAGGCCGCCGTGGCCACACCATTGTGGTTCGAGCCATCGCTAACTGCCACCTTTGAAGCCATGGCAACCCATTACGACACGACCATTTTGCCGACACGACCACGTAAGCCGCGCGACAAGGCAAAGGTGGAAGGAGCGGTTCTGATTGTCGAACGTTGGATCCTGGCCCGGCTGCGCAATCAGCAATTCTTCTCGATTGAAGCGTTGAACAATACCATCGCGGAATTGCTGGTGGTGCTCAACAACAAGCAAATGCGGCGGATCGGAAGATCCCGCAAGGAACTGTTTGAAGAGATTGAACGGCCTGCCCTGCGTCTGTTGCCCGACACTCCATTTGAATATGCCGAATGGAAACGGGCCAAGGTGCATCTCGACTATCATGTCGAGATTTTACGAGGTTTCTATTCCGTCCCTCACAAGCTAATCGGACGGCAGGTTGATGTCCGGCTAACCCATCGTGTTGTCGAGATATTTTGCAATCATGAGCGGGTTGCAGTTCATCAGCGCAGGCGGGATCGGGGTGGCCATTCCACGATTACACAGCATATGCCCAAGGCCCACCAGCGTCACGCAGGCATGACGCCTCAAACCCTCGTCGCTCAGGCTGCCCGCATTGGATATCACACCGCCCTGTTGGTGGAACGCCTGATGCGAGATCGGCCACACCCCGAGCAGGGTTTCCGCTCGGCACTGGGGGGGGTGAGCCTACAACGCCGGTTCGGAACAGACAGACTGGAAGCAGCCTGTCAAAGGGCTCTGACATGCGAGACGGTCAGATACAAATCCGTTCAATCCATCCTGGTATCCGGTCTCGACAAGGCACCCGCGCACCAGGAACCCGCCCCTCCAGCACCGAGCCACGACAATATCCGAGGCGCAACCTACTACCAGTAATCAACAAACATCAAAACAGGAGAGAAAGAATGCTGACACACCCGACATTGAACCAAATGGCCGCACTCGGCATGACCGGAATGGCACAAGCTTGGAAGAGCCTGAATGAACAAGATCCTGGGCAATCCCTAGATCGGAATGAATGGCTTGGCCTTATGCTCGACCAGGAAGTAGCATCCCGAGCCGACAAGCGTTTTGCCAACAGGCTGCGCAATGCAAAAATGCGCTTTCCTGATGCATGCATCGAAGACATCAGCTTCGCTGCCAATCGTGGCCTTGATCAGAGCAAAATCCTTTCTCTCGCTCAAGGAGACTGGATTAAGGCTCATGAACAAATCATTCTCACAGGGCAAACCGGAACCGGCAAAACATGGCTCGCCTGCGCCTTCGGACGCCAATCCGCCAGGCTCGACTATTCCGTCTTTTATGTCAGAATGCCCCGCCTGTTTGAGGACATGGCCATGGCCCGTCTCGATGGGCGCTTTCCAAGGCTGGTCGACAAACTTGCTCGCGTCCAGTTGCTCATCCTGGATGACTGGAGAACCCATTCGCTCACAGACCAGCAGCGCCTCGATCTGCTCGAGCTCTTCGAGGAAAGATACCAACGCAAATCAACCATCATCACGGCTCAACTTCCCGTTTCGGCATGGCACGAGATGATCGGCGAGCCGACAATTGCCGATGCCATCCTTGATCAAATTATTCACAATGCGCACCGAATAGAGCTCAAAGGGGAAAGTATGAGGCGATCAGAAGAAAATCAGAACTTGACCCAACAAACAGAACAGAAAACCATCAATCCACAAACCTGAACCAGGTAAAGGATCAGCCATTACTCAGCTGTTCGCGAATTACTGAAATCGCTGTCCGGTATTTCTGAAATCCGCAATAGGTAAGAAAAATAGCGATGAGTACGACCATGGACGATAAGATCAAACGCTGGACAGCGAAGCGGAAATCGGCATTGGTTATTGAGATCATTCAGGGCAAGACAACGGTATCAGAAGCAAGCCGCTCTTTTGATCTGTCGCCCTCCGAGATTGAGGGATGGGTTGAAGATGCCAAGCGAGGGTTGGAGAATAGCCTGCGTGCCAATCCCCTCGACATTCACGCCCAATATGAGAAGCAATTGAAGGATCTTCAGGAAGCCTATGGCGAGGCCATGCTTGAATTGCGTGCACCGATTGCCAAGCTCTGCGCATGGTTTGGCGTTCCTCGCAGGACCGTGTATTACCGGCCAACCAAATCGGCCCCCAAAGTCGATCCCCGGTTTGCTGAGCCGATCAAAGCCATGATCGAGAAGGAGCCGTCCTTCGGCTATCGAACGGTTGCCTGGCTCTTAGGATTCAACAAAAATACCGTTCAGAGGATCGTCCAGATCAAGGGATGGCAGGTTCGTAAGAGGGCTGTTGGAATGCGTCCCCGGATCGAGGCGGTACCGTCAGTTGCCACTGCGCCTAATGAGCGCCTCCTCTCGGCATTTGCTTCGCAATTGCCTGCCGGGCAATGGGTCGACAGACTTGGCACGTGTCTGGACCGGAAAAGATGGTTGGGCATCGTTGGCATTGGTGATCGATTGCCATACCCGTGAACTCCTCGGTTGGCATCTCTCACGAACAGGCAAGGCGACGACGGCTACAGCAGCCCTAGAGCATGCTCTGATCAGTCGATTTGGAACACTTGGTCGTGTCGATCGGGAATTCCTTCTCCGCTCGGACAATGGTTTGGTTTTTACCAGTCGGCACTTCACCGCAATCGTCAAAAGCTACGGGCTCAAACAGGAGTTTATCACGCCTCATTGCCCGCAGCAAAATGGAATGGTGGAGCGTGTGATCCGAACGATGAAGGAGCAGTGCATTCACAGACACCGCTTCGAAACCATCCAGCACGCCAATCGCGTTATTGCCGACTGGATCTTTTTTTACAACAACCAACGGCCACATCAGGCGCTCGCGATGCTAACTCCGGCTGAGGCTTTCAAATTAGCAGCATAATCTGTGCAGATTCCGGTAGGTCAATACAGAGCTTCGTACAATCCGCTAGCCTTGATTTTGTCGTTCTTTGTTGTTTGGGGAAGCAAGCGCTAGTGCAAAGGCTATGATAAGCCAAGTGAAGAAGTTTTTATGCTGGCCAAAGGCATTGGAATATGTAGAAATGGGCCAGAGTGCGGTGATCACTAAACATAGTGCGGCTGTCACATTGCTCGGCAGTGCGCGCCAGTTTCTGGCCTGAAGGATATGCGCAAGCAAGGTGACAAACAGCAGCAAGAACAAGCCCAAACCAATCAAGCCTGTCTCGGCGGCGATCTGAATATAGAGCTGATGCGGGTGATGATAGCATCCTGCGTCAAACAGGACCTGCAACTCAGGGCTCTGGTTGCAATAGGAACCAAACCCTCTAGGCCCGACCCCAATCAACGGATTGAGTTTGGCCGTTTCAATTCCGCTCATCCAAGGCATATAATAGTCGCTACTGGAAAGCCACGGCAACCGAGCTGTCAGAGCAAGCTCGAAACGATTGGACAGCACAGGGAACATCCATAGAACAAAGCCAGCCATAGCGGATACAGCGGCCACGACACTAGCAAAGAGCTTCACATTCATCCTACACGTCAACAGAAACAGAGCGATGCCAAGGATAAGAGAAAGGGTGACATAGATTTCGCCGGTTAGTACCGCAGCCGAGGTGATCAACGCGATTAATGGAATGGCCCAAATCATAGCTTTTGGCTGAGAATAGAACTTGCTTAGCGCCCAAAGAGCGACCGGTAAGCCAAACCCCACAACGAGCCAACCTGATTTAGGGTTTAGGTCCCTGCCCCAAGTTCCATAAAGTCGTTGTGCATCGGGATTTTTGATCTTTTCCGAAATCAGAACTGCGAAGAGAATGGTTAGACCCGCTAAAAGAGACACCAACAATATCTTTCGGGCATCTGGATAGCGGTTGAGCAGAAACGGTAGAGCCACAGCGAACAGGGGAAAGCGAATCCAGACCAGCGGGTCTTTTAGAACATTTTGCGGCCATTGAGAAAGCAGCGACGCTATTAAAATCCAAACCCAGAAAACTGCAGCAATCTGAACCCAGCGCATGCGCATCCAACCCCAATTCCTCTCTGCCAGACAGACGGCAAGAAAAATCACCACTGTCCCAGTTAGCCAGATATCAGAAGCAGCATTGCCCAAAAGGGTGAAGATGCAGAGTGAAAACATCCATATTGCGAACAAAAATTCAAAGTACTTTGAAACTAGGAAGTTTGGTGGTACTGAATACATTCTTAATATAGACCAATAATTCTAAAAACTCTAGGGAAACCATTTAGCAGGCAGAGGATATTTACTCAAGGAAAAATTAGGCGCCGGGTGTCGCTCTTGAAGTGTTAACCCAACGTCTGCATCTGGGCTGACGGCATCTACAGCGGACTGCGTGGCACTGATGACCGGCTCTGCGCTCTGGTCGTGATCGGTGTAAACTGCCGTGCTGAAGCCATTTTCTGGCTATCGACGATGGTGTTCGGGAATCCACCCAGAGCTGGCGAGAGGTTCTGCTGGCTCTCAAAGACCGCGGTCTCAATCCGCCGAAACTGGCCACCGGAGATGATGCCATGGGATTTTGGGCGGCACTGGAAGAGATCTTTCCGACGACCCGACAGCAACGCTGCTGGGTTCACAAGAGCCGGATTTAAAAGTAGTTGAGGGATATTAATAGGTTGTAATTCAACCGCCTTTGATGAGATGATGGAGCATCATATGCCTCGGGATGGTGGATTCCATCGCGAAGTGAGAGGTGGTCCTAGAGTTTGGATCATGTTGCAGCCATTTTAAGGTGGCTCATTGTTTCACATCAGGCTGCGATTTTTTGATGGTTAGTATGGTGTCATATGCCTCATTCGGGGTCAAGATGCCATGTCTAGAATGTGGGCGCTCTGCATTATAATAGGTAATACCATCGAGCAGAATTCAGAACCGATATGCCCATTCTCGCAATTCGATGGACATAATTATCCAAGGTTGACCGACGAGTTTGTTCCAGGCTTCGCAACATATCGCGAGGATTTCCTCGTAGGATGAGAAGATCCGGTTGAAAAGCCGGTTTTTCCGCATGAACTGCCATATATTCTCGACCGGGCTCAATTCAGGAGACGGTGGATTCACATTTCAAACGCAACACCGAAGTTTTCCGCGAAAGCCTCGGATTCAAAACCCCATTCCAGGCGCTGCTGCAAGACCTTGGAAAAGACGCCAAAATTTGCTTTGCTTAAGCGTGTTGCACTTGGAGACCCGCAAAAACCGCTCGCAATTTGAACGTCTGAGCAAGCACGGTGATCCTCTCGAGGTTCTCGAAGTCACGATCGACTTTGAATATTTCCGTGGCTGGCTTGTTGAAGGTCTCGGTTACGGTGATGGGTCCAAGGTTGGTCGCCCTCCGTTTGATCCTGTGTCCATGTTCAAAATTCTGATCCTGCAGGCTCAGCACAATTTGTCCGATGCCAAGATGGAATTCATGATCCGTGATCGGCTATCCTGGATGCGGTTCCTGAACTTTGAACTTGGCGGCGCCACTCCCGACGAGAATACCATCCGACACTTCCGCAATCGCATGACGGAAACAGGCACCCTGAGGCGTGTCATGAAAACCTTTGATTGGCAATTGCACAAGAAGGGTTACATCCCAATGTCAGGCCAGATTGTGGATGCCACGCTGGTTCCCGCTCCCAAGCAACGCAACACGGATGGTGAGAAGGAAGCGGTCAAGGCAGGCAAGCCTGCCAAAGAGATTTGGCCAGACCAGCCTAACAAGGCCGCGCAAAAGGATACCAACGCCCGCTGGACACTGAAGGTTGGCGGAAAAGTGCGCTATCGGCCAGACGGAACGCCATTGCCTCAGATTGCCCTTCCAGTATTTGGCTACAAGAACCATATCAGCATTGATCGCAAATTCGGCTTCATAAGGGGCAGCACAGTGACATCGGCCGCTGATGCTGACGGACGTCAGTTAAGGCATGTTTTGCGCAAGGACAACACGGCTTCCGATGTCTGGGCTGACAGTGCCTATCGTTCTCAGAGCAATGAGAAATGGCTGGCCAGCAACATGCTGACAAGCCAGATCCATCGACGCAAGCCAGCAGGCAAGCCCATGCCGCTCGTAACATCGCGTGCAAATGCGAAGAAGTCCTCAATCCGCGCCCGAGTCGAACATGTCTTTGCTCATCAGAAGAACCGCTACGGCCTGTTCATCCGAACGATCGGGCTTGCTCGGGCTGAAACAAAACTGACACTGGCCAATCTCGCCTACAATTTTGATCGTTCGAAGGGTTGTATTGACCCATCGGAATCTGCACAGTTTATGCTGCTAATTTGAATGCCTCAGCGGGTGTCCGCATGGCGAGTGCTTGGTGCGGGCGGTAATTATTGTAAAAGGCAATCCAATCGCTTATAACCCGATTTGCATGTTTAATGGTTTCGAAGCGGTGTCTGTGAATGCATTGTTCTGATAACACGTTCGACCATTCCATTCTGTTGCGGGCAATGCGGAGTTATGAACTCCTGTTTGAGACCATAATTGCGCATTCCGGTCTTATCCGGCCACTGATTCCGACAGCATCCGGCCACCCATTCCGATTTGATCCGGCCATTGATTCCGGAGCATTCGGCCCCCCTTGTGAAGGGGATTTGCCGACCGTTTTGAGGTAATCACTCACCGGCTATCTTGTGTTCTTTTGGAGCGTGAGAAAGCCCCATGAAGAGATTACCAATGCGCAAGATCCGGGAAGCCCTTCGGCTTCGGGCAGAAGGCTTGTCAGGACGCCGAGTGGCGCAAAGCCTTTCGATAGGACGAGCAACGATATCGGACTATTTCCGTCGCGCGGATTTGGCTGGTTTGGCATGGCCTCTGCCGGTTGATTTGTCTGACAGTGATCTGGAACTTCTTCTTTACCCATCCCAACCTGGGGCGTCCTCTCGCGCGGTACCGCAGCCGGACTGGGCTCATATGCATGCCGAGCTGCGCCGCAAAGGTGTGACGCTGGCTCTGTTGTGGCAGGAATATCGCGAGGTTCATCCTGACGGCTATGGTTACAGCCAATATTGTGCCCGCTATTCAGCGTGGGAAGGCAAGCTTTCGCCGGTAATGCGCCAGCGTCACCCCGCTGGTGAACGGTTGTTTGTCGATTATGCGGGCCAGACCGTGGATGTGATCTGTCCTCAGACCGGTGAAGTGCGCACAGCTCAGATCTTTGTGGCCACGCTTGGGGCGCCGAACTACACCTATGTGGAGGCCAGTTGGACCCAGAGCCTGCCGGATTGGATATCGAGCCATGTGCGGGCCTTCGATTTCTTCGGCGGTGTGCCTGCGATGATTGTCTCAGATAATCTGAAGTCAGCTGTGATCAAGGCCTGTTTCCATGACCCGGCGATCAACCGCACGGGACTATGGAGAATTTTGTGCCCTGGCGCTTTGATTACGCCATTTGGAAACGATCTTCGAACATTATTGCGAACTGGCTTTTCACTGAGTGCCATTCGCGCACGGAGCGTTTCCATTCCACAGAAGTAGCATTCAGGGCGAGATAAATCAATTTCGCAGCTGCCTCGTCACTGGGGAAATGCCCGCGGGAGCGAACGGCCCGGCGGATTTTCGAGTTCAGTGCTTCAATGGCGTTCGTGGTGTAGATCAGCCTGCGCACTTGGGGCGGATAGTCAAGGAACGGGATCACCTCGTTCCAAGTCCGGCGCCAACTCGGCGCGATTGCCGGGTATTTGGCGGCAAGGTCGCTGTTTTCGAACTCCGCCAGCGCAGTCTCCGCGGCTGCTGCGTCCACAGCGGTGTAGACAGCCTTAAGAGCCGCTGCGACGGCCTTGCGATCCTTGTAGCTGGCAAAGCTCATGGAATGGCGCAGCAGATGCACGATACAGGTCTGGACCTGGGTCTGAGGAAAGGCTGCCTCGATGGCCTGGGGGAAGCCCTTCAGACCGTCCACGACGGCGATGAGAATGTCCTGAACGCCACGGTTGCGCAGATCGCTGAGAACTTTAGCCCAGAACTTGGCACCCTCATTGGCCTGGAACCAAAGCCCCAGAACGTCGCGGGTGCCGTCCGGGAGAACAGCCAGGGCCACAAAAACCGCCTTGTTCAGAACCACGCCGTCGGTGCGGATCTTGACCCGGATCGCGTCCATGAACACAATCGGATAACACGGTTCCAGCGGGCGGTTCTGCCAGGCGGTCACTTCCTCCATCACGGCATCGGTGATCGCCGAAATCAGGCTCGGGGACGCCTCTATACCATAGATATCCTCGATATGCCCCTGGATCTCGCGGGTCGTCATCCCGCGCGCGTACATGCTGATGATCTTGGTGTCGAACTCGGGAAAGCGGCGCTGATACTTGGCGATCAGCAGAGGATCAAAGCTGCCGTTGCGGTCACGGGGAATGTCGAGAATGACCTTCCCGCTGTCGGTGGTCACCGTCTTCTGGCTGCGGCCATTGCGACGATTTGGCGCCTGGTTCGCGCCTTCAGGCGGCGCATCGGCGCGTTCTTCGGTCAGATGCTCGTCCAGTTCGGCGCTCAGGGCTCGTTCGGCCAGCGCCTTGGTCAGTTCTTGCAGAATCCCGTCCTCTCCGAACAGATCGCCCGCTTTGCGGCCTTCTGCGCATTCCGGAGCATCCGGCCGGCCATTCCGATAACATCCGGCCACCTAATCCGGAGTATCCGGCCACCTTTGGCGTGCCGTCTTGAGGCCTGAAGATTTAGGTATCAGCTTTTGTTGTTTTCGTCACCCGTTTTGACATGGGTTTTTCGGAAGGACTGGCCTTCGAGTTCGAGGCGATATGCGTTGTGCACGAGCCGATCGAGGATTGCATCGGCGAAGGTAGGTTCGCCGATAACCTCGTGCCAGGTTTTCAGTGGCAATTGGCTGGTGATCAGGATTGACCCTGCACCATATCGGTCTTCGACGATTTCCATGAGGTCCCGTCTCTGGTTTGCATTCAGACGGTCGGGTCCCCAGTCGTCGAGGATCAGGAGTTGGGTTTTGGCAAGGCTTCGAAAGAGGCGCGGGAAGCGCCCGTCTGCATGGGCCATCTCCAATTCGCCAAACAGACGTGGCACACGTTTGTAAAGCACGGTGACACCACTTCGACAAGCGGCCTGAGCGAGCGCACAGGCTAACCAGGTTTTACCGACGCCACATGAGCCGGTGATCATCAAGTTCCGTTTGTCCCGTATCCATTTACCTGTCAGCAGTTGCTGGAACAGCGCCTTGTCCAGCCCACGTCTGGTTTTGTAGTCGACATCTTCTGGGGCGGCTCCGACATGGCGCAGACGGGCGGTTCGCATTCGGCTCTCGAACCGCTTGGTCTCGCGGCTGGCAGCTTCTCTGTCGATGAGTAGCCCCAACCATTCGGCGTGGGTGAGATCGACCGTTCCGTCTTGGCTGGCTAGCTCGGTGAAGGCCTCTGCCATGCCGTCGAGCTTGAGGCTATTGAGCTGCTCCAGGGTTGGATGTGTCAGCATATCCTGTCCTTTCAATGGAAGTAATCTGCACCACGGATATTGATACCAAGGGCGTGAAGTTCTGACTCTTTAGGGATTCCATTTTTAGCACTGGCGTGATTCAACATGGCAAAGGAGATTTTGCCATGTCTGCCGCTTTGATTCTTAGCGATGCTTTTGACGCCGATAGTTTGCGCCGTCTTGCCAAAGGATGCCGCAATGCCAAACAGAGCCGCCGCCTACTGGCCATTGCGGCTGTCTATGACGGCATGAACCGTGCTGATGCCGCCAAAGTCGGCGGTATGGACCGCCAGACTTTGCGAGATTGGGTTCTTCGCTTCAATGAGCAAGGCACCGATGGTCTTGTCGACATCAAAGCAACCGGCGCTCCCATGCGCTTGAGCCCAGAACAGCTCGAAGAGTTTGTTGCTATCGTTGAAACCGGTCCTGATCCTGAGAAGGACGGCGTCTCTGTCTGGCGTAGCCAGGATCTGGTGCGTGTGATCCAAGAGCGGTTTGGGGTCTCCTACAAGGAACGTGGAGTACGGGATCTTTTGCGCCGCATGGGGTATGTGCGCATATCTGGTCGACCTCAACATCCAGAACAAAAGCCTGAAGTCATTGATGCTTTCAAAAAAACTTCTCCGCAACGTTGGCAGCGCATGTAGGCCATTTGCCAAAGAACAAGCCCATCGAGATTTGGTGGCAAGATGAGGCTAGGCTTGGTCAGAAGAATGGACTGGCCCGACTATGGAGAATTTTGTGCCCTGGCGTGGTAACTCTAATATGAGGAGACCCACGTATGAGCATCGACAAAGCCCTTTTGGATCATCTGATGGAAGGCCGCAAAGCGGGCGATCTGTTCGGAGAGGACGGGATTCTGCAAGAACTGACCAAGGCGCTGGCCGAACGAGCCCTGAGCGCCGAACTGGACGAGCATCTGACCGAAGAACGCGCCGATGCGCCGCCTGAAGGCGCGAACCAGGCGCCAAATCGTCGCAATGGCCGCAGCCAGAAGACGGTGACCACCGACAGCGGGAAGGTCATTCTCGACATTCCCCGTGACCGCAACGGCAGCTTTGATCCTCTGCTGATCGCCAAGTATCAGCGCCGCTTTCCCGAGTTCGACACCAAGATCATCAGCATGTACGCGCGCGGGATGACGACCCGCGAGATCCAGGGGCATATCGAGGATATCTATGGTATAGAGGCGTCCCCGAGCCTGATTTCGGCGATCACCGATGCCGTGATGGAGGAAGTGACCGCCTGGCAGAACCGCCCGCTGGAACCGTGTTATCCGATTGTGTTCATGGACGCGATCCGGGTCAAGATCCGCACCGACGGCGTGGTTCTGAACAAGGCGGTTTTTGTGGCCCTGGCTGTTCTCCCGGACGGCACCCGCGACGTTCTGGGGCTTTGGTTCCAGGCCAATGAGGGTGCCAAGTTCTGGGCTAAAGTTCTCAGCGATCTGCGCAACCGTGGCGTTCAGGACATTCTCATCGCCGTCGTGGACGGTCTGAAGGGCTTCCCCCAGGCCATCGAGGCAGCCTTTCCTCAGACCCAGGTCCAGACCTGTATCGTGCATCTGCTGCGCCATTCCATGAGCTTTGCCAGCTACAAGGATCGCAAGGCCGTCGCAGCGGCTCTTAAGGCTGTCTACACCGCTGTGGACGCAGCAGCCGCGGAGACTGCGCTGGCGGAGTTCGAAAACAGCGACCTTGCCGCCAAATACCCGGCAATCGCGCCGAGTTGGCGCCGGACTTGGAACGAGGTGATCCCGTTCCTTGACTATCCGCCCCAAGTGCGCAGGCTGATCTACACCACGAACGCCATTGAAGCACTGAACTCGAAAATCCGCCGGGCCGTTCGCTCCCGCGGGCATTTCCCCAGTGACGAGGCAGCTGCGAAATTGATTTATCTCGCCCTGAATGCTACTTCTGTGGAATGGAAACGCTCCGTGCGCGAATGGCACTCAGTGAAAAGCCAGTTCGCAATAATGTTCGAAGATCGTTTCCAAATGGCGTAATCAAAGCGCCAGGGCACAAAATTCTGCATAGTCCCGCCAGTCCATTCTTCTGACCAAGCCTAGCCTCATCTTGCCACCAAATCTCGATGGGCTTGTTCTTTGGCAAATGGCCTACATGCGCTGCCAACGTTGCGGAGAAGTTTTTTTGAAAGCATCAATGACTTCAGGCTTTTGTTCTGGATGTTGAGGTCGACCAGATATGCGCACATACCCCATGCGGCGCAAAAGATCCCGTACTCCACGTTCCTTGTAGGAGACCCCAAACCGCTCTTGGATCACACGCACCAGATCCTGGCTACGCCAGACAGAGACGCCGTCCTTCTCAGGATCAGGACCGGTTTCAACGATAGCAACAAACTCTTCGAGCTGTTCTGGGCTCAAGCGCATGGGAGCGCCGGTTGCTTTGATGTCGACAAGACCATCGGTGCCTTGCTCATTGAAGCGAAGAACCCAATCTCGCAAAGTCTGGCGGTCCATACCGCCGACTTTGGCGGCATCAGCACGGTTCATGCCGTCATAGACAGCCGCAATGGCCAGTAGGCGGCGGCTCTGTTTGGCATTGCGGCATCCTTTGGCAAGACGGCGCAAACTATCGGCGTCAAAAGCATCGCTAAGAATCAAAGCGGCAGACATGGCAAAATCTCCTTTGCCATGTTGAATCACGCCAGTGCTAAAAATGGAATCCCTAAAGAGTCAGAACTTCACGCCCTTGGTATAATGTCGAGGGGATTGGCACGCAGGCTATTCTCCAACCCTCGCTTGGCGTCTTCAACCCATCCCTCAATCTCGGAGGGCGACAGATCAAAAGAGCGGCTTGCTTCTGATACCGTCGTCTTGCCCTGAATGATCTCAATAACCAATGCCGATTTCCGCTTCGCTGTCCAGCGTTTGATCTTATCGTCCATAGTCGTACTCATCACTATTTTCCTTACCTATAGCATGAGCAGAATTTCAATGGGTCAATACAAAGGACTGGAAGGCTGCTATCGCCAGTTCAGAAACATAGGTCACAATTGCAAACATCAAGGTTATGTTCCGACGCTCGGCAACATATTGTTATGTCTTATAGACTTTTGAAGTTCCTTATTCGTGAGGAGGATTACTCCGAAGTAATGTCCAACAAGAACGATCGAATATCTTTAGGCTCTTTATTTTCGTAAAATTCTCGATTAAAATCGGCATCCCCCTTATCCATTTGCAACGCCAATTCCATTTTATCCGCAAGTTCATCGCGATAAGGATCATAAACTACGATGTTCTTGGAGATTTTTTCTATAGTGTCTTTGTCACGCTGTAAAAAACAATTTGTCACGGTTGGAATACCGGAGGCGGCGGATTGCCAAGCAATAACGCCTGGGTGTGCAGAATAAATCATTGAAACAACGGCATCGCAGCTCCCGATCAAATTTATATACTCATCTTTTGGAAGTTTGTTTAGTACATATACTTTAGAACCATTTGCCTCAAAGGAATAAGACACTTCAACCGTACCTACTAGATAGAATTCATATCCATTGTGTCTTGCTGAAAAAGCATTAATTGCCTCCAAAATGATTTCTGGAAGATTTCTGGAATTGAAAAACTCCGGGCGAAAATAGCAAAATATCTTTTTTGATTTCTCCATTTTCACTGGAAATGGAGATATCTCAGGGGATTTAACATATATGCGCTTTGCGTTGAGAAGCCCCTGCCTTTCAAGAAAATCTCGCAAAAAAGGCGTTGAAATAATTATGTTTTCTGATTTTAGAAGTGCCTTCTCGCACCTTATATACTGGGTTCCGAATGGAAAAAATCCTGCTTCATAATCTTGACAGTAGTAGACTATTTTTGATGCATCCCCCCCCAACATTTCCAGTGCCATGAAAAATGTCTCCGTGTCGAAACAAATTGCCATTGTGGGGGCGTGGGTTATCTTCAAAGCTTCCCGATAATGAAGTATATTCAGCTGGCTCCCAAATTCTGTAAGCAATTCAGGATTGCGCGCACTCTCCAGTACAAGGACGTTGATTTTTTCAAAATCGCCGAAGATTTTTGCGATGTCTTTGAAAAAGATTGAGTAACCTGCATAGAAAAGGGAGGCATCTAAATAGGGAATAAAAATCGTCAGTTCACGTTTGTCGGGCTGCGGCAGCCTCATGAGGTTTGTTTCGTAGTGACGTGGAGCATGAGCATTTATAGGATAAAATAGAGAGCTGGTTGAGGGGTAACTTGGCGCTATTCCAAACCGTTTTCTGAAATCGATCGTGCTGGTGACGCGAACTTCATGCTGACCAAATAGCAAGTAATGCATATAGCCGCATTCAAATTCACCGCGTTCGACGGCTTTTTTTATATCAGGATATGCATTGCAGTAAAAATCTTCGTCGAAGTTTATTATTCTATTTGTGCCAGATTTTAGGCGGTCGATTTCGTTCTTGAACTCAACGAGTGGCCGGTCGAACATCGGCGATAAACAATGTGCTTGAGCCAACTGCTCGTGTCGCCTTTGCCTTTGTTTCCTAGTCGCGAACATTTAGAATCCTTTCCGCTTCCAGCCGCAAATTGTTACTCAATATATCGAGTATTTTCATGGCTTCCTGCTGTTTCCCGGTGGCGTGATATGCACGCAAAAGCGTAAATGCAGCCGTCTGGTCATTAGGGCTTATTTTATGGGCTTTTTCCAGAAAATAGATTGCTAGTTTGGGGAAGCGTAAATCAAGAAGAGTGCAGCCTAGTCCATGTGCGACCCCTAAATCTGTCTTGTTATGCATATAAGCGCGTAGAAACCAATAAAGAGCTTTGTATTTCTTGTCGTTTCTGAAATAGTGCTCACCCAATCTGACCGTAAGCTTGGGATCCTTTTTGATGAGGGGCAAAAAATTGTCAATTGTCTTGCCTATATTGTCAAAATCTTGCTGGAACGTAAAAAAGTCTATCATTCGCTCCAATACAAAAATCTGGTCAGCAGTGCTCATATAGCGCTTTTGAGGCTTGCCCTCCATAAGCCAGAGGTAGGATTGTTCCAAGGTTCCCCTGTCGCGCTGTCTTATATTCCAGTAAAGTGCTTTCCTCAGACGAGCCTCATTAGGTTCGTCCTTTTCGATCTCTTCCTTTATGATCGATTGGCGCAACAGTACAATATCGGAGTATTCCCGCTTGTTGCTGTTGCGGATTTGTTCAATTTGCAGAGGAAATGGATACTGAGGAGCCACTATTTCCGCGTCTTCAAAGCGATGTGCCGAAGCCGAGTTCAAATACGAAGTGCTCGGTATTGGATTTTCGATCATCGGTGGTATTGCTTTAAGAGCATTTTTGAGCTTTTCGTATTCCGGCCGATCACCAATCAGATAACGCCAGCTGCCTTCGTCAACCAGCCACGACGGAGCGAAGCCGCATTTTAAAACATCGCTCAAAAAGAGGAATTCCTTATCAAATGTCTCAACCCAACGCTTGTACAGATATCCTATATGTGGAGGGACTTCATCAAACTTATAGTCGAATACACTGCCGTATTGCAGCATGTGGACCGAAATCTGACGAAAATCGAGTTTCTCGACCAGACGAAGAAGATTTGAATCGCTTCGCGCATACTCCAGCCATAAGAAGCATTCGGGACCAATTCCGTTAAATATGTGGTCGGCGACATAGCGTGTTCTAAGCGAAAAATGGGTAACATTTCTAAGTGCCTTCATGCCGCCGAGATAGATCATATCTTTGGCCATAAACGGCAAGCTCAACGAAAGATGTTCGACAGCCAACCGGTTTTCCGATATCATCCTCTGATAAGGCTCTTCGTTGAATTCTCTGCTTATAAATGCGCTTAGAACATCCTTGCGCAGCAGAAATTTATCCGTACGCCCCTTCAATATCAGAGCATCATCGTCACAGGCGTTAAGCCCCGCATTCAGGGTCCTCCATTGCCGGTATATGTTCGCAGGGCCACCCTCTTGAATGTTTGGAGAGCCTATAATTGCAGCACCTTCGCTGGCAAGCCACCTAAAAATTTCGGTATTGGCTGCGATGTCTTCGTGCCATGTCGAAATAACAACGGAAATGTCCGCGTCGACTTGCTCTCTTTTATGCAGTATCGAATCAGCAATCAGAACAAACTCTTCAACATCTCGAATTGCCCCATTTAGAAGGATTGTTCTTTTCATCGTTCATCCTTAGCCGCAATCAGCTCCATTAATGTTTCACAAGAGCCGCCACCCTCTTCTGCTATAACGCCAAAGTAACGCTCCATGGCATGTGCAAGCGTCCCATCAAGCTGCCCATTCTCACCATCAAAGCGATAACGCCACAATTCTCGGCTCGCAACTGATCTCAAAAAAAAGCCAGTTCCTAAAAACATACTACCGGGTATGAACTTTACGTCGCTTGAGCTGTAATCAGATCCTATGAGCCACGAAAGCCAAGGTTGGTTATTTATATAGTGATCTGTAATCTTGAACGTTTCTAATCCGTACAGCGAAGTAACATTCTGATCAGCCAATTCATAAAGCTGTTTCGTTACCTCGTTGCTACCGATGAACGACAGAAGATTTACGAGAAACCAGGCACCAGCATCTGCAACATGGAGAGAACGCTTCGTATGAAGTTTGATGAACGTTTTATAATGGTCTATATCCAGGTTGCGTAAAGCAAGCAAAAAAGGAAAAATGTCACGACCAACATTGGGAACAACAAAACAGGCAATTGCACAAGGAACGTGAGAAATGAAGTAATTGCAAATATTTTCATTCGGCGTTGTCAATACAACGTCTGTATCGCGCAAATTCTTTGCTTTTTCAAATATAATTTTTGCTTCTTCTTCATAGAATCCATGTATTATTAACAGATGAGGCCGTCGAGCTGCAACTTTAAAATTTTCAGAAAGCCGCGCAAATTCGTCCTTACCGCCGCACGAACCGTCTAAATAGGCCGGCACATCCACAGAATATATACGTTCGTCTTCAGTGGATTGAGAAACTATAATATCACTTGGAGATATCTGAGATTCTGTTGGCTTCTGAGCCTCAATACGCATTGCCAGCCGGTATAGCCTGTATTCTTGAAGTCGCGGTAATATAGGAAGCAATTGGGCACGAACAAATGACCGAAACGGAAAATTTCGCGTCCACTCCAATTTCGCCTGGGTTCTAAACAATTCAGTCTTCAATTGAACGAGTTCGAGGTAATTCTGAAGTTCTATTCTTACCATTATTTTGCCTGTTTACGCATGAAATAGCGTACATAGAAAGACGTTAGGCGCGGAAAGCGATAGCGCAGGAAAAGTACCAATCTGGGAGAAAGCACTCTGCTGATCCAACGATGCAATGAGCTAGGCGTCAGCGTAATATTCAACTGCTTTTTCAAGTAGTCGTTTTCGCGTCTTAGGTGCGTGATCTGCTCATGGTAACGTGTCGTCGCACTATCGATCCCGTCTTTAACAAAAAAGTGCTGTGGTGCACCGGAAATAGACACTGGAAAGTTGTCAACCTTGCTAGATTTTGCTTCTGGGAGCCCGCTGAATTTCTTCCGGAATTCCTCATAACAATCATAGACATCCGAAGACACTTCGAGCGGGCGTCCAGAGGAACTCACTGCAAGGTCTTTTTTGAGCGCAGCTATCTCGTCTGACGGAAGTACCTTAATTAGTTCTTTGACAAAGGAATCATGCGCAATTACATCGCTCTTTTCTGTTCCGAGAAACTTGTCACTTCCATTGTGCTCGATTGCTTCTTCTATGGAGCGAAACGGGCTACCGGAAAAATCACGTTCCGGCCCCCACCCCACCTTGAATAGGCGTCGAGAACCAACCACCAACCCTTGATAGCTCGCGCAATCTGTTTGTTGTTCAAAATATATAGAACCTGCTCGGAGCGCTCATTCGCGATTTCGCTAATATGTGGAAGATTCCAGTAGAAGTGCTCCTGAAACACTTTACTTTCTTTGAAAGGCCTCAAAGAAAATGTCTGCTCCACAGCAAGCCTGTTGTAAACAAGTTCCATTTCAGCCGACAAGTTAACCATCTTTTGCAAATCACGCTTGCGTCCAAAAAATTGCGCATCTCCGTTTAGAAAGGGAAATAACATTTGGCTATTTTCAATTAATATTCGATTGCCAATGCCAACTCCCATGAAATCATCAGCTTCAGTAGTGCCATTGACGAATTCATGGATCATATCATCGGTGTTATCTGCAAGATCCACACGTGTCTTAAGAACGAATTGTCCATCGTCGATCACACTCAGGCCGTAGTAATAAGCCAGCATCTGATGGAGTTGATGCCCACCATTTCAAGATAAGCCGGGGCTCTTCTTACCTCCACGATCAGAACACCGGCCTCTTCCAACGAGCGGCGTAGCCCATTATACCGATCAACTTCTCCAATCCAAGTGGCGTAGACTATCTTATCTACGTAACCTGAATTACGCCAATTAACGTAGTGCGTAAGCTTTCTTTGTGAGCCGATTCTGTTCACGAACCAAACCACAAATTAGAACCGATATTGCCATTTTCTGTTCTCTTGTGTAGCCTAGCGCAAATCAAGAATTGCTCTTGCGGTAGAAATCTACACCTTTTGAAAATTCCCCGTCAAAGGTAATGCGGCCTTCCTCTATGACAAGTACGCGATTGCAAACACCATCGAACTCGTCAGGTCCGTGCGTCGCGATAAATGCGGTTTGAGACACCGCAATGGTTTCATGTAACTTAGAATTCGCCTTTTTCAATGAAAAACTCATCGCCACCTCCGAGCACTTCATCCAGCAATAATATACGTGGAGTCTCGCATATCGCGGTCGCGAACGCGAGCCGGCTCCTGTAACCAGTAGAGAGGTGCTTGAATTGTTTATTGGCATCTGTTGTCAATTCGCAAAATTCCAAAATTCCCCTTTTGAGTTCGCGGATTTGACCAGAAGTAAGATTCCGCAAGAGAAGCGAGACATCGATGTTTTCCTCAACTGTCAACTCGTCTTCCATTCCGATACCAGCGGCAAGAACCGCCGTTGGTTTACTGCGCGTCCAAACCTGTCCTCGGGTTGGGGTGAAAATGCCCGCAAGCACCTTCATAAAAGTGGTTTTACCATTGCCGTTTTTACCAATTACACAAATGCGATCCCCCTCCCGCGCGATAAAATGCGGCATTCAATATCAACTTGCGAACGGTTGGATGTTTACGATTCACCAGAAGACTCTTCAGTGAGCTTGGCCGGCTACCAACCGAAACGGAGAGTTCAACATTTGAAATTTCTACTGTTAAATTTTCTTCCACATGCAATCCCAATTTGTCAGTATTTCTGCACTCTTGCGGACAGATCAAAGATAGATAACAACTTTTCTCGCAAAGGCGTTGTACACGAAAGTGCCAACAACAACGAATGCTAGCGAGAGAACAGCAGGCAAGACCAAATCCACCATTGTGAATAGATCGCCTAGAAAGATCTTCTGTGATAGTTGGACGTAATAGGTGAGCGGATTAAGCTCTATAATCAGGCGCACCCTGTCGTCGATCATCGATTTTGCATATGCAATAGGGGTCAACCAGAACAAAACCTGAAGTGCCAATCCAACAAGATAGGGAATGTCCGCAAGAAGGGAGTTAGCACTGCTAATACCAAGCCGAGGCCATATATGAATGATACAAGCACAACAAGCATATACGGAATAAGAAGAAGGCTGAGACTTACTGTCCCCGAAGCCAGCAAGCCTACTATGGCCAAACCAAAAAAAGGAAGCAACAAAAACAGCTCCCCTAAGATATCAGCCATAATAAGCCCTTTGAAGTCAACATTGTTGTGCTGAATAAGGGCCCGCCGACCGACAAGACTGTTGCAAGTTTTAGTAATTGAAGCCGAAATTACTATCCACGTCCCAATGCCGCTGACCAGCCACAAAAACTTATGCGGTTGGGTGCTTTTTGAACACGAACTCCATCACGAACCAGATGATCAACATCTGCATCAACGGCGCAGCGACGCTCCACATCACGCCAATGAACGTATTTAGAGAGCGCTTGCGTATCTCAAACACGGCCAACCGGAATATGTTTGATCCAATATTAGAAATACTTTTCATTTGACTATCCGCTAACCAGTTCCTGTCACCAAAAGTGCTAAGTGATTTTGTCTATCAGACGTCTAGTCCAGCTAGGCTGACCCATTTGGACTGCAGGAGCGTGGGTATCATTTAAACGCTCAATCTCAAGCTGGGCGTTGCAAAGTCTCGATCCGAGATTCTTGTGCTCTGTTTGCCAGTACTTGGCCTTGGCTCGGTAGAAGAAACGCCCCCCAAGGGCTTCATGTATCGCCTTGAATTTCTCGCATTCGACGGCATCC